>JAYTHY010000121.1:0-21156 GCA_043732185.1 Fibrobacteria bacterium
CGGCGCGGAAAAGACGGATATCCAGCGTGGACAGGTGTTGTGCAAACCCGGCACCATCACGCCGCATACGAAGTTCAAGGCGGAGATTTACGTATTGTCGAAAGACGAAGGCGGTAGACATACGCCGTTCTTCAACGGCTATCGTCCGCAGTTTTATTTCCGTACCACGGATGTTACGGGTAGCTGTGACTTACCGGCGGGCGTTGAGATGGTGATGCCAGGTGACAACGTGTCGATTACGGCGGAATTGATTGCGCCGATTGCCATGGCAAAGGACCTGCGTTTTGCTATACGTGAAGGCGGAAGGACCGTCGGAGCGGGTGTTGTAACCGAGATATTGGTTTAAAAGTTAAAATTCGATCCGGCTTGAAGCCGGGTCCGTTCTGTGACATGAGTAGGCTTTTTGGGATTCATAAAAAGAGGTAACTGACAGTGGCAGGAGAAAGAATCAGAATCCGGCTCAAGTCGTTCGACCACCGCATGATCGATAAGTCAGCGGCGGATATCGTTAGGACAGCCCGGAACACTGGCGCAAAAATCGTAGGACCTATCCCGCTTCCAACTAAGAAGCGGATTTTCACGGTGATTCGTTCTCCGCATATCGACAAAACGTCGCGGGAGCAGTTTGAATCACGCACTCATAAACGCTTGATTGATATTATCGATTCCACACCTCAGACCATCGACTCGCTTATGAAGCTGGATCTACCTGCCGGCGTAGAAGTGGAAATAAAGGTTTAATATGTTGGGACTAATCGGCACTAAACTGGGTATGACCCAGATCTTCACCACAGAAGGCAACAGTGTTGCTGTAACGGTAATCGAATTGCCGCCTGCAACCATTCTGGGTCTCATGACGGCGGAAAAAGATGGCTACAAGGCCATTAAAATCGCCTCCGGCACAGGCCGTGAGAAATCCATGACCAAAGCTACAATCGGCCAGTATAAAAAGGCTGGAATAGCAGTCGGTAAAAACATGGCTGAATTCCGCTTGGATGACCTCAAGGATTGGGCCGTAGGCGCTCAGTACAATGTTTCGATTTTCGAATCGGACAAGGAAGTCACTGTCATTGGTACCACCAAGGGACGTGGCTTTGCAGGTACCATCAAACGGCATAAGTTCCAACGCGGCCCCACTACCCATGGTTCGCAAAATACGCGTCAGCCTGGATCCATCGGTGCACATACCTATCCTGGTCGCGTATTTCCTGGTCAGCGCATGGCCGGTCACCACGGGGATCGCAAGCAAACCGTTAAGAATCTGGATGTCGTGAAAGTCGATGTCGAAAAGAACCTGCTGTTTGTCCGTGGCGCAGTGCCTGGATGCAAAAACAGCAAAGTCATCGTGAGGAAGCAGTAACATGGCAAAGGCAAAACTCCATGCCGCCGATGGTGCGTATAAGGCCGAGATCGACCTTCCCGCCAGCCATTTCGAGCAGCCCATCAGCGAAGCCGCCATGTACAATGCGGTGGATGTATACTTGGGCAATCAGCGCCAGGGCACCCATAAAACCAAAACACGCGCCGAAGTAAGCGGCGGTGGTAAAAAGCCCTGGAAACAAAAGGGAACGGGAAATGCCAGACAGGGATCCAATACGGCTCCTAACTGGGCGCGCGGTGGCAAAGCCCATGGTCCCATTCCTCATCTATACAAACGCGACATCAATAAAAAAGTAAAGCGCCGTGCGCTGTTGTCGGCCCTGACCATGAAGGCCAATGAGTCGTGCATTTACGTTTTCGAGCAGCTCTCACTTGCGGCTCCTAAAACAAAAGATTTGGTAAAGGTATTGAAGACCGCGGCTTTGACTGGACAAAAGAATTTGTTTTTTGTTTCCGAGACCAGCGAAAACCTTATCCTGGCAGCCCGCAATATCCCTGATATTTTGGTACAGCGCGTTTGGGATATGAATACCTACTCGCTCATTAACGCCAAGAACATTATTTTTACGGATTCGGCTCTTAAGGCCCTGACAACAGAAGCCAACGGCGACGATGCTGTTAAGGCCACCAAAGTCGGCAAAGCCGCGAAAGCAGCTTAAGGGGAAACATGAAAGCCACTAAGGAAATTTTGGAGTTCCCATGGATGACGGAAAAATCAACCGCTATCCGTGCGGCCACGAACCAGTACGTGTTCAAGGTCAAGACTTCGGCGAATAAGATCGAGATCAAGCAGGCTATTGAGGCCCGTTTCCAGGTCAAGGTTGAAGCCGTGAATACTATTAATGTGCAGGGTAAACTGAAGCGCACCCGAGGAATGCTCGGTCGCCGTAGTGCCTGGAAAAAAGCGGTCGTACGCCTTGTTGAAGGCGACACGATCCAGGAAATCGAATAAAGTCGCCTCTGGGAGAATAAGATGCCGCTTAAGTCATATAGGCCGTTGACGGAGACGCAGAGGTACAAGAAAATCTTGGACTTCAGCGAAATTACCACCAACGACCCCTACAAGCCCCTAACCAAGGGCAGAATGGAAAAGGCCGGTCGCAACAACCGTGGTATCATCACCATGCGTCGCCGCGGTTCCGGACACAAACAGCTCCTTCGCTTGGTCGACTTCAAGCGCGATCGTGTGGGCATGTCCTGTACAGTTGAAACAATTGAATACGATCCCAATCGTTCAGCTAACATTGCACTGGTCCGTTATATCGATGGCCAAAGGCGCTATATCATTGCCCCTGAAGGTCTCAAGGTTGGCGATGTTGTTGTGAACAAGGAAGACGCAGCTTTAGAAACTGGCAACGTGTTGCCCTTAAGCAAAATTCCTTTGAACACATACATTCACAATATCGAACTCAAACCCGGTAAGGGCGCGCAAATCGCCCGCTCCGCTGGCACCCAAGCCGAAATCGTCGCCAAAGAAGGTGGCATGGCACAGGTCAAGCTTCCTTCCGGAGAAATTCGCCATATTCCGCTTAACTGTAAGGCCACCATTGGCAGCGTCGGCAATCATGATCACAATAATGTTATCAGTGGATCCGCCGGTCGTTCCCGTTGGTTAGGCAAGCGCCCGAAAGTACGTGGCGTTGCAATGAATCCTGTCGATCACCCCATGGGTGGTGGCGAAGGCAGAACTTCCGGTGGCGGCCATCCGGTATCGCCTTGGGGCAAAAAAGCCAAGGGCAAGAAGACCCGAAACAATAAGCGAACCGATAGGTCTATCGTTCGTCACCGTCCGAAGAACGTTTAAGGGGTTATAGCATGACGAGATCGCTAAAAAAAGGCGCGTTCATCGACAGTCACCTGATGAAAAAGGTGACGGATATGAACACCGCTACCAAAAAAGGTGCCATCAAAACCTGGAGCCGTCGTTCCACGATTTCCCCTGATTTTGTTGGGAACACCATCGCCGTTCATAACGGCAAGACATTCATTCCCGTGTTCATCTCTGAGAATATGGTAGGGCATAAGCTCGGTGAGTTCGCTCAAACGCGTACCTTTCGTGGCCATGTCAAAACTGAGAAAGCTAAGCCCTCGGCATCTGCTGCCTCGGGTGATAAGAAATAACGGGAGTCACGATGGAAGCTATCGCAAAAGGTATGTATCTACGCTCCTCCACCAACCGTATGCGGCAGGTGGCGGACATGGTTCGGGGCAAGCCTGTGGAGACCGCTATCGGCATTCTCTATGGTCTCAAGCTCAAAAAGAAATGCGCCGGAATGGTGGACAAGGTTTTGAAATCGGCAGTTGCCAACTTTCAAGTTAAAAGCGACGCCGGTGGTTCCAAGGGTAAGAATTTGGTTGTCAAGACCATTACCGTGGACGCGGGCCCATTGATGAAGCGCATCAGGGCTCACGCGCAAGGGCGTGCGTTCCGTATCGAGAAAAAACTAAGCCACTTGACTGTGGTTGTGTCGGATTAAGCGGAGGTAGATATTGGGACAGAAAACCCATCCAGTCGGATTTAGACTCGGCGTCATTAGAACCTGGAACTCCAGGTGGTATGCTGAAAAAAGCTTCGCGGATCTTCTTTATGAAGATATGATGATCCGTCGCTACTTGAACAAGCGTCTTGGCCATGCCAGCTTGTCCAATGTTGGCATCGAGCGGACCGTTAAGGAAGTGACTGTGAATATTTTCACTGCCCGTCCCGGTGTAGTAATTGGAAAAAAGGGCGAAGAAGTCGAGCGCATCAAAGGCGAGCTTCAGCACTTGACCGGCAAGGACATTTACATCAACATCCGCGAAATCAAACGCCCGGAAGTGGATGCAAAATTGGTCGCTGACAATATTGCCCGCCAACTCGAAAAACGTGTTGCCTTTCGTCGCGCCATGAAAAAAGCCGTATCCAGCGCCATGCGTCTTGGAGCCCTAGGCATAAAAATTCAGTGTGGTGGTCGATTGGGTGGAGCTGAGATAGCCCGAGTTGAAAAGTCCCGTGATGGAAGAATTCCATTGCAGACCTTGCGCGCCGATATCGATTATGCGCAAGCTCGCGCAGAGACTACCTATGGCACCATTGGTGTAAAGGTATGGATCTTCAAGGGCGAGATCATTAAGCGAGAAGACATTTCCACCAATGATGGAGAAAGGGCCATGGCCTAGCATGCTGAGCCCCAAGAAATTAAAATTCCGAAAAATGCAGCGCGGCAAAATGAAGGGCGTGGCCCCTCGTGGTACCGCTATGGCCTTCGGCGAATTCGGAATCCAGGCGCTTGAATCTGCCTGGGTTACCAATCGCCAAATTGAAGCCGCACGTATTGCCATGACGCGTAAAATCAAGCGCGGCGGCAAAGTATGGATCCGGGTTTTTCCGGATAAGCCTTTCACCAAGAAACCTGCGGAAACACGTATGGGTTCTGGAAAAGGAAACGTAGAAGGCTGGGTAGCCGTGGTATTGGCAGGACGCATTCTGTTTGAAATGGGCGGAGTGGATCGTGAACTTGCCATGGAAGCCCTATCGGTTGCGGCGCAAAAGCTCCCAATCCGGACAAAGATTTGTGAGGTGGATAGAAATGGCTAAGGCAAAAACCCGAGATCTTCGGGAAATGGCGGCGGACGTCATTCAGACAAAAGTCAATGAACTTGAAGCCAACCTTTTCAATTTAAGGTTCCAGGCCAGCATGGGCAAGTTGGAGAACACCTCCCTTTTGCAAACGTCTCGCAGGGATATTGCCCGCGCCAAGACCGTGCTCCAGCAGAAAGCCACCGCGAACCGTAAGGGTTCGTAATCGGGCAAGTTAGCCTGAACGCGAGGAAATATGGAAGAACGAGCAAGTAGAAAATTAAGGACGGGAATCGTAACCAGCGACAAGATGGAAAAGACCATCACGGTAGCGGTTATCAATAGAAAATCCCATCCCATCTATGGAAAGATTCTGACCACAACGGTCAAGTTGAAAGCCCATGATGATGAAAACTCAGCCAAAGAAGGCGATACCGTGGAAATCATGGAAACGCGTCCTTTGAGCAAAACCAAGCGTTGGCGTTTGGTTCGCGTCGTCGAGCGCAAGAAGTAAGACGGGGAAAGGCAAAAGATGATTCAGCAGCAGACGAAATTAAACGTCGCCGATAACTCCGGGGCTAAGGAAGTCTTGTGTATCAAGGTACTGGGCGGAACGCGTAGGCGCTATGCCAGCCTTGGAGACATCATAGTTGTTTCCGTACGCGCAGCCACGCCCACAAGCGGCGTCAAAAAAGGCAGTGTGCAAAGAGCCGTAGTCGTAAGGACGATTAAGGAAGTCAAGCGCAAGGATGGTTCGGCTATTCGCTTTGGCGACAATGCCGTGGTTATCATTAACGAAGCCCGCGAACCCAAGGGATCGCGCATCTTTGGCCCAGTGGCCCGAGAGCTTCGCGAAAAGCAGTTCATGAAGATCGTCTCATTGGCACCGGAGGTTATCTAATCATGTCCATCAAACTGAGAAAACACGACAGCGTAAAGGTGATCGCTGGCAAGTCCAAAGGGACAGTAGGGCGTATCATTACCGTACTTGCTTCTGACAATAAGGTTATTGTGGAAGGCGTTAACATCGCCAAAAAGCATCAGAAGCCAGGTAAAGGTAGCGAAAAAGGTGGGATCGTGGACAAGGCAATGCCCGTGCACGTATCCAATGTAATGTTGGTTAACAAGAGCAATGAACCCGTTAAGCTGCGGAAAACCGTCGAAAACGGTAAGCGCATCCGGGTCGAAAAAAAATCCGGCAAGTCCGTAGACTAGCATCGGCTGAAAGGTCAAAGAGATAATGCAACGGCTTAAGGAACGATATCAAAAAGAAATGGTCCCCGCACTCATGCAGGAGTTGGGGCTAACCAATGTCATGGAAGTCCCGTGCCTGGAAAAGGTCGTGATCAATATGGGTGTTGGCGAGGCTACTGGAAATCAGCGTCTGATTGAGGAGGCGGTAGGCACTTTAGCCGCCATCACCGGACAGAAGCCGATTCCAACCCGCGCCAAGAAGGCCATATCGAACTTCAAGGTACGTGAAAACCTGCCCATCGGAGTCAAGGTTACCTTGCACGGTGAGAAGATGTGGGATTTTGTGGAACGGTTCATCACCATTGCACTACCCCGCGTTCGCGATTTCCGTGGAGTACCCAAGCGCGGCTTTGATGGCCGTGGGAACTATACCATGGGCATCAAAGAGCAGATCATCTTTCTAGAAATCAACTATGACAAGATCAGTCAGATCTTGGGCATGGACATCAGTTTCGTCACCAATTCCAAAGACGATGAGGGCTGTAGGGCTCTCTTGAGCGCCCTTGGAATGCCGTTCCGCAAGTAGCCGGGAGAATAGAGACAATGGCAAAGAGATCGATGATTGAAAAACAAAAGCGCACCCCGAAGTTCGTGGTGCGTGGATACAACCGTTGCCGCCGATGCGGACGCCCCCGTGCATTTATGCGCCGGTTTGGGCTGTGTCGCATCTGCTTCAGGGAAATGGCCCTGCAAGGTGAAATCCCCGGAATCACGAAGGCGTCCTGGTAAACCGTTGTACGGTTTAACGGAATCGCAAGGAGAAAAGAGCTAAGCATGAGCGGAATCACAGATCCCATCGGCGATATGCTGACAAGAATCCGGAATGCCACCCGCGTCGGAAAAAGAGTGGTAGAAATGCCCTCTTCCGGCCTCCGCAGGGAAGTGGCAAAGATTCTGGTGCGTCGCAATTTCGTACAGAAATTCGTCATCGTTGATGATGGCAAGCAAGGAGTGATGAAAATCCTCTTGAAATATACGGACGGCCAACCGGCCATCCAAGGCATACAGCGTGTCAGCGCCCCCGGGCGAAGATCGTACGCTAGGGCCACGGGTTTGCCCAAGGTCATGAATGGCCTTGGTATGGCAATCGTGTCCACGTCCAAAGGTCTGCTTACCGATTATGAAGCTCGCGAGCAGAATATCGGTGGCGAAGTCATCTGCAAGGTTTGGTAGGAGTTATCCATGTCTAGAGTAGGTAAAGCACTTATCAAACTTCCTGCTGGGGTTAAGCTCAACGTGAACGGCCAGTCCGTTTCCGTCGAAGGCCCCAAGGGAAAACTTGTGTTCGTAATGCATGATGGCATCAGCCTGGAAAACCAGGAAGGTGTCGTAACCGTCAAGCGTCCTTCGGATGCTAAGACGGACCGTGCATTGCACGGCACCACCCGCGCGGTGATCAACAACATGGTTACCGGCGTAACCAAAGGTTTCCAAAAGGAATTGGAAATCCGTGGCGTCGGTTATCGCGGTGAACAAAAGGGCAAAGCAGTCAGTTTGCTGCTCGGCTACTCGCACCCCATCTTGTTTACGCCACCCGCTGGAGTGAATGTTAAAATGGACGGTAACGTTAAAGTTACCGTAGACGGAATCGATCGTCAGGCTGTAGGTCAAGTGGCTGCGACTATCCGGGGCTTCAAGCCACCGGAACCCTATAAGGGAAAAGGCGTCCGCTATTTTGGTGAAGTTGTGGTTCAAAAGGAAGTTAAGAAGACGTAAGTCTTTGGAAACCGAAAGAGGATAAGAGATGTTCACGGATAAGGCTATTACCAGGCTGGTCAACCGCAAGGCCAGACATGAAAGAATCCGGAAGAAGATTGCTGGCACCACCGTGCGCCCGCGCCTATGCGTACGCCGCAGTCTCAACCATATCTACGCGCAAATCGTGGACGATGCCAGCGGCAAATCCTTGCTCCTTTATTCTTCGCTTTCACCGGAGCTCAAGTCCGTAATCGAAGGCAAGAACAAAGTTGAGACGTCCAAGGAACTTGGCAAACTGGTAGCCCAAAAAGCCCAGGAAGCCGGAATTAAAGTTGTGGTGTTCGATCGTGGCGGATACCTTTTCCATGGCCGTGTCAAGGCTGTGGCGGATGCCGCCCGTGAAGCCGGATTGGAGTTTTAAATGGCAGGTATGAATCATCCCCAGGGTAGAAACAACCAATCCGATTCCGGTGAAAAATCCGAATATCAGGAAAAGGTTGTAGCCATCAATCGATGCGCGAAGGTAGTGAAGGGCGGACGCCGCTTTAGCTTCAACTCCATCGTCGTTATTGGAAATGGTACAGGCCGGGTAGGTATTGGATCCGGTAAAGCCAATGAAGTGGCGGAAGCCATTCGCAAGGCCACCGAAAATGCCCATAAAAACCTGGTCGATGTCATCCTGCGCGGGAAGACCATTCCCCATGAAGTCAACACACGTTATGGCGCAGCCAAAATATTCATGCGTCCTGCATCCCCTGGTACCGGCGTTATTGCCGGCGGTGCCGCCCGTGCCGTTCTGGAATTAGCCGGTGTGCATGATGTTTTGACCAAAAGCATTGGTTCAACCAATCCTCACAATGTCGTCAAAGCGGTATTGCGCGGTCTCCAGATGCAAAGAGGCAAAAAAGAATTTGCCGCTCTGCGCCAGGTGACTCTCAAGTCCGCGGTTGCGGCCCCGGCCGCCACTGTTGCGGCGAAAGCATAAGGAACCGAATCATGGCAGCCAAATTAAAAATCACCCAACTCGTGAGCGAAGTACGCTCCAAGGTGAAACAGAAAAGAACCTTGGAAGCCCTTGGCATCCACGGCATCCGTAAGTTTGTCATCAAGGAAAAGAGCGCGACCGTGGACGGAATGATCCGCGTGGTTGCCCATCTCGTGAAGGTAGAGGAAGTAAAATGAATCTCTCCGAACTTAGGCCCGCCAAGGGCTCGCGCAAGAAGCGCTTCAAAGTCGGTCGTGGTCCTGGCTCAGGCAAGGGCAAGACATCCGGTCGTGGCGGCAAGGGCCAAACAGCCCGTAAAAGCGGCCCAGTAGGCGTTGCTTTTGAAGGTGGTCAAATGCCTTTGCAACGTCGCGTACCCAAACGTGGATTCAACTCGCATTTTCCCAAGGATTTGCAAGTTGTCAATCTTGGTGATTTGGACGCGAAATGCTCCGGTGCAGTCACTATTGCGGACATGGTCAAAGCTGGACTGGTTAAGAGCGCCAAGCATCCCGTAAAGGTGCTATCCAAGGGCAAGCTCACCAAAGCTTTGGAAATTTCTGCCAATAAGTTCAGCGCATCTGCCGTAGTAGCTATCCAGGCTGCAGGTGGAAAGGCCGTGGTCGTCTAAAGTGCAAGCACTCCTAGGTTTCGTAAACATTTTCAAGATCAAGGATCTGAGGGATAAGATCCTCTTTACCCTTGGTATTCTTGCGGTTTATCGCCTGGGTGGCTTTGTGCCTCTTCCCGGAGTCAACAGTTTGGCTATTGCTGAATTCTTTTCCAAGAATTCAAACAACTTATTTGGCCTCTACAACACTTTTGTTGGTGGTGCTCTCCAACGCGCATCCATATTCTCCTTGGGCATAATGCCTTATATCAGCGCCTCCATTATTATTCAGCTTATGGGCACGGTGGTACCAACTATTGCTGCGCTCCAGAAGCAGGGTCAGGAAGGGCGCGCCAAACTGACCCAATGGACACGCTACGGAACCATTTTCATCAGCTCTCTACAAGCATGGGGTGTTGCTACTTGGCTCGGAAGCCAATCGACACCCACAGGACAAAGCCTTTTAGCTGCCGGCGTTGGACACTATAGCTTCACCCTGCTCACAGTATTGACCTTAACCACTGGCACCGTTTTTATCATGTGGCTAGGAGAGCAAATAACTGCTAGAGGTATTGGAAACGGGATTTCACTCATTATCTTCATTGGTATTGTGGCCCAAATGCCCCATGCTATTCTGAGCGAAATTGAAATGGTTGTTAGTGGGGAACGCAGCATTCCCATGGAAGCGATTATTCTCGTAATCGTCCTTGCCATCATTTCCTTCATCATTTTTATCGACCAAGGCACTCGTCGCATCCCTTTGCAAAGCCCCAAACGCGTTGTCGGAAGAAAAGTTATGGGTGGCCAGGCGAGCTTTCTTCCTTTTAAGGTCAACACAGCCGGTGTCATGCCTGTGATTTTCGGTTCAGCGATTATGTTCGTGCCCGCTCAGTTGGCTTCCTTTTTCCCTAATATGGGTGCAGCACAAACTTTCGGAAACGCTTTTCTACCTGGGCATATCGTTTATTCCATCGTCTTTACCGTGCTGATTGTCTTCTTCAGCTATTTCTACACAGCTATCATGTATAATCCCAAGGAAATCGCCGAGAACCTCAAGAAGTCCGGCGGCTTTATTCCCGGTGTGCGTCCTGGACGTCGTACGGCTGAATTTATCGACCAGATTCTGACTCGAGTGACTTTGCCAGGCGCCATTTTTCTGGCCTTAATCAGCGTAGGACCCCTGTATCTTAAACAGGCAATGAACATGCAGTTTTATATCGGTGGCACAAGCGTGCTCATCGCAATTGGTGTAGCCCTAGAAACTCTTCGGCAGTTCCAAACGCATTTGCAAAACCAGCACTACGAAGGTTTCATGCGCAAGGGCAAGATTCGTGGCCGGAGAGGGTTCTAAGTGGCCAAACAAGAAGGTATTCAGGTTGAGGGTCGAGTTCTCGAGGCCTTGCCAAATGCCATGTTTAAGGTGGAATTGGACAATGGACACGTGATTTTAGCTCATATTTCAGGTAAAATGCGTAAAAACTATATTCGAATTTTACCGAACGACCGGGTTTTGTTAGAATTGTCGCCCTACGATTTGTCGCGGGGCCGGATCACTTACAGGCATAAATAAGGGACGAGACCATGAAAGTCAGGGCTTCAGTAAAACCGCGTTGTGAGCACTGCAAAGTTGTGCGTCGCAAAGGCGTTATTCGAATCATTTGTAAGAAAAATCCCCGTCACAAGCAAAGACAGGGCTAGGCCTGACGGCCAGAGCTAGGAGAATTCAAGTGGCACGTATTTCCGGTGTAGATATTCCGAACGGTAAGCGGAGCGAAATCGCTCTCACATATATATTTGGTCTTGGTCGCAGATCTGCAACTGAGATTTGCAAAAAGGCCAATATCGATCCGGCCAAAAAAGCTGGTGATCTTTCAGATGAAGAAATTGGAAAGTTACGCCGCGTCATTGAGTCCGGCTATCAGGTGGAAGGCGATTTGCGCGCCCAGGTAGGCATGAACATCAAGCGCCTCGTGGATATTGGAAGTTATCGTGGTCTGCGGCATCGCAAGGGCCTGCCCGTACGCGGTCAGCGCACCAAGACCAATGCACGTACCCGTAAGGGCCCGCGCAAGACCATGGCGAATAAAAAGAAGTAATTCGAAGAGAGCAAGGATAAGGTAATGGCAGACGAAAAACCGGCTGAAAAAGCAAAAACGGAAGAGAAATCCAAAGCGCCAAAGGGTGAAGCTGGGGAAGCTAAGGCGGCCAAGGCAGCCAAAGTGGACGGCGAAGCCAAGGGTGCGGCAGAAGGCGCTAAAGCAGATAAAGCTGAAGCTGCCGAAGGAGCTGAAAGCGATGCCAAAGCCAAGATCAAGAAGTCCAAAAAACGCGTTGATGTAATGGGCTGCTGCACAGTTAAGGCAACTTTCAATAACACCATCGTTTCCATCACCGACGTGCGTGGAAATGTGGTTTCATGGGGTTCGCCAGGTAAGGTTGGCTTTAAAGGCTCGCGTAAGAGCACGCCTTTTGCCGCTCAGGTAGCTGCAGAAGCAGCCGCCACTACCGCCATGGAAATGGGCATGCGTAAACTAGACGTACGCGTCAAGGGTGCCGGTGCGGGCCGTGAATCTGCTATTCGTGCCTTGAAGGCCGCTGGCATGGACATCATGTCCATCAAGGATGTCACCGGTGTTCCACACAATGGCTGCCGCCCCAAGAAACGTCGCCGAGTTTAAAAAATAGAAGAAGATTTTCGAGGATCATGCTCGACAATTTATCACCAGGATTGAGGTAAGAGAAATGAAATGGAAAGCGCTGCACATGCCGAAAGGCATCACCAAGGAAAAAGGGGATTCCAAATACGGCAAGTTCTTCATTGAGCCATTCGAACGTGGATGGGGAATCACGGTTGGCAACGCTTTGCGCCGCGTCCTCTTGTCCAGCTTACAGGGCGCCGCCGTAGTTTCCGTTAGGTTTGATGGCGTTTCACATGAATTCTCGGCCTTGGAAGGTGTTAAAGAAGACGTTGCAGAAATCATCCTTAATATCAAACAACTGCGCGTCAAACTTCTTTCGGATGAGGATGCCACGTTGCGCCTCGATATTTCCGGTGAAGGTGAAGTACGCGGAGAACATATCGAGGCGAATCCCGATGTGCAGATTTTAAATCCGGAATTGCATTTGGCCACTCTCAGCAAGAATGGCAGCATCACTCTTGAGCTGCGCGTTTCCGATGGACGCGGCTATGTGATTTCCGATGACCTAAAACGCGAAGACGACCCTATTGGCGTGATTTCCATCGACGCCAACTTCAGCCCAGTGACCAAAGTGTCCTACGAAGTTTCTGATACGCGCGTTGGACAGCGAACGGATTTCAACAAGCTTGAAATGGAAGTTTGGACGGATGGAAGCATCGATCCGGAAGATGCCATGGCCTATGGTGCCAAATTGCTGGTTGACCATTTGGAAATGTTCATCAACTTTGAAGGCGACCTTGAAGCCGCTGAAGAAGTGGTCAAGGATGAAGAGAAAGAACGCATCCGTCAGTTGCTCAAAATGCGCGTGGACGAGCTAGAGCTCTCTGTTCGCTCCAGCAACTGCTTGCGTTGCGCTAATATTCACACAATCGCCGACCTGGTACGCAATCAGGAATCGGAAATGCTTAAGTACAAGAATTTCGGCCGCAAGTCCTTAATAGAGCTCAATGAAGTGTTGAGCAACATGGGCTTGTCGTTCGGAATGGACGTTGACTACTATCTCGGTGACGAGAAGTAAGGATTTAGGGGCTAACAATGAGACATGGTGTAAAAACAAATCGGCTGGACCGAAATACGGCGCATAGAAAAGCGATGCTTAACAATCTCGCTACTTCCGTTCTATTGCAAGGCCTCAAAGAAGAGCAAATTGACCGTAGGGTCATCACCACCGTGGCCAAGGCCAAAGTGGTACGTGGCCTTGTCGATCGATTGATAACATATGGCAAGCAAGGAGATCTTGGTGCCCGGCGTCAAGCTGCCCGTTTCGTCAAGGACAAAACCGTGCTAACCGGACTGTTCGACACCTTGGCCAAACGCTATGTGAAGCGTCCCGGTGGCTACTCCCGTGTGCTCCGCATCTCTACCCGTGTTGGTGATTCTGCCGAGATGGCCATGATCACTCTCGTGGAAGAAGAGATTAAAGCCAAAACCCGGAAACCGGCTCCCAAGGCCAAGGCCAAAACCGAGAAGAAAGTTGATATCACCCGTGCTGAGTCGAAAGATTCCGCAGCTGAAGCAACTACTCCGGCCATTGACCCACCCGCCGCCTAAATATCTTTCCCGAAAACAGAATCTTAAATTGCCGGACCCCGGACCCTTAAAGCCTCAAGGCTGAGGGGTTTTATGGGTACGCCCGTTTTGGATCTGGATTCAAACTTTGGTGGCTAGCCAAAAAACTGGCTTGCCATTTTCGGTTTAAGATGGAATGCGACTTACTCCGCAATACCACTCGATTGGAATGTATCGTTCCATCCTCCATTCGATACTCAATCGTCAGTGAGTCCACTATTCCCATTTGGTCGTGATTGGAGCTATTGAGCAATAGCCATCGATCTGTGAATAATCCAGGAGGTACCAGGACGGAATCGGAGAATAGGTGATTTTTCGGAATCATAGCTGCCAATCGAAGTGCGTCACGGGCTTTATCGAAGGCATCAACGGCTAAATACCCTAAGCTCCCGGCGGCCATAGCACTTCCCGTGGTCTGAAAGGCCTTGATATCAGAAAATGTAGCCAAACCAGCACCAACTCCAGACAGCAGGAGCGATGCGCTGGTTTTATTGAAATCGGAAACGGCAACAACTTTTTGTTGGGCCGTGTACCATTGTTCCAGTTCTCTGCCCAAAACTATCCGCACATTTTTATTCTGCGACGATTCAGGAAAGACAATCCGCATTCCGGTCAGGGTAATCCATTTGTCCGATGTGTTCCTGATGTTGAAATTGAAGTATCCAAAGTATTCGCTGCTCAAATCATTATTCACTTCCCAAGTCAAATCTATCTTGGACGAGGATGGCGAGTCGTTTTGCCCAATGTTGACGGAGCGGGCTTCATTGTGAAGGGTAACGGATGCGCAGCCCAGCAAGGCAAATACCACGGACGTACAGAGAGCTTGTTTAAACATTCTTGACCTTTCAAAGCGTTGTGGATTCAATTTAGACGATTCTCGCCAAGAAATCCGCTATTTTAGCCTTAAATCCTTTACATCCGGATTTCCTATTTTAACGAAATGAATCCCGAATCTTCGGAAAACCTACCACCCGCTCTGGTGGCCAAACTCGAGGCCCTTCCCACCAGGCCCGGCGTGTACCTGATGAAAAATGCACAAGGGATTATCGTGTACATCGGCAAAGCGGTAAATTTAAAAAACCGCGTGCGTGGATATTTCAACCAGCGCTCGCAGAATAATCACCTCGCTTCAACATTGCTGCGCTCCGTGGCCAAGGATCTGGAATGGATCATCACCGACAATGAGGTGGAAGCCCTTATCCTCGAAGCCAATCTGGTGCACAAACATACGCCAAAGTATAATGTCCAGCTAAAGGACGATAAACATTTTCCCTACATCAAGGTCACACTCTCCGAAACGTATCCGCGACTTGTGATAACTCGGCACGGCGGCTCCGGTACCGCCAAGGATATGTTCTTCGGGCCTTATACTAATGTCCGGGCCATGCGCAAAACCCTCAATCTGCTGAACAAAGTTTTTAGAATTCGTGATTGTGATCTCAAACTGCCTTTGGACCAGCCCATCCGTCCTTGTCTTACGTATCATCTCAAACGGTGTGATGCCCCCTGCGCCAATCTCACCACGCCGGAAGCCTACCATCACTTGGTGGATCAAGCCGTACTGCTGCTTAAAGGCAAACATCAGGATCTTAAACGCAGCTTAGAAGAGCGCATGCGCTTGGCTGCGGATGGGGAGCGATTTGAGGAGGCTGGTCGAATACGCGATCAAATCCGCGATCTGGAATCCGTAAAGGAAGATCAAAAAGTGGACTTGGGTCCGGATCAGGTGCCACGCGATCTCATTGCCACTGCGCGCACGGGAAAGCTCGCTTGCATTCTTATTCTGGAAATTCGCGACGGATATATATCCGGACGGAAAAGTTTTGAAGTGGTTTGCCCTTTGGAGCAGGATGAAACTGGAGTTATCACCGAATTCATCAAGGGTTACTATTTACGCCAAGGACCAGAATCTATTCCGCGGGAAATTATTCTCTCGCATGCAACGGAAGTAGAAGAGAATGTGGAAGAAGCGTTGCGCGGGTTTAAAAAAGCGGCGGTGGATTTGGAAGTGCCCATCAAGGGTGAGAAGCGTCGTCAGGTGAATCTGGCTATGGAAAATTCCAAGCTGATGTTGGCAGAGATGGTGGGAAAACGCGAGCGTAAAAATCGTCAAAGTTACCGAGTCACGGCTCTCCAGGAGGATCTCGGCCTGGTCAAACCACCCGCCCGTATCGAAGGTTTTGACATCTCACATCTTTCCGGTACCGATACTGTTGCTTCGCAAGTAGTTTTCGTGGATGGCAAACCCAGTAAAAAAGACTACCGGCATTACAATGTCAAAACTGTAGATGGCATCGATGATTTTGCTTCCATGCGTGAAATCGTAGGCCGCCGTATCCGCCGCCTGGTGGATGAAGGCCAACCTTTTCCCGATCTAATTCTCATCGACGGCGGCAAAGGCCAATTGGGTGCGGCATTGGATGCACTACGCGAATGCGGCCATCCGGATCAACCCATTATCGGATTGGCCAAGCGCCTAGAAGAAATTTTTATTCCCGGGCAAAATGAATCGTTGCTCATCCCCAAAACCTCGCCCAGCCTCCAGCTTTTGCAGGCGGTCCGTGACGAAGCGCATCGCTTTGCCATCACCTTCCAGAGATCGAAACGCAATCAGTATTTACAAGCCTCTTGGCTCGATGCGATACCAGGTATAGGTCAAAAATCCAAGATGAAACTGTTGCAAGCTTTCGGTGCGCCAGCCGCTATCGAAGCCGCCACTGAAGTGGAATGGATTAAGGCTATCGGCAAGGCTGGTGCAGCTCGTATTGCCGCTCATCTAAAAAATAAATCTTCCGCGCCCTAAGGCGCATGAATTTCCGCCAGCAACTCCCGCACTTTTGCTGTGGGATCCGGCGCCATACTGATTTCCGTAACCATGGCCACGGTTTGAATGCCGCTGCGAAAAAGTTCGCGCAAATGAGATTTTTTAATTCCACCCATGGTGGTAAACGGAAACGGACTGAGTTTGGAGAGTTCGATAACTTTTGCAAGTCCCAAAGCATCGTAACGGGAATGGTCCTTGGTGGCGGTCGGGAACATGGGCCCGATATTAATGTAGTCTAGAGGCATCCCAATCGCAGCCTCAACCTCGGAACGAGTATGGGTGGACAGTCCAATCAATGCGTCCGGCCCCAATATGCGACGCGCTTCTACCGGATCCATATCCTCCTGCCCCAAGTGTACGCCATCGGCACCAATGGCTTTTGCCACAGCTACCCGATCATTGATGATGAGCAAGCTACCAAACGCCCGGCATTCCTTGAGTATCGCAGCCGCTTCAAGGGCAAATTCGGCATCCGACACATCCTTGTCCCGGTATTGAACCAGCCGCACGCCCCCGGCCAGCGCTGCCCGCACCACTTCAAGCTGGGAACGCCCACCCGTAAAATTGTGATCGGTGACGAAATAAATCGGTTTATCAACCAAGGAAAAGGATGTGTGCATGTCGAAACCGCGCCTTAGCGCAGGCCCTCCTGCGGACTCGAAGCCGACCCATACAGTTTGCGTGGAATGCGGCCCGCCAAGAAGGAATCCCGTCCGGCCTCACATGCCAGTTTGAACGACCTAGCCATTCTCACCGGGTCCGTAGCACTGGCGATACCCGTATTACAGAGGATACCATCGACGCCCAGTTCCATGGCCCTGGCCAAATCGGAAGCCGTACCCATGCCTGCATCCACAATCACCGGACAATGTAAGGACTCCATGATGATGCGGATATTGTTTTCATTGAGCACACCTTGCCCGCTGCCGATAGGCGATCCCGCTGGCATCACTGCGGCCACGCCCAGATCTTCCAACTTTTTGGCCATCACCGGGTCGTCATTGGTATAGACAAGTACCGTATGCCCTTCTTTAACCAGGATTTTCGTGGCTTCATAGGTGGCAATGGGATCGGGCAACAACGTTTTTTGATCGAACAGCACTTCCAGTTTGAGATACTTCATGCCTTGGGCTTGGGCCAGTCGTGAAATGCGCAACGCGTCCTCAACGTTGAAGGCCCCGGCAGTATTCGGTAACAGGGTGTATTTTTTAGTGTCGATAAAGTTGAGAATATTCTCTTCTTCGGGACCATTGAGTTTGACTCGGCCCAATGCCACTGTAATCATCTCCGTGCCGGAGACCTCGTGACATTGCCGCATTATCTCAAAATCAGGGTATTTTCCGGTTCCGACAATGAGTCGGGAGGAGAAGTTTTTACCAGCGAGGCACAAAGTTTTGTCGGTTTTCATGGTCCCAAAAATAGGAATGCGAGCTGTCGCAGTCCAATAAAGACTAAGGATTACCCTTTCAATGCCCAAACTTGGCAGGATATTGCCCTGTCGCCAGCCCCAAACCTTGGTTTCGCCTATTTCCTGAACTCGCAGGCCCTTGCAGGGTTGGTGGCTTCGGGTTATCTTTCGGATTCTCACCAAAATTTCGGAGCCGACGATGAAAACAGGTCTTCATCCTAATTACACCATGCAGTCCTTCACCTGTTCGTGCGGAAACGTAATCGAATTACGCGCCACGATCCCGGGCCAGGGCATTGAAATTTGCTCAAAATGCCATCCCTATTATACCGGCAAACAAAAGATTCTGGATTCCGCCGGCCGAATTGAAAAATTCACCTCCCGCTACACGTCCATTGTCGGTGGCAAACGGAAATCTCGGGCTGCATCCAAGGACGTTGCGGCCCCTGTTAAAGAAGCTCCAAAGGCTGAATGAACCCATTAGCCAAAGGTTTTCACCGGCTGAATTGGAGTTTAGTTTTCCTTTCCAGCTACAAACCTGAAAGCGTTGGCGGCCAAGCTGTAATTGAGGGTGTGCTGATGCGCAGCCCTCGCCGCTTGGCAATCGCAGTGCGTGCCCCAGACGGCACAATCGTATTAGAAAATCAGGAATTCGTAGCCTATTCGCGTCGGCACAAAATTCTTAGCCTTCCTGTTTTACGCGGCGCAGCCTCCTTGATTGAATCTCTGGCCATCGGCATCAAGGCACTCAATTTCTCCATGGCCGTGCAAGAAAAAGGCGCCTTGCCATCCGAAACTCCCGTCCTGCCCAAGCAGTCGCGCAAAATGGAAAACGTATGGGTCGCCCTTAGCTTAATTTCCTCTCTACTTCTGGCATTGGGCGCTTTTCAATTGTTGCCCTATTTTGCCGCCAGCCATCTGATAGGCGGAACCAAGCTTGCACCTGCCAACCCGGTGCTTTTTAATCTGACCGCCGGCGTGGTGCGGATTTCGCTTTTGCTCGGGTATATGTGGGGCATTTCCTTTCTAAAAGATATTGGCCGTGTTTTCCAATACCATGGCGCCGAGCATAAATCCATTTTTGATTATGAACGCCAGGGCACTCTCGATGTGGCTTCCGCAAAACAACAAAGCCGCTTCCACCCCCGTTGCGGCACGTCCTTCATTCTCATCGTAGCCATGGTGTGCATCGCCTTCTTCTCAGCCTTTGATGGATTTTTATGGCAAGTCTTCCATTTTTCCTACCCATCCGCCTTAGCTCGATTCGCCATTCATTTGCCCTTTGTTCCAATGGTAGCTGGCCTTGCCTTTGAAGTGCTCAAGCTTACAGCCCGATTTCAAGACTCTCTCTGGGTGCGTCCTTTCGTGCTTCCCGGCCTTTGGCTGCAGAAGATCACCACGCAGGAGCCGGACGAAAAGCAGTTGGAAGTCGCTATCGCATCGATTCGCGCCGCCCTGGCTTAGCGCGTTTCAATTTTTTACGCTTACACCCCATGGATTTCCGAGATCAAACACGTAAGGTCATAGAACGTAGCGAAGAGCTGGAAAGCCAGCTGCAACGGCCCGATATCCTTTCGGATATGACCCGCATGACAGAACTGGGTCGACTGCATAAAGGCCTGGCTGAAACCGTGGTCAAAGCCAAAGAATACCTGGCCCTATTCACTGAAATCGACGAATGGAAAAAGGCGGAGTCCGATTCCTCCGATTCCGAGCTGCAAGCCCTGGCCTCAGATGAGCTAAAAAAGCTGCGCGAAAAGATTCCGGCTTTGGAGCAAGAGCTGCGATTCCTGTTCATTCCAAAAGATCCCAACGATTCCCGCGGAGCCATCTTGGAAATCCGGGCGGGTACAGGCGGCGATGAGGCCAGCATCTTTGCCGGCGAAATGTATCGCATGTACAAGTATTACCTGGATTCACGCGGATGGAAATGTGTCCTGCTCAGCGCCAGTGAAGGCACGGTCGGCGGATATAAGGAAATCATTTGCGAAATAGATTCAGCTGGAGTGTATGGCGTCCTCAAATATGAAAGTGGCGTCCACCGCGTGCAGCGTGTGCCTTTGACGGAAACGCAGGGCCGCGTACATACCTCCGCTGCAACAGTTGTAGTCATGCCGATAGCGGATGAAATGGATGCAATTGACATCAAGGACGCGGACCTCAGAGTGGACACTTTCAGGGCGGGTGGGGCCGGCGGCCAGCATATCAACAAAACCGATTCGGCTGTGCGTCTAACCCATATCCCCAGCGGATTAGTGGTGTCGTGTCAGGACGAGCGTTCCCAACATAAAAACCGAGCCAAAGCCATGAACGTGCTTAAATCCCGCCTGCTGGATTTGCAAATATCTAAGCGCGAGTCCGAGGAGTCGGCGCAGCGGAAGTCCCAAGTGGGCACCGGGGATCGTTCCGCCAAGATTCGAACCTATAATTTTCCGCAAGGCCGAGTTACCGATCACCGCGTCAATCTTACGCTTTACAAAATCGATTCGGTCATGAAAGGCGATATTCAGGAGCTGATCGATGCTCTGATCATGGAAGCCAATGCCGAGAAACTCCGGGATTTGGAAAAGCAGGCTTAAGCCGTGGCTGCCACTGAGCCCGTCCTCTTAGACATCCTCAATAAGGCTGCGGACTGGTTCAAATCACGAGGTGTAGAAAACCATCGCCTCGACGCACAACTTCTACTCGGCCATGTCTTAGGCATGAAGCGCATGGACCTGTACATGAATTTCGACCGTCCCTTGCAAGATACGGAACTCGCACGTTACCGCGAACTGGTGCGCCGCCGCGGCGCCCGTGAGCCACTGCAACATCTCTTGGGCACCATGCCCTTTCGCAAACTAAACCTCAAGGTTGATGGTCGCGCGCTTATCCCCAGGCAGGAAACGGAACTCATCGTGGACTTGGTTCGCAAAGCCATATTACCGGGGCAGTACAATACCATTCTGGACGTCGGTGTCGGCGCAGGCCCAATCTTCCTTTCCATACAGAGGGAAATTCCCAACTGCCATGTACATGGTGTAGATATCTCTCCTGCTTGTCTTGAACTCACTCGGGAAAACGCCGCCCTCAATGCGCTATCCGCGGACAATCTTGTGCTGGGCGACACATTTGCACCTTTCCCAACCAATCTTCTGTTTGATGTTATCGTTGCGAATCCACCCTATGTA
>JAYTHY010000122.1:0-21145 GCA_043732185.1 Fibrobacteria bacterium
GCATTCAAGTAGTCGTAATAGGCTAGGAAGAATCCTCCCGTCCCGCAAGCCGGATCCGCCATGGTCTTGCCCGGCTTGGGTTGCAGGCATTCCACCATCACTCGGATCAGGGCGCGCGGTGTGAAATACTGCCCAGCCCCGCTCTTGGTATCCTCTGCGTTCTTCTCCAGCAGGCCTTCGTAAATATCGCCCTTTACATCCGTTCCCAACATCACCCAGTTTTCCTGATTGATCAGGTCCACCAGCTTGTAAAGCTTGGCCGGATCCTGGATACGGTTTTGGGCCTTGAAAAAGATTTGCCCTAGCATGCCTTTGGCTACACCTAACTTTTGGAGCACCTCAATATAATGTGCTTCCAACTCCGCGCCGGATTTCCCCTTCAGGCTGGGCCAAGCATACTTCTTGGGGATTTCGGTATCTCGATTATAGGGCGGTTTGGAATATTCATCAGCCATTTTTAAAAACAGCAGATAGGTCAACTGCTCCACGTAATCGCCATAGCTCACGCCATCATCCCGCAGGATATGACAAAAGTTCCAGACTTTAGCGACGATAGCGGCGGTAGATTCGGTCATGTTCAGTTTTTCCGGTTGATGAGATTGATGATGACTTTGACAATCAAGTCTTTTTCCTGCGCTTTGCTTTCGGCAACCATGAGGCATAGGGCGACCAAGGCATTGTCGGCAATCCGTTTGGTGCCATCGGCGCGATAAAGGGCGCGGTGGCGACTCAGGAACCACACGAATAAGAAGGCGGCGATGCGCTTATTGCCATCCACAAAGGAGTGGTTTTTGACTGTGAAATACAAGAGGTTGGCAGCCTTTTCCTCGATGGACGGATACAGCTCATTGCCTCCGAAGGTCTGATAGATTGTGGCAATGGTGCTCTGGAAGGAAGCGTCCTTTTCCCGGCCAAACAAGGCGCTGGATTGGTATTGAATCCCGAGTTCCGTGATCGCTTCCATCGCCTCTTTGTAGCTGATGGGTTTGGCCTTCCTACGGGTAGTGCCGGTTATTTCCAGGCTGGCATGGTCGTAGCCATCCAACACCTCTAAGGCATGGGCGAAATCATGGATGACGTCGATGACGCTGCCGACTTCTTCCGACGTAAGTGCGTTTGCATGGGTAGCCCGTTGCAAGAGTGCTACGGCGGATTTCAGCTCCTCGAATCGGTTTTGATTCTGCTCGATTACCTTTTTGTTCAGGGAAAATCCCTTCACCAAATGCTCTTTCAGGACTCCCGAAGCCCAGATACGGAACTGTGTTCCTTTCTTCGAATTTACCCGATATCCCACAGAAATGATGGCGTCTAGGTTGTAGTATTCAATCTGCCGGTTGACGACCTTTGCCCCTTCTTTTTGAACTGTTGCAAAAAATGCAACAGTTTGATTTCTGGCCAACTCCTTTGATTTGAATATATTTAGCAGGTGCCGACTCACAACGGACTTGTCTCGCTCAAATATTTCGGCAATCTGATTCAGAGAAAGCCAAAGCGTATCCCCATGCAGAGTTAACCTGACTTGGGGCGCTCCTTTGGTGGGTTGATAGATGACTGCATCCCCTCCGGGCAATGCCAAATTTTTCTTTGCTTTCATGCTCGGTCCAATTCCAATTCAGGTTAATTCAGTTGCGGCAAAAAATGCCGTAACTGGTGGGGGAAAGCTTTCCCCCTGGCCTCAGCCGCGCCTCTTGGCGGCGGTCACTTTTCCCCCCTGCTGTCTTCCCCGGCGCGGCTTCGGCGCACCCCCTTCAACGGGGGTTCCAGGCCTTGCGGCAACGCTTCTCGTTTCCGAAGGGCTTCCACCCCCGTAACGCCCCCGCTCCTCTGTTGTCTGCCACTTCTTCGGGGCCTCGTCGCTGTCCGCGCGGTCCGCGCGGATCCGTTCCAGGAGTTTTTCGGCAGGCTCGTCGTTCGGGTCCTGGGGAACGAGTTTGCCTTCGAAGGCTTGCTTCAGGATGCTTTGGCGCAGGGATTCGGATTGGGCGAGGGCGGCGTCGAGGGTCTTGTCGAGGTTGTCGACTTCGGAAATAAAGTAATCGATTTCCTTAACGACTTCCATTTGTTCTTTTTCAGAGCAGATGGGAACAATAATATTCACCATTCTTGTTAGGCCCAAATCTTGATTTCCTACACCATGGGTAAATTTTTGAGCTTGTAAGTAGCAGAGCTCCGAGTTCAGAGCATGTTGGAGATAAAATGGATTTATCCCAATCACTGGTTTAAGGACCGCGACATGAACCCACACGCTAAATTCGACATCATAGGTATTTACTCGAGCTATCCCGGTTGTTCCACCCTTTGTGTATAGAACATCCCATTTTTCGGCATGGCATTTTTTCTTGAACTCCTCATGAAGTTCGCGGCTAACATATTTTGAGGAACTGAAGTCGATTCCGGCCGGTCGGATATTTCCTCCTGAAATAAAGGGAATTCCTTCGGCTGAATATTTAGGGCTAAAATGTGGCCCATCTTTTACCGACCAGACCATATCACCCAATGGCATTGATGCCCAGCCCATAGGAACTTTATGTGCCCTTGATAATTCACTTTCAATTCCTGATTGGGTAACCATTGGAACTTTTGGCGCCCTTTCACCTCGACTCTTAGCTCTATTGGCCTCTTCGTCTAATTTCGATTGCCGACACGCTTGAATGTAGGACTTAAGTTCCGAAGAGGTCGGAATGGAATTATTTTCCCGCCATTCTTTTGTAAGAACTCCTTCGAGACCCGCTTGAAATACGGATTTTCGATAGACCTTCAACTGCTCCTTGGCCTTTTTCAGCGAGGCGATACCGGCATCCAAATCGGAAAAAAGCTCTTCGATTTTGGCGACGATGCGGTGCTGTTCGGCAAGAGGGGGGAGGGGGAATGGGTAACCGTTTAGAGTCGATGGTTTTACCCTCATAAGAGACCCGCCAACCCCGGAAACATTTTGCGACAAAAAATCACGGAACTGCTTTTTCGAGAGAAAATACTGGAGAAATACTGGAACCATTTCATTAGAAGGGAAAAATGGAATCCATTCGGTCGATGCAATTTTTGAATGAATGCTGTGGTTACCTACGACCCAGACCCTGTTGATATGGGGATTTATTTTACAAAGAAGAACTGTAGAGGGCTCGACTCGGAATTTATTTGAACCAATTTCCGCCCCATTTTTAATATCCGGTTGCAAAAACTCATGTGATGGGACACTGTACAATTCAAATGTCTCATGCTCAAATTTCGAAGGGTCAATTCCTTGTTTTGAATCAAATCTAACGTGATCAAGCGTTGTCATAGCCCAGCCTAAAGGAGTCGTTTTAGCAGTAGGATTCTCCGGTTTCATTCGAGTTTCATTTCTGGCATTTCATCCCATGTTTTCCCATTGTACATTCTCCCCGACTTTTTCTTTCCAACTTTGACGCCATCTTCATTGAACGCGCCCCACTGCTTGAAAAAGAAGGCCACATCTGAAT
This sequence comes from Fibrobacteria bacterium, assembly GCA_043732185.1. Lineage (GTDB taxonomy): Bacteria > Fibrobacterota > Fibrobacteria > UBA11236 > UBA11236 > Chersky-265. The sequence continues at coordinate 3,459 of JAYTHY010000122.1, forward strand.
CCACACAGGCACGGTGAATGCTCTCGATCCACTCGGGTTTCATGACTCTAGCGCGGTGCCCACTTTCTCCCCCTACGATGGCCCATGAGATGCCATTCAACTCGCCCCGTGCAAAATCGATCTCGCCGAGCAAGGGTTCAAAAGAAATGAACCTAATTGGAGCGGGAGTTTCTCGGAGTAGCGAAATTCGATTTTTATATATGGAAGATTCCACACTTACGCCCAACCAAATATGACTCGGAAACGTTGGTTTACTTTGGTCTCGGGAGTCCATAGAGGAGAATCGTTTGTTGACCCACTCCACCATTCTTTTTGGTCTTTTGGTAAGTACCTGATAAATGTGGTGGTCGGCCTGGATCATTGAGTCGAAAATCTTTTCAATAAATGAATCAGGAATTGTTTCCAGAAATAAATCGGACATGGAATTCACGAAAATAATCTTTGGCTTTTTCCATGAAGCCGGAATGCTCAGTTTTGCCGGCCATAGGGTCATGTCAAAGCCATTTTCAAAAGGATGGTCCTTGACGCCGCGGAATCGCTCCGCGAAAGTTTCTGCATAACAATTTTTACAGCCGGGGCTCACTTTTTTGCAGCCGGTAACCGGATTCCACGTGGCGTCAGTCCATTCGATTTTTGATCCTAGGCTCATTTTATAATCCCTCCAGAAAAGAGATTTGGGGGTTCGTGCCCTTCATGGCTTTTTTCCAAAAGTCGAGGCCGCGCGGGTGCTTTGTGAAGAACGCTAAATGGTAAAGCAGCTTCTGCGTACCAGTGACATGGACCGGCTTGAGGAACTGACGGCTATCCTGGTAACCGAGTTGCACCATACGATTGCAAAACTGTTCAACCACGAAGTCGGCGTTTTTGCGGCCCAACTTTTGGAATGTATCCCATTTTTGGCGCCAATCTGTGTCACCTAGGAACCGGTCCAGGGTTACATTGTCTTCATCTGAGTAGTAGGCGATATTCCTGCCGATATCCATGCCGGAAGGGATTAAAACCATAAAGTCCATTCGCTTAGTCCCCAGCTGTTCAATAATTTCGAACGAGAAGTTGCTGGTATTGAAGGGGTCGATGACGCAAAAGCAAAGGACCTTGAATCCGGGTTTGTGCTGAGGAATCGCCTGCAATATTTCATTGCATGATGTCCGGGCATCTCCTTGGATGAAAATGGCATTAGCATTAGGAAACCGATTCGCAGCGCGAGTCTTTAAGGCTTCAAGCTTTTTAGGATTCAAATCGCAGAAAATATAGGATCCAAAGGGGGGATCGGTTTTTAGCGCCAACAATGCCGAAGTATCCACGCACTCTCCGGTTACCCGGATTTTTGCCCGTCCCGAACCGGCGTACAAATCGACATAGGCCAAATGTTGCCAGAGGTTTTTCATACCCCCCGAAACAATCTTAGCGTAATAGGTAATTAGGGCATATTTTGTGGCCGACCATGATCCGATCCATGGCGCGATGAGGCCATCGGAGTCCAGTGAATTTTCGTCTTTTCTCGGCATGTTCGTGGTACTCTAAATTAATTCAACTGCTGGGTCAGAAAGTGTCCCCGAACACTTGTTCATTTCTTCCCGTCTTCAATCATTACGAACTCGTGGAAGTTTTCCGGTGTGATGACTTTGAATGCGCTGTCCGGGTAGGCGTCGAGGAACGGTTTAGGGTTTTTGGTCTTGGCTTTCGGGTTCCATTTGAATTCGTAAGCGTGCAGCCTGCCGTCGTATTCTTCGATGTAGTCGATTTCTTTTTGGGTGTGCGTGCGCCAGAAGTACGGATTCACGTACTTTTCATGGTAGGCCAGTGTTTTCATGCGTTCCACGATGCAGAAATTCTCCCAAAGGCCGCCGGTATCGGCCCGTAGCGAGATGGGGATGAAATTCTGTATCAGGGAGTTGCGTATTCCCAGATCGTAGAAATAGATCTTGCGGCTGCGCTTGATTTCGTTACGCATGTTACGGCTCAACGAGTGGAGTCGAAAAATCACAAACGCCTTCTCAAGCAGGTCGATGTAGCGTTCCACGGTTTCGGGATCGCTATTGATGAGTTGCCCCACCTCGGGATAGGTGACTTCGTTACCCACCTGCAAGGCCAAGGCTCGCAAAAGCTTTTCGACCAATGCGGGTTTGCGAATCTGCTGATAGGCCAAGATATCTTTGTACAGGGAGCCCTCGCACAGGTTGGCCAGCACCTTCTGCTCCATTCCTGGACCAGTGACCACTTGCGGGTAATAGCCATACTGCATGCGAATCGGCAGGAATTTCTTTTCCTCAAGGAATCCGGTATGCGCGACCATTTCTTCGAATGAGAGTGGATAGATGGATAGATTCCAGGCTCGGCCGGTCATGGATTCGTAGAGGCCGTGGGCCAGTTCCAGAGCGGAAGATCCGGTAACCAGGATTTGAATTTCCGGGTATTTGTCTACCAGCATTTTGACTACGAGACCGATGCTTTCGATCCTTTGCGCTTCATCGATGACGATCGTCGTTGCGCCGCCCAGCCCGTGCTTCAGGTTTTCCGGGTTGAGGATGGAAAGGAGTTCCCGGTCCGCGCCTATTTCGCCATTAATCCATTTGACATCGGGTCGAGTGGGGTTGAAAAGTTTTTGCATCAGGGTGGTTTTTCCCACCTGTCGTGGTCCCAAGACCACGATGGCCCGTCTTTTCTCGGGCGTAAATTCACCCAAATAGCCTTGAACCAGACTTTCTATTCGGCGGGGAATCATGGCCTAATTATAGTAAAAATCTATATTTATATCTTTTAAATATCATAAATTATAAAAATATAATCGTATAAATATCATTAAATATACGATTATGATGAAATTAGGCTAAAAGACGATTATTTAGATCATCCAGCAGGGGGTCCAAATCCTCCAAAAAAAGCTGACAGGCCTTGCCCAACCCGCCCTTTTCCACAAAGGGGCTGAAATCAAAGTCGTCGCGGCCCATGTGCATGGAGGTGGCGATATGGTCCTTGATGAAGCGGAGCCATTCCATTTGTTCTTCCGTGAACTTAGGAGCGTTGCCTTTGTGCCGATCCATCGTCCAGGCCATAAAATTGCGATTGACCATAGCGTCGAAGGGCGTCAAGGTGGCGTCGATATCAAGGACCCTACGTAAAAGGGAGACCAGGGCCACTAGCTCATTCTCCGGACGCTGTCCGGCCACTTGCTCCAGCCGTTCGTATGCCTGCCATACGGTGAAGGGCGCGAGGCGTGGTCGTTCCTGGCGGATGGTATCACAGAGGTCACGGATCATTTGGTAGGTCAGTTCTCGGCGGCGGTGGGGTTCAGCGTAAAGGATGCCTAGGGCAGTGATCGTATCTCGATGAGCGGCGATATAGGTTTTGAAGTCCTGGATCAGAGCCGTCGCCTGCTCCCGAGCCTTGGCATCAAACCCGGCGAACAATACAGTGTCGATATTGATCTTGTCGATCACTTGTTCGTGCGAGCGCCTGGCATTGTCGATAAATTGGCGTAGGTCGGCATTGTCGAAGACCTTGCAGGCTTCCTGGGACATTTCCGAGTGCGCGGCGATCAACTGTTCGCCGGTGGGCAGTTGATTTTCCGTCAATTGAAAGCGTTTACGGGCTTCGTCCACCTGCCTGTCGGGGTTATGCGCGTCGAACAAGGCATGGATGACGTCTGGCAAAGTTTTACCCGAGGTTTGTTTCTTGAACGCTGTCCGCTCCTTTTCATCCAGTTGCAGATTCAGTCGCGCTAGGCGATTGGCCAGAGAAGTCATGGTATCCTCGTCCCGGCTGCCCATCACCACGTTAAGCATCAAATCCTTGAGAGGTACATCGCGCTTGCGCTCCAATGGACGGCTGTCGGTCTTGACCGATTTGCACACCCCAACAGCATCGACAATGACGAAGTGAGTCTTATCGGTAGTGGCGCTGGGCGAAACCTTACGCAAATTTTCCAAGTCCTGGATGCGAGTGCCACGGCCCTTCATCTGTTCAAAGTAATTGCGAGACTTCACGTCCCGCATGAATAGCAACACCTCCAGGGGCCGCACGTCGGTACCAGTCGCGATCATGTCCACAGTCACGGCCACACGGGGATAGAACTCGTTCCGGAAGGATTGCAAAACCGTTTTGGGATCGTCTTCATTGCTTGGGTTGCAAGTGACTTTCTTGCAGAACTCGTTGCCCTCTCCGAATTCCTCGCGCACAATCTGGATAATGTCGTCGGCATGGCTGTCCGTCTTGGCGAAAATCAGAGTCTTGGGCACTTCCTTACGGTCCGGAAAGATTTCCTGCTGCAGGCGCTCCTTGAGGGTTCGGACGATGTTGCGGATCTGGCTGGGATTGACCACGTCCCGATCCAATTGGGTGCTGGTGTAGGCCATCTCCTCATCGAGTTGCGCCCAGCGGTTACGGCGTGTCTGACGGCTGCGGTGGTCGACAAACTCTTTGGCCGCAATGCGGCTGCCGCGCTGCGTGATTTCGGTTTCGATGGTGTACACATCGTATGGAACATTGACGCCATCAGCCACCGCGTCCTCGTGGGAATATTCCGAGACTACATTCTCGTTGAAGAAGCCGAAGGTACGGGCATCCGGCGTCGCGGTAAGTCCGATCAAGAAGGCGTCGAAATAGTCGAGTACTTGTTTCCAGAGGTTGTAAATGGAGCGGTGGCATTCATCCACGATCACGATATCGAAGTACTCGGGCGGGTACTTGGCGTTGTAGGCGACGTCACGGGGCTTATCTGATTGGACCTTGGTTTCAAAGAGGGATTCCTGCTCGGCGCTTTCATCTAGGGCTTCGCCTTTGAGAATCGAATACATGCGTTGGATGGTGCTGATACAAACTTGATTGGATCCACCGATGGTGCTGGAAGCCAAACGTTGCACGGAATACAGCTCCGTGAACTTGCGGTTGTCGTCGTTGGGTTTGAACATCTGGAACTCCTGTTCCGTCTGTTCACCAAGATTTTTGGTGTCGACCAGGAACAGGATGCGTTTGGCCTTGGCGTGCTTGAGCAGGCGATAGACAGATGTGATGGCAGTGAAGGTCTTGCCGCTGCCGGTTGCCATTTGCACCAGGGCTTTTGGGCGATTGTGGGCCAAGGATTCTTCCAGGCGAGTGATGGCGTTGATCTGACAGGCCCGCAGTCCGACAGGGTCCAGGGCAGGCATGCCTTTGAGCCGCTTGCGGAAGGTGTCCGGAAGTTCTAGGCGAGACTTAAGCGTCTCGGGCCGGGGAAAAGAGAATATGCCCCGGGCGCGGGGCTTGGGGTCACGGTTATCCGTATAGCGAGTTTCCACACCGGTGCTTTCGAACACAAAAGGAAGAACGCCATTCTTGACCGTGTATTTCAAGGCGCTGGTTGCGTAGCGACCGGCTTGAGCCTCGACGGCGGAAAGGGCCACACCTTCTTTTTTGGCTTCAATGATACCAATGGGAACGCGGTCTAGAACCAGAGCGTAATCAGCGGGACCGGTGTCTGTAGGGTACTCCCGAATGGCAATGCCCGGGGAAGCACCAGGATTGAGGCCCTTCATATCCTGGATAACCCATCCGGCGGCTTCCAGCATGCGGTCGATGTTCTGGCGAGCCAGTTGTTCGGGAGTTGTCATTCAGATCTAAAATGTACATCCATCAACAAGGATTTTCCGAATGTCCTGGGATTATTCTCTAACGGCCTTCAGACTCTTATGGACCCACGGAACGCGCGGGCCGCATAGTAAGATTCCGCGCCATTGTGATAGACGAAAACAGTATCGTAGCGGCGATCACAAAAAATAGAACCACCCAGTTTCCGGATACCGTCAGGTGTTTTCACCCAGCTAGACGTTTTCACATCGAACTCTCCGATTTTTTGCAACTCGCGATATTCTTCTTCCGTCAATATCTCAACACCCATAGCTTCTGCCATATTGATGGCGCTGTCTTTCGGCTTGTTTTCCTTCCTCGCTTCCAGAGCTTGACGGTCGTAGCAAAGGCTTCTCCGGCCTTTGGGACTTTCTGCAGCGCAATCATAAAAAAGAAATTCTCCGGTTTTTTTGTCCTGGCCGACAACATCCGGCTCACCCTCGGTTCTTTCCATTTCAAACAGGGACCACAGCTTTTCAGTTTTGGATTCCAGTCTTGATTGGACTTTGGACCAATCAAGGCCTTTATGGCGAGGCATGTTTTTCTCAAATCGGGATTTCAAGGCCCGCAGAAGTTCTTGGCTTTGAACGGGTGACAATTTTTTGGGAGGACTCTTAATCGTGCTCATATTTTTGTGTCTCTTTAAAAATGGTTTACCAACTGCGCATCGAAGATAAGTGCTAAAAGAAAAATAGAGAACTTATCGGTGTTCAGCAGGATAAACATTGTCTAATTTTTGAAAAGGGAGAATAAAAATGGGAACAAATACCGTTCGATTGCATCGGGTTTTCACTGCGAAACCGGAAGGGATTTATAAGGCCTTCCTGGATGCCGATGCCAAGGTCAAGTGGCTTCCTCCCAATGGCTTCACCGGCAAAGTGCATCACCTGGAGGCCAAGGTTGGCGGCACGTATAAAATGTCCTTCACTAATTTCACCACAGGCAAAAGCCATTCCTGGTCCGGTACTTACCTGGAGCTTACGCCGTACGAGCGCATCCGCTATACGGACGCGTTCGAGGATCCCAATCTTCCGGGAGAAATGCTGATAACCGTCAACCTAAAGAAGGTTTCTGTCGGGACCGAGATTCTGATCGTGCAAGAAGGCATTCCCGACGTCATTCCTACTGAGGCATGTTACCTAGGCTGGCAAGAGTCACTCAACCTACTCAAACTGCTGGTGGAAGCCGAAATCCCGGATTAGGCTTTCGATTTAGACTCTGGCTTGCGCCCACCGCTTACCTGGTTAAAGGGGCTTTACTGCAGATCCGCCGTAAGCGATGAACGCGCAGGATTTGTAGGACCCAAAGTAGGGAGTTCACGGAATGCCTCCTTACTCGGTGAAATTGGAAAAGTCGTCTGATAAATTAACATGGCTATCGATCCGAGATTCTTTTATCTTCACGGCAAGCTTTCTCCCCAACGGACACAAAAGCCAGCAATTTAAATCCAGCCGATGAAATCGGGAGGAAAACGAAATGACTATTCCATGCCTTGTCGGCGATTTCCACATAGTGCGCCCTAAATACACCGCCGATCACCAGTCTTCGGTAAAGTGGTTGGCTGCCGTCCACGCCAGTTCGGAAGCCAATGTACGCGGAGAAGGCTTCGACGAAGGCGCATTTCGGCGTTCCATGGAAAGGCATATTACACGTTTCGGTTGCGGGCCGGAAAGCTTGGCCTTCCGCGGTTTCGAACTGGAGGATTTTCTGCACCAGGATTGGGAAAGGATGCGCATCTTCAATACTGCTAAGCATCCACATGGAGCGGGTATGACCGAACGCATGGAAGTGTTCGCGGAAATCGCGGACAGTAAGCTGGAAGCTTTTTATCCCACGGATTTGGTTTCGCCGCCGGAAGAAATTATTCATGTTTCATGCACCGGGTACGTGGCCCCTAGCGCCGTGCAGAAGTTGGTGGTCAAGCGAGGTTGGCAGCAGCACGTGGGTGTAATCCATGCCTATCATATGGGCTGCTATGCCTCTATGCCTGCCTTGCGTATGGCTTCGGCCTTCATCGCTTCGCCAAGGGTGACGGCTGCCTCTGGTCGACGCATCGATATTGTACACACGGAGCAATGCAGCCTGCACTTGGATCCCGGCCGACATGTTCCTGAGCAATTGGTTGTGCAAAGTCTTTTTTCGGACGGGCATATCCGGTACAGCGTTTCGCCGGATGAAGGAGGTAGCGGCCTGCGTCTCTTGGGCTTGAACGAAGAAATCATCCCTGATTCATCCGGCGCTATAGGTTGGGTATTGGGCGATCATGGCATGAGGATGATGTTGTCGCGCGATGTACCCGATCTTATTGCGGCGAACCTGAAGGATTTTCTCAAACGCCTTTTCGCCAATGTGGGCGTGGATGGGACAGAAGCCTTGTCCAAGGGACTGTTCGCCATCCATCCCGGTGGGCCGCGCATCATCGACAAGGTTGCACAGATTTTGGATTTACAACCCTGGCAGGTTGCGGAAAGTCGTGCGGTCCTGAAAGCTTTTGGAAACATGTCTTCCGCTACGCTGCCACATGTTTGGGCCAATCTACTGGCGGACCGTAAAGTGGAATCGGGTACTTTGATCCCGAGCTTGGCTTTTGGCCCAGGCCTCACCGTATTCGGTGCCGTGTTCAGAAAAATCTGATCGATGTGGTGGTTAGCCCCCATTCCCTTTTTACTGCATGCGCTGGGGATGCTTGTGGACGAGGTTTGGTTCCATCGTCGTCGCGGCTTGCCGGCTTGGGAACGATGGGGGCACCCCCTAGACACATGCACCGTGCTTGTCTGCTATGGCCTATTGGTAAGCCTTCCACCCACCCGCAACGTCCTCTGGGTTTACGTTATCGCCGCCATCTTTTCCAGTTTGTTCATCACCAAGGACGAGTGGATCCACGCCCGTTACTGCCAAGGCGGGGAGTTATGGCTGCACGCTGTGCTCTTCATCGCTCATCCCGTCCTCCTGGGCATCGCCGGCATCTGGCGGTTCGTCCCCTTGGCGACTCCGGATCCCGGTCACGTTTTCTTCTCACTTTTTTTCCATGGCCAAACTGTCCTCACCGCGGTCTTCTTATTTTATCAACTGTTATATTGGAACGGACCATGGAAACCGACCGAAAAAATTTGAATCATTCACCAGCCACGGGCCTTAGCGATCGAGCCACCATCAACAATGGTTTTTACGACGAGTTGGGCGAGCGATGGTATTTAGCCGAGGATAATCCTGTAGCCCTATTGCGGGCAGAAGGCGAGCTTAAACATCCTTGGGTCATACAGCGTATTAATGAATCGCTAGAGGGGCGCACAGGCCGTATACTGGATATCGGTTGCGGTGCTGGCTTCTTGGTGAACCAACTGGGCGTACAAGGCCATCAGTCCATCGGCGTGGATATGTCGCGTGGCAGTCTTAAGGTGGCTAGGGCTAGGGCTTGTGCTGGATCGGGACGTGCGGCGTATCAAATGGCTGATGCTTATCACCTTCCATTTCGGGAGGCTGTTTTTGATGCCGTGGTTGCCCTCGATTTTCTAGAGCATGTTACAACACCACAACGGGTGGTCGAGGAAGCGGCGCGTGTCCTCCGACCAGGTGGGCTGTTCTTCTTTCACACCTTTAACCGTAATCTCCTGGCCTGGCTTATCGTCATCAAGGGTCTGGAATGGTTTGTCATGAATACGCCCAAACACATGCACGTGCTGTCGCTTTTCATCAAGCCTGAAGAATTGCGCGAATATTGCCACAACAGCGGTATGCAAGTCCTGGAGATGACCGGCATACGCCCAGAAATTGGACGCAGTGCCTTTTGGAAAATGATCGCCACGCATCGAGTACCAGCAGATTTCAAATTCAGATTCACCCCTTCGCTGGCGATTTCCTACCTGGGATGCGCCCGCAAGGGTTAACTCCACCCACTTTAAACGTCTATCCTGTTACTTTTTCTTTTTCTTTACTGCTTTTTTCTTGCCGGCTTTAGATTTAGTCTTGGCCTTAGGCGGTTTTGAGTTCATGGGAATCGCTTGCATAAGACTGGCTCTATTTCCTTCCGTATCGGTAAAGGAAATGTATTTGCCCACGCCGGGAATATCCATGGGTTCACCCAGTAGTTATCCGCCCGCCTTTTTAACCTTCGCCATCGCTTTCTGGATATTGTCTATCGCAATGACAAATGAGGGGTATTGGTGGGGCACATTTACATTTTTCGGATAAAAACCACCATTGATCATGCCGGGCTTTTTAGGCCCTTTCTTACCGGTTTCGCCTGTTGTGGCCACTACATAGTGCCCCATTTCTGCTCCAAATTTTTCCGTCTTCCAATCGAAAGCGGATTGATAAAATTTGGCCATTCTATCGCGGTCTTCGTACGGCATTTCAAAATGAACAACTGGATCCATAAGCATCTCCATGAAAAGTGTGGATAAGAAATAACAATTATCAAGGACTTATGGAGGAGTCCATCGGAATGAATTTCCCGCTCATGTCATAAAATGTCGGAGTCATCTGCTGGACTGCCTCTCCTTCCATGCGTGGGACCACCATCCGCAAGGAAGCGCTTCTATTGATCAGGAGTGATTTTTTGTTCGTGGAGGCGGAGGACATTCTTTCCGCAATCGCGACTATTGGGGTCGCACAAGCGGTGCTGGGGACTCCCGCCGTATCCAGTTTGGTCCAATAACTGACAGGCGTGGAGCACGGACCGGAAAATGGATCCACTGGCGCACCGCTGTAATAATTTGTTTTGTTCACTTTGAGTCGAAGCTCAAAGTGCATGTGTGGTCCGCTGGAATTGCCTGACGTGCCCGATGCCCCGATGCGTGCGCCGCATTGGATGGTATCGCCTTTGGCTGGAATACCTGTTCCTGCCGTAAAATGACCATAAATGGTGTTGTAATCAGGATTGTGAAACAGAACCACATGATTTCCAAATCCATTGCCATCCAGACTGCCAAGAAAACCGTCACCGTATCCGTCGGCCCGGTCCTGCACCCAGCCTTTAGCCGCAGCGAAAACGTTGCTATTCCTGGGGACTCCGATATCGGTGCCTCGATGGCCGTCGTAAGTTCGGGTGCCGCATTTATAATCCGCCAACGTACCCACAGACGAGTTGTTGTCCATGCCGTAATTCACTCTGGTGATGGAATCCGAAACCGGCCAGCGCATCGACTGCGCTTGAGCGAAAAGCACTCCCGGAAAAATCGCTACCGCTCCACATGCAACTCTAAATAATACGGAGATCATGGCAGCCTCTCGCAAGAATAATCGACCATTCCGCCAGCCGTTACCGGATCCTCATCCAAGGCCATCACAGAACCCTTTTCGGTAAGCTGAGGCAGTCGGCCCGGTCCCAACCTTTTGGCTTTTCCGGAATCGATTTGTAAAAGCCACAAGGCATGCGTGCCATAGCTGGCAGTATAAACAATGGCGCGTCCGTCTTGTACCTAAACCAATTCCTGACCAAAAACGGGAACGAAGCTTGCATCCATTTTCGTTTTACCCACATTAGTGATTTGGCGATCCGGTTTCCCGGGTGAAGCGATCCAAATTGAGGCTAGGCCCGTTCGCGCCGAAAGGAAAAGCACATCGTCCGAGCCGGAACCGGAACCGGAACCGGGAACGGGAACGGGAAAAGGTGAGGATGCGGATGGATCTTCGGTAACCGTTCGCCACTTGCCGTCCGAAATTTTCTGGCTGACAATTCTACCGACCTCTCCAGGCCTCAAGAATACGGTGCCGGTGGAAAACTGGGTAAAGACAACTTGCGTGCCATCCTCCGAAACCCGAGGGTTAGCGGCAGACGAAGCAATGAGCGATTCCGATCCTGAGGTATCTCGGAGTAGCAACGAAAGATTCCGGGTGAGAAGCAGCATGCGGTCGGCTGGAAGCATTTGGGCAGCGATCAATCCGTTTCGGCGCAAGGGGTGAATTGCACCTTCCTTGTCTACTCGTGCGGCATCGCAATCAGGTAGGGCAGATGCAGCATCAGAAGGTATGGAAGTCCCATCGCAGACAAGGGCCAAGTCCCTATGCAGTGAAGCCAATCCTGCATGGTGCGCTATTCTTTGTAAGGCTGCCGCCGTCCACCGGGGAACAAGAACAGGCTTTTCATTCCCATAGTTTAAAAAGTGAACGGCAAGAATAATCCTCCCTGCTGAAAATCCGATTTTGATCATAGCCATCCCGCTTTGAGGAACAGGTAAAATATACGCCGAAAGCTGATGTATGTTCGTCGAAAGTCCAAATATTCTCCACGGAAATACGGGAAAAAATGGCCAGTATTTTCTCAATGCCAGGATTATTAATAGAATGTGTCCATCGATCATCCAAGAGTGCGTTCCATGGCAAAAATTCTTTGGCTGGTTTTTTTAATGACGATGACGGTACCCCATCGGTGGTCAACCCGTATTCTTGTATTCTCCCCAAACGGCCGCCATTGTTGACCGCCACTTTCAATGGATGCAAACCTATGGACTTGACGGAGTACTACTCCAACGATTTCTGGCCGATATTCCTGGGAAAAAGTCCACCGGCGATACGGTCCTCAAAAATGTTAAGAACGGTGCCAATCATTATGGTCGGGGTTTTGCCATCGAGTACGATATTTCCGGTGCCGCGGCAGCTACTATTTTAACGCAAATTCAAACGGACTGGATGTACTTGGTCGATCAATTGAAGGTCACCACTCAACCTGGTTACTTTCACTACAAAGGATTGCCGGTAGTGGCTATTTGGGGTTTCGGCTTCAACGATGGAAATCATCCAGCCACACCCGAAATCGCCCAAAGCATCCTGGACTGGTTTCATCGGGGAGCCGCACCTCAATACCGGGCTGCGTTCATTGGAGGCGTTCCGGGTGGATGGCGCAGCCTAAGCAAAGATGCCACTACGGACTCAGCCTGGAATGCTGTTTACGACAGCATGGATATCGTGCAGCCCTGGACGGTGGGGCGCTATAACAGTATTGCTACCGCGGACAATTGGCTTACATCAACCCTGGGCCCGGATAATGCACGCACCCAGAAGACCGGCCATGCCTATCAACCCGTCATCTTTCCCGGATTCTCGTGGCATAATTTAAAGACAACGGACCCACTGAATGCTATTCCCCGTCTCAGTGGCCGGTTCATATGGGAGCAGGCCATTAATGCCAAACGATCCGCCGCGTCCCGCCGCAAATACGCGCCGGATCAGGGAACATGGGTGACCTTTGACGTCGATGGAGATACGACTTTGCCTTCCGATTGGTATTTGCGAATGGGCGGGGTGATAACGCAAATGTTCCATGGAACGATTCCCATCACCGCTGCCATTCCTATCAAGCCCACGGATCCGGTCGTTGAGTTGGAGTTTTCTAGAAAGAGATGTTATGTGTCAGAATTACGATTAACCAGAATATTCGGAATCTAAAATCCAACTTCGTCGATGTGTTCTGGGACGGCAAGGATGCGAAAGGCACTCCACTTTCCAAAGGCATTTATTTTGCGCAACTGGCTGGAAGGGCTCTAGATCGTCATTCAATGGGATCTATATGTTTTACTTGGATGGGTAAATAAAAACCAATTGAGCTTTATCGGCCTGGATGGATTTTCACAAGTGGGACGTATATTTTTCCCCATATGAATAACGCAGATAAGGCAAAAGCCGCGGCGAGAGCCAGGTGCAAATAATGTCCACCGGTCCATATTTCGGTTGCAATACGCGTCAGCATGGAAATAAAGAGAAGTGCACCGTACACCCGAATCTTCCGACCATGCATAGAAAGAATATCCAGCCGCCCAGCATGTGCCGTCAATACACGAGACGCGATGGATAAGGTCAAATGCATAAATCCGGAAATGAAAATCATATGCTCCCAAGCGAGCATATATCTCGGCAGAAAAACGGGTAGCAACAGGGCAATCGCCATTACATAAAGCGCCATACGCGCAGCCCCTAAATATGGCTGCAATTTTCCAGTCACTTTGTGAATACGGATTTCCATGAATAGGAACCAAGTCCAGACTGCTGCTCTAAGCATGTAAGCAAACTGTAGACTGACATTTCCATTCCCGTTGAATATTCCGAATATCTCTACGCAGTAACTCGCCAAGAACAGGGCGCAAAGTCCAATGGGTACAGTAAAGCGTCGAGCAGAATTTAAGCGCAGGGACTGCGGTTCGATGGGCCCATTGGCAAAAAGTTTAGGCAAGAGAAAACCACCTACACCCAGGATGAGCAGAAGCGGAAAGGCTTGGTATTGTAAAATGGAACCCGTTCTTAAAACGGGAGCCATAATAGAATCCGGTAGGTAGCGGGATAAAGCCATTAATTTTGCCAAAATCCCCAGCGTATCGACTAACATGGCGATGGCAATAAATAGAAATGCAGGCGGTGGATTTGATTTTCTACGGGGAAATCTTCTGGCGATATAGCCCAGGAAGTTGATGAGAATCAAAAGGTGAAAAATTTGAGCTATGAGCGGGGCATTGGCCAAGGATGCGGCAATAATGCCTATCAATAGGGTCGGAAAGGCTAAATAGGATAAGGGATCCAAGGGCTTGACGCCCAAAATCTTTGGGAGCATGGTTGTTAGGAATCCAAAAATAAAGCAAAGTAGGAAGGCCTGAATCTGGATGACCGCATGGCCTTGGCCAGGGTATGGAAAAGCTTGAGGCCAAAAATAATACGGGATCCATATTCCCATTCCGATTGCTGCACTTGCGATTCCTAAGGGGAAAAGGAGGCGATACGGTTCGGCACAAATCTTATTCCATTCCCAGGGTTTGTTCGCGCTATTGATTTGGGCGGGATCGGTATTTGTTTGCATGGCCTAAAGTTATTACAAAAGCAGCCTGCTCGGCGACCAAAGGTTTCTGCCAAAATGCGGTTTCATTTTACCAACCCCTGCTTCTAGGAGAGCCAGTCTCCCAGTGTAATGTCCTGAATTGGACTATATTTTCTGCAAATGATTCTTGATTGCAGCTTTGAAATCTGATAAAACACTTCATTATTATTCGTACGATTCCACGCAAAACCCATGGTTGGCCGGCGGAGGTGCGTACCGTGATCTGGAAGTCCTGAGTCGGCTCCGCCGTAATTTTGTTGCCGTCCATCTTTATATAGGCAACTACCCTGGAGGACGGCGTCAATTCTTGCAAGGCGTCGAAATAATCCCCCTTGGTTTTGGAGGGAATGAAATTCTCTCTCGGTTGACATATGTGGTTTTGGCCAATTTGAGAATTCTCTTTCATAAAAGGGGCTACATCGGAATTGGCCTTTCATTGTATTCTCCGTTACCGGCAGCCTGGTTACATAGAAAGTGTATTTATGGAGTCCTCCATCATATTATTGGAAACAATTGGACCCACAAGCTGGGGGTCACAGGCAGGTTGTTCGATAGGCTTGAATCCCTGTATTACCGGATTCCCAATAAATTCGTTGTTCTCAATGATGCTGTGGCAGCAGAAATCTTGCGCTACAATCCAAAGGCGCAGGTCTTGCGAACGGCAAATGGATTCCATCCAGCCTTGCTCCAGGTGAAGGATATTTCAGAATCTTCTCCGCCGTTTCTTGCCTTCATCGGTCGTCTGGATATTTTCATGAAAGGACTCGATATCCTGATCGAAGCCTTCGCATTGGTCGCAGCCCAACACCCCAACCTCAAACTGGTTCTGGCCGGCCGAGGCGATCCAGATTCTGAAAAAAAACTTTTGACTCTGGCGAACCACCTAGGCCTGGAAAATAAAGTTTCCTTGCGTACAAATATCACGGATGCGGAAAAATCCATGCTGCTGTCCCAATGTCTCTTCTTCTGCAGCCCCTCGCGTTATGAAGGTTGGGGCATTGCCGCCCTGGAGGCGAATGCCGCCGGAAAGGTCGTGGTCGTTTCAGAAGCATCCGGTTTTAAAAACAGCATATCCGATGGCTTCTCCGGAATCCGCGTCGAAATTGGAAATGCTGTTGCCCTCTCTAATGCTATTCTGAAACTTTTAAGGGATCCGGATCGGATAAAAAGAATGGGATTGCAGGCTAGGGAGTGGGCGGAACAATTCAATTGGGATGCCATTGCTGATAAGGAAGCTGCGTGGCTGGAGGAGCATCTGGGTAGGGAGAATAGCTGAATGACAATCCTGGGGTTTTCTGGCGTAGGTAATAAAATAGAGCGAATGCTGAGTTTTCAGTCACAATAGACGGAACAGTTCGAAAGCAGATTTCAAAATTGTTAATCGTGAGGATCTTATGGATTTAATATCGGTCGCCCCAAAAGTTTATGTCATCATTTTGAACTATAGAGGTTGGGCGGATACCATTGAATGCTTAGAATCGGTTTATTCTTGCGATTATTCCAATTTTGAAGTGGTGGTCGTGGACAATGGTTCCCCAGATAATTCGCTGGAAAAAATCATGGCATGGATTAAAGGGGATTTCCGGCCAGACACACCGCATGCCTCCCCAATTCTGGCCACGGTGAAAAACCAGACAGCCCCTATTTCATTTACCTACATCACTCAACAAGGCGAATTAATTGCTGAGGGTTTCGAAAATAATGCCGCACCTCATTTGACATTCATTAAATCTGAAATTGATTGGGGCTGCTTTGAAGGATTCAATGTTGGAATTCGATGGTGTCAAACAAAATCGGATTATAAATATTTATGGATACTCAATAACGACACGGCAGTAAAGCCGGATAGTCTTTCGCATTTAGTTAAGACATGCGAAGCGCAAGAGCTGGGAATTTGTGCCGCGAAAATAATGTATTACGATGAGCACGAAAGTGTGCAAGCCTTAGCTGGAAGGTTCCTTACCTATACGGGACGCAATTTAGAAATCAAAGATGAGTCGGAATTACACCTCATGGATTATGTGGTTGGTACGGCGATGTTGGTGTCCAAAAAATGTCTTGAACGCGGATTGCTTCCAGGGGAATATTTTCTCTACTTCGAAGATGTGGATTTTTCCTATGGAGCGAAAGCGGCGGGTGTAAAAATCGGTGTTGCCCCGCTAGCTGTCGTCTACCATAAAGACGGAAAAGGCTCGACGAAAATGGAAAAGGAATATTATATCGCACGAAATTTGCTTCACTTCATCTGGAAATACCGGCCTTGGATGATTGGCTTCTCATTGTGGTACGTTTTAGTGCACAGATTAAGCCTTCGTCTTTTTGCCAGAAAATATCAAAGCGTGAACGAATTGCTAGCCGGAGCGCGTGATTTTTTTAGAGGCCGGTTAGGCGAAAGAGTTTGAAACACTTTTATCAAGTCGTGGCCAAATATGGTCAAAAACTTCAATAAATGCCATAAACCTTGGGAAGGAAAAATTACGGATGGAATACGAATACTCTGGCCTACTCCCATTGGGAGTCAGTTTGTATTATTAACGCCCATTAAGGTCAGCACCCCAATGAAAATTGTCATCCTAGCCGGAGGATTCGGCAGCCGTCTCAGTGAGGAAACACATCTCAAGCCAAAACCCATGGTTGAGGTGGGTGACCGTCCCATTCTGTGGCACATCATGAAAAGCTACGCAGCAGCCGGACACACCGACTTCATCATTTGCTGCGGGTACAAGGGCTATGTTATCAAGGAATATTTCGCCAATTATTTCATGCACCGCTGTGACGTTACTTTCGATCTGGCCTCCGGCTCGATGAAAGTTCACCAAAGCAACGCAGAAGCTTGGAAAGTGACCGTGGTGGACACGGGCGAAAATACCATGACCGGCGGCCGCTTAAAGAGGGTGCGTCAACATTTGGATGATGGGACTTTTGGTTTTACCTACGGAGACGGGGTTAGCGATGTGAATTTGAAGGCCTTGATCGCCTTTCACAAAGAGCATGGACGTAAGGCTACTTTAACAGCCGTGCAGCCACCGGGTCGTTTTGGCGCTATCGACCTTAAGGGTGATACCGTGACGTCCTTCCACGAGAAGCCCAGAGGTGAAGGTGCCTGGATCAATGGCGGCTTTTTTGTGCTTGAACCTTCCGTACTCGATACCATTGCCGGGGATGAAACCATTTTCGAAAAACAGCCATTGGAGCAGCTGGCCTTAGAAGGACAACTTCAAGCCTTTCGGCATGAAGGCTTTTGGCAACCGATGGACACTTTGCGCGATAAGCATTTATT
>JAYTHY010000123.1:0-21054 GCA_043732185.1 Fibrobacteria bacterium
TCCCAGGATTGGGGATACCGCTCCCAATAGGTATCCTTACCCCTTTCCCGTCAAGAAGAATAATGTTATTCTGCTCCTACCTTGACCACTGTGAATACAGCATTGTTTTTCGAAACCCTGGAAAACTTCCATGAGGCCCTTATCTGGGTTGATGCCAAGGGCGTTATCTCCGCTATAAACAAGGCGGCCTGCCGGTTATTGGAAATGTCTACGACGGAGATCACGGGATTATCCGCTTTTCAAATCCGTACGGATATTTCCGCTGACCTTTGGCCCAGCTGGTGGGAAAAAATCAAAACCGCAGGCAGTTTGACCGAATTGGCCACTCTGCAGGGCCAGGGCAAAAAAACCCTGAATCAATATGTGCACTCTAGCTTCATAAGGCTTTCCGATGGCGGGGAATTCGTTTGCTGGAACTGCATTTCGTGGAGTCCCTTGTTGGGTCATTCCACAGTAGGTGGTGAAGCGGGCGACGTCTATCAAAAAATTTTCGAATTGATTGGTGATGCGATTTTCATTAAGGATCGACAACATCGTTTGGTAATGATGAATGCTGCGAATAGCATTGCTTTGGGCAAGCCTAAAGCCCTTTTATTTGGAAAATCGGATCATGATTTATTCCCCAAGGGTGAAGCGGATGCTTTCCATGAACGGGATGAAACGGTTTTTCTAACGGGTCGGGAACTAATCAGCGAGGAAACGCTCACTGTTCCTGGCCAGGAAAAGAAATCCATTTTGACGCGCAAGCAATTGTACGTAGACCCAGGTGGAAATTCGTTTATCGTTGGAATTTTCAAGGATATTTCGGCGATTAAAAATGCTGAAGCGCAGTTGCAGCGCGCCAATGAAAGTTTGGAAGAAAAGGTGCGGGAACGCACTGCGGAGCTGGAGCTGGCCAATCAGGAAATGCAGGTGCATATCGAGCAGCTGGATTACCTAAACGAAAAGGGCCGGAATTTCGCGCGTTTACAACGCCGGGAAGATGTCTTAACCGAGATTTTCAATACGTTCGCAGGGCGATTTCCAGGATGCCCAATCCAATTGATCGAACCAGAGGGCGAAGCTTTTAAAAGCACCCAGCACTCTCGCAACATCCTCATGCATTTGCGTCAATGCCTGGGCTTGTTGGATAGCACTCGAATACGCATGGAAAAAGAAATCGTTTTTAAATTGTTGAATTCCAACGAATCCGCAATGTTGCCGCAATATCCTGCCCACTTATGGATTCCTTTTTTTAGCGGACCCAGTTTTTTAGGGGGCATCCAAGTATTTGTGCCAGAAAATTTTGAATCCCGGCTGGCTGGCGATCTTTCCTTATTAGGCACCTTGTCCACGCAAGCTTCCGTAGCCTTGGTCAATGCCAACCATTTTCTGGAACTGGGAGAAAAGACCAGAATGGAAAGTGAATTGCAAGTGGCCAGGCAAATTCAAATGCATTACGTTCCGGAAAACCCGTCCATACCCAATTTTTCCATATCCGGCGTTTGTTTGCCTGCCTTGGAAATAGGCGGGGATTATTTGGATTATTTTCAGAATACGGATGGAGATTGGGTAATCGTCATTGCCGATGTTTGTGGTAAGGGAATCCCCGCAGCTCTGGTGATGACCAGTTTGCGTAGTTGTATGCGCTCGGAAGGTCGGCGAGTGTCTTCCTCCAAAGAACTATTAACTCTGGTAAATCGTCTTTTAACGGATGAATTGCAAAGAGAAAAATCATTCATCACGTGTCTATGCATTATCCTTTCAAAAACCGGGGATAAACTGAATTTCAGCCGGGCAGGTCATCAACCCCTGGTGACGTATGGCCGATCCGGTCAAATCCCCAAGTCTATTCCTTCCAAAGGAGTGGCTATGGGAATGTCCACGGGGGAGTATTTCAGCTCCAGGCTGGAAGAGGTGAGCCTAGCTTTACGCCCTGGCGATAGATTTTTCGCCTTCACGGACGGAGTGGATGAGGCGATGAATTCTGAGCAGCAGTCTTACGGCAAAGAAAGACTTTTTAAGGTTTTGGAAAATAACCAGGCAAAATCACCCGTCAAGTTGATACAAGACGTTTTGGCCGATATCAGTCAGCATGTGCGCGGATATAAGCAATACGATGATATGACCTTGATAGCGCTAGAAAAAATCAGATAGACGTATAGCCCTTATTATCCGGCGCTATGGGCAAGAAGACTCTCAATCCAATGCCTCAATTCGGTTTGTTCCTTAAGGGGTTCGGGCAGACGGGTTAAATCATCTAAGAGTATGGGCAAATCCTCCATAACATCTACATCATTGAGGGTTCGATGGATTTGCAAATGGCCGAGTGGCGTTAATTTGGATCGGAACTCCGTGCCTGTAGTGGGCTGACTGTATTTTACATCGGTCCAAAGTGATAGTGGAAGGGGCCCGTTGCCTCCAAAAAGCCAAAAGCCTCCGTCTTCAGCCGGACCAAAAGAAAAACGAGTTTCATCTGACCCTGAAATCCATTCTGCCGCTGAAATAAGGTCCGTGATTTCCAATTGAGGAGTATCAGCACCAAGTAAGATGGTATGGCCGTGGGACTTTTGCAGGTCAGTATAAATTTTATGCATGCGTTGGCCTAAGCCTCCTTCTCCCTGGAAAAGGTTGGGCATGCTTTTCCAAAGGGGCGAGTGCACGCCGTCTGGTTCAGCTATTGCGAAAAAGGGTTGCATGCCCAAAATCTGCGCTGCGCGTTGCATAATTGCTGCCACGGAATAGGCGGATTCCATGTGAAAAGTGTGTGCCGCACTTTCACCTATCCCCACTGCCAATCGCGTTTTGACCGGGGAAAGGCCCGGTGTTTTTACCATGAGGGCCAAGGCCCCGTTTTTTTTCATTTAATGCAATTCCATCACGTTACGGATTTCATCGGCTCAAATTGAAAGAATGGAAAAAAAAGTACTCCCGAATTTTGACTGAGCGAGATAAATTCCATGCGGGATTCCGGCAATATTCCAATCGATGCTGTGAGACTCTTCTGAAATTGGAAATTCCTTCACCAGCCAGCCCTTAAGAGTACAAATACGCAATACGGAATGTCCGGCTTCAACTGGAGTCCATCCAGCAATCTGGATATGGAGAGTATGGTTGAAGGGGTTAGTTGAAAAAATTAACCGTTTGGCGCCCATAGGGCGGTCTCCGTTTAGAACACCATTGCCTTTGCCGGTCTCAATAAATCCGATATCCGGTGCCGCACCTGCAAAGCCATCGTTTATTCCTGGTATGCGTATTCCTTTGTCGATGAGCTTGCTGCTATCGTCGAGACTGAAGTCCATATTTGTTGGGTTCACAAACCCAGGGTCAATATTCATCCCATGCTTTTCTTGGCTGGTTGCCGTGGTGAAGGCATTGAGGGTTGTGTAATTCGCGCCGGCCCAGTTGATGAACCGGCCGGGACGGGAAGTATACAGATCATCGTAATCAAAATCCACGGGATTCTGACTGGAGGAGGATTCCAGTGCGTAATTGGTTCCCGAAAAAATATTATTCCTGGAAATGATGTTGTTCCAATTGCTGTACTGCTTGAACAGGAAGCCATCCTGGTTGGCTACGCTCGTGTAGCAGGTATTGTGATACATATACACCCAGTCGATGGTGAGGGCGGAACTCACATTGAACTTGAAGGGATAGCCGTCATACCCGCTATGGTTTTCCCAGCCGGTGAAGAGGTTTCGAAAGATATAAGTGGGGCCGATGGCCGCCGGTGCAATGGAGACACCCGTCAGGAATTTTGAGAAGCGGTTGTTGTAAATTCGATTGTTGATTCCGGCCCCATCTGTTTCAATGCAGTCATCGTTGACGGCGTTCATGGTATTGTCGTGAAAATCTAAATTGGTGGTAGGAGCATCTTCGGAATAAAGGTGCGAGCCGTCGAACATATGATTGAAGGCGTTGAATCGGATAACATTTCCCGAATTGGAAATATTGCTGGAATAGATGACCACGCCTCCAGCTTCATAATATCCCGTGGCACTTTTCACGCCTTCCCATGGCCAGGCGTCAATGGGTCCTTCAAAGAAGCGGCAATTCTGGATGGTGTTGAAATCGGAAGCGCGTTTCAAGCCCACACCTATCACACTATGGTGCAGGTAGCAGGAGTCCACGCGGTTATAAGAGGCATTGTCCAGATAGATACCGGCGGAATAATCGCTCTGTCCGTAGTAGCAAATCTCCAGGCCCAGAAAGGTGATATAACTTTGGCTACTGGAAATGCCGAGGGTTTTCGCGGGCACGGAAACCGTATCCGAGTTTGTCGGTGCGCTTTTCGATGGGAAGAGTACATACAGGTAGGCGCCATCAGTGAAAAAAGCGCCAGGCATATTAAATGTGTTGGCCACAAGGTCGGCGAGGGTTTGGCTGCAATAAAGATGGAGGCCATTGTAGTACGCCAAATTCAGTTTTGTGGCATAGGGTGTGCGGTAAATATGACCGGCTGCATTATACAGGGACCAAATGGGGTGGAACGAAGTGTCCCGACCATCAAGGACGGGGCGTTCGCCGGGAGCATTGCGAATGAGGATGGGGTTGTTAGCATTCCCGGAGCGGGGGAGAACAACGCTTTCATAATATCTGCCTTCATGCAATAGGATGGTACTGCCAGGCAGCACCACTGAAACCGCATGGCCCAGGGTTTTGAAGGCTTTTTGCAAAGTGGAACCGTCATTGGTGTCCAATCCTTGCGGCGAAACGTGGAAGACCGTGGCTGTCATATTGATAAAGTTTTCCGGTCGTGTGGAAACGGAAAGAATCTGGTCAGCGGGAAATAGGGAAGAGGTTAGTTTTAAGGTATAGGATGTGCCGGACTTGAGTGTAAAGACGCTGCCGGCAAAGCGGTCGACGCCTATCTTAGCAAGCGGGTGGGCGAGGACAAAGCTGCCGGAACCGGCGCTCTCTTTAATGGAGACGGAAATGGCACCGACGGCTACTGGAGCGCTGAAATGAACCTGTATACCAATGTTGTTATAGGTGGCCACGATTGGGGTGGAGGTAATCGTTTGGGTGTGGATCAGGCTGAACGACAGAATCACGATAATGGGAAGGACAGGTATCCGCTGGTACATAACGCCTCCGATACAGGTGCTGGTAAACAAGATATATCGGAAGTGGTATTTCCAGAGTACGTTTATCATTCAAACATCATTCATATTGGAGGCCGTATGCAATTTCCGATTTTCGTCGGCATGCTTATTTGCTTAGTTTCCGCTACACAACTTCCCGCTGCCGATCCCGTACTCATTGTCGCCCAGCACAATGTACAATCACGCACGCAAAACATTGTCCCGCATATTGCCTATCTGGAGTCCCTACCTTTCGATGGCATGACCATCAATACCCCGGAATCCTGGTCGGCGATGTCACCCAATTATTCCGTGGATTCCATCACATTTTGGAATAGTTGGCTCAAACCACTCAATGGCATTTTCAAAAAATTTAATCAAAATTATTTCGTGGTGTTTGTCGATAAGCCTGCCGATTTTTTTGACGACTGGTCCAACGTCATTCGAAATTGGGAGTTGATAGCCGAAGGTGCGGCCAGCATCGGTTGCGTTGGCTTAAGCTTTGACAATGAAGAATACACTGGAAAATTATGGACGTACCCGGACGATGTCTCCCAAAAAACCAAAACACTGGATCAGTATCGTGCCCAGGCCGCCTTGCGTGGCAAACAAATCATGCAAGCGGTTTGCGCCAGGTTTCCCAGGGTTAAAATGCACGTCTACCATGGACCTTACGTATCCGAAGTCAAAACTCCGTTGTGGGTAACCATGGATCAGGCTGGGAGAAATTACGAGGATTTACGCGGTGCCTTTTTTGCGGGAATGCTGGAAGGGCTTGGCGCACAGGCTAGTTTAACCGATGGGGGTGAAGTGTACTCTTACAGGACGGCAATGGATTTTGAACGCTCTTATCAATGGAGAAAATATGGTATGGCATCGGACTCCACCAATTGTCCTTTCATTCCGCCCGCACTGCGTCCGGTATGGAAACAGAAGGTGAATATTTCCTTCGGCCTTTACAATCTAGGTTGGCCGGATACCGTAAAGAATCGTATGAATCCCTCCATCATGCGAACCACCGTGGAGCGGGCGCTTAGACGCAGCGACGGCATGGCCTGGCTGTTTCTAGAAGGCGGTGAAACCTGGCTGCAGCCCGGGGGCATGCCGCGAGTATGGCAAGACTCCATACGCGCAGGAGTGATGGCCACTCGAGTAGTTACGGGAACTTCGCGGCGCAAGCAAATGAATCCGTATCGGTACTCTCGTTCCGCCCTGGTTTGGAATCGCTTCGGTTTTCCAAGTCTAATGGACCAGTATGGGAGATTTGTGGATTTAAATGGAAAAGTGGACATGAAAGTAAAAGCGGGAGTTCCACAATCCGATCGATAGTGCGTTTGATGGGTGTTCCATTCAAAAATTATGGACGCGAAGTCTCTCCACCGCAACTGGAGCCCGCTCCAGCCGTGCATCCGAAACAATGGTTTGCTACTCGTATAGATCGGGAAAGAAATCCTGTCTGGGAAAACTCTGAGATATGCGATACCGGTTCCGATTT
Organism: Fibrobacteria bacterium; assembly: GCA_043732185.1. Lineage (GTDB taxonomy): Bacteria > Fibrobacterota > Fibrobacteria > UBA11236 > UBA11236 > Chersky-265. Next base: position 6,559 of record JAYTHY010000123.1, read on the forward strand.
CATTTCGAGCATTTGATTGAAATCGCAGTCGTATATTGAACCGTCATATCCTACGGAAATTTGTTGGCGGCACATTAATCCATTCAATGTGGCTGGATTGAATGCATCAACCAGTAGATCCATATACTCCTGAAATTTTCCGCGTCGAATTAATGTTTCCAGAAAGCGGTTTATGGGCATGTTATTGATGCAATAAAGATTATGGAATTCAATTCCATAAAGGCCCTTGAGTTTAATTTTAAACTCGGATTCCAATTGGGATTGCGAGGCACTTAAATAAAATCCGTTGGGATTATAGACTAGATTGAGCGGCAATCTTTTTCCATACCCCAAGGCATTCAGCTTTTGCAAGGCTTTGATGGACGCTGAAAAAACACCATTTCCACGTTGCTTGTTGGTCGTAGCTTCGGAAAAATGAGGAAGCGAAGCAGTAATTTCCACTTTATGTTCGCTCAGAAACGAATAAAGAAAGGCGAATTCCGGTTCCTCAAGTATGGTCAAGTTGCAACGGTCGATGACATGCTTGCCGAGGGCACGGCATTCCTGAACGAGATATTTAAAAAGCGGATGCATTTCCGGAGCCCCGCCGGTAATGTCTACAACCTCAATACCAGCTGTTTCCCGGATAACCTTCAAACAAGCGTTCATGGTTTCTAGGGACATGCTTTCCGTTCTTGCGGGAGAGGCGTCAACGTGACAGTGCACGCAAGCTTGGTTGCATTTTTTGCCGATATTTATCTGGAAAGTGCGCAAAGCAATGGGGGAAAGAGCACCCAAATCCAAAACTTTGGTACGAAAAGCCTGGGCTTCCATTTCCATCCGTGTCTTTCTTGGAAAAAATTTGCCTCAGCAGTGAGAACATGAACCTGCTATGAGTCGTTTCTCACTTGGTAGGCGTTTTGGATTTTTGAGACAATTCCAGGGTCTTAAAGGTTAAAAGTAACAATTCGTGCACCGCCGAAAAAGGTGGCCTTTCTTTGGTGATATTATTTCTTTATAGGTATGGAGGAATCTCATCGCTGGTTCTTGGACTTGAGTCCTTTTATCGTGGGTATGCATAATGTGGCATAATTGGATTCCGTGGAAGTACATATTGCGGTCCGTAGCCCAAAAAAAAGGCTTCATAGACCCGATTTCCGTTCTGGCTCGATTCAACGCCGTGTCTCAGCCCACTCAAACTGTGGCACCGATGGAGCTTCTGAGGGCAGGAATGGTTCTGCACGCCCGCGGATTCATCAATAATAATTTTATCCAACATAATTTGGATTGGGTTTGGCCCTTCTGGGTACACAAGCAGTTTAACCCACGCGATCCCGCCTTTATTCCACGAGCCTTTGCCTTAACGCATATAAATCTCACGCAGAGGAATTGGACCGCAGTTGGCTACCCGGAAAGCCCGGAAACGCCAATAGTGGATGGGCGTGGATTGTTGATGCCTTTTTTCGACAGTTGGTCTTTAGACGCCTGGTTCATGGCGGACAACGGCGAGGCGCTGATCCCGAGTAGAATGGAAAAGGCGTCACAAAAGTTAGAGATGGACGGCAATCTTCGCGTTACCACGGAATTTGAGAAAACGGGAATGCATTTGAAAATGTGCGCGGAAGTGGTCGTGGAGGACGGTGTTCCTACGTGCCTCTTACGCCTCAGAGCCGCTTCGGACATTTCCGGCTGGCTGGTAGGATCAATACGTCCTTACAATCCAGAAGGCGTCAGTTTTGTGAATAGGATTGCCATGTTGGAAGAGGTCCGCGGATGGAGTATCAACGGAGTGCATCAGGTGCATTTTTCCCGACCTCCGGATAAACACACATTATCTGATTATCGTGACGGTGATGTTTTCCTGTCGCTGAAGTCCGGTGGGTTTATGGGCAGGGACAAAGTGGAATGTCAGGTGGGTATGGCTACCGGCGCCGCATTATACCGCGTACAGGCAGGGGGAGAGTCCGAGGTAACATTAAAGGTACCTTTGATAAACTCCCATAAATTAGAGAAGTTTACTTTTAAAGCCGAGGAAAAATGGAGCGAAGCGAATGGCGCCGGTGTCGATTTTTCCGGAGGCTCGGGTAGTTTTCAATTTCTTTTTGCCGCGGCGAAATCTACGGTTTTGCTGTTGTCCCCCGGCGAGGTATACGCGGGACCCTATACCTACAAACGGTTCTGGTATCGTGATGCAGCTATTATTCTGCATGCTCTCATGTGCGCCGGACACCGCCAACTGTCGGAAAAAATCCTCGATTACTTTATCGACCATCAATCGGCGAACGGTTATTTCCGTTCTCAAGAAGGCGAATGGGATTCCAATGGGCAAGTGCTTTGGGCCTTGGGCCGGTATTGCCGACTGTTCCATGTCATTCCAAAACCAGAATGGGTGGCGGCCATTCGCAAGGCCGTGCAATGGATCATTCATAAACGGTTGAAGCCGGATTCCGGAAAACGACATTCGGAACTTTTACCAGCTGGTTTTAGCGCCGAACATTTGGGTCCGAATGACTATTACTATTGGGATGATTTTTGGACCATCAGCGGTTTGCGTTTGGCTGAGGAAATGCTTTCCCAAACCGGAAATTCGGAAACGGCCGTTCAAGCGGGCCAAGAAGCGGAATTGCTGAGCAAGGCTGTGGATAAAAGTCTGGAAATGGTTTGCACTGCCATAAATTCCGTGGCCATGCCCGCTTCTCCCTATCGACGGCTGGACAGTGGAGCTGTAGGTTCTGTGGTTGTTGGCTTTCCCCTCCAGTTATGGCCGTCCCGTGACCCAAGGTTGCTCGCCACTTTGGAATTTCTTTATGGGCATTGCTTTGTTAAAGACGCGTTCTATCACGACATCAGTCATTCGGGCATCAACCCCTATCTCAGCTTGCATATCGCTCAGTGCCTGCTCAGAGCGGGAGATCCTCGCTTCCAGAAAATAATGGAGTCTATCGCAAGTTTGGCAACGCCAACGGGACAATGGCCCGAAGCCATCCATCCCCAATTGGGAACCGGTTGCATGGGCGATGGCCAACATGCTTGGGCTGCAGCGGAATGGATTATGATGGTGCGCAATTGTTTTCTGTTCGAAGAAGAATTTTCGGACAAACTTATTTTAGGCGCTGGACTCAACCCGGACTGGTGTGAAGGAGGTAAGCCCGCATCGTTTGGCCCTGCCCCCACCCGTTTTGGCCTGGTAACTGTAACCTTGCAAGTTACCGGTGATGAGGTAGAATTGCGTTGGTCCGGAAATTGGTTTGCTAAACCACCGGAAATCGAGGTGCGGTTTCCCGGACACGGATGGGTGGCAATTAGCAAAGAGCCGCATCGCCACGTGTATCAAAAGGTAAGAATGTGAAGATTTTGATCATGACCAACACCTACCGTCCTTTTACCGGGGGCGTACCGCGTTCCATTGACACCTTTGCCGGCCAATACCGTAAGCTAGGGCATAAGGTCAAAATCGTAGCGCCGGAATTTGATGGACAAGAAGAGGAAGTAGACGTAATTCGTGTCCCTGCTTTAAAACATTTTAATGGCACAGAATTCAGCGTGCAGTTGCCGGTTCCGTTTTACCTGTCGGAATTTCTAGCTGATTTCAAACCGGATGTGATCCATTCTCAGCATCCATTTTTGTTGGGCAATACGGCATTGCGATTGGCCGTAAATTTGGAAATCCCCCTAATCTATACCTTTCACACCTTCTACGAGCATTATCTCCATTACGTCCCTGGAGGGGAAAACGAAGCCATGAAGCGCTTTGTCACGACCATGGTGGCCGGCTATGCAAATCTTTGCGACCATGTCATTGCTCCCAGTCATTTCGTCGCAGAGGAGTTGCGCAGACGTCAAGTGGTGAAACCCATCGATATCATTCCAACCGGTGTGGATGTAGTGGGCATTGCTAAGGGGAATGGACCTGCCTTTAGGAAGAAATACGGCATTCCGTTAGACGCCTTTACTGTTGGCTTTGTTAGCCGCCTGGCACCGGAAAAAAACCTGACCTTTTTGAGTGATGCCGTGTTGGCGTTTCTGGAAGAAAACCCTAAAGCTTGGTTTCTGGTGGCGGGAACCGGCCCCCTGGAAGTTGAATTGAAAAACCGTTACCTGGCATCCGATGTGGGGAATCGTATTATTGTCTTGGGCAACTTAAATGGAAGTGTTCTGCATGGGCTTTACCATGCCATGGATGTTTTTGCCTTTGCGTCCCAGTCTGAAACCCAAGGACTGGTGATTGCAGAAGCCATGGCTGCCGGAGTTCCTGTGGTTGCAGTCCGGGCACCGGGCGTAGAAGACGTGGTTCGGGATGAATTTAACGGAAGACTTTTATCTAGGGAAAATCAAATTGAGTTCACGCATGCGCTAGCGTGGGTGGCTGCGCTGACTAAGGAGAAAGGTGCGTTATTAAAATCCAACGCACTTAAAACCGTAGAGGAATTTTCAGATACGGCATGCGCCCGTAAAGTCTTGGCGCTCTTTCAGACTGCCCGTCGGGAATCCAAAGCTTTGCACGAACATGAAAACGCATGGGACGAATTTAAGAACATTGTATCTGCGGAGTGGAACCTGATTGCGAATCTTGGTCGAGCGGCTGGAAGTGCATGGGCTGAATCCGCCGCGGAAAATTCAAAAGAACAAATACTCTGAAGGTTTCCCTAGCCGGATTTTTCCGATGCTCTCACCAATGCAAGATAATTTCGAGTTGCTCTTTTAGAAATCAGGGCCATACCGATCAGGGCCACAACTCCTGCCGCGAGCGCAACTCCCCGGACTAATGGATCCCGGAGAGTATTTTGATTCGCCAGCCCACTGAAGTCCTGGATCAGGGAACCAAGATATACCAGTGTAATGGAAAGGGGAAGGATCCCTAAAAACGTGCCCCTTAAAAAGGCCGAGAATGGGTATCCGATGGCGCCGAATATATAATTTGAAATTTTAAAGGGGAATAAGGGAGTCATGCGTGTTATGGCAATGAATTTCCAGCCTTCCTCCGCCAGGGTGGTATTGAGTATTCCGAGTTTTGGATGTTTCAATAAGTAGCGGATAACCCAGGATTTTAAAAACCATCTTCCCAGGAAGAATGCCAAGCAAGCACCCAGCGTTTGGCCGACAACAAACAAAACAGATCCCTTAACCACCCCGAACAGGAATCCTCCCCCAACGGTTAGAAAAAGCCCAGGAAGCAGCAGGACTCCACCAAGTGCTACGCAAGCACAATATACCGCATAACCCAAGAGGCCTAGGTGTTCGATTGCAAGTATAAGATGTTCTAGCTGACCCATGTTTCCAGTCAATATAATCGTTGGCAGAAGCAGGTTCCACCCCTGAGTTTGATCCTGGAAAAACCGAGCCGTTTTGACAATAAAAAATGGAGCTTTTTAGACGCTTCCTGGTATTTAACTATGGACACAGACTTCTATTAATTTGTTTTTATAGAGAGAATTCCAGCCTTTATAAAGGAGAAAAAATGAGCCAGGTCAAGCCGATAAGCCAAGTCCCCATGCAGTTTGAAACACGTCTCAATAAGAAGTTGATAGAGAGCCTAATCGAGACCAAAGCGGAATGGCGCGTTTCAGAATTCCGGCTTTCCCTTTATATTCCATTGGAAAAATCGTCGAATAATTTGCGGGAGGTGCACATTCAACTTGGCAATCTTAAGCGGAAAGCCCTGTTGGAATTGGAGCGACGGGAAGTCTCACCAGAAGACCAAGAAGAACTATTGGCCCCTGTGGAAAGGGTCATGCTAGAAACCGAGGCGTCGCGTTTTCGGGGAAAAGGTTTGGCCATTTTTTCTGGTAAAGGGTTTTCATCAATCCTGCTTTTATCCAAATCGCCTCCGGTTTTAATGGAAATCGACACGCATTTCAAACTCGATTATATTCTTCCCTTGTCCGTTGATCGGGAGCGATATTATCTGCTTGGTCTCAGTCTTCACTCAGTACGATTATGGGATTGTGATGGAGTATCCATGCACGAGATACCTCTCACAGGAACTGAAACCAATATTCAAAAAACACCGCATTTCCAAGAATCCAATGGGCAAGTCTCTTTTCACACCAACTCCAATCCTGGTTCTGGAGGACATGGGTCCGCTTATTTTGGATATGGAAGCGGCCAAGGAGATGGAAAATTGATGAAGCAGGAAATCCAGCATTTCTTCCAAGCTATCGATCATGGCGTCCATTCAATGCTGTCCAAAAAGAACCTGCCGCTCGTCCTGGCCGGAGTGGGCTATTTATTGCCCATATATCGTGAAGTCAGTAAATATCCACAGTTAATAGCAGAAGAAATTATCGGTAACCCGGATTCTCAGGATAAAATTGAAGACTTACATGGCCGCGCAAACTCCCTTTTCCAACACCTGGAAAAAGAGGAGTGCAATCGGGCTACGCATATTTTTAAGGAAAACCTTGCTACGGGACGTGGTGCGTCCGGTGTAACTGATGTAGTTCCTTCGGCATTCTATGGACGTCTCACCCACTTATTCCTGGAAGCGGGAAAAGTGCAGTGGGGAATATTTGATAAGGCCAGTGGAAAAATAAACCTCCAGAATTCCTATGTTCCCGGAGCCGTAGATTTGGCTAATTTGGCTTGCGTGCATGCCCTTCTCCATGGGGGAAAGGTTTATGCCCTGACTCGGGAAGAAATGCCCAATAACGGCGACTTCGCCGCGCTATGTCGCAATTGATTCAACTCCCATTTCAAAAGAAGACCTCCGCTGTGATTTGAATTTGCGTTGCTTGTTTTGACAGGGTGTATTCCCTGTCAATGGGACCGGCAAATCCATTCACTGACAGCGTCATGCCAAAATTGTTCAGATTGCGGTAGCCGAGGGTGGTGGAGAGCATCGCACAATTTTGATTTAAATTTCCGATCGCGTTGAAGGAAAGCGTCATATCGGAAAGGATGAAACGGCTTAAGCTGGTGAAAAAAGCCACGTAATGCCGGGAGTATGAATTCGGTTCATAAGCGCCATTCTTTGATGCCAAGGCAAGCGCTTCCACTGGGGAAAATCCTGCGAGCTCCGCTTGTCGCATCAGGTCCGCAAACGGCATCTTCCTGTTTTCGGAGCCTGGTTCATTGAAGTAGTATTCCACGACAGAAGTAACCCGGTTCGGAATCCCGGACATGGAAAAGCTTCGACCCAGGCCAACCGCCATCCGTGACTGCCACTTCTCCTCCTTGCGACCAGGACTGGGAATGCCATTATTAAAAAGCAAAGTCTGGGTCTGAAACACTTGATATAACGCGGCCTCCAAAGTGACATCAAGTCCTAGAACTCGGGAAGAAAGATCCGCTCCATATACAGGATCGCGATGGCCGCCGTCCCATGCCATTAGTGCCAACTCGGTTCGTTTTATGAGAAACTCCGCCTTCACGGCTCCGGAAACACTGTCGAGGCGAGATACACCATCCACGTCTAGAAATCCATATAAATTGACGGCAGTGCCAAATGGCACTTGAACCTTGGCGCCATAAACACCTTCTCGGCCACCGATGCGACGGAAAAAAGATTTATGCTCTACATTGATCAAATCGGTTGGATTGAAGAACCAGCCTCGACCCCATTGAAGCACCTGTTTTCCCATTCTTAGCCATATTTTGTGATGGATATTGGCATCCAAAAAAGTTTCTGGTACGTGGAATTTCGTACTGGAATCGTCCGTCTTTCCGGCGTTTAAGGACCATTCGAGATCTGCAAATGCTCTGAACCCTTCCCGCATTCTTATATCCAACAAGGCAGTTCCAACTGCGCCAGAATTGAGGAAAGATTGTTCCACATCCCAATCAGAAAAATATGCGCGATTTTGTGTAGGCTGCGTATAGGTGAGAATACTTCCTGAAAGCCCTACGGATTTAGGGTTTGGATTGGCGGCATTTTGATCATGGAAATGGATAGAGGAGTCTACCACGGTATTGGAATCCGAAAACAACTCGTTTTCTTCCGGGGAGTTTTCCGGGGATTTTTTCTGAGAGGTTACGGGGAGACCCACATTTTCCGAAATTGCCAAGGTAAAGGCCAGCAGTATCAAAATCAAAAACCTGAATCGAATTCCAACCTCGCTTTTCATTTGCTCAAGTTTTCCAGATACGCCTTAGTGAAAATATCGTTGCTGATGGGATTGGTAGCAATGCCAGAAATGTTCAATTTTGTTTTATTGCCCTTTTCAAATTCGTCTATAAATACCTGTTCCACCGGAATATAATGTTCCTTGATAGCCGTATACTTCAAGGAATAGGCCGTTTGCATGAGCGTTCCCGATAGTGAAAAGCTTTGTTCTTTGAGCACCAGAAAATTATCGCGGCGCACCCAATAGGTTTTGTTTGGATAATCCACATCACGCGCTTTTGCTTTCACTTGCATGCGATACACTGGAATTTTTCCAAGGATTGCTTCTGTAATCATTTCTTTTCCTGTGGAATCGGTTAAGGGAGCATAAAGCTCGGTCAATTTCCGATCCTCGAAATCATCCCCTTGGGCATCCGTTCCACCGATATTTTCATCTCGGTTGATATGCTGAAAAGCGCGCGTATTGCGGCGATAAAGCCAAAAATTTTCGCCAACCCTTAAATACCCATTGCCCTTGTCTGATTCCGGCCCTGTCATGATGATCAAAAATGATTTGTCGCTATCTCTTCGGTAAAAAAGCATATCGATGTTTTTGATACCCTGTCCAGTTTTTTGCTGCGTCAGCGATACTGTCGCGGTAATATCCGAACGCATACGAGTATTGGATTCCATTTTAGTTAAAAGGTCAGATCCTTTTGGTTGAGCCAAGCTAGGGATGATTTGGGCCATGACAAGAAACCATATTAGGGATGTAGAACCAGTCGAAAAGCAGGGTCGAATTTCACACATTATTTTTTTTCCCCTAAAGGCATTGATTATTCGCATCGTCTACCCAAAATGCCTCAGCGCATCGGATGGAGAAAGGCTCGCAGCCCGCCGCGCCGGGAACCAAGCCGTAACCGCCGCAATGAATAGTATAAGCACCAAGTAAAAAAGGGTACCGACCCAGCTGGGCACAAAATGCAACCGATGATTTACGATTAGCATCCCCAATGGATTGTCCGTACTTGAAAATCGAATGAGTTTCAGAAGCGCCATGGCAAGAAAAGCGAGGGCCGATCCCACTAAGCAGGAGAAAAGGGTGAGAAAAAAGGTTTCCATCAAAAATATATTCCGCACATCTGATTTTTGCATGCCAATGGATCGCATGGTGCCTATTTCCCGAGTCCGTTCCCGAATAGTCATGCGGAGGGTATTGACGACACCTACTTGGATTATGAAAAAAAGAATCAGTACTGCGGATAGAGTAATGATGTTGAGAGCGTATTCCAGATTGATGATCATGCTGGCGCTTTCATACATGGTCTGCACGTCTACGGTAGTCGCCTTGGTCTTGAGCCGCGCGATATCGACGTATTTTTTCCTTAGGTCCGAGGTGCTGCGCGTACGGTCCAGCAATACCCATTCCCTGTTAAGATAAGGGAAGATTGGGCTCAAGGTGTCCAGAAACTGTGAGAGGGCTTGAGCAGAGGGTTTGGGCCAATTGCCATAAAAGAAGCCATAGAAATCTTTGTCGTTTACAAGGATACTGTGGCCTGTAAATGGGGAAGGATTTGGAAGAAATCCTGTGATAGTAAGGGTTACGAAAGCCGAAGCTGGTGTAGGACCATTCGAATTCTGAAATTTTGTCGGATACGAGAACTCGATTTTATCGCCTATGCCCAACTGTAAGCTATCCCCCAGTGTGCGGCTTATGAGCACATCATCACGGCTTAATGCATTTCGATTGGGAGCAAAGGCCGATAGTATTCCCGTCAAATTTTTCAAGGAAGCCGAGTCTACTTTATAGCCAAATACCGTTACTGAAATGGTTTTAATTTTGCCCGCCACCGTGCCATGCACACATGCAATAGGGGGAACCAATCGCGCGTGCACGGAATCTGCAGTAGGCACAGCATTCTTTTTTGGATTGGAAACCGTGATATGCAATCCTCCAATATCATCAGGACTATATCCGGCAATGCGCTTAATGTCCTCCATCTTGAAAAATGCCGGCGTTGCCATAAAAATATTGGCGGGGTTGAAAATACCCGCCACCGTCAAGCGGGCCGCCTGGTTTTGGCCGTGGACGTCTTGGAAGCGAATGCGGAGCATGTCATTCACCTTAACGTTTAAGTTTTTGGCTTTAACATTGGATAGAAGAACCGGGTTTTCCAAATCCGTTCTTAATAAGCTTTCAAAATCACCCTCAACCATACGAAAATCCGGGCGCATTTCTTCCATAACCTTACTGCTATTCGTAGCATCCACATTAAGGCCAACCAGTATCATATTGTCGGTTCTGGCATTGCCTATTACGCGCGCTAAAATACCAATGGCTTCTTCGGTGGAGAATCCAACAGGAAGCGTCTTGGTAATGAGTCCCAGCATGCGTTGGCCATCCGGGAAAAACGGGCGAGTCATATTCCCATTTTGGGTAAATACTACACTGACCTGCCCCGACATATACGTTAATAAACGGTTGAAAAGGACATCGGATATTCCGTGCGAAAATGCATTTGCGACTCCAAGAATTGCCATACCCAAGGCGATGGCGGCACCCAGAAAAAGATTTCGACGCTTTTGGCGGAAAAGATTGCGTAGGCTGATGCGGAATAGGATTTCCATATTCATTCCTTATTCACCGCGTCCAAAGGCGTTACTTTCCTGACCAAAATAAGTGGATACACAACTGCGGTCAGGGTCACAAAAAGCAATTGTAAAACGGCCAAGATCAGATCCCCACCTGTAAGTAAGGGATGAAAGGTATCTCCCCCAAAAAACAACTGTAACATGTCGTTGTCTGATGATATTTTGAAATAGGGAAGAACCATAACCATGAGCATCCCTGTGAGTATGCCGAGTCCTCCAAAAAGCAGAGCCAAATATGCAGTTTCAATCAGGAACATTAGACTGATAAAACCCTTTCGTGCCCCTATTGCCCGCATCATACCAAGTTCCGAAGTCCTTTCCAGTGCCGCCATGCTTAAGGTGTTGACAATTATGATGACTGCCACGAAAAAAAGGAAACCCACAAATAAGAAAAGCGCTCCTTTAATCAGAGTGGCAATGCTACCCACTGGACCCAAGGCTGATTTCCAATCCACGGCGCGGACACCAGATTTTGCTGCCTTAAGAGTGGCGTTCAAATTGGTAAGAGCTTCGTGATGGTTTATACCGGGTTTCAAAAAGATGAGAACGAGATTATAATCACCCGCTTCCACGTTTGCTCCGGTGCTTTTGGATTGGATTTTGCGACTCCAATCTATGGGAGTTTTGACGCCAGCATGGGTTTCAGCGATGGAAGTATTCTCAGAAAACATGTCATCTAGGCTTATTTCAGTTTTATAAAATAGGGCACTGTCTCGATTGGAAATCTGACTTTGGGATTTTTCTCCTGCCATAAAATATCCAAGACATTGACGAAAGGATTCGATATCAATTAATGCGAAATTTCCGAAAATGGTGTTCAATGCGTGGTATCTGAAAATTCCATCTACATCCAGACGAAGATCCGTCGCGGAATTTTCCGCGTTGAACCCCATCATCACCATGCTGGATTTTAAACTGAGATCGTGGTAATTGGTACCGATGTCCTTTTCCAAATGGGCAGTATCGAGGATTTTGCCCTTTGGTAGAAACCAGATATTCGTCTGGCGCTGAATTTCTTTTCTAGCCCCAGTGGGCAGCATCAAGGCCGGTTGCCCTTTTTTCGGAAGCTGTCCTTCGACCAAGTCCAGATTTCCTGGAAAGATTTTTTGGTAGCTTTCGAAATCTACGCCTAAGAGGTAGAGAAAGGTTGACGCGCCTCCGTCTTCATTCAGCACCATAGCCATGTTTTTCCCTACGGGGAGAAAATTTTCAACATCAGGATTTGCGCTCAAAACCTTTCGAATTGCCGTAAATCCGTGAATAGGTTCGATGGCTTTTCCCATCATCTCCATAAAGACATTGTCGCTTTCCTGTTTGTTTGAGATAAGTACCACATCGCCTGTAAAACCGTGTACGACGGTTTTATTTAAGCCCGTTTCCATACCTGATATCACGCCGTTTCCCAGAGTCATGATGAGCGCGCCAAGAAAGAGTATGGCGCCCACCACCAGACTTTGTCCACGATGACGCCACAAATTGCGCGCGGCAATTTTCAGAATCAGATGCATAACCTACCCGGCATCTATTCTTCCATCCTTGATTTGTATAACGGTTTTAGCGTACTTGAGTACGTTTTTATCATGGGTGGAGAATACAAATGTGGTTTGCTCACTTTGATTTAGAGATTTCATCAGTTCCAAAATGGACTCACCGGTAACCGAATCGAGATTGGCAGTAGGTTCATCGGCCAAAACTATGTCTGGATGGGTAACCAGTGCTCTAGCGATGGCCACTCTTTGCCTCTGACCGCCGGATAGTTCGGCTGGTCGATGATGGCGGAATTCCGTCAAGCCCACTTCATCAAGCAGCTTTTCCGCTCGGGTTCGGATTTCCCTATGCGACAACTTCTTTTGTAACAGCAAAGGAAATTCCACGTTTTCCGTGGCAGTTAATACTGGAATCAAATTAAAGGTTTGAAAAATAAAGCCCAGGTGATTAAGACGCAAATCCGTGATTTGCCGATCGGTAAGCGTGCCTAAATCCATTCCGCTTACCTTGACAGTTCCGGAAGTCGCTAAATCAATACACCCAATTACATTGAGAAGAGTGGTTTTCCCACTTCCGGATGGTCCCATGATGCTTACCAAATCCCCTTTGGAAATAGATAGGTCGATGCCTCGCAAAGCATGCACGGTAGTTTTTCCTAGGGCATAATCCTTGGTCAACCCATGGATTTCAATAATGCTCATTGCACAATCCCTTCCAGTTTCCGTATTTATATCGAGACACGGTTTCAAAATCGATCATTTCAAACGCAGGTGCAAGAAAATTTTGCTGCCAAGGATAAAAATTGTCAAGCTGGCTCAATGCTCCGTTCAGAATTGTCAAATTGACGCAGTGGACTGCGGCATTATTTTATCAATCAAGTGATTATTTGAGGTATGGGCTTCTACTTGGTTTTTCCAAATCGTGGTATGTAATTCGCTTGTCAATCAAGGTAGGGTTATGGAACCACTTGTAACAATACCAGAAGGAGGGTAACCGCATGATTTCGACAACCAAGTATTCCTTGAGGAAGTCAAAATTTGAAACGGAGGCTGTTTCAGCTTACATGAAGGATATTAAGCATTCCGTTAAACTGACGACCGAGGAAGAAAACGCTCTTGCATTGAGAATCCATGCGGGTGACAAACATGCTCTCAAGATTTTAGTTGAAGCGAACCTAAAATTTGTGGTGGCGGTATGCCGCAATTATAGAAACCAAGGTCTCCCCCTAGGAGATTTGATCAATGAAGGAAATTTGGGTTTAATAAAGGCTGCTTTGCGGTTTGAAGGTTCCAAGGAGACCCGTTTTATTTCTTATGCAGTTTGGTGGATCCGTCAAGGAATACTTGAGGCCTTGGCAAGCCAATCCAGATTCATGCGCATCCCCGCATCTTTTACGATGGGCATCCACAAAATAAACAATGCCACGCGTGCCTTGTTCCAAAAGTTAAGCCGCGAACCTACCGTTGAGGAGTTGGAATTGGAAACAGGGCTGGATGCGAATCGTATCCGCGATTGCAGGCTATTGTCTCAACCCACCGTATCCTTAAATTACTCAGCCGAAGGTGAAGGCGGTTCTGAATTCCAGGATTCCTTGGCAGATCGTTCTCAACCCGATGTGGAAATGCAAATGGATATTAAGCAGACCCGAAATGTTTTAGCGGGCTTATTATCGAGATTGAATCTTAGAGAGAGGGAAGTGCTTCGTTTATACTTTGGTATGGACTCGGGCGTTTCCAATAGCTTGGGGGAAATCGCCAATCGCTATGGCCTCTGCCGTGAGCGAGTCCGGCAAATAAAGAAAAGAGGACTGACCAATCTGAGAAGATTCATAAAATCAAGCGAAGTAAAAGCATCTTTAGTCAATGGAGCACAGTTATGAAGATCCGAAAAGTATGGTTTGTTTTGATTTTGCTAACCAGCATCGCATGGGTCCATGGGCAGTCGCCGTCAGCTAAAACCCAGAAAATCGATAGCTTGAAGGCCTTTCAGATTGTCATTGGTGCAGAAATGAAACAAAACAATCGGGTTATGGTTTTGAAAAATAGGCATCTTTCGGATTCTTTAATGGACCAGGCCAGTCACGTCCAAAAAAATAAATTTGAAGGATTCCTATCCGACACCAACATTGCTCACGAAGTCAAGTCCCAGGAGGAATTTGTCCGATATTGGAAAAAACTCGAAGCTGAAAATGGGATTAAGGCGCTTAAAGATCAATATTCCCGGGCCGATATTGATAAATCTCTGATTCCTAAAAAGTATCTTTTCGACTCTTCCGTGGTCGTGTATCCTGGCGTCATTATTCTCAGAAATAGAATACTCCTTCATCCACATTAAAG
>JAYTHY010000124.1:0-20822 GCA_043732185.1 Fibrobacteria bacterium
TTACATACCCAGTTATAAGGATGCCACTGGCAATAGTTTGCAGAAGGTGAATTATTTTTTCACTGCCAAGCATTCGGATTCGGTGCTTTTAGACGGATCGGCTACGACTAAGCTCGTCGATGAGATGTCTGAGCGCATGATCGAATCGCATATCCTGCCTGATCTGACCTTCGCTTTCGACAAAAGCTTTTTACACCCCAAGCATGCCGACGCACTCAAGAGCATGTGTGCCACGATTAAAACTTGGCGGGAAAAGAATCCGGATGGAAAGTTGACGGTATTCGGACATGCGGATGCAGTGGGCAAAGAAGAATACAATAAGGCCTTATCGGAGCGCCGGGCGAAATCGGTTTTTAGTTTTCTGATGAAGGATACCGGAATTTGGAGTGAATTGGATAAAGAGGAAAAGTGGGATTTGGTTTGTATTCAGGATTTGCTGAGGCATTTAGGGCATGATCCAGGGGCGTCTGATGGGCAGGATGGGCCTAAGACTCAAGGCGCGGTGAAGGAGTTTCAGAAAAAGCAGGGCTTGGTTGAGGATGGCAAAGCTGGGAGCGACACGCGTAAGGCCATGTACCAAAGTTTTATGGATGACTGCAATTCATTGAGTTTGAAGGCAAAAAACTTTGACGATATCAATGGGAGTCCAATAGCGGGTTGTAGTGAGTTTAATTTGGTGGAAGAAACGAAAGGCGCCTGTGAAGCGAATCGACGAGTAGCGGTGTTGTTATTGAAGTCGAATAAGAATTTTCCGATTCATTATCCTTGTGCTAAGTTGGACGTGAATGCGTGCAAAAGTCAGGTGGGCAGGGAGGGAAAGCGGCGGACGGCTGGGTTTGGGTGCTTTTTTTATGATGGTTTGGTTGTGGAAAAGAAGGGCGGCGGTGGGAAATCCACCGAACCAATTAGCAACTTACATTGGGATGTAGAGACGGCTCAATGCGGTGATTCGGTAAAGCTCCTTGGAGATTCGACCTTACCAGCGGGTACTGAAGTAAAGGTGAAACTGGCTACAGAATCCGAAGTATGTGAAGAGACAAAGTGCACAATAACCTCAGGAAAATTCGAACTCATTTGGGTAGTACACAGTGTACATTTCTCTAATGGCGAGGATGGTAAACCCTTACCGGAAGCAGAAATATTCACAGACCTGGAAATATCAGGTAAAAAGTATGACCCAACTAAAAACTTGAAGGTCAAAAAAGTGCATGCTGGCAAACCGGAAATTTTTGATCAAAAATTTCAGTGGGGCAAGTACGGAGTTCATTCAAGATTTACCCAGGCGATCGAAGGGAAAACCCAAAAAATTACTGTAAAAAAGAAAGTCATGAAAACTTGGGGTGCCACATATGTTGACTTAACCAAGGCTGGTGTTAAAGGCGTTGGCGGTGATTTCCCCTGGGCAGGAATGCGTTGGGCACGATGCAAAAAAAACACGATGGCTCCAGTGGAATACTGGGATAATAAAGAGTGGAAACTTATTCCAACTTCAGCAGGCATTGATTCAGGGGATTATGGAACCCTTCCCATCATCAAAACTGGGAATAAAGCCCATTGGGTCAAATCAAAAGATGCGATCTGGCCCGACCCAGTGGAAGATTACAAGTGGGAAGATTACGAAAACAAGCGAAATGCATGGATAAACGATTCGAATAAACGTTGGTCCGAAGTCTTCAATATTAGACGCAAAGATTGCAAAGCCCCTCCAGAAAAATTCTGCTGTAGCTATGAATTTAGCTTAGAATTCACGATGGAAAAAGTTGATGCCTACGGTGAAGATGTTATCTGTCTTTCACCCGGTCCTTTACGATCCAATGCAGGACTCTTGTTCTATGGTGATGATCGGATTGCCATGGGAGCCCACGAGGTAGGGCATCTTGTGGGTCAACCGGACGAATACCCAAAGGGTGCTGTAGATTCTTCCGTGAATGGTGATGGTGCAATAAATGGGTTGGACAATACGACCTTGATGGGTAGTAGCTTGGTCAATGAAAACAATAACAAGATCAAAAAGAGGCATTACTCAAATTTTGTTTCAATGGCTCGCAAGCTAATCAAAAATAGTGGTGGAAAAGACGAAGACAGGGTATTAGTAGAAGCAAAGGTAGCTGGCAAATGAATTTCGATCGACTTTCTGAAGCCTATTTTTCTGGAACGTCTGAATCAAAAATGAAATCGAGCATTGAGTACAAGAGCATGTCTGGAGTAGGAATTGGATCTGGCTTAACCACTCAACAGACGACGCTAACTGTCAAGGGAAATGGCGAATTAGAGTTTTTTCGACGAGGGGACTTCATGGAAAGGGGCGAGGTTTGGCCAGGGATTTGGCGCGCCTTTTGCCAAAATCACGACATTGACAACGTTTGGGACAAACTTGGAAATTTGGGTCCCGACAGTTTTCCAGAACGAATGGCTGACCCTGGGGATACGGTTACCAATTTAACCGCATTTTTTCCTAATACAATTGAAAAGCTTGAGTGGGGTCCAAGAGACCATTCCACCTCTGCTCCAGGATCTGATTTTCTTGTCGCCTTAGCCCCCTTAATAAATCAAGCTTCCCAGGGGGAATGTCTTTGGGCTGTGGAAATGCAATTCGTCACTCTTGAAACCTCTAGCCAAGGCTTTTCGATTACTCTAGTTCTAAAAAATCCAGGCAAACTAACCGTAGGAATAGTGCTTTCTAATCCTGACAATCAAGATGGGTTTTTATTCCAATATGCACTGGACAGGGAAGCTCCGGAGGGAATGACGGCCTTACCCCCCGACTGGACTTCGACAATGCTAGACATTCCTAATCGAGATTCAGAAATTCTTTGGCCCTTGGATCCAGATAAATCTATTACAGTCAAACTGTATTCGGACCTGAAGCTTGCGCCAAACCAAAAGCTTATCGGAAAGCTACGGTTTCAACAGACTCGATACATTGATACCCTTGCGGGAATTCCGATTTTGACCGGAATGTGCTTTTCCGAGATCTTCGAATTCAAATCATAATTTTTTAAAGTTTTAAAAAAAGGTAAGGCATGAATCATTGGTTCTCTAGGTGTATTTGGCTTGCAACAATCCTCCTTTTAGTGTTTAGCCTGGATTGCCTAGCCACGCGAGATCTTGAGCTCAAGAAATTGAAAGAGTTAGCGCTTTCGCTCTTGAAAAAAAAGGATTTTGGCGCTACTACCGCCCGTTGTGAATACACAACGGCACGGAATACGAATGAATGCTCTGGTCCAGAAAAGCTTGAGTCCAAAATCATCGTCCAACCGAATGGTTCAGTGAAATGGAGTCGATTTAGATCCTGGTCTGAAAGCCATGACACCGGCCCTGGTGAGTTTCAAGGAAATTTTCAAACTGAAAAATGGAAAGCTCTCCTTATAGCAATTTCAGAAATGTCATGGGACGAAACTTCGGACGAGATGGGTCCACCATTGTCCATGCCTGGGCCGTCAGAAACAATCCGGGAAATTATTTTAATTGATGGCAATCGAAAAGCAAAGTATGCCATTGCTGGACAGGCCCCTCGCGCAATTTCATTAGGCTTGGCACAGCCTGGAATGTTAGCTCAATACGCAACTGACACGCTCTGGTATCTATCGCTCAATGCTCTGAAGCCAAAGATTTCAAAGGGGATCATGGATATTGGCGTCAATTGGACGATAGCAGGAAAGAGTTCAGTTCGCATTTCTATTGCGTCAAATGTTGAGAACTCTTCATGTGGAGGCTCTACCTTGGCGTGGTTTTATGACCGATCGGAAAAATCGGGTGAGACTGCAGAGCCGGGTGAAACGGAATCCATCCTATCCCAAAAACTTTCTGAAAGGGACAAATCATGGAAGACGATTGATTCCAAGACACCGATCCAATTCCAACTCCAGTTTATCCTTCCAAGTAATCCACAAAAAAAACCAAGGACAGGAAAACTCATTCAGTTTGGAATACTTGTAAAAACGGCCAGTGCAACTTCTGTCTTTCCGGTGTCGCTTTATTCTGATTTCATTTCGTTTTAAAACTCATTCAGTTTGCGGACATTTCGACTTCAATACCGCCAATCCTCATATCCAAGGGGCTGCGAATTAAGCTCCTGTCGATACAACCGCCACTTCGGCATTTTCTTATCCATCACCGCCACAAACCGCGCATTATGCCGCCGCTCAATCAAATGAACGAGTTCATGCACAATCAAATACTCCAAGGACTGCGCTGGTTTCTTCGCCAATTCCAGATTAAGCCAAATCCGACAAGCCGAAGTATTGCAAGAGCCCCATTTCGTCTTCATCTTACGAATGCCCCATTCAGCGAGCTTCACACCCAATACCCGCTCCCATTTTTTCACTAAAAGGGGAATAGTCGCCTTTAACTGATCTCGATACCATTCCTGGAGCAAATGTTCTCGTTGCGCAACGGTACTCCCAGCGGCAACCCGCATTAATATCGTAGAGCGATTCTTGAGAGTAACCGAAGCTCCTTTTTCCACTTCCACCACACGCAGTCGATGAGCACGGCCTTGAAAATAGTGCGTCTCACCGCTAACCATTTCACGCGCGGATTGACGGGGCTGGGCGGCGAACTGTTTTTTCTGGCGTTTGATCCAGCCGAGTTTATGAATTACTGCCAAACGAATTGCCGAATCGCTGACTGACAAGGGTGCAGCCACGCGCACGCGACCCAAGGGTGGATATACGCCAAGGTGCAGATTTTTAATGTCCTTGCGGATGATTTGGACAGGAAATCCGCTGACCGTAATTTTATGCGGCTCAGTATTCTCAGTACTCATTCTGGTTTTTCACCAATTCGAGAATTTTATTGGTAAGTACTTCTAAATCTTCGGCCAAATAGCCGTCATTGTCTTCGCCGAAATAACTTGTGCCTCCTGCACCTGCGGTTGCTCCTTGTTCACGAAAATTCTGAATGGCCGTTTTGATTAAAAGCCTGGTGGCCCGAATCTTAATGGCCGAGTTTTTCCAATCATCCTGCAAGTTTCCGCGAATGGCATTGTCGACGGCTAAGGCCAGGGCTTCATTCTGGAACAAGTTGTCAAACAGGGCTTTCTTGGCAGGGGAGTTCAAAGACTTGGGGTAGTCCGAAGCATTAGGACCGCCCTTGACTTGAAGTGTCAAAGTCACGATTTTTTCCAAGTATTTTTTATAGTCCAGAGCTCCCTTTTTGCGCTCCTGGATTAATGCGTCCAAGAGTTGGGACATCTTTTCATAGTACTTGGGATTGATGGGGTTTTCATCCAGAATTAATTTGCGGACATTGTTTTCAATGGTTTCGGCAACGGCCTGCTCACTTTTTTGAATGCCTTCCGGCAAAGCTTCGATAGCCTTGGCACCACGCTCTACTATCAACTGAATGAGTGACATATCCTCAAAAGCGGAAACTTTGACGCTATCTTCGGCCCGGATATACGTGTCGATGAGATGTCGCATGGCAGGCTCGTATTGCTTAAGGTCGATGGCATCGCCGCTATGCATTTTGATTTGGGTTCGGAGGTTTTCGAAGTAAATGACTTCTGCTTTGATGGCGGCCGCTTCGGTTTCGGAGAAGCCGGCCTCGGTCATTTCGTTGGCGATATTGGCATAAGCGCGAATTAAGGATGCGGTGTGCGTATACAGGGCAAGCCGTTGGGGTTCATTGGCGGCAAGCTGTTCCGCATTGCCATGATCTTTGGCCGAGAAATAATGGTAGAACGCAGCTTCGTCTTTGGGCGGTTCCACGGATTCGCACAGGGCGCGCATCGATTCGAGACAGGTTTCTAATTTTTCGCGGGCTTTTTCCAAACGATCTTCCAATAAACCGGCCACGTCTTCTTTGTCAAAACCGTCGAGAGCTTCGGAAGCATAGTCGTTGACGGCGCCTTCCAACTTTTTGAACAGGTCTTTATAGTCGACGATATAGCCATAGTCTTTATCGTCCCCGTCCAGGCGGTTGACGCGGCAGATGGCTTGGAAAAGACCGTGGTCGCGCATTTGTTTGTCGATATAGAGATAGGTGGCTGGAGGCGCGTCGAAACCGGTGAGGAGTTTATCGACCACGATGAGCAGCTTCATTTGGCCGGGTTCGTTGATGAACTTTTTTTTGACGGCCTTTTCAAATTCTTCGGCGCGATTGACGGCTGTTTCGGCGGGCTCGTTGAACCAATCGGCCAGCATTTGGCGATAGATTTCGTATTTGTCTTGTTTGTCCGTGACGCCTTCACCGGTTTCTTCGCCTTTGATATCGGCGGCGGCGGGCGTATAGGAGGTTACAATGGCGCATTTGCCTTTGAGCTCGGTTTTGGAAAACAGTTCGTAGAACTTGCAGGCCTCGTAGATGCTGCCGGAAACGAGCATGGCATTGCCATGTCCGCTGCTTAACCTGTCCTTGGTGGTCAAGTCCATGAGAATGTCGGCGACGATTTTACTGAGTCGTGATTGGCTGGATAAGACCCGTTGCAGGGTCCCCCACTTTTGTTTGAGCAGCGCCTTGGCAATAGGCGTCAAACCCTTGGTCTTGCCTTCGAACCATTGATCGATTTTATCCTGCGAGGTGATATTCTGATCGATATCGCGAGCCTCGTAGCGCAAGTCCAGGATCACGCCGTCGCGAACCGCCTCATCGAATTTATAGGTATGAATATAGGTGCCGAAAACTTCTACGCTTTTTTGCTTGTCGGCTTTTAAGAGTGGTGTCCCCGTAAATCCGATGAACATGGCATTGGGTAAAATGGCTTTCATGGCCCGATTGAGGTCACCGCTTTGAGTACGATGGCATTCGTCCACGAAGACATACAGGTCGCCTTTGGCCGAAAAGCCATGCGGCAATTTCTGT
Organism: Fibrobacteria bacterium; assembly: GCA_043732185.1. Taxonomy (GTDB): domain Bacteria; phylum Fibrobacterota; class Fibrobacteria; order UBA11236; family UBA11236; genus Chersky-265. The sequence continues at coordinate 6,805 of JAYTHY010000124.1, forward strand.
ATGGCATTAAGAAATTCAGACGTGTCATCAGACTTACCCTTAATGCTACCCTTGCTATTCCTGGAGTCGTCATCCTCCTTGCCGCCAAACTTATGCACCAAGGAGCAGAGCAGCCATTTTTCATTGGCATTCAGCTTGGCGATGAGGTCGCTGCCGTTTTTAGTACGATAAATGGCTTCTTCCACACCGAAGAATACCTTTTCGATTTGGTCATCCAACTCAGTTCGATCGGTAATGATCAGTACGCGGGAATCGGTGACATTTTCACGAATCCATTTGGCCAGCCACACCATGATAAGGCTTTTTCCAGATCCCTGGGTATTCCAGATGATACCCCCTTCACGCTTGCGAATGCGGACCTGCGAGCACTTTACGGCAAAGTACTGGTTTTGCCGACACAGTTTTTTGATGCCCGCATCGTAGACGATAAAGTCGTGGAAGATTTCCAGTAGGCGCGGTTTGGCGCAGATTTGCAACAGAGCCCGATCGAGGCGATTTTCAACCAGGCTGTCTTCTTTCCAATCCAGCCAATATTTTTCCTTGGTTTCGATACTTGCATAACGCAGACCTTCGGTATCATTGCCGGCCATAAGGATTTGGATGGTCGAGAAAAAGGGCTCGATGAATTCCTTTTTCTGATTGTCCAAGTTTTGCCGAATCCCCTCCGAAACGGAAACGGTGGAACGCTTAAGCTCCAGCACTCCCAAGGCAATGCCATTTACATAAAGCACGATGTCCGGACGCTTGGTATAAGCCTTGGCATTGGAGGCGAGGATAGTGACTTCTTCTGCGATGGCAAAATGATTTTTTTCAGGATGGTCCCAATCAATGAGAAAAACCGTTTGTTTGTTTACGCCGATTTCTGGGCGAACTTCAATGCCATAACGTAGCAGTCCGTAAACGGCGCGGTTACGGTCATAGATGGATTTGCCGGTATCGCCTACGGCCTTTTCGAAAATGTAGAGGGCACGGGATATCAAGTCTTCCGCATGGCCTTGTTTGCGAAGCCAGGTGCGGAGAAGCTCGACCTCCAAATTGGCATTGCCGGATCGGTCTTTCCAATCGCCCAGGTATTGATAGTCTAAGGATTCTTGGAATAGCTTGACCACGCGGTCTTGGGTCTTCTTTTCGTTTTGGCCGATGGGACTCATGGGACCATCTCTCTTTCAAATAGGGCAATGTATCTTTGGAAAGCGAAAATTCGATTGCGTTTGAACCCGGTGGTTTCCTTGAGGATTCCCAGCCGCATCAAATCCTCTAATAGCCGCATAGAGGTGGAAATACTAATGGAGAAGGCTTCGACCAAATCGTGAGCATCCACAATGGGCTTGCTGAAAAGCAGATGCAACGCGTTTTGTCCAAGCGAGGTCTTTTTGCCCAAGGTTAGGAGGACTCGCTCGCATTCTTCTCGTAGGGCAATAATGGAGCGAAAAGTCTGAATCGAGTTTTCCGATGTTTGCCTAATTCCCTCCAAAAAGAATTTGAGCCACTGGGTCAGATCGCTATGTGTCCTTACCCTCATGAGATGGTCATAATAGAGTGATTTATGCTGCTCGAAAAACGCAGACAGGTAAAGGGAAGGCTTGGACAATAATCCGCTCTCCACCAAGTAAAGTGGTATTAGCAGACGTCCGATTCTCCCGTTCCCATCCAAAAAGGGATGGATAGTCTCGAATTGGTAATGGCCAATTGCGATTTTGATCAGCTCAGGCACCGGATGGTTTTGATCATTGAGAAATTTTTCCAGATCGGACATGAGCCCAGGAACCTCATCCTGATGCGGAGGTATAAATGTCGCATCCTTCAGGGACGCACCCCCGATCCAATTTTGACTGCTACGGAACTCACCTGGCAACTTATGGGCTCCTCGCACGCCTTGCATCAGTGTCCGGTGCGTGTCCTTCAATAATCGGCCCGAGAGTGGCAGGCCTTCCAATGCCTCCATGGTCTGATTCATGGCCTGGATATAATTTTGAACTTCTTCCCAATCATTGCGTTTCTCGGGATCGATGTTTTCAATTTTCTGCAAGACATCTTCAATATTGGTTTGCGTGCCTTCGATGCGACTACTCGTCGTAGCCTCTTTGCTGACATGCATGCGGATGAAAAAATCGACATCCGGCACCAGTTGGGAGAAGGCATTCAGTTCCCCAAGCTTTCGATCGGCTTGACTGAGCAAAACCCCCACTTCGCCATCGCTCAAATTCCAGGCATGATTGACTGGGGCCGGCTGGAAACTCCGGTACTGGTAATGCTCGCGGTATTCGCCAGACCGGAACTCTTTGATTTCCATCAGTCCCTCTATCCTACACTTGCTGCGCATATAATTTACCATATTCGCAGGAAATTGAGTTGGTGATAATATAGGAATCTATATTTTCAGATCGCGCTGGTGCGAGAATTCACTAAAAATGGGCAATTTGAATGAAATTTGGCTTTAGCCAAGGAATGCCTCCAGATACGGGTCGATGGTTTTGGCCACTCCCCGTTGTTCCGCGAATTTCCGAATCTCGGTTGGCTTCGCCTGATTGGAACCGATTATCCTTTAGCCACGAATCGAATATTGGCTATGCCGTCATCAAGTGAGCGGCCTCGTAGAAACGCTTGGCCATTTTACTGCCGGCATTGTCCAGTAAGTCCAGCTTTGCTCTAACTAGCATCGCCTTTATAAGCTGGCTTCGATTCATTCCCATTTTGGTGGATTCCAAATCCAAGCCAATAAGAAACCGGTTAAGAATTCGTAGGGATATGCGACTTGTTCCCCTGCCATCGGCGAAATCATCGGTGAGCGCGAGTCTGATCTGTTTTTGAAATGCGCGATTCTTCAATTCATGGGTGTAAAAACTCAGGACCATACGCGTTATTTCGGAGGCATCGACACCAATTTTTGCGCCAAGGATATAGATGACGTCCTCCAATTGAGGTGAAATGCGTACTTCAAGGGGAATTGGGTTATCTCCCAACTGCTCTTTGATCTTTGGCGAGGATTGATCGGGAATAGCGGTTAGCTAATCACAGGTATTGCAAAATGCCTGCAGAACATTATGAACGACTTTCTTTGTTGCCGTAGATTTGTAATCACGATAATGGAAGGTCGAGGCTCTAATTTCCAGGCAACTCTCACAAAGAGCCTTTATGGAATCACCGGCCTTGAACATTCTGATTTTTATTTGTTTTTCCATGTGCACTTTCAGATTACTGTACGTAATTTAACGTACATAACCAAGAGGAAAAATGGGTTTATCCAACCTTCATCAATTTGAAGCTGATTTGGTACCGATAGAAAACAATACTCGACACCATGTTCAAAGCCCGGCGAATCCGCTGGTCATCCTCCAAGGCTATAATCACCCCGCGCACGGTCTGCCCCACTTCGGCCAGCTCCTCCTGCACATATCCCATATAGCGCAGCGCCTGACCGACCACGGCATCACTGGCGCGGCCCTTTTTTAATTCCACAACGAGTAAGGTTTTCTTGTCTTTGCTAATGGCCAGGATATCGAGTGGGCCGGTATCGGTGGCATATTGTTGGCCGACGCGCTCGCCGTCTTTGTGGCGGGAGCGATATCCCCGGATGCCAGGTGCCTCGGCTATAAAACCCAAATTTTAGGACAAAATACGCAATATGGTTGACAAATATACCATCCAAGGTGTACTTTGTCAACATGAATCCCCAAACCCTTCCCGAAGTCAAGAACCTATTCGGCCAGCGTCTTGCGCAAGCCCGGCGAATGCAGGGGCTTTCCCTCCGGGAACTGTCGGAACGCATGCAGCCGCCAGTCAGTTACAATGCTCTCCACAAATACGAGTCCGGAATGATGCTGCCCGAATCCGGGACCTTGCGCACCCTGGCCCATACTTTAGAGCAGTCTATAGATTTCTTTTTTCGGCCGGTGACTGTTACTTTGGAATCAATCGAATTCCGGAAAAAGTCGAAACTTGGAGCCAAAAAGATTGAAGCGATCCGAGAAGAGGCCACAGATTTTTTTGAACGGTACCTACAAATCGAGCAGTCCCTAGGATTAAAAACCGAGTTTACTAATCCAATTTCCAACTTCGTGGTTGAGCGGCCTGAGCAGATCGAGTCCGCCACTGAAAAACTTCGTTCTGCATGGAACCAGGGATTGGCTCCTTTGGGAAACGTTGTCGAACTATTGGAACATAATCAGATCAAGGTTCTTGTACTCAAGGCGGATGATAGTTTCGATGGATTCTCAGGATGGAGCGGGAAAATACCAGTGATAGTCTTGAATGGAAAAATGCCTCAAGACCGAATCCGGCTTACTGCTCTGCATGAACTTGGCCACTTGTTGATGTCATTCGATGCTTCTTTCGACGAGAAGGCAAAAGAAAAAATGTGTCACCGATTTGCGGGGTCAATGTTAATGCCCAAAACGATTTTTGAAGAGGAATTCGGATTGGCACGCAATCAAGTTGCATTGGAAGAGCTTAAAGACATGAAATGCGATTACGGAATCTCCATCGCCGCAATCATGGCTCGAGCGCGCGACCTTGGGTGCATTTCGGACGGAATGTACAAGGAGTTTTGCATGTATCGAAATCGGATGGGGTGGCACAAGAATGAGCCTGGTGAATACACTGGAGAAAAAAGCCCAAATCGTTTTGACCAATTGCTTTATCGCGCGGCATCCACGGAGGTTATTAGCCTTTCATTGGCAGCTAGCTTAGCCAAGAAATCATTGGCAGAGTTTCGTGAAAGCTTGCAGCTAGTGCCGTGATTGTTGATGCCCATCCAGCCCGGATTTCTCTGAACGCCAATCAGTCTATACTTGTTGGTGAATAGTAGAGTAGCTGCTTCTATTCATAGCATCCTCCAGTTGATTACCTCGAGGTTTTGTTAATCCTTCTGCCAACATTTTTTTAAACTCACCCAGCGCTTCTGAATACTCTATAATTTTTTGATCGCCTTTGATGGTTTCCTCAAAAGCACTTAGAATTTCTTTTAAGTTTTTTTCCGTATTCATTTTAAAAGAACCTCCGTGTATGGTAAAAATTCTTTGTGTTATTTTTGGATACATAATCGGTCAACATGTCGTGGTAGGCATTAACTTTATCGCGCAAAGTTTTATTTGAAGAGTAATTTTCGATTTTTAAGCGCAAATCTGTTTCAAGCCTTTCAATGTTAATCGGCCGCCCATGAGACTTCCATTTATTGTTATCACTTAAGGCTGCCGCAATTTCAGCTGCACGCTGTTCCTTTTCCGGAATAGTAACTGCCTGTCCTTTTTTGCCAGGATCCGTTTGATGCTGATTCCAATCTTTGAATTTAAAATTTACAAGCCAACGCTTGAGTAAATCAACTGTAAGGTCGCGGGCTTGTTCATAGCCCTTTAACTCGGCTAAATCGAAATCTTTTAAAATCAAAAACTCGGCTTGAGATAGAGTTTTATTCCGCGCTCTTTCAAGTAGTTCATTGATTTTATCTAAATAGCCTAGAGCACCAACAAATTTTCCTTCTTTATTTCTGACCTGAGGATCTATTGGTCCAAGAACACTGAAATAGTCCATATAAATATTATCACCAGACATGCAAAAAATTGTACCGGCGCTGAAGGCGTAATCCGGAACGATGAAATTTACTTCCGTGTAATTATGTCGCAGAATATGGACATAGCGCTCGACAGTTTCCGCAATTCCACCGGGTGTAGTGAGGACGATACAAATCCGGTCCTTCTTATTCGGATCATTAGCTAGTTCTTCAACTAATTTTAAAATGATTCGTTCGGTGCCATCTAAAATTGGACCATACATGGTCAAAATATCGGAAGAAAGCAACGTCTCGAGGTCAACAAGCTTTTGTGTGAGAATGTCTTTGACGGTCATGTCTACAGGGTTAAGCATTCTTTTGTCCCTTAATCATCTTTTCTTCAAAGCTAGGAAGGTAGGAAAAATTAATAAAAGCGAAAAATCCACTGGTTTTGGAAGCGATCCACTGGTTTTGGAAGCAATATTTATCGATTTTGGCTTGCTTTAGTTTTCCCCGGGCGTTCGCACTAATCTTCGGGCTGGCGGTAACCCCAAAATACCTTTATGAAGGATAGCCAATCACCGTATCAATTTCGAGCCAATTCCTGGAATAAAAACCTGTATCAAGGTCTGTCATGATACGTTTCGGATTGCCAAAACTGTTTTAGAAATTCTGGGACTTGATCCTCAGAATGGAATATTTGTGCAAGATGCTTAAAACCGTGGCGCTGAGGATCATAGAGATTCGTACAAATTTGTTCGGTTAATTTAGTACCTGTTGGATAGCCATAAATTGAACTCGCTCCAGCGCCGACTACGAGGACAATTTTCTGAATAGACATATTAATCGGTGCCTTAAATTAAACGGGTTTTGCCGGTGAGGAGCTCTTGCATCATGCCTTGTTTGAGGGCGCGGGTTTTGTCGCGGCGTTGTTCGAGGGCAGTGAGTTCGGTGTCCATGTCGGAGAGGACGGTTGCAATGGAGGCTTGTTCGGCACGAGATGGTGGGAGGGAAAGTGTTATTAGCCCCAAATTATCTTGGTTAATGTTGGTGTTTGCGCTAACAGAGCTTAAACTGATCAACCTCTTCCTAAAACCTTCTTCGTAAAAACAATGCTTTTTAAAACCAAGGTCTAAAACACCTCGATCACGAAACCTTATGAGAAACCCAGAGTAAACTGTCTCGGGTAGGTCATTCTCGATTACAGCTGTGAGACCGACTCCAGATGGTTTAACTGATGAACGAATAAAAACAACGTCACCACTTCTTAGGTCATAAGTCTGCTTATCATTTTCAGAAGAATTGATAAGTCCAAATCCTTCGTTTTTCGATATGACCGAAACACCAAACACATCCATTAAATTTACAAAGGGACTACCGTGGCCGAAATCCTTGGCGTCCTTATTTATTCCATTCTTGAATTCACCAATTTCTCCCAGTTTTTGTTCTACCCACTCCCCCTGAAATCCCGGCAACCTCTTCTGCCCGGTGAGAAGCTGCTGCATGGCGGCCTGTTTGAGGTCGCGTTTCTTGGCGATGAGTTGGTCCAGTCCGGCGATCAGGGCATCGACATCCGACAGGGCGGTGGCGATGGCGCGTTGTTCGGGGAGGGGGGGGATAGGAAGAGAAATCCCACCGATTTGGGATAAGGATAAAAATGGTTGCGCCCCACCGTTCGACAACTCTTGTGTGATTTTATCTTTTCTATTCCAAAGTGAGTAGTTGATGAAATGGCCATCCGTTTTCTTTGCGTTTGGCTTAAGGAGTGCGACATTTTTTAGGCTAAACTCGAACTCGACATTTACAACTGCGGTTGTCGCGACACCAGCACCAATGTTTACAAATAAAACATCATTCTTTTCCGGGTTACATCTATTATAAATTATTTTATGGTCGAACAAGGAAAGGTACAAGCAATTTTCAAAATCAATATGGTTATCCTTCACGTGAATTGCAGTTAAAAATGGAACACCAGATCGAACGGGCTTAGGTGTGTCATGGGTGCCGTCCGTGATTTTTTTACAGCAATCTTTAAGAATTTGAACTTCCCACTCCGCCGGAATCACTCCCACTTCAGTCTTCTTATACCCCTTGGGAATCTTCGTCTCACTCATGTTAACCTCCACGTGACCGCGTCCGTACTCTTCGCGCAAGGGATGCGGCGGGCAGCGGGCGTTAGCCTGCTGGTCCCGAAGGGACGGGAGCGATAGCGTACCCCAGAGCAAGCCCGACCCGTAGGGGTGCGCCCACTAAGAGAATGGGAACTTTTCCTGTGAGCGAAATTTTCGATATATCGCCCGAAACCGAGGAGTGGCGCAGAAATTTTAAATACGGCGGAATCGCCACAAATAGAACGGGATGGCAATTGGCCCGGGGCCTGCTGACCAATTAATGAGAAGGGACATTCAGGATTCATTGGCAATTCTTTAGACAGCGTCTGAAGAATTTGTGCAAGGGAGGGCTGCACTTTTTGAAGAATGGCCAGATTATGCCCCCATTGAGTTACAGCCAATTGCGAAACAGGCTGTTTCGTAATGGATTGGGTGATAATCCAGGTCTTGTAGCCCGCATTTTTCTGTAACAACCTCATACCGTAAACCCCGTCTTCGACCACCTCGGATTGATTGTAACCGGGCTTCATGTTTTATCCGATGATAGTGGGCGTCGCGCGTTTTGCTCTCGGGCATGTTCGATGGCCTGGTGCAGCAGTTTCACCTGTTCGGCATCGGCCGAGGCGCATAAGATGAGACCGATGGGGGAATCCTCGCTTTGGGCACACTCGTGTTTATCCAACCAGCGGAGGTCAAGTTCCAGGAGCACGCCCTCGATTTCACGAAGGATGGCATTTTCCAGATCGCGCTCGCTATAGGCCCCTTTGAGACCCATTTCAGCATAGAATTCACGGGCAAGCGGGTCTTTGATAGGGATAAGTTCGATAAAATGGCTCCAGCTCAATTCTTGCGACAATGTCGCAAGAATTTGTTTCTCGTGCATCACCCGGCTACCATCGAGGGTAGACTGTCTTCGGTGGACCCTGGAGATGGCCTTCACGAATTCACGTCCCCGCCCCGATTCTGAGAAAGCTCAGCCTCGATGCGCTCCAGCTGCTGCTTCAACTCTTCCTTGGAGGGCAAGTACAGTTGATACTTTGATGCGAAAATATTCGCATTCGCGGGCAAGGTCAATTCCACCAGTGCGTCGCTTTTTCGATGGCACAGTACAATGCCGATGGTCGGAAGTTCGTCTTCCGCTTTCACATAGCGGTCGAAATAATTGACGTACATCTGCATTTGGCCCAGGTTCTGGTGCGTCAATTTATCGCGTTTCAAATCGATCAAGACATAGCAGCGCAGGAGGCGATTATAAAATACCAGGTCCACGTAAAAATGATCGTTGTCGAAGGTGAACCGCTTTTGACGCGCTTCAAAGAGGAAGCCCTTACCCAGTTCCAGCAGGAAGGTTTCCAGTTTATCGATTATGGCGGATTCCAAATCCTCTTCCGAGTAGGCCGGTTTTTCTTCGAGCCCCAGAAACTCCAGCACGAAAGGATTTTTAATGATGTCGGAGGCTTTTTCGATGACCAAGCCCTTTTTGGCGAGGTTGTGGATCTCGTCCTTGTCGCGGCTCAGGGCCAGTCTTTCGTAGAGGGAGCTGGCAATTTGCCGTTCGAGTTCACGGACACTCCAACTCGCAGCGGTTGCTTCGATTTCGTAGAAACGGCGTTCTTCAAGGTTATCCAAAGTCAGTAGGGTGACGTAATGGGACCAGCCTAAGGTGAAGTACTGGAGTAAAGCTTCGGAAACAAAGCGCATCTTTTCGTCGCCCGGCCTAAGGGTCGACGCCAATTCAACAGACGTTGTCTGTTGAATCTGTTCGAGGGGGAAAGAGTGGGCGGAAGCCGTTTGGCCGATGTCCTTGTAGCCTTGATAAAAAGCACGGCTCTTTCTGAGATTAACCGGCGAAACACCTTTAATTCCTTTATTTTTTAACGCTTCGGATAGATTTTCAATTAAGTGGTTCCCGTATTCAGCCCGATCCACGCCGTGTTGTTCAAACTCCACCAAATACCACCCAAATAGCCAATTTCGGACGACCAGATAGGTATCTACGGTACGGCTGGCCCGGTTTTGCAGCTCTTGATGAGCCTGCCCACACAAGTCAACCAACTGCCGGAATTCGAATGCATCGCTCATACTGTGAACCCCATCCTTTCTAGGTGCGACCACAAAACAAAAGGCGTCACGGCCGAGTCTCCTCGTCTAAATCCTGAGATAATTCCGCCTCGATTTCTTCAATACTCGGAAGGGAGCTTTTCAGGTCATCGGGCAGAGACTGCTGAATTTCCTTCTCCCAATTTGCTACTCCAATAGGATTACCAAATCCAGCAAGGGAATATTCTACTACCATCTTGTTTTTTGATTTGACGAGTAAAAGGCCGATGGTTGGCTTGTCATCCGGGTGTCGCATCAAATCATTCACAACATTGCAATACATGTTCAGTTGGCTCACATGCCCTGGTTTAAAGTGGCCAGACTTCAACTCTACTACCACAAAACAGCGGAGTTTGAGGTGATAGAAAAGCAGGTCCAGCGAAAAATTGCTCCCACCTACTTCCATGAGTACCTGACGACCTACAAAGGCAAAACCTTGCCCCAATTCCAATAGGAATTTCTGAACATGGTCTATCAATTTTTGTTCAAGCTCCGCCTCACGTCGGGTATCCGCTGTCCCTAGGAAATCAAAAACATAAGGATCCTTAAATGCCTGGGCGGTCATGTCCGATTCCAAGGGGGGCAAGGTCGTTTTGAAATTGGTCAGCGCCGCCCCAGCTCGTTGATGCAACCGGCTTTCAATTTGATGGACTAACATGTCTTTGCCCAAACCCAGTTCTAGGGCTTTTTGCGCATACCAGAGCCGGGTTTCGGGATCCTCAAGCCGGTCCAATAAGGTGATATTACTACGCCAGGGCAATAGTGCAACGGTGCGTTGCACTATTACAGGGTCGGGCCAGGCTTCGGCGAATTTCCGCATATATTTAAGGTTTCGTGGGGAAAACCCATGCATCTGAGGAAAGGCTTGACGCAAATCATAGGAAAGTCGGTCGATCACCTTTGCTCCCCAACCCTCTTGCTTTTGCCTCTGAAGGATTTCGTTTCCAAAATCCCAATACATTAGAATCATTGCTGTACTTGCAGACAAAACGGCTTTTAGCCGCTCCTTGGCAATGCGCTCTTTTAAATTTTCCAAAAGGAGAACATAGCCGTCAGGTAATGCCAAGGTTGGCATTGGGGCTGGCAAAATAACTTCCGGTTTTGATCGGCCAAGGTGGTGGCGCTCATGCTTCTTTTTGTTCATACCGTGAACCCCATCTTCTCCAGATGCCCGGCCACCCGCTTTTCCAACTCCTCCACCTGACTCAGCACCTGCGGCAACGGCGTCCCATACCGCTCCGCCAATTCCCGCACGCGCCCGGTCAAAGCCTGCGACACGCGATCCAATTCCGATTGCACCGAAGCCCCCAAGGTGGCCAACCATTTGTCCTCGACCACCAAGGCCTTGATATCCGCTTCGCTCAACTTACCGTATTGCGCCGCCACCTTTTCTTCCAAGGCATTCTGTGCTGCTTTGACTTTCTTAGAGGCCGTGGCCGCCTGCTCGACCAAATCAAGATACGCTTCCAGCACCTTGCGTTCATCTGCCGCCGTCTTATCCGTCTTGATCGTTTTCAATCGCGCGGCCATGGAGCCTTTGGCGATCTTGCCCTCCTCGATCACTTCCGCCATCAGACCCTCATCGCCACCATGCTCTTCCTTAAGCTCTTCCAACTTTTGATTGAGGCCGGCTGCTTCCGCTTCCAGTCCTTCAATAGCCGCAGCCTCATTCGCAAAATACCGGGCGACTAACAAGGGCATGGGAATCAGTTCCGCTTTGTACTTGAGTTTGCCGATGGTGTAGTCGGCCTGTTCCTTGGTTTTCTTTTCCTTATCCTCGATGATTAACCTGGGCTTGGCCGCTTCCTTCCAGCCGTCGCTGACAATCATGTACACATCATCCTGCATGGTTTCCGACCACATATCCATCAGGTGCTGGTACATATCGTATGTGTCGATGAGCGGGGCCTCACGGAAAGTTTCCAAGAGGGATTCGGATAGGGTTTCGATCAGCGCCTTGGGCTTGCCCCCGATGGTGATGCCTTTGAGCTTGGGCAGATGCTTGCTTTTCCAGGTAGTAAACAGGGCCGTTACCCCCTGATTAAAGGTCGTGAACTCGGCATGGCCGAAGATGGCGGCCTTGACTTCGCTGATCGGCACCTTGAGCATGGCGTATTCGGGCCGGTCCGCTTTTTTCAAAATGGTGGAGCGGACGCCGGGAAAGACTTTCCAGAAGCGGTCGAGGGCGTCGATGTCGCGCCGGGGAATGCCGCCGCGCAAATGGCCGTCGATATCTTGGATATCTTCCGGTTCGGTACTGTCGATATAGCGCGGGAGGTTGAGGTTGAAATCATTGCCTTCGATTTCGGCCATGGGCACCATGCGCGAGTACCGGGGCAATTCCAATTGACGCGTGAAGGCATCGACGATGAGGTGGATGTCTTGGGCGCGCAGGCGATTTTTATTCCCGTCTTTTAGAAAACCTTTGGAAGCGTCGATCATGAATAGGCTCTTGCGGGCGGCGGATTGTTCTTTATCCAGTACGATGATGCAGGCGGGAATGCCGGTGCCGTAAAAAAGATTGGCGGGAAGTCCAATGATGCCTTTGAAATAGCCACGACGCAATATGGTTTTGCGGATGGCAGCTTCGGCTCCACCTCGGAAGAGTACCCCATGCGGGAGAATGACCGCGCCCTTGCCCGTGCTCTTGAGCGTAGCGAGGATATGGAGGAGAAAAGCATAGTCGCCGTTTTTATCGGGTGGGATTAAAGTCTGGTCCCCGAATTGGAAGCGTTTGAATTCATCTTCCTCGGGATTGAAACCATTGCTCCAGGCCTTGGTGGAGAAGGGCGGATTGGCAACGACGAAATCAAAGGTCTTGAGCTTTCCGTCTTTGTCTTTGAAATGCGGGGTGGAGAGGGAATTGTCTTGCCAGATTTCCGCGGAAGGGCAATCGTGCAGGATCATGTTCATCTTGGCCAAGGCCTTGGTGGCATTGTCCATTTCTTGTCCGTAGATTGTGAGGTCATGGCCCGTACTGCCTTTGGCTTCATCATGAGCCTTGAGCAAAAGCGATCCGGAACCGCAGGCAGGGTCGTGAATAGTTTGCTTGGCGCCGGTGGCCTCGCCCATGCCGATGACCTTGGCCATGATTCGCGAGACTTCCGCTGGCGTATAGAACTGGCCTTTGCTCTTGCCGGATTCGGTGGCAAAGTGGCGCATCAAATATTCATACGCGTCACCGAGGATATCATCGCCCTCGGCGCGATTGCCTTTGAAGTCCAGCGCAGGGGTATTGAAAATGCCGATGAGGTTGGAGAGGCGGTCGACCTTTTCCTTTTCCTTGCCGAGCTTGTCGCTGTCGTTGAAGTCGGCCACGTCGATGATGCCCTTGAGGTCATTGGCTTCGGCGAGTTTGCCTATGATCTTGTTGATCTTGTCGCCGATTTCCTTGTCGCCTTTGAGGGCGACCATATCCGCAAAGCTGCCGCCCTTGGGGACTTCGAGCAGGGCATCGCGCTGGCCCATGTATTTGTCGGAGACGTATTTTACGAAGAGGAGGACGAGCACGTAATCTTTGTATTGGGACGCATCCATACCGCCGCGGAGTTCGTCGCAGCTTTTCCAGAGGGAGCTGTAGAGGTCGGATTTTTTGATGGCCATGGGGAGGTCCTAACGCGGCTGGGGATGCATTTCAGGAAGGCCGAAAATTTAGGTTATTCGGGGGAAGTAATGAATGGGGGATTTGGACTTCCTCTGTATCCCCAAAAGGAAAGTCCTTTTTTCTAGAAAACCGATGGCACTAGTTTCAATTTTCGTCGTGGCGCATTTCCATCTGTTCACGATCGATGGAAATAAGAGAAGGCAGGAATCGAAAATCTGCTGTAGAATTTCTGACGCCACTGAATTTGTACCTTTTCCTCAATGAACTTAGATCCGTTTAAATCCCTTGACGGCTTTAACCCCAAAGCCCCCGATGACATATTTACCAAGCCCAAACCTAAGTTCGGTGGCGGTGGCGGTGGCGGTGGTGGCGGAACGGGCCGACCGCGCCGACCTGAACCTGAACCGGAGTTAGAGCCCCTTGACATTCCAGTCGAGCCCGTCGCCGCTGAGCCGGAAAAGCCCAAGCCCTCCGTCACCCTTCGCAACCCAAAATGGGAAGTGGAAAAAGTGGGATTTAATGAGGAGACGGACATCTCCGTTGAAGTGGACCTGCCGGAAAAGATCGCCCATAGGACCAAAATTGCTTTTGAACTTTTTGCTAAAACACCGGATGGGCCAAGTTTAATCGTAAAAGGTGAAGGGCATGCCAAGGATGGCAAGGCTATCTGTCGCATACCGGTTTACATACCCAGTTATAAGGATGCCACTGGCAA
>JAYTHY010000125.1:0-54181 GCA_043732185.1 Fibrobacteria bacterium
ACAACAAGTTCCATCAGTACGCTGTGTTTTCAAACCGTTAAGGGTAACCTACAAGTGACTAAATTGGCTAAAAATACCCACTCGATCGCCCGAAGAGCCAAAATATATAACCTTTGGGTTTGTGCGCCACATTTTTGGCCAAGAGTCTTTGGTTGGGTGGAAATGATATCTAGCGTCGCTGAAGTTCGCCCTGTTGATGTTTGAAATCTGATTTGAGAAAGATAATTCACATCCCCGAATCTACACAAAGATCGATCCACAATTCGTCAATAAATCCCAATAGATTTTGACCTGCTCGGACTGCAGTGTGATATGCGTGGCGTTTCCACCTTTTACGTCGCGCCACATTAGCTGGGGACCCAGTTCGCAGTTTAAGCGGTTGGCATATTTTTGCCTGATTGGGGCAATGTCACCATTGCCTCCATTATGTCTCCTTTTCGATTGTCACTGCCCCTGCGACATGAGAAACGCCCTTGGCCGTGAGTGTTATTCATCCCGAAAATCATTTTGTTGAAATCGCCGGAAATACCGTCTATAGGCTTTTGGTAAGCCGGCTGGTGATCTCTCAGATAGTTACTCCTAACTACGTGCAGGGGTCCAAAAACTTTACCGAACTGCCCGCCCAAATGTTCGAGCCCTGATTGAGGATAGCGTCGTAGTAGGCCATTTGGCGGGACTTGATAATTATTTCCACCGGCAAGTAGGCGATCAGCGGATGGGCTTCCGTGGTTTGCCGCCAGTGCAATAAATCACGTAGCAATACGGTTCGCGAGCTTCCCTTCGCCCAGCAATTCTGAGATGCGCGAAAGTTGCTCGGTCATGCGGTGGGAGAGCCGGAATGGCGGTTAGTTTCCGGATCAGTGTTCATCGAAATATTAAAATGGTGGGTGCTATTTAATTTGGTCTTTACGATGGTTATGGCTCAATGTTTCCTGCTTGCATCTTTTTATGGATAATTCTTTTTCAAATTGTTGGATTTCGGACCGGATCAATTTGATTGGATTATTATACTAGGATCTCGCGTGGTTTTTTCAATTGCCGGAATAATTACATCTATTGTGTCAAAATTTTTGCGGTTCCAAAAGAGTAAATCGACTTCAAGGCATGGAGCGCCAATTGATCCTAATCACAGAATTAGGAAATAGGTCAGGAAAAATCGGATTTTATTGGCGTATTACCAGAAAATCTTGAAATTATGGCTCACGGTGAATAGAAGAACTTGCCTAGCATGCGAGTTCCAAGCTGGACAAAATAAACTCCGGCAGGTGCTTCACTCCCAGAAGCTGATTTACCGTTCCATTGATAGGCATACCCGGTAGGATGTACTGTGGCGATTTTATTGCCCATCATGCTAAAGATATTTAGGGGTTCTGACAACGCCGTCTTGTCCAAACCGGCTTGAATTAGAACAACATGTCCCATTTGAAGAGTTTGAAAGCCAAATTGAGATCTTGGCTTTGAGATTTTAAAATTGGAAACTGGCGAGGGTACTGAATCAAATGTGATCTTAATTAATTGAACTGTCAGTAAAACATCCAAAGTCGGGCTCTTCACGTATTTCTTCCAGCCATTCAAAAGCACCCCTACAAGGGCAGCAGAATCAGGATAGCTTAAAAGCTCCGGATATGCGCCATTTGCGGTAGAATCAATTTTAATTGCACCAGATGGTGACACAGTTTTATAAGTAAGCGCCAAGGTTGCATTACCATACCAAATGTACATTAGAGGTTCAGCGTGCTTTTTACCAACTGCATCGTATATCGTAACTGTATCTCCTTTCACATTCGCAATTCCAAACCAATATTCATCCCATCCCGGATTTTTGAAGGGAAATTGGCCGTCGTTGATTTTAAGAAAAAAGTCTAATTGGCTTGGTAAAAAATTTTTCTGTCCTTTTTTACTGATGGCATAATTCACTTTGCGGTTGACGTAGGCACTACATGTTCCCTTAGCCTCAAAATCCGTCATCAGCATATACTCAGTGGAGGGGCTTAGAACATTGAGGTTGCTCATGGATTTGTCCACTTTGACCGCTTCACCCTTGCGAGCCATCGTTGTCGCCGATTCACCTTCAAGAATGAATTGCGTAGCCGTTTGCAAATGATAGTTCTGTTCACAAACCGAAGCGGCTGTAGCAGTTACGAGAACTAAACCCAAAATCATGGTCAATATTGCTTTCATTTTTGCCTCTGGGAACGGGTTTGCGGAAACCATGCCCAAACCCAATCTAGGCCAAAACTAGGGAAAAGCAAGGGCATTTCCTTTAATTTCTAGCTTTTTGGCATGGAAATCCTCACTTCTTGGCAACTAAGGCCTGACTTTTGAGTGTCACTGTCAAAAAACCCTGCCGGGTGCTCTATATCTCTTCAACCTATAGCCGGGATGAAGTGGACAACCAGAATCCTTGGATGATGGACACGATTCGCCATCTGAAGGAAAAGGAATATCACATTGAAGTGTTGGCGCCCTCCTACCGGGGCCTCAAGACGCATCATGTGAGCGGCATCCTTGTACACCGCTTTCGATATTTTTTCTCGAAATGGGAAACCTTGACGCACGATCAGGGCGCCCCCAATAAAATTCGTGGAAACCTTTTCTACAAAATGCTGGTTTTTCCTTACATCTTTTTTGGCATGTTGGCGGCGATGCGCATTGCCCGTAACGGTCGTTACGATTTCATCCATTGCCACTGGCCGTTTCCACAGGGGCTGATGGGCTGGGCCGGATGCCTGGCTGCAAAGGGGTCACCTCGGCCGAAACTGATCCTGCATTTTTATGGCGCCGATTTGCTTTTGGCGGCCAAGTTCAAACCCATCGCACCCATTCTGCGCTTTTGCCTGCGCCGCGCCCATGGGACCATTTCCATTACCCACTTCACAGCTGGCCTCGTAACCGCCATTCTACCGGTCAAGCAAAGCATCATCGCCTTTGGTTCGCCATTGACCGGGCTGCCCATGCCACCGGCGCACAATCAGGAAAAAATAATTTTAACGGTCGGTAGAGTCGTGGAACGAAAAGGCATTATCTACCTCATTCGCGCCCTACCAAAAATACTGGTCTCATTGCCCGCCAAAATCGTCATAGTCGGAAAAGGAGATCCAAAAGTGGAAGCGGAATTGCATGCAGCCGCCCGGGATTTGGGAATTGCGGATAAAGTGGTGTTTGCAGGTAAGATATCGGAAGGGGAATTGATCGATTGGTATCGACGCTGCGATGTCTTCTGCCTTCCCTCTATCGTGGATTCGCAAGGCGAAACAGAAGGTTTGGGCGTGGTCCTATTGGAAGCCCTCAACTATGCCCGCCCGGTAGTGGCTTCCGATGTCGGCGGCATTCCCGATATCGTCAAAGAAGGCCTATCAGGACTGTTATGTCCACCCGCCAATGCCGATACCCTGGCTGCAACGCTTCTGCGTGTTCTTGAAAATCCAGAACTGGGTGAAAGGCTTGGAAAACAGGGTCATGATTTTGTGGGCAAGGAATTCTGTTGGGAAACCATCGTAGCCCAGTACGAGCGTTTTTATGCCGATGCTTCGCTAGCCCTGGTTCCTATTGAGAGTAACACGTAGGATACCGCACTTAAATCCCGCTTATTCACCGACTACATTATGGCCTCCGTCATGACCTCCATTGTCGTAGACTTTTACTTTAGCGGATGCAGTCCATTAGCCTCACGAATGTCACGGGCACGCACCCACAAGGCTTTGTCCGATTTTAAAAATCTAGCCAGAGCCGAGCCCGTACACCCTACAGCCTGAGCGGCCACCGATGTTTGGCCTCGATATTTATTCAGAAAATAGACGGCCCGCAATGCGAACAGCGGGAAATCCACATGATTGGGGCTGGCATTGGCCCGGAATTTTGGCGATTGGAAAACAGGTGTAGCCTCGATGTCTTGTTCCAAGCTTTCCTTCGAATCACCAGGAACCGTTGTCACACCACTTATTTGCAGGGCCAAAGCGACCCGAAGCCTGTGCAAAGCATCTTCCAGATTACCCCTCGATTCACGGCGCGCGTCCGCCTCGATGGCCAAACCGGATTCCGGATGGAGAAGCCGAACACCGCTATAGACGCGATTGCGCTTCTGTCCACCGGGCCCGGAGCCTTGATACCTAGCTTGCTTGCAGGCCCGTAATAAATCTTCCGGAGTCATCGCCAGCCACCGACAAATCGAGAGCGTCTCGACAGGAATAGCTGATTTGGTTTTCAAGTTTTTATTTCTGCTTCATCAGGCTTCGAAAAGATATCAAAGAAAGGCTTCCCGTCAAAAATGGAAGCAGGTAAAATGCCGCCAAGGCTCCAAGACGCATGGTCCAGGAAAAAGCCCCGGGCCATTTTTGCACCGCCATACCCAAACTCCAACCCAGAGCCATCCATATCAAAATAGGTGCCATCTTTGGCCATGAAACAGAAATGGGGAAAAGCCGCTGACTTTTCCGCATCACCATTACGGCAATCACGATATAACAGAGAATGGCGGACAGCGTCGCCCCCCACAATCCAAAACGCGGGATCAGCAAAAGATTGCCCCCCACCGTGACCGCGGCCCCCAGGCCATTGCTCCAGATAAGGTATCGAGTTTGTTTGGCGATATAGATTCCCAAGGTAAAATGAATAAACCAGGCTTGAAAAGCATAGGCCAGCAAAACGCCGGGAACGATTTCCAGCCCTACCCAATACGCCCTATCTATCAGCGGCCGTCCCAGAATAGGAAGGGCCACCAGCTTGTCCAGAAACACCATCAAGGTTACCGAGGCATATCCAATGAACAGGCACAGATACCGCAGGATGTTTCCAAAAAGCTCCGGCGCATCCGGGTCCTTATGCCGTTGCAAAAAGAATGGCTGCCATGCCATCCGGTACATCTGCACCAGTAGCAAACCAAAAACACCCAGTTTCCAAGCCGCCGAAAAGATGCCCGTCAATTGCAACACATCGTACCCGCGGCCAGGGTAAAGCCGTTCTATATCCTCAGGCTTTAGAAATCCCAAGCACAGTCGGCCAGCCATTTCATTTACGATGCCATAGAGGCCTGCCGGTACCAACGGCAAACCGAATTTGATCAATTGTTTGAAAGCGGCAGTTTCAAAAGTCATCCGTACATTGGCCCAAAGTATCGGCAAGATGAGAATAAATGTTCCGGCGCTTGCGACTAGGTTCGCCCAAAATACACCTTCAAGTCCTTTGTGTTGGTGCAGAACAAAAAACCAGTTGGCGGCGATATTGAGAACCACATTGCCTAGTCTAAGTAGCGCAAACCGCAAGGCGGCATGTTCAAGGCGCAGATGGGCGAAAGGAACTACCGTCAAGGTATCGAGAATGAGGATGCCAGCCGCAAAGGCCAGCAGGATGCGGTTTTGATCGGGAATGAGAAAAATTCTTCCCAAGGGTCCGGACAGCGACAACAACGCTCCGGAAAAAATCACCGTGCCTAAAGTCTGACTGAAAAAAGCCGTGGCGAAAAGTTTTTTCCGTCCTGGCCCATCGACATCGGCGGCCAGGCGCAGGTAGGCGGAATCAAATCCGAACTGGTACACGATGTTCAAAAAAGCGACCAGCGCGAATACGATATTGCTGACCCCAAACTCCGCCGTACTGAGCACATGCGTGTAAAAGGGGACCAGCAGAAAATTCAGAAAACGACTGACGATGGAGGATACCCCGTAGACTAGGGATTCCTTTGCCAAAGCCCGAATACGGCTCACGCTATTTTACCAAACAGGGATAGGGCATCGAAGGCGTTCAGCGCCCTTCGGAAAGTCGGTTGATCAGGAACTCGGCGAACCCGCTTTTGCGCATGGCGTCCTGCGTCTTGCTGATATCGTACGCTACACGAATTATTTCCACTGACATTTTTTCGGTATCACAAAAGCACCAACTGGCGAGTGGGTTTCTATCCCGTGGCTGTCCCACACTGCCATCGTTGACTAGAATGCGCTGATCGGGTCCCAAAGTGTAGGCCAAGGTCTCGGACACTTTGAAGGACTGCTCGCCTTCCGTCAAAACAATGATGGGCCAATGTGTGTGACCAATGAAACAGATCTTTTCGGTAAAAAAGGAAAAGGCGTCTACGGCATCATCCAAACTGGAGACATAACGCCAATCGGCCGGGGACCAAGGGCTGGCATGCACAAACAGAAGCGGCGGTTCCGATACCATATACGGGAGCTTGGAGAAGAATTCGATGGAAGCAGGAGTCAGTACCTTGCTGGTCCATTCAATAGCTTTCTGCGCGTTGTAGTTGTTCCATCCTTCGGCGGATTCTCGGCCTATCGCAACACTATCATGATTTCCAAGAATAGTTATGTCGCTATTTTCAGCAACCAGCTCCACGCATTCATTGGGAAAGGGGCCGTACCCGACGATATCCCCGAGGCAAACCCTTTTTTCCACTCCAAGGCGCTTCATCGATTCCAGCACCTTTTGGAGGGCCTCTAAGTTGCCATGGATATCCGAATAAATGCCGTACTTCATAGAGTCCTATTATAACCAAATTTAGGAAAGCGGACCATTCCAGCCCCATTTAGGTGGCAGTCAAAAGTAACATTCTCAAGTGGAAAGAGGAAATTTTGAATCAAGGAAGGGTGGGAGCGCCTGTATTCTTACTGGCAAAACCGGAAGCCCGGCCGGTCAGATCGCCCAGAATTGGAGCCTGTACATCTTTTGCACACCGGAATCCAACTTTGAAGTTTCGGAATCCCGGACGATTGTTGTAGCGGGCGGACAATTCCAAGTTAGTGGCTTCGCTATACCAGCTGGCACCACGAATCACCTTGGTCGTCCCTGTGGCAGGTCCTTTGGGATGGTCAACGTCTTGCCGTACATAATCCGCATACCAGTCCTGAACCCATTCGAAAACGTTACCGGACATGTCGTGAAGGCCCCAGGCATTCGGTTTTTTCAATCCCACTTTTTGGCTATGGTTGTCAGAGTTGTCCCGGTACCAGGCATACTCTCCAGCATTTTTTCGTCCCGAATAATATGCCCCGGAATCTCCAGCTCGTGCTGCATATTCCCATTCCGCTTCAGTGGGCAATCGTCCGCCCGTTTCCTGGCAGTAACCGGCCGCTTCCTCCCAAGTCACCCTGTCCACGGGCAGGGAATCACTGAACCGATACGATGGATTCTTTCCCACTACCTTTTGATACTGACTCTGAGTGACTTCGGTTTTATCCAATAAAAAAGGTCCGACTTGGACTAGGCTGCCATCCTCACGATGGTACGCTCCCTTGGGAACCAATACCAGGGGGAAACCGGCTGGCTGTTGTTCAGATTTCGAATGGACTACAGGTAGGCGTGCTGTCAGGAAAAAAGTACGCACCGCACTTTCCGATCGATCGATTCCGTCTGAAGCAATGATCTTCCAGTAATAGCGTTGTCCCAGCGCCAACCCCGCCAACTCCAAAGCCGTGTCCGCAATTCCGGAGGATTGTACGGCGATGGGTGGATAATGCGTATCAACGAGCACCGTGTACAGAACCTTGGCGCCCAAATCGGGATCACCACCTTTCCAGGTGAGCAGGATAGCAGAGTCTGGAACCACGGATTGGGAATCCGGGAAAAGAGGCACCGGGACGAAAGGGGGATGGTTCAGTGATGGGGACTGGAAGGCAAGGCCTTCGGGAGGAAAAGCCGGGCCGACGCCCATGGCATTCACGCCCATGGCTCGAAACCGATAGGAGCTATTTGGCTTGAGGCTAGCGAGTTTGATTTTTGGGTTCACGACTTGATCCAAAACGGTGATCCAAGGACCGGCATCCAGTTTTTGCTGGAGGATGTAGGAGTCTGATTTGGGAAAAGTTTGACATAAGAAGGATAGCTTGCTGCTGTCCGTTTCTTTAAAGGCCAAAGTGCCTTCGCGCGGTGGGGAAAGCATCATCTGTTCCCGATTGAAAAGCAGAACGCTCCGCATGGTTGCAGGACCAATGAAATTGGTGCGCATGTCCATATAAATATTCGCTCCCAAACTCACCAGCTTATTTCCTACTCCGATAAGTCCTGGAGCGCCACCTGGCAGGCTTACACTGGTGGATTCAGCCTGGAAAGGACTGTTTTTTTCCGGCAAGGAACTGAAGCGGGCAAAAGGTTCGAAAATAAAGGCGGGTCCTTGGACACCATCGAATAGCACCTCGATGCGGGGTTTCAATGAAAGTTTCATCTCACCTGCACCCTTAAATTCACGTACCGATTTGTCCACCAGAGTCATGCTGTTTTCCGCCAGGGGTCGCCACTGACCCGCATTCAAGCCCAATTCTCCTTTGAACACATTTTTGATCCGAAAACTGCCCTCTGCAGAAAAACCCTGCTCGGGAGACAACGCATCCATCTTCAAAAAAGGACGGTTCTGCACTTTGAGGAACAGACCCGAACCCAAGGGTACGAGGGTCGGGCGCTGTCCGGGCAGTTCCTCTTCGTAATTGAAATTGCCATTGCCGTTAATGGTTCCAGCCATATTTGCCGCTACTTCGCAATTCCCCATAACCTGGAATTGAAACAGTTCCACGCGTCCATTTCGGATCCGTATCCTGCCGGTTACTACAGGTTGAAACAGGATTTGCGCGCCTGTAAGGGCGAGTTCCATACGACCGTATATCGGCGCACCTTCTCCATTATCGCCCAGCACATCCTGATCCTGAGTTATGGCTGGAATGATTTGGGTCATGTCCAGCCGGGTTTTGAAAGCCAGATCGCAATCCAAAACCGCTTCGGGAAGATCGGCGGCTACAGTATTGAGAACCCAGCGTCGTCCAATCAATCCCGATTCGGATTGTCCATCTACTGCAATCACCCGTCGCAGCAAGCCGCCAAAAGCCGTGTCTGCAATAACTGCCCCCACTTGTGGAACCAGGCTGTCCGGCAGGTCGACAAACAGCGTGCCTGGTGTAGGCAGGTAATTGAGCGTGGCGCCATTTCCAGGCAGAGTCAAGTCCAAGTACATTGGAGCAAAACGCATCGGAGTCGAATCCATTTCTTCAATAAATACGGCATTTTCGATGGAGTAGCCTTCAATTTGAAGCTTGGACAAATCTGGAGCAAGAATGGAATCGTCAAAAGTCAGGACCAATTCGCGACTGCCCACGGAGGCTTTTTCCACCGTGATGCTACTGAGCGCAAAGGCACCGGAGGCCAGTGTCAGCAATACGTAGGAGAGGAGTCGAATAGGCTTTGTCATTACTGAACCTTATTCATCACCTTTTTAAGGACCATCTTGCCATTGAGGCGCAAGGTCACGAATTTCATGCCGCTGTTGTCTCCATCCTTGATAGGGAATGGCCCTAGGATAATGGTCCCGCTTTCAAGGTCACCGGAGAACAAAGTTGTGAGACTTTTACCGTAGAAGTCAATCATCGCCACTTCAGCGAATCCTGCCTTAGGCAAGGTCAATTGAACCTGCACATCCTGGGTGCCGATCCTTTTCACCGCCATATTCAGTTTGAGAGCCGCAATTTGTATTTTAGGAGCATCTGCCTTAGCTTGTGCGCCAAGTTCCACTTTAGTTTCCAGATCACGGGTTTCGCCTCGGCCGTTGCTCAGTTCCGAAACACGAATCTTGACCGTTTCTGCGCGAAGCGGTTCCCGCAATTTGATGACCAGCTTTTGCTTGCCTGCCCATCCCAAGGAAACCAGGAAAACCGTGATCGAAAACCAATGCGTTGCGCGTTTCATAAAACGTTTAAACTTCCTGAGTTAAAACAGTTCAAGAACATTTATTGTAAAGAAATCCGGCACAGTCCTAAAGTTATCCAATAGAGTTTCATTTCAACCCATTCGACCTCGCATATTATACCTCCAAAATAAGGCGCTCGCCTCGTAAAACCACCCATAGTTACTAAAAGTAACCGTTATTTTTCGCGAATTACGGGGTCACGACTGCGCCGGCACACTCGAATAGCCAAAGGTTGTCCTGCAGAGTCTACCGGAACTTTAATTCCCGAAATAAATTCGGGACAGAATACGTAACCCAGGTGTATACTCGCATCGATCATTACCTCTGCAAAAAGGTCATGTTGAATGAATAAAAACGTATTTTCTTTCCACAACGGTATGCTTTTCCACTTTGAAATTCGTCTGAAGAAACAATGAGCGAAATCTGGAGCCCTTTTAAGCCGAAAGGCCATCGCGGTCGAACGACCCGGGCGACAGCGCCGTCCCAGGAAAAAATTGCATCCAACGCTGAAGCCTTGTCTAGTTCGGCAGAGGCCGGGCAAATCGAGTCCATTGAACTTATTGCCGCAGACACCAGCCTAAAAACATCCAGAGCCGGACGCGTAAAAACCTTCGTCCATTACCAGCAAACCTTGACGACCATTCAAATTGTAGCCGACGCCGCAACCATTCTCATAAGCTTTTTCGCCGGGTACTGGTTATGGAAACTCGTGGGCCCGCTTGTCGCCATCGACCTTTATGAGCCGGAAGCGCTGAACAGGTATTATTCCTTTGTTGGCGTAACCTTGATCACAAGCCTAGTTGGCATGGAAGTGCATGGCTTATATCAGGCAAATCGCAGCCTGATGAATGTGCGCGAGTTTGAACTCATTCTAAAAACGTGGGGCAAAGCCTGCCTGTTCACTTTGGGGATTCTATTCCTGTCCCAACAGCTGTATTTCAGCCGAGGCATTTTTATTCTCACTTGGATGTGCCTGCTGGTTTTCATGCTGGTGCAGCGTTATGCCTTCTTCAAGTTCAACAACTATTTGCGTCGCAAGGGGTTTGTGGAAACCACCGCGCTCATTTATGGTGCCGGGGTTGTGGGCCGCAAGCTGATGGAAAAATTCAAACAATCTCCCAAGCTTGGGTACCATGTGGCCGGTTTCTTCGACGACAACGGAACATTTTCCGGAAAAACCGTATTGGGTGCGCCCGTGCTCGGTGGATTTTCGGAACTGCGAGAAGCCATACGGTCCAGTGGCGCTACCAAACTTTTCATCGCCTTGCCGCAGGTTCCCTCCAAGGTTGTCGTGGATATCCTAAACGTGTGCCGGGAAACGGAATGCGAATTCCAAATCGTTCCTTCGCTATACGACATCGTCATACAAAGGGTTAAAGTTACGGAAGTCGAGGGCATACCGCTTATCGGCGTAACCGAACCCAAATATTCTTTCAAAACGCAGGTATCCAAGCGCTGCTTTGATCTGGTGGCTGCGTCCCTGCTCATTTTGATGTTGAGTCCCATACTCGCGGCCATTGCCCTTATCGTCAAGTTGACCAGTAAAGGTCCAGTTTTTTTCATTCAAAAACGGGTGGGACAAAAGGGCCGACGCTTCCTATTCTACAAGTTCCGTTCCATGAAAGTGGATTCCCCTGTCTATGCTGTTACCCCCAAGGACAAATTGGATCCGCGCATCACGCCAATTGGCCGGTTTCTCCGTCGCAGCTCTTTAGATGAATTGCCCCAATTGTTCAATGTCATAAAAGGGGAAATGAGTTTAGTAGGACCCAGGCCGGAAATGCCATTCATTGTCGATCATTACAATGAACTCCATAAGCAACGCCTCAATGTCAAACCCGGCATTACCGGTCTCTGGCAGATTAGCGCGGACCGGAAGATCGCCATCCATGAGAACATGGATTACGATATGTACTACATCAACAACCAGAGCTTCTTGTTGGACATTGTGATCCTGGCCAAGACCATCAGCAGCTGCCTCAAAGGCGTAGGCGCATACTAGACTAAAATCTAGGTTTTGCGGCTGGCGCGGGATCGCATAAAGCCTATTATCCCAGGTAAAATCGACAGAAAAATTATCGCCAGGATGACAATGGTGAAATTCTTTTTGACGATGGGGATATTGCCGAATAGGTAGCCGGCTGATACGCAAGTACTGACCCAAATCGTAGCTCCAGCCACACAAAAAAGAATGTACTTGCGGAAACGCATGGTCCCCATCCCAGCCACAAAGGGAGCGAAGGTGCGAACGATAGGGACGAAGCGGGCCATGATGATGGTTTTACTGCCATGGGTCGCATAAAAGTTCCGGGTCCGTTCCAGGTATTCCCTTTTGAATATTCGTGAGTCCGGTTTGCTGAACAATCGCTTGCCTAGAAATTTGCCTATGGAATAGTTGGTGAGATCGCCCAGCAAACACGCGCACAAAAGCAGAGGTATTAAATAGGTTACCTGAAGGGATCCCAAGGCCGCCAGCGATCCTGCCGCGAAGAGCAATGAGTCGCCAGGCAAGATGGGCGTAACCACTAGCCCCGTTTCACAAAAAACAATTATGAATAGCAAGGCGTATGTCCATGCTCCATAATGACTGACCACGTCTGACAAGTGGACGTCTAAATGCAAAAAAATATCCACGCACGTTCTTAGAATTTCCATATACCCTGCAATACTAGTTGTGGCTGTTTTGTGATGCAATGAAACTGCGGATCTGCTCCATGACTTTTTCGGCACCGTCGCGAAATGGACTAGACCCCATGGACTTTACATACACACCGCTTTCGGCGCGCAAAGCCTCCAGCTCCCTAAGCAAGCTTCCGTCGTTCAATTTATCTTCTGCCAAGACCCGGCTGTACCCCTTGGCCGCAAAGGCTTCCGCATTCAATATTTGATCGCCGCGCGAAGCCGCCTTCGACAAGGGCACCAATAGGTTGGGTTTTTGCAGACTCAAGAATTCAAATATCGCGTTCGATCCGGCTCTGGAGAGAATCAGATCCGTTGCGGCCAACACATCGGAAAGCTCATTGCCGATATATTCAAATTGTCGATAGCCCTGGGTAGCTTCTTCCGTTGAATCCAATCCACCTTGACCGCAAATATGGGCGATACGAAAACGGCCCAAGAGGCCTGGCAGTGCAGCTCGCACGGCTTGGTTCAATATCCGGGAACCGAGGCTTCCGCCCATGATGAGCAAGAGTGGCTTGTCTGAATTAGAGTGCGTGGAATTAGGTAAACGCAGAAATGCTTCGCCCTTTTCCTTGTTTCCGGTAAAAAGTTCTACGCGAATGGGTGTACCGGTAACCACGGCCTTTTGAGGGGGCAGATGATTGAGCGTGTCCGGAAAACTGGCGCAAATGCGACGCGCAAATGGAATGGAAAGCCGATTGGCGAGTCCCGGTGTCAAATCACTTTCATGAATGATAACGGGAATCCGACGCAACCACGCGGCTAAAACAACCGGCACAGCTACAAAGCCCCCCTTGGAGAAAACCAAATTGGGACGCAAGCGGCCTAACTGCAGCCAAGCCTGGAATAATCCCCCCAAAACTCTTAAGGGGTCCGTGAAATTACGCCAGGCGAAGTAACGCCTGAGTTTCCCAGAGGCTATTCCATAAAACGGAATGCCTTTGGCTTCAACCAATCGCTTTTCAATGCCAACCTTCGATCCGATATACTGGACGTCCCAGCCTTCTGCCAACAATTTGGGCAGCAGGGCCAGATTGGGTATGACATGACCGGCCGTGCCACCTCCCGTCAATACAATTTTATTATTCACTGGCACCTGCAATTTACTCCAATAGTTAAAATAGCAACAACCTACCGAGATACCGGGCCAGAGCGTGCATAAGTCCGTCCAGCCTTGGTACAATGCCACTATGAGTCTTCCCGTCCCCTGGAATCATATTGAACCGTATTTGCAAAGTATTCAGGATTTTGATTTGGGGGCGCAAAGGCTGGCGGATTTCTTCCAAGGTAAGGAGGATAAATATCCGCCCGATGAATTGCTCAAAATATTCCTAACCGCAAACCCGCCGCAGAAACTGTTTGAGCGCCTGCTGTTCTGTCTTTTCAATATTGGTGTGCCCGATAGGCAAATTGGATCTCGGGCGCTACAGGTAAGGCGCCTCAAGCGCCTTTGGTTGCGTTTTCGCCAAAATGTAGCGTTAAGCGAATTGGAAATGGAGTTGATAACAAGGACTGCAAATGTATTCGAACTTGAGACACCAAATCGAGACAAAAATTTGTCCGCATTGCGAAATAGTTTTCAGCGACTCATCAATGCAGAGTCGGTAACGGAATCCGACCAGAAATTGCTTGCCATGCTGATTGGCGCTGAAGCAGAAGCCCTGCGCATTCGCGTGAACTGGCTATCGGAAAACACCGACCCATACAATATGGCCACCATGGCACGCATTCTGCCAAGACTGCGTATTTACGATGAGGCTGTACACGAAGGATTGGATTTGGCCAAGCGACAGGAGCAAGGCCTGCCTGTAGGTTTGAAAATAATGAGCTTTGAAGCCCACTTGCACGCATCCGGATTTAAAAAATGGCTGAATAAAATAGCCTCCGCGCCAAGTCTGGAAAAACTTGGAAGCCTGATACAAATCCAGCGTGAGAAAAAAATTCCCACCTTGGACCTCATCGCCTTAAGCACCCTGTGCCGCTGGACCTGGGAGGCGGTTGGGGAAAAATCCAATCCACTCGATTGGATCAGCAAAGCATTGGACAGTTATCATGACGGTGAGTTCGCGGTCGAGGCAGGCAAGGCGTCTCGCATATTGGTTCCGGCTCTATCCGGCACCGGAGCGAAAGCTAAAGGGACCCTGCTCATCGGCGACTTTGGAATAAAATCTTTTCCAACCTGGATAGGTCGGGATCTCCTCACTTTGGGCTACCTTAAAGCCACCGACGACGGCACCTTGAACATCAAGGCCGTTCTCACTCAAAATATCACCCGCGATTCCATTCTGGAATCCTTACTCGCCAATCCCAAAGTCTTCCAAACTCCGGGACTGGTGAGTTTCATTGCCGCCACCAGCCGATCGCTGGCAATACTCTCTAAGATTGCCAAGTCGCGGGACTTGGTGGGTGGATTTGCCAATCGAGACGTACCCTTGACGTTACTGCAAAGCCCGTGCAATATCCCCATCTCCTTGTTGCGTCCGCTGATTAATGTCCGTCATGTTTCCTTGATGGATCTTAAAAATCTGGCGAGGGCCAAAGCGGGCGTGCGTAGGGAAATCAGCGATGAATGCGAAGCCTACTTAAAGGCTCGCGGGTAGTGAGCGACATTCACCTCAGTTGACGAAAAAGACTTTTCCTTTTAGTATTAAACATATAGGAATAATATGTTATGCTTTCCATGCGTGCCAAATATGCCCTTAAGGCCCTTGTTTACTTGGCTAAAACCAAGGAAAAGGGTCCGGTTTTAATCGGCGATATCGCTAAATCACAAAAGCTGCCGCGGAAATTTCTGGAGCAAATCCTGCTCGAACTCAAGAACCTGCGCGTATTGAAAAGCCGACAGGGTAAGGGCGGTGGCTATTATCTAGCCAAAGCGCCTGAGCTGATTTTGGTGGGGCATATCGTACGCGTATTCAATGGACCCTTGGCTCTGGTTCCATGCGTTAGCGTAACCGCGTTTGAAAAGTGCGAGGAATGCGTGGACTTTGCCCATTGTGGCATCCGGCGCGTGATGCAGAAAGTACGTGACGTAACTGCCGAGATACTGGATGGTACGACGTTGGAAGCGCTAGTTGCCATTGAAGCATCCGAAACCGACGAAGCCTCGCTGATGTATTTTATTTAAACGAATTTAGGTATGAAGCTGAAAAATAATATCCATTTCGCTGTGCCTAGGTTAATGCTGCTAAGTTGTTCAAGGTCCATTTATTTGGTTTTGTCACTGGCGATGGTCATTACCTTAACCATGACCTGCTCACCCAGCTACGCCGCAGGCATCCACCTGCTCAACGTCTCCTACGATCCCACGCGGGAGCTCTGTGAAGAATACAATCAAGCCTTTAAGATGCATTGGAAAAAGATTTCCGGGCAAGACGTGTCCATTTATCAATCCCATGGAGGATCCGGAAAACAAGCCCGTTCAGTTATTGAAGGATTGGATGCCGACATAGTAACCCTGGCCCTCGCCTACGATATTGATGTCATCGCTACCAAAGCCCATTTGCTGCCCGAAAATTGGCAGACATTACTGCCCCATAACAGTTGCCCGTATACGTCCAGCATCGTGTTTATGGTGCGCGCCGGTAACCCGAAAAACATTAAGGATTGGGACGACCTGATCAAACCGGGCCTTAAAATCATCACGCCTAATCCTAAAACATCAGGCGGCGCCCGCTGGAATTATTTGGCGGCCTGGGGGTATGCACTCGAAACGCACCATCACGATTCCGCACAAGCGCGGGATTTTGTCGCTAAACTGTACCGAAACGTTTCCGTACTTGATGCCGGAGCCCGTGGTTCCATGACTACCTTTGCACAGCGCGGTATAGGAGATGTAGCCATTGCCTGGGAGAACGAAGCATTGCTGGCCGTGAAAAAATTAGGCAAATACAAAATGGAAATTGTCTTCCCGAGCATGAGTATTCTTGCCGAACCGCCCGTTGCCGTAATAACCGCCATGGCGGACAAACATGGAAACACAGTCCTGGCCAAGGCCTACCTCGAATATTTGTATTCCGATGAAGGCCAGGACATTGTCGGGCACAATTTTTATCGGCCACAAAGCGAAATTGCCACGGCCAAATACGCCTATCAATTTCCTAAAATGCGTATGTTCACCATTGATTCTGTTTTTGGTGGTTGGCAACGCGCGCAAAAAATCCATTTTGCAGATGGCGGTGTGTACGATCACATTTTTAAGGAAGCCCAAAAGGCTCAGTAATCGCATGACCACTATTACTAGTCCATCTTTGGCGGCAATGTCCAAACGGAAAAAACGTTCCAGCATCATACCTGGCTTTGGATTGACGCTGGGTTATACCATGCTATACCTAAGCCTGGTCGTGCTCATCCCGCTTTCCGCCACTTTTCTCAAGGCTTTCCAACTGACTTGGCAGGGGCTATTCTCCATCCTAACCGACCGCCAGGTATTACTGGCGTTTCGGCTGAGCTTTCTAGCCTCGGCGGAGGCAGCGCTTATCAACGGATTCTTTGGACTGCTCATCGCCTGGGTGCTCGTGCGCTATAAATTTCCAGGCCGCCGTTTTCTTGATTCCATTGTCGATCTCCCTTTCGCTCTGCCCACTGCAGTGGCGGGTATTTCCCTTACAGCCGTTTATTCTTCCACTGGCTGGATCGGATCGCATTTAGAGGCTATGGGCATTCATGTCGCTTATACGCCATTGGGCGTTACGCTTGCGCTTACTTTTATTGGACTCCCTTTTGTGGTGCGCACAGTGCAGCCGGTTTTGGAAGACCTAGACTCGGAAGTGGAAGAAGCCGCCACATCACTTGGAGCAAGCCGGTGGCAGATTTTTACCCACGTAATTTTTCCAGCACTCATGCCTTCTTTTTGCACCGGAGTATCCTTGGCTTTTGCTCGCGCTCTGGGTGAATATGGATCCGTCATTTTTATATCCGGCAACATGCCGATGAAAACGGAAATCGTACCCCTTATCATTGTCAGCAAACTGGAACAATACGATTATGCCGGAGCTACCGGCGTCGCAATTCTTATGCTGATCCTTTCGTTCAGCCTGCTATTGGCAGTAAACCTTCTTCAGAAATGGGCAGGAAAATCCTCGCGGTCGCGGTCTCGCTGAAGAGGATTTAAACAACGAGTGAACACCATGTCCGATTCTCCCCTACCATTGCGTCCCATGCACACCAAACAAGCGGCAACCAGTGAACCACGCTGGTTCCAGTGGCTGCTGATTTCGGTGGCGCTCCTCTACTTATTTTTTCTGCTCTTTGTGCCGCTGTTTAGTGTGTTTGTTGGGGCCTTAGAAAGCGGTATAGGCGCTTATCTGCATACTTTTGTCGATCCCGACACGTTGTTTTCCATTCGGTTGACTTTGATCATTTCCGCACTTGCTGTTCCCTTAAATTTGACTTTTGGAGTGGCCGCAGCCTGGGCGATTGCCAAGTTCGAGTTTCCTGGAAAAACGATTTTGACCACATTGATCGATTTGCCGTTTGCCGTTTCACCGGTAGTATCCGGCTTGGTATTCATTTTACTGTTCGGCAAACAAGGTTGGCTGGGGCCTTGGCTGACTACCCACGACATCAAAATTATTTTTGCCATTCCCGCGTTGGTACTGGCCACATTATTCATCACGTTTCCCCTGGTGGCACGAGAGCTGATTCCACTGATGGAAGAGCAGGGCAAGGAAGAGGAAGAAGCCGCACTCACCTTGGGCGCCTCCGGCTGGCAGACATTCTGGCACGTAACCTTGCCGAACATCAAATGGGGCATTCTCTATGGTGTGATATTAACCAATGCCCGGGCTATGGGGGAGTTTGGTGCCGTATCCGTGGTGTCCGGCCATATTCGCGGATTAACCACCACGTTACCGTTACAGGTGGAAATCCTTTACAATGAATACAATTACGTACAGGCTTTTGCAGCAGCCTCACTGCTGTGTTTTTTGGGCTTGCTTACCCTCATCGTCAAGGCTATTGTGGAAAAGCGCAATCAGGTTTATCAGCAAAGCCGCGAGCGTCTGCCTTAATCCGGTAACTTGGGTTTGAGCAAGGCATAAACATACGCGCCAATCAATGCGCCGGCCAACGTGAAGAACGCCCAGTATTCACCCGAGCCTATTTGAGCATAAATCGGCCCCGGGCAAGTACCCGTTACAAACCATCCCAGGCCGAATAAAAATCCTCCCAGATAGGTGCCGGGAGTGAGGATTTTACCGGGAATAACCGGAGTATCGCCGGCCAAAGTTTTAACCTGCAGTTTTTTTATGAGTAAAAGTGAAAGGGCTCCCACCACAACTGCGGATCCAATGATGAGATAGAGATCCGGTTCCCGGAAAAAAAACATGTTGCGGATCTTAAACCAGGAAATGACTTGGGCTTTGGTGAGTACGATTCCAAAATAGAGTCCCAGGAAAAGAAACTTCGCATTTCCCATTTAGCCTCCCAAGCCTAACAGCCTGTGTATGGCAGCGGCCGTCAAGCCTCCGGCAAAAAATGCCAGCGTTGCCACCAAACTGGCCTTCTGCAAATTGGACAATCCCATTATGCTATGGCCCGATGTGCATCCAGCCGCATACCGTGTCCCAAATCCAATCAAGAAACCACCACCGAGCAATTGAGCTGCACCAGGCAAGGTATGATAGTACGGTGGAAGCAAGGGCTGGGGCTGTGCAGATAAGAGCCGCGTTGCCACGAATCCACCCGCCATCAAACCAGCCACAAAGAATAGGTTCCAAGCTTCTTTACGCCAGGCGTAGCCTTTCAAGTATTCCAGTTTGGATTTCGGAAGTAACGCGGCACAGATATGCCTAAAGCTGGAGCTGATACCTAGATTCCGTCCTGCCAGTAAAACCATTAGCGGAACGGTCAGCCCGATGAGTGGGCCGGAAACGTACCATGGCCAAGGATTGAAGACAGAGGCAGGAATCAAAGCGGCCAACATCGAGCTTATTTTTTCAGTTTAAGCCGCATAGCGAGACTCTTGAAGAAATCGCCCAAGGTCTCCTCTTTAAAATCCTTATACTCGCCGGCATCAAAAAAGACGCCATGACCGCTTTGGCATACTTCATAGTGGATATGCGGCTGAAACGTATCCGCAACCCTTTCCATGGTTTCCGCACACACTGGGCAGGCCACTACCTCTATGGTATCGTATTCCTTACCAAGGTCAGCCGAGCCCGTATCGATTTTCTCTGAACCTGGCATCTTTTTGAGAATTTTATGTTCCGCTTCTGAAAACCAGATTCCACGGCATTGCGTACAGCGTTCCACTTGGATACTCTGATAGGTCACGACTTCCATTATGGAATCGCATTTAGGGCAATCCATCCCATGCTCCCTGATGTATCGGGTCGACAAAAAGCTTATCGAACCGGTTTAGATATAAAAGTCTAATTATTTGTGCCCAGCGTCATCGGGGACTTTTTGATTCAGCCATTCTATAGCACCTTTAGACTTGCGCCAGGCCTCAATCCCGTGGATGGCATAGGTTTCCGCCTCCTCCCGGGAGCCGGGACTGGCCATTTCCGGCGCTTGTTTGGGTAATTTTATGCGTTTGAGAAGGAAGGCGGGAACGTGGGGATTCGCATCCACGGCCTTGGCCAAACTGGCTCCCACTGATCGGACGGGGCCTAATCGACGGAATTGGCAGAGCGCTTGAGTATAACAGAATGCTGCGGAGGAATCCTCAGGGTAACTTGCAAGTAACGTTTCGATTTCCTCATAGTCTTTAGATTTCAGTAAGCATTCGAGGAGAATATACCTAACGCCTTGGTTGTCGTTAGAATTGAGTCGCAACATTTCCCGCATATTGTCCAGGGCTTCGGGAATTTTTCCCAGGTCGCGAAGGCACATTGCGATACCGAGTCTGGCGCGCATATAGGGACGGGTTTCCATGACGCCCCAAAAATGACCGGCCCCGTTTTCGAGGAGGGAGGAAGGTAAGGTACGCGCGGCGGCTTTCAGGGCTTTCTGATAGAGCGCCAGCGCGCTGGGCGCGGATTTAGCCTCCGCTTCAGCTAGGATGACATACGCATCGGCACAGTTTTTGGAAAGCTCAAGGGCGCGGTGCGCCAGCTTTATTTTTTCAGGGCCTTGTGTGTTCCAGGCTTCATAGATTAGACTCTGCGCCTCATCCCATGGATCCAGAACATCGGAAAGCGGCGACGTCGCATCACCAAACTCTTTTTCCAAAAAGGCTTCCAGATCGGCGTCGGAATGGAAATCCCGCTTGCCTAAAATCTGGCTGAGAGAGGGAATGCCTTCATCCTTGGCTTCCCTTTTATCTTTGGCGGATTTCTTTTTTTGCATCCCATCTCCCATGAGGTCGTCTTCCTGGAGCCAGGTGGTTCAAGGTTCAGGAAAAGTATTAGTAAATCTACCGGCGGTCAAAGGGTTGGCCGAGCCTCAATTTCGACAATCAGCGGCAAATGATCGGATGCCAATCTGGCCAGATGCGTACGGGGAACTTGAGCCTGTAAAATTTTTATTTCTCGGCTGCAAAAAACATGATCGATTCGACTAACCGGGTAACGGCCTGGAAAAGTATTACGGGTTTTATGTCCCTCCGCGGACTCCTGGGCGCAATATAAATTTTCCGTCAAAGTACGGAAGACGGCCGAGGAAGGAACCGCATTGAAGTCTCCGAGCAATACCGTAGGGGTACCACCTGGAATACCCCCCAGCCATTGCTCACCCAACAATGCCCCGACTTGCTTTTGTCGCTCCAAGGAAAAAAGACCCAGATGCGTATTCACCAGATGGAACCGAGTTCCCAATGCTTCCACCGTTACCCATATCGCGCCACGAATCTCCTTGCCTTGGCCATGCAAAGTGGGCAGATCGCCCGCCTTGATGAATTGCATGGGATGCATGCTGAGAATGGCATTTCCAAATTCATCTTGTTGCATGACCATGTCCGCCGGATACAAGTAAGTCTCCTGCAATTCTTTGGCGATGGCGTGTAATTGAGCACCTTTTATATCGCCATAACATTCTTGCAGGGCAACCACATCCGGGTCATACTGGGCGATGACGCGCGCAATTCTGGAAGTGGAGACTTTACCGTCCATTCCCGCACAGCCATGCACATTGTAAGTCATAACCCGGAGTGAATTCCTGACTTCGGTTTTCCGAGCGGAAGGTGGATAGGTGACTGAGGCGGAGCGTTGACCACGTAAATGCTTGGCAGCCTCCCGGATATGCGCATACCGCAGGGGAGTGTCCGTATCGAAAATGGGCGCGCTTAAAGGGAAAAGTCCGAAAGCCCGCGTCTCTTCAAATCCCGGCCCACCATGCGCGCCATTTTCCCAAACAAAAGTGATTGGACGGTCGTGCACTCTCCAACCGCTGATGACGAAATCTCCGGCATTCTCATGGTGACACGCTTTGACCAAATCCTGGGCACAGTCATGAGGAAAGGGATGGGCGGCTCCCAAAACTTTCACAGCATCACGTGGCAATTCGAATTGGCCCGCCGTGGTAAACGCCATCGCTTTGTCAGGACCTTCTGGATAAAGCACCATGGGAATTTTGGCAATGGAAACCAACTTACGGGCTAGACTGATGCGCGAATTCTCGGCAAGACCCTCCGGCAAGTAAATGTGTCCAAAAGGTCCCGTGGCGATGACGGTGGAAGATTGGTCCTCTTGCTTGACTTCCGTGCCGCCACTGCCTGTGCGCCTCAAGAGAAAGCTTTCGGCGCGATTGCCAAACGTCTGCTCGCTGCGTACGCGTGGAGTGCGCCGCAATGCCTGGGAAGCGTTTACCGGTTTCCCAAGCACTTCCGCTACCGCTTCATCCAACGTACGGTGATTCTCACGGGCATACGGGACCGCACTTTCCTGACCATGATCGGAATAAATCCATACATCATAATCACGACGGTCGGCACGATGCGCCGCTTTCCACAGACGCTGAATGCAATTGTCGATCCCGCGAAGCGAAAAATGCGCGAACTTGGAGGACGGTCCGCGCCGGTGCGCTTGTTCGTCGTAACCAACGTAGTTGACATGGACGATAGGCAGGCTGCGAGCCACGTCCATGCAGGCTTCCACCGTGATGAGCTCACGCAGTCCCACACATACCAGCACGCGCGAGAAAACGAATAAAAGTTCCTGCCGAATTTCATGTCGGGCGATGGCGCCCCGCACGGAATCGCTGCAGGCCACCACAAATTCCAGCCCCAACAATCCCAGAAGACGAACTAAACTGCCGATATTCCAAACCAGAACCGCCAGAAAGCCTAATGGATTGGCGTGCTTGAGTAAGGTTCCGGCGCCAAGTCCCGAAGCACAAAAGTGTGACTCCGCCGCACCACCGGAATACAAATTTGAATACGCGCTCCCGCCGGCCAAAATTCCTTCGCCCTTGGCCGCCGAATCCATTTCAACCCGTAACGCGCATTCCGGCATGAGCATTTTCATGTAACGGCCGGATTTCCGCTCACGATACGCATAAGCGGGAACTGCGCCCGGAACGCCATAAAAAAGTTCCGCTTGGGCTGCGGCCGTGGTTGAGGGAATACCTGAATAAATAGTGCGGAGTCGATAGCCTTCGCGTTTTTGAAGCTTGCGCAGAAAAGGCATCTGGCCGCGCTTCAAAGCTTTCTCAAGTTGGGTTCGGGACAAGCCGTCGATTTGAATGAGCACCAAACCGCGCTCAGTAGAGGCAGCACCTTTGGGCAGGCCAAGAAACCGCAACGACCATTCGCTGCGACTGAGCCAGCGCCTTATTTTCCGGAGATTAAATTCCAATATGTGAATCAACCGCACCCATTTTCCGAAAATCCGTCCGTCCTCAAAATAAACGCTTTTTACCGTCGAGATGCTTTATATATTTTCCAATCTCTAGGCAGGATTATTTGGATACCACTTCAATTGTAAATTCCGTGGGCTCAGCTCGCGAACTGGCCTCAACTGGCAGTTTCATGCTCAGCTCCCTCAGCATTATACTCATCAATATCATACTTTCCGGCGACAATTCCGTGGTTATCGCCATGGCTGTTTATTCGCTGCCCAAGGACAAGCGCACCAAGGGAATTCTCATCGGCACCTCTGGGGCTGTTTTATTGCGCGTATTCTTTACACTAATCGCTTCCCATTTACTGGAAGTCCCCTTTCTCAAACTAGTGGGCGGCGCGCTCATTTTGTGGATCGCGGTAAAGCTACTCCTGGAAGAAAGCCAAGCTGCGGAATCGGGCAAGAAGATCGAATCCATTTGGCATGCCGTCTGGATTATTTTAGTGGCCGATTTCACCATGTCCTTGGACAATGTTCTTGCGGTAGCCGGTGTGTCGCACGGAAATGTTTTGCAGCTCTGGCTGTCCCTGGGATTCAGTATTCCACTGGTGATATTTGCCAGTACGCTGCTTGCCAAGCTCATGGATAAATACCCCTTCATCCTTATAGCCGGAGCAGCCTTGCTCGGCAAAGTGGGCGGGGAGATGATTTTTACCGATCCCGCCATTCAGAATTGGTTTAAGGTGGAGGCGAAATGGCTGGAGTGGACATTTGAAGCCATTTGCGCAGCCAGCGTCCTCTTACTTTCTACTTGGATTAAAAGTCGCCATCCAAAAGAAAGCTGACAGATTATTCGTGGGTGGCGACCTTAGGGCAGAGCACTTCCAACATCCACGGAAGAATCGTGAACATCACCACGAGACCCGTACCGATGCCTAATGTAGCCATAAAGCCAATCGTCTGCATGCCCTTATGGGAAACAAAACACAGACCCAAAAATCCGAAGGCATTGTTCAACGTGCCCGTTAAAACTGCGGAGCCAGTGGTACGATACAGCTCCACTATGCGGCCAGCTCCCAATTCGCATCTCCGGTGGTAGAGGTGAATAACCGAATCAACGGATACCGATAAAATGGTAGGCAGCACGACCAAGTTGTACATGCCCAACTTGAGTCCCATGAGTCCCATCAGTTCAAAGGTCCAATAAGAAGACAGCGCCACAAAACCACAGCTAATAGCCACACCACGCCAGGAACGCATGTCCAGCCAGGTAATGAGAATCAGGAAAAGAAAAGTGACAATGGCTAAGGGCAATCCATCACCTTTGACCATGCGGACTACATCGGCATAGATGAATCCACTGGAAGCCACTTGAACCGGTCCCGTGGACGAGGGAACCGTACCGAACCGCCTTTGGAACTTGCCGCTTTCCTCTGCATCACTCTCGCGCAGCTCACCATAGAGATATCCAAATTTTCCTTTGGACCCGTCAGCTTCCGTTAGAAACCGTTGCGTCCAAGTGGGCAAGGAGTCGAAAGAAAACCCTCCCGGTTCCAAATACCGGCGCAAAAGCTCCAAGTCCGTGCGCGTAGAGCTGTCTACCCTATCAAGCGCGCGTGCGTCGAGCATCCCTTTGATTTCTCCGAGCACTTTGAGGCGCTTAACTTGTTGTTCCGAGGCGGGTACAAAGGATTGGATGGTGGCAAAGCTTTTCATCATCGTATCGGCGGGGTTACCGTACCGACTAGCAAGGGAATCATGGACGGAACGCATCTGTTCTTCACTCTGCCCCAGGATGATGGAGGGCGAAGTGTTACGACCGGCTCCCACAGCGCGGCCATAACTAATGCCCGCGCTGGTGCTCTTGCCGCGAAGGTTGCGGAAGTCGTTCTCGAAATGAACCTGAGGAGAAAAACTAATCGCAACGGTAAAAAGGAAACCGGCCATGGCGACAGCCTTGAGGAAACGAGGCTTAAGCCAGGGAAGATTTGGAAGCAGCTCACCGCCTTGCACCCCGCCTGGGCCGGGCAGTAGCCATCCAACCACCCTTAGCAGGATAGCTGATTTTGTTTTGCTTTGAATCCATTCGGAAAGGTGAGAGAAGAGAAAAAACAGGGGTGGGATGACCAACCAAGTGGTGATAAGGGCAAAGGTGATACCGATACTGACCACCACGCCAAATTCTTTGAAGCCTTTGAAATGACCGATTTGCAAACTGAGCATGGCAAAAATATTAGTGGCCGCTCCCGCAAGTAAGGACCGGCCGGTGCTGTGCACGGCTTCAATCATCGCTTGCAGCGGGTTTAAGCCTTTTCGGTTTTCTTCCGCCCAGCGGGAATAAAGGTGTACCGTATACTCGATGCCAAGACCCAGGATAAGCGCAAGAATAAAAGCAGTCAGCAAAGTGAGGCGATGGTAGATAAGATACGTTGCGCCCGTAGTCCAAGCCATGGCAACCAACAAGGGCACATTGATGAGAAACAAATTGACCACTTTGCGGACAAAAAACCACAGCAATACAATCATGAGTGCAAAGGAAATAATTCCAGCGGTTACTATATCCGAGCTAACCTGATTGATTTCACTGAAGTTGCGGTAGGCACCGGCAACCTTGGCGATAAGCTGCGAACCATATGCGTCCGGATGCATTGACGCGATAAGAGCCGTGCCCCGCTCGTATATCCCCTTGGCGAAAATAGCATCGGTCGAGGGGTGATTGAGCTGGGCCAAAACTACGCCAACCCAAACCTTTTTTTCTTCATGCCACCCCATGAGGCGGCTTTTTAGGCTGTCTGGCCGGGTAGGCGCAACCTCATCCGAACCTTTTGCAGTCCCCGAACCCACCAGCACCGAAGCCCCAATTGCCGCGGCCCCGCCTACAGGAGAGGCTGTCGAATCATTTTTATGCTTGGTGATCTTGGCAAGCAAGGCGTCCACCAAATCTTTAGGCAATCCCTGACGGCGCAAGGCCTCCACATTGGGCCAGCCTTTAAGTGTCGGCTTCTCGGCTTCGTCATCCAATGTTTCAATGAGTGGATTGGCTTTGGCAAAATCGTTGCCTATCATTCCCGATATGCGGTCCCGTAAGTCTTCCAACTGATCGGTAGGCATATACAGCAGTGCATGTTTTTCAAAGAAGGTTCTATCCTGATCATACTGCGTCCAAACCACTTCCTTCCATTTTGAAAGGGAATCAGAAATGTCCTTCTGGAAGCGTGCCACGGCCTCCGGCGATGATGCTTCAAAAGCGACAGTGAAAAGATCGGTGCTTCCCATTCGTTTTTCAGCTTCATGAAGGGCGACCACGGAAGGTGTTCCTTTAGGCAGGAGCACGCGCAAATCGGTGTCGATCCGAAGCTTGGCGGAAAAGGTGCTGGCCAGCCAGGTGACAAGCGCCAAGACTAGAATGGGCAGCCAGGGCCTGTTGTAGGCAAGTGTGACATAGGCTCGCACAGTGCGATACCAGATTCCGGAAGATTGGACTGAATTCACCTTGGGCCTTTCGATGTTGCGGCTAACCGCTCAGCCTGATCACGGAGCTGCGGCGGCGGCTTGCAATTCTAGGTGCATTATACCTTAGACTGCATTGCGCGTCCAATATAGCAAGCGATAGGTAAACGTGGAAATCCGCTGGAAAAGCGGGGCTTTTTTTTATCATTACCTCGGGAATCGGGGTCGTAGCCATGGGAATCGAAATATTGAATCAACTTGGGTCGGAAAGAGGTATTTGACGCATGGACGGCATTCGCGGATACTTGATCCAGTCTGATAAAACGTGCACCAAGGTGGAAACCTTATCTGTATTAGAGAGGGCCACTGCGCCGGATACAAAACTCCTTTGGCTCGATATTGAAGGGGACCTGACCGCAGAAGCGGAAACGGAACTAACTCGATTGCTGGGTTGGCATCCCATTGTGCTGGAAAATTTTCATCTGGCCAGCTCTCGGCCGAAGCTGATCAATTTCGACCGTTACAGCCAGGTAACCTTTCATGCATTGAATCTTGGCGGCCCCAGGGATGAAAGCCGGACCATTGAAATCGACTTTGTACTCGCAAAGTCCTACCTCGTGACGTATCATAAACACCCCGTACTCAGCATTGAATCCACTCTTCAAGAT
This sequence comes from Fibrobacteria bacterium, assembly GCA_043732185.1. Taxonomy (GTDB): domain Bacteria; phylum Fibrobacterota; class Fibrobacteria; order UBA11236; family UBA11236; genus Chersky-265. Next base: position 27,186 of record JAYTHY010000125.1, read on the forward strand.
CTGGAAGCCGGGCTGCTGCGCGTCGCGCCAGATGAATTGCTGTACCATATTGTTTCCAGACTCATCGACAAGTACGTGCCCGCCCTCGAAAACAAAAAAGACCTGATTACGGTTTTGGAAGAGGAAGCACTTTATTCACCTGGATCCGACCTCCTGGAACGCATCGTCTTTTTAAGGGATGAGATCATCGAACTGGGACTTGCGCTCAATCCCCAGCAGATGATCCTTACCCAGATGGCCACGGGCGTTTGCCGACATATTCGGCCTTTCATTCGGCCCTATTTCCGGGATGCGGAAAACCGAATGCGAAATCTTATCGACGAACAAAACAGTTACAAGGAAATCCTCGCAAATACCTTGGAGCTCTACCGTTCCGCCATGTCTTCTAGGACCAATGACACCATGAAGGTATTGACAGCGATGTCCGCCATGTTTCTGCCACTCACGTTTTTAACTGGATTATTCGGCATGAATGTCAGCCTGCCCTTAACGTCCCATCACCATGCTTTTCTCGCCATCATTACCCTATGCCTGATGAGTTTTGTGGCCATGATCGCCTACTTCAAAATCAAATCCTGGTTTTAAAGGGAAGATTTTTTTCCAGGCAGTAGCAAAGCTGCGCGTACACTGTTCTATAGCTCTGAGCGTCAGACGCAGATTTAAGAATCCGTTCGGCCAAGTTTCCCTCCGAAAAAATGAGATTCAGCGCAGGGGCAAAGACCTCATCCGCAGCCTTTAAATACAGGGGTCGAGCGGCATGTGCAAAGGCTTTATCGGTCAAAACGCGGAGCACGTCCCGGACGGTAGCACCGGTGTTGGCCTCTTCCAATCCGAATGCGCCGCTTGGAAAATCTTCCGGCACTTTAGCGGCCATGCCGTAACGGGCGCTATCCAAGAACAGGGATTTGAGTAGGCCTGCAGGCACTTTGCGGTGGATGGCCAAAAAATCGGATTCGCTATCGAGCATTAGAGTCAATACGGAAACGACCCAGTGGCAAAGGGCCACGTCAGCGAGAGGCCGCTCCTGCGTGTCCAAACATCGGATCTCAATGGCACTTCTATCAAATCGTGCTATTGCCGCGCGGGAATTGAGCCATTCATGGGCCAGAATTCCGTCTGGGTCCAGGGGACGTATAGCCTTATACATGGGGGCTAAAATAACCTCGCGATATTCTTCTTCACTGCCAATCGGTTCCGGAATGATGTCTCCAATAATGGCCGGCAGTCTGCGCTGATTGCCGATATAATGGAAAAGCCTTCCATCCAGCCAGCCGTTATGTGCTCCTGCGAATACAGGGCTGGCCGCTGCCAGTGCCGGTAGCAAAGGCAGCAAAAGACTGATGGCATTGTGCAATCTGGAAAACTCGCGGTCGTTGGCGAAAGGAAGATTAAGATGCACGCTCTGAATATTGAACCATCCATGTCCCCGACAGCCGAAAATCCGATCGTAATTCTGGTAGATGGGGCTGTCCGCATGGGGCCATAATGTGGACTCTTTAGCTGGATCCATAAAGGGATGCATTCCTGTAGGCATCAGCCGAGCATTCCACCCAGCCAATACTTGATTGACCTTTTTTATTGCAGCTGAAAAGTCACGGGCTTGTGCAGCCAAGTCCACGGCCGGTTCCCGGCACTTGATCTCCAATACATGAGCGGCCAATTCATTGTCCGCTTCCACATTGCCGAACACTGCCTGTAAATTGGATTTTCCTTCCAAGGCCGACATAAGGCGATCAACGGAAGCGTCAACCGCCATCGTGTTACCATGCACGACGGCATATTCTATTTCAATTCCAAATACTGAGAAAAGCGGGTAAGCCAAACTAAGGTTCCGGATTTAGGCGAAGACTATCCGCCCACCTGCATCTTTAAAATTTTCATGGCGACCAACGGTGAGGTAACATCCTTTTCTTTCCGTGCCTTCAGCTTGTCGATGCGGTTGGCAAACTCTTCCATAATGGTATTGTAAAGCGTGTCCTTGAGCACTTCGTCTTCAACACCGGATTCAATGTTGGGATTGTCATTCACTTCCACCACATAGGGCTTGTTACCCACAACTTTGAGATCCACTCCGTACAATCCATCGCCGATGAGCTTGGCGGCCTTAAGCGCAGTGTTGATGATGATTGGCTCCACTTGGGAGACGGCATAAGTTTGATGGCTCCCTTCACCGGCCTTGCCGACCTTATGGTGGTTGATGATTTGCCAATGGTTGCGGGACATGAAATATTTACAGGCGAATAACGGTTTGCCGTTGAAGATGCCGATGCGCCAGTCAAAGGGCGTGGGCATGAATTCCTGGGCGACGAGATAGTCCGATCGCTTGAAATATTCCTTGCATACGGATGCCAATTCACCTGGATCTTCCACCTTGACCACACCGCGGGAAAAAGAACCATCGGGAATTTTAATGATGATTGGAAACGAAAACTGGTCGTAGATATAGGAGACGTTGTCTTCGCTTACAATAAAGGTCTTGGGTCTGGGAATGCCTTCCCGCTTGAATAGCTCATTCAGAAATATCTTGTTGGTGCAGTACAGGATGGACTTGGGATCGTCGATGACGATCATCTTTTCCTTTTCGGCCTTTTTGGCAAAGCGGAAGGTGTGATGATCTATCGACGTGGTCTCGCGAATGAACAGGCCGTCAAACTGGGGCAAATGGGCGAAGTCCTTTTTCTCAATGGTCTCCACTGAAAGTCCGGCGATTTTTCCGGCCTTGATGAATTTCTGAATGGCCGAATCATTGGAGGGCGAAAAGCGCTCTTGCGGATTGTGCAGGATGGCGAGATCGTACCTTTCGGAATTGCTTTGCCGTTTATTTCCCCATTTGTGCACGCCGTATTCCACCAGTGCTTCCAGAAACACGCCAATGTGCGAATCTGGGATACTGTTGATGGACATGGATTTGATGGAGGTCAATATCCATTGCTTCTCCCGGCGGAAATAAACCTTGAAAAACGGACTGGGAAAAACATTGAAGAACATGCGTGAAAGTTTTTCGTATTTCTTGGATACGTTTCTTCCGAAATAAACCGACAGTTCATACTTGTTATCGGTAATATTCGCCAAATCCTTTTGGATTTGTGCGTTCAAATCATCCGTTTCAATGAGGTAGAATTCCTTTTTCGACAAGGCCTGCATGGTGGAGATATTGGGAATCACCTTGTGATTGCGCGCTTCCGCAACCAAGGAAACATAATAGCCCGAGCCCAAGTAGCCATAGTTATTGGCCAGGTTGATTATTTTAAGCGGCCGCAAATCCTGCCATTCGTTGCCGAACAGATAATCGTTCACACTGATGAATTCGATTTGCGGCACCCGTTTTTTCCAGTGCCTCACATTTTCAACTACGCATATATTTCTAATCATTTTTTCGCTATCACTAAGAGGTTTTCATCGTAAGTCAGGATGCCCAGCATCACGGCATTGGAAAATTTCGTGAAGGGCAGGCGGTAGGTGCCGGTATGGGAAATGGGGTTCTTGCGCAAGGGATCATGAATGGTAACATGGCGGGATTTAGGATCCCATTCCGAGACCACCACAAAATGACCCACGGGATGTCCCAGAATGTCATTCTCCTCATTGTCCGGAGTCTCGCGCATATTCTGATACAGGTAGGTGGCCGATAAACCGCAGATAATCGGCCTACGCTTGGCAAAGAGCCGATCCAATAACGACTCGTCCAAATCGTCGAACTTAACCGATCCACCCTTGCGGATAAAATCTTGGTAGAAGCCGATTACTTTTTTCTGTTTTTTACTGCGGATTTTCTTCTGCCGAAGCTTGAGCTTACTTGCCAAATCCTTGGGAGGTAAATCCTTCCAAGTCGGATCAAAGATCTTGATGTTGTAGGTGTAGATCTCGGCGGAATATCCATGGGTCAAGGCATGTCTGGCGAGGTTCACGCTAACGGTGCCTCCGGTATGCCAATGCTCGATTTCGCCTTGAAGCCTTTCGAAGGTGGTTTCCTCACCGTAGTAATCATAAATGGCTTGTAGACAGGTGATGCCGCAACTTTCATCATCGGGCTGATTGGAAACGGATACTTCAAGTTTCATTGGCCTTCCAAGGCTCCTTGAATGACCTTTTTCATCTCTTCGATTTGAGCCTGGGTGGCCTGCTGGCCTCCCGTAACACCTTGGACCAGCACGTAGTTCTTAGGAATTTGAAAAAGAGAAGCTGGGAGCGCACGGCGATCAATTCTTTTCACTTCCGTAGTCACCCGCTGTCCGTCGCGAATCACTATGCAGTTCAAGGGCAATCCAGCTTGGCCCGATTCTTCAAGGGCCTGGAAAAGTGCTGCCTCACCGATTTGGGGATTGGCCTGCTGAAGTTTTTTCAATACAGCATAGACATCGGGCAATTCTTTGGTCACCCATGCGTCGATTAAATCTTTGTCCCGCACTAGAGTTATATGCGTGCAAGGCAAGCCGAGAATCGGCTTCCGTCCCAGCACCGTCAGCTTATATTTATTTTTGCTTTGGGATTTTTCCATATCCTTTCCAGTCCTGCTGCCTTGGTCGGTCAGGTTCAAGGAACTGTAGGTCTTTGTCATTTCGCTCAATAGATACGCGGTCTTGGGCGTTTTCGCATCGATGAGTACCGCCAGTCTTATCGGGTCAGGAAGCGGATGGACCGTGATCTGCATATCGAGCTTGGCCATGTCTCCGGAAAGACTGAGCTCAAGATCTCCCATTCCTGACTCCATTATCAGCCGCATATCCATCACACCTTCGAAATGTGAAGCAGATGTATTTTCAGGACTTGTCTTTTGGCTGGCAGCGCCGAGGGCGAGCAGGGGGAAAAACAGAAACATGCGTAACAAGGAATTTCTGCGCATCAATTTTTTTGGGTGGTCCCTGGGTCCTTCTTGGTTGTCCATTAAAAGTAACTTATCATAGGATACGATGCAGAACCTTTTGAGTCAAAAAATGAATGGACTAAAATTCGGATGAGCAGACCCCACCAACTTTTCGCACGACCCGGGCTAATCCTTTGTCTTGTCTCGATATGTGTATTATCCGCCGCCGCTGCCCCAACACTTTCTGGTCCCGCCGCCGCCGCCAAGGCTTTTGACTCGTTGCTCACGGCAGGGAAACTCAACGAGGCGCGCCGCCTCTGCACCGGCCAGGTCCTGCGCATGTTTGACTTTATCGCCATGGCCCAGGCCAAAATGGCTGAAGCCATCGACACTTCCAAATCCACGGATACCACCCTCGAAGAAAAAACCAACGGGACCTGGGCGTATCTTAAAGTCTCCAGCCACGTGGTATTCAAGCGGCCCATGCTCGGCCAAAACGAAATCCAGTCCGTGCAGGCCATTCATCTTTTCCGTGGCCCCAGGCACTGGATGGTCGCGGAAATGGAAGAGCTTGGGAGTGCGACCGATATCGTCCATCTCCATACCGGACGACCCGAGGACAGCCACGACAACGGCAAGGATTCGGCACGGCCCCTCGAAAGCTCCCCCAATTTATTCCCAGTATCCAGCAAAGCGCCCGCCACTGCCGGAGAAGCCGATGTTCTACAGTACCGCTTGCGGTTAAAACAGGGTGGCTCGCTGGCCCGTTTCTGCGCTCTGGGCAGTGAACAAAGGTTGATCCGCGCAGAAAGCCCATCTCAGTGGATTCTGGAAAACCGCAAATCCAAACTCGGCTCAAAGCCCAAAGCGGGTGCTGCAATAAGTCGCATCGCCCTGGACTCCCTTAAGCCGTACCTAACATCCAACGCCTACCTGGTTTTGGCGGATACCCTACTGATAGCCACGGCCACCCGGATAGCGGGACAGGAAACCGATCCAGTTAAGGTAACCGGCAATATATACTCTTGGGTTACCGCTCACTTTAATTTCGAACTCGGTGCGGTGTTATTCGGCACCAGCCCCGAGGTCCTGCGCAACCTGACCGGGGATTGCTCCGAGGCTGCAATCCTAACCGCCGCGCTTTTGCGGGCACGGGGCATCCCAGCACGCTTGGCCCTAGGTTTCGCGAGTGTAGGCCGAGGCGTTTTCATTGGCCATGCCTGGACAGAGGCCTTCCTGCAAGGTCAATGGGTAGGCGTAGATGCCGCCTTACGTCAATTTCCAGCCGGGGTGGAACGGGTACATTTGGCGGAACAGGATGGAAAGGTTGATATGCGCGTTGCCGCCACCAACTTGATGATGTCGGTTTTGTCCAACCTCGATATCGAAATCCTCTCTGCTGAAAAAAATGGCAAGGCCATCCCTTTGACGACCTACGAAAACAATGCCGGGGAGGGCAAGAAATTTTTTGAAAGCATTCTGAAAGGGCTGGGCACACCCTGACCGTTAAAGGTAAAAGACTGACCGGCTACTTCAAACTTTTGAAACTCTCCAGCAGCATTGTAGACGAATAGCTTCAAAAAGCGCAGACTCATGCAGCCAGACCGCATGGCATGATCTTTGATTATCGAGCTTAAGAGTGGGGAAGCCAAATGAATGTATTTCCGTTTCACTATTTCCATTCACCGGTGAATAGAATTGCCTGGATCTTTGGGTTATGTATCACCACCGTGTTCCCAAATCATGCTGCCGCGGCTGCCTTACCTACCGGACTGCAATTCACACCATTTTTTGATTCAACCATGGCCCCATTCCATGAACCTATTTGGTTTGGAGAATTTCCCGCGCAAAAAGGTGCCTACATGGTCGGCGAACTGGGCGGCAATATATTCCTAATGGAACCTGTAGCGGGACGTTTTCATTCCAGCCGATTCGATAGTATTCCCGTTGCCGAATTTGCCGGTAACGACGGATTGCTCGGCATTGCCTTCCATCCCGATTTCATAAAGAACAGAAAATATTACGTCTATTACATTCTTAAAATAGGTGAGGCCGTTCTCGAAGAGCGACTCGCCGACCCTTCCTTTAAATTGAAGTCTGGTGCCAGCCGCATTCTCTTGAGGAATGTTTTCAAAAATGTGGTTCATAATGGCGGTGATATTCATTTCGGAGTGGATGGCTTCCTTTATATCGGAATTGGAGATGCCGGCAACCCTATGGTTTACAATACGCGTGGGCAGGACCTGCATTTATTGGCTGGGAAAATGCTCCGCATCGACGTCAACCATGCGGATGCCAATCTGGAATACGCCATTCCACTTGATAATCCTTTTGTCCATTCTGCCGACACCTTAGTGCGCAAAGAAATTTATGCGTATGGATTAAGGCAGCCTTGGCGCTGGAGCTTCGATGTTGCGGATGGCCGCCTCATGGTCGGAGACGTGGGAGATTGGGTACACGAAGAAGTAGATGTCGTGACTAAAGGCGGCAATTATGGCTGGAGCGTGATGGAAGGAAATACCTGTTTTAATGGTGTAAACGAATTATCACCCCTCACCCATTGCGATACAACTGGATTGATTGCCCCAATCGCGGTTTTGCCTCATGAGCCCATTTCTACCGCGCCAACCGCGTGCATCATTGGCGGGTATGTATTTCGCGGCAATGCCACCTCACCATTTTTCGGCGCATATATTTTTGGAGATTTGATAACTCGCAAAGTGTATGCCTTGAGCGCTGCGAACAATGTGCCTCCAGTGGTTACCGTCCTCGGTACCGCTCCTTCTCCCATGTCGTCATTTGGAATGGACTCAGATGGAAATATTTTTTTGGTCGGCTATTCATCGGGATTAATTTATCGGCTGGATCATCCTGACCTATTTGGAAAAGGTCTGACAATCCGGAACCGTGGCCCAGGTTCTGCTCCGATGGCAAAGATGCCTCCCAGGCTGGGAAACCAATGGCGGATGGACGAAAGGACTTTTATGGGCTTAACTGAATTGCATATCCTAAGCATGGATGGACGTGTCCTGAAGTCTATTTCAAAAGCCGAGCTGTCCCAAGGAATTGGGGTTTCCCTTCCGAGTGGGTTGTATATCGGGCAGAGCGCTTCACAAGGAAAACTCAAAAGCTTCCCGCTGCTATTGAACTAAAGGACCCGGCTTATGGCTAAGCCCTTTAACTCAAAAAAGCTTTGCTATTTCCACGAAGCCAAAAGTATAGCCGCGAACATCAATACCGCACCGAGTAACCTATAGCCCATTATTCTCGCCCCCGCCTCTCGCTCGCGATTGGAAAACCAATGTCCTCCGAACCAAATCAAAAAAAAGCTCCACAATCCCCTCGAACTGAAAACGATGTTTGCCCGGGTAACTTGCCCAAAGAGTCCAATCGCCACTGTGAATCCCAGGGATTGAAAACCTAAAACGGTATTGCCGCCTAGGGCCCATTTCCACGTGCTCATGGGATACACCAGTTTTGGTTTTTTCAGCAGTGGCCAGAGCGCCAAGGAATAAACGGCCGTGGCCAAGGCAAAGGCCGGCACAAAATGAAATACGCCCCAGTGTGGGGCCCATTTTTGGATGAGCACATCTCCTAGGGCAAAACTGGCTGCTGCCAATAGAGAGAAAAAGAGAGTCACAAAAACTTTGCGTCGCGCCGACTTCACGCCGGCCTGCAAAAAAAATACTGCGCCGAAACTGAAAATTGCCGCGATCCATAAATGCCCTGGTACGGATTGTTGAAGCAATGCCACGGTCAGTAGGGCCACCATTAAAACCTTGGATCCGAGTGCCGGTGTGGCGATGGTCAGGTCCCCGGAAGAGATGGCCTTGAAGGCGAAGGCTTGCCCTAAAAAGGAACACAGTCCCATGAAAGCGGGTTGGTACCAAAGGCTCCACGGAATCATCCTGGAATCTAAAAATAGAACCGGTAAAAAAACCAATGCCATGATCCAATAGTTGACCATGGCCACGGACCATACATCCATGCCTTTTTCCAAGGAGCGCTTGACCAGCAGCGTTCCCACAGGATAGAGCAGGCCACATACAAGGGGGAGGATTAAAAAGAGCATGTCGCTCAAAGTTATATTTTCAAAGTACTGGAGAGAAACAATCCAAAGCTGAAAGCTTTGAAATTTTGGCGGGGTTTGGCGATGGAACCATTCTCGTCCAACAACAATATTTGCTTCCCACCGCTGGTAGTAGTCCATTGGAAATGGGTTATCGAAGCAGCACCATAGGCAGCGTTCAAGCCAAACCGTGATTCTGTAAGATCTTTGTCCATTCCCAAAGACACAGTCGCACCAAAATAATCAATGTTCCGATTCCAACTGGCCGGTCTATTGTCATGCGGACCTTGACTGAAGTCAGTATATCCACCTAAAGCCAAAGAATACCCCTTCATAATCTGAAGTTCCGTACCCCCGGAAAAATTGACAACCGAATTCTTCTCTATGGAATAGACTTTCTGGGAATCTGCCAATGATTCAAAGCCTGAACGGCCAAGGGCATGCCCATCGGGCGAAAAGCCCTTGTACGAATAAAGACTGCCCAGATAGTAATCGGTTTGAGCGGTGAGCATGAGTCGAGGCAAAGCCTGCCAGGACACGGCCAGGGACAAGCTTGGGGCAGACACTTCAGTATTCTTAACCTTTTTTGCTATGCTATAGATTGCCTGAGCCTGTGTGGCAATCGGCGGATGTCCCGGTGTCGCCAAACTGTCATTTTTCAGATATTCCACCCGCTGTTCCTCCGCTCGGTTGATCCATACTAAACTGCCTGGCGAAGCGTTTATCCCAAACGAAACACCGTCATTGGTGCGGACTAGAATTCCAAACATTCCAGTACCGCCGAGGCCAGTCTGGTTCACGGACCGAGTCACATTGTTTTCGTAAAACCGGGCCAAGTCAGTAGTATCGCCCCCTACGAAATTACCGTCCGCACCTCCGTAAGAAGTTTTTTCCAGTTCAGTGAAATAGATAGCGTAGAGGGTCATGCCAAGGGAAATATTGTCGCTGAACTTCATGGCCGCACTTGGTCCTATGAGTGTCACCTTGGGCACCTCGTAATAACTTAGGTTGAGCTTTGAATAGCAAGGTTTGGGATTCTCAGGAAGTTCATAGCATGGTTGATTTGGAAGCGTATCCCTATACGCACCCTGAATTTTTTGCTCACCCGTGAACAGATCATTCTGCGGCGTGACAATGCTGAAACCATACGCCCATTTTCCCATGCGCTGTGAAAAGGCTGTAATCGTAGGGCTAAAGTTGAAGGAATTATAAGGAATGATGGTACCTGGTGCAATTCCGATTTTCTGTTTTTGATATTGCACAACCTGGGCTGACACATTGAGCTTGATATTTTTGATTTGCGTCAGGCCGGCTGGATTGTAATATGTGGCCGTAGCGTCATCGGCCAAGCCACTAAAGGCGCCGCCCAATGCCGCGGCTTTGTCGCCCACCAGCACAATTTTATGATTGAACATATCTGCGAGGGAAGGCAGAGCAACTACCACCGCTATTCCGCAGGCTTTGGTTAAAAAATTCATACCTCCTATTTTTCAATTGTTTGTGGTCCGGCAGCCACTTTTTTCTTCTACGCACAAAAATCTGAGGAAGCGCCTACCAGCAAAAGCCTATAACGGTGCGCAAAGCCAACCACGTTCCACCCAATTCTGGAACCAGCTTCCAACACTTTGCTCCAATTGGTTATGTTCTGTGCTGGTCAGTCGGCTATCTAATCTTTCGAATGCCGTTGCAAGCAGAGTGGGTTCTTCAAATTCCTGAAGTACTGCCAAGACGACCTTGGAGACAGGATCCGTGCATACTTCAAGTTGCTGATTTCTGTAAATTACCAGGTTGATATCAAGAGGCTGCATCTCATACTCCTCCAATAGGCTTTCATCCTGCCTACAGACTTCTCGATAAGTTGAAAGGTCATAGTCGAGATGCAATACCGTAACATGGGGAGCCAATTGAAGAGCCCTGGACAATATTTCATTTAAATCCACCGGCCCTAATGCGGCCAAAGCCATACCGCTTGGCGCATCGAATGCTTGCGAATAAGCACGATCGAATGCGGCGGATTGGAGTGCGGATGAGCGGTTGGTCTCGAAATAGTTCGCCTCTAAAAAATCTGGAAAGGCTACGTCCAAATGAGCCAGGTATGGAGACGATGGAGGGTAGCTTTGCAGGTACCGTATGACCCAATTGTTAAAGTTTTTTAATCCCATTGCATGGACCGCACAGGTATATTCGGATTGCATAATGCTGATGAGTCGGAACCAATACTGCTGATTATAAATGCCTAATCGACTGAAACCAGAAAGTTCACCTGTTCCTTTCAACCTTAAATCAGCTTCGGGCTTCAATTCCGGATTGGAAACAATCAATGGATTAGCTGGGTATTCGTGAGGCAGGGGCTGACTGATAGATCGGCCAAACCAAGCTTGCAAGTCCGCTAATTTGTTCTCCGAAGACTCGTGCATTTTTGAACCCACCTACCGCTTGAAAACAAAAAATACCGCTGCCACCATGCAACCAAAAGCGGCTAGGTAATTCCAGCGAAAAGCTTCTTTAAGGTAAAGTACCGAGAAAAAAGAGAACACTACTAAAGTGATCACTTCTTGGATAATTTTCAATTGGGCAGTTGTGTATTGGTAGGAGCCCAAACGATTCGCTGGAACCATAAAACAATATTCCAAAAAAGCGATGAGCCAGCTTATTACAATGACTTTCCAAAGAGCCGCGCTCCGGTATTGAAGATGCCCGTACCAGGCAAAAGTCATGAAGACATTTGAGATGAGCAATAAGCCAATGGTTGTCAATTTAATCTCCCAAAAGAACCTAGAAACTAATAAACGAAACCAACTGCTGCCCGCCCGATGGTTTTAGCGATACTGGAGAAAACCGTTTTTCCTTACGGCTCCAAGTCGTTAGTTCAAACTCAAAAAGGCTGGACCTCGGTGATGATGATGCTCTCAAAACGGTTGAGCTCTTGGCGATGATATTGAAGGAAAATGGTCTCCGTGCGGACATTCTTGAGAATATTGACAATGAAGCGACTATACCTGTAAACCATCGAAATTCCCCTACCGCTTTCATCCCAAATTCCGGGCGGCATCTTCTCATCGCCTATGCGAGATTGACGGCGCAGCTTTTGTAAGACCCGCAGCATGCTTAAACTGCCGGTAGAGTCTTGCACAGAAAGACCCACCTTCTCCTGATCGGTTACCAAAGTGATTTTGATGGCCCGTCTTTCCGCGATATTCACAATGGGAGGCGTGTGCAACAGCTTGGTATCGCGATCCTCGGGAGTGATGCCTTCGATTGCGTATGAGAACGTATTGGTCAAAAGTTCGTGGAGAAACATTTTGAAGCTGGGAGCCTCCTCCGGATTCACATAGGGTTTACAAACTTGGAAACATTCCTCAATGACTTCTGCAACCACAACCCTGCCAACATAGGTCCGGAACAAGGGGCCCACCACAAAACCATCAGGAAAATAGGGCGTGAACCCAAAAATATTTCCGGTTAAAAGTCGAATCGAAAGCGCTCGTATCATGGATGTGTCGAAGCCTTTTTTCTTGAGCACATTACCGATTCGGAATTCTTGAGCGATGGTGAAGTAATCGGATTCATCGTCGGCCAATAGCGCGATTTGCAGACTTCCATTTGACGCGGCGAGCTCTCGGATGAGTGAGGATTCCGCTGCCGTACCCGTCGAAGAAATCTCCACAAAAACCAGGCTACGATTCTTGGTAGGCAAGATTTTTCGCCATTCCCTGGCCGAGCCGGCAGTAAAAACCGGGGCAATACGGTATTCATCCCCCCAAGAAATTTCCGAAAAACAGGCCGCTAACCGTTGCGCCAGATCCGCATCATCCCCTAGAAAGACAATGGGTATGGGTAGTGCTGTCTGCATATTCATAACTGGGCCTAATTCCAGAGATTATATCATTCGAACACTAGAATTCCACACCTGGAATTTTTGGGTAGTTTGGTTTCTAGCGATTGCGCACACGCCTCTTAAAGCCCATGAATAGGGAACTTCCCCATGAGTACCAATAGTCCAAAGAAAGAAATTCATTGAAACTTCTCTAAATCTGGTGGATACTAGTCCATAGAAATTACTGCCCATTCCGCATGAATGGGATGGTGGATTTTAGGAGTTGCAAAAATGTTAACTACAGGGGAAGTGGCAAAGCTGTTCCATGTCTCGGCCCAGACGGTCATCAACTGGCTCGACCAGGGTAGAATGCCGTATGAGCGAATCGGACGTGGTCCAAGGCGTCTCACTGAAGAAGCCGTGATGCGCTATGTCGAGGAAATCGGAATTTCACCCGAAGCGTTGGACGAAGAGATTTATGCTCGTGCGACCAAGGCTGCGGCTGCATATCGAAATGCAACGGGACCAGCCGTAGTGGTTACGGATGCGGAACTGAAAGTCATTGCCTGGAACGAAGCTTCGCGAACGCTCTATGGGCATACGCAAGTGGAAATGCTTGGCAAACCTTTGGCAAAAATCGTGGCAAAAATCCATGGTTCGGATGCCGCTCTCGACTCCATGGTCCGGGCCCCTTGGCAAGACAAGTCCTTGCAGATTGAAGTGAATCAGGAAACGCGCTACGGCAAACCGCTTACTGGAATCTTGACCTTCTCGCGCTTCTATATGGACGGGATGTTGGCTGGATTTGTAGTAGCTTGCAAGGAAAAGGGCAAGAAGTAAGTTGTTTCGCGCCGAGTAAATCATACATAGGGCCCTCTAAAAGGGCCCTATTTTATTTTAGCTGAAATGACAGAAATTTTTAATGCGATACAACGCGGCTCACAGCCCCATTTTTACAAATACGGTGTCGCGAATTTGGTTTCTTAAAAACTCTATTCTTAAATCACACCTTTCTTTGCCGCTCACATTGAAGTACACCATCCCCGTTTTGTTGCCATTGGGCGGGACTTCAAATTTATCGACCTGATTGCTCTTCAAATCTTTTAGGAACGCTGTATTGCTCGAGCTCGCTGTAGCCACATTAATTATTGTAATCGGAAGTCCCACAGGAAGCCAAAAGGAGCTACACCCTGACTGGGAATCACAACTTGTCGAACCAAACCAAATAAGACTATAAAACCAATAACCGTAAACCCAGAAATGCAGTGGATAATAGGTTTCAAACGCAGAAATGCCGGTATGGGTCTCTGACGGACCAACGAGTGATACACTGCCATAATTGAGCCTAATGGTATCCGCCGATTTGTTATCAACATGAATTTCGATAATTCGGGTATTGTTAAGGCCTGCTTTTGCCGCAATCCGTGGGTTGGATTCCAGACTTTTGATTCCACCCGAAAAAGCCACGTCTTGTTTCGTTGTGCTCTGCATGGAAGCGACCCTTTCTCCAGAAATGGGGTGATAGGAAACGGCACAACTTGAAAAAAGTAGTGTTGCCATGACAAAGACAAAATTGTGTTTATGCAACAGCAAACTTTTATGTTTAAAACCATTGGTGTTTTTCATGGAATCCAATTTGAAGTGTGAGGAATTGGTAAAGGTACTTAACTCATTTAGGTAAACTGGCTGTCTTTTCCAAGTATGAAAAAAGACCTTCCTAATGCAATCACCACGATTTTCATGGCATAATCGGAAGCGACTTGTCTGTAAACCATTTGAGGGCGAACAATGCGGACAATTATTACCCATCTAAAACCACTCTCCATTGGTATTCTTTTCTGGACGGCTTCATTCTGTCAGGCCCAATCGTGGCACACCGACTCGCTGACCGTGGTGATGCTCATTGATTCGAATCGTATTAAGACCAAAACCTTTGCAAATATTGTCACGGCTGAAAGTGGGCGGATAACGGCGCTTGATTTTTCCAAATGCAATCTTCAGAGTCTTTCCGGAATCATTGGGAATATGGATGCTTTGACAACTCTTATTCTCAGTCAAAACAATTTGAAGACTTTACCGACTGAAATCGGCTACTGTACTAAACTGACTTCTATTTATCTGAAGGGGAATACTTTCAAATCTTTACCGACTTCCGTTTCAAAATTGACAAATCTGATTTTTTTGGATCTTTCGGACAACCTTTTGGATTCCATTCCGAAGCAGGTTTTTGCCATGGCCAGCCTCAAAGAATTATGGCTGAACAACAATTTATTGAAGAGCATCCCTCCCGAAATTGACAGCTTGCAATCTCTGACCAAACTCAGCATTGTGCATAACCAACTTTCCACCATTGCACCCGAAATCGGCAAACTCTCCAAGCTGAGTGAACTCGTGGTAGAGACTAATAAGTTGGTAAAGCTTCCATCAGAAATTGGAAATTGTACGGCTTTACAAGGCGTTTCATTAAGCGGAAACCAATTGGATTCCCTGCCGGACAGTTTCGGGAATCTATCACATCTCTTAACTTTGAGTCTGGTTGGGAATAAGTTTACGGAAGTGCCCAACAGTATGCTCAGGCTTTCGTCCTTAGTCAGTTTGAAACTCGGATACAATGCGCTGACCAAGCTTCCGGACTCTATTGCCCAACTTTCCAAGTTACAGACGGTATACCTTAACAACAATCGACTAACTGCGTTACCAGCAAGCGTTTCTAAATTGGGACCCCTCCAGATTCTTGACGTTTCACACAATATTCTCTGCAATCTTGACCCAAAAATTTCGACCTGGATTGATCTTTATGATAAAACCTGGCGAGCCTCTCAGGAGGGCTGCAGTATTGTACTTGGATTTAAGGACTCGAAAGGCAAGGACAAAAATCGGGCAGGGTTGAGCATTATCAGGCAGGTTGGGGCCTCGTCTTTTACAATCCGTTTTCCACGAGCTGGAAATTGGGAGGTCATTATCTCGCGCCTATCTGGTGCGCGTGTTTTCTCGAAGTCCTTTAGATCAAGCCAAGCGGGAAGCGAATTTCAATTTGATATGCCGCATACTTTCCTGCCCCGCCTATCCGTCCAAGTGACGTCTTTTCCAGAAGGCCGATCCAGACCAGCGCTGATCTTTTGAGTAATAGGTTTTCCTAATCTGTAGATAATGTGCGAATGCGCTTTCAATGGATTTTGAATAAGCGGACAATGCTTCCCGATTGCCACTAAAAACCTCGTCAATGGTCTTGGCCGCCTCTATTCCAGAATTCAATCCTTTGTAAATCCCTTGAGAAGAAAGCGGATCGAAAGACAATGCCGCATCTCCAATAGCCAGCCAATTGGAACCGGCGGCAGGAAATGTTACAGCACTTTGAGCGGCCAATGGTTGCAGGTTGGAAAGCATATTGCCAGCTTGGATCCGATGTTTTGTATAGGCAGATGACTCAAGGCATTCCTGCCAAAAACCGCTTGATTGCTTTTTGGATCGCGCGTAAATATCCGCATCCGTCATAAAGACGGCAACGGTTTTATCTTCAGGCAAATCCGCGGAATACCACCATCCATTTTCTATGGATTCAATCAGCGTGCAGCCAGAATACCGAGATTCGTCTTTCTGAGTTGGGAAATAGGCCGCTACGCCCATCAGTTTATCAGACAGCACGCGCTTGGCTCCTTTTTGCTTGGCAACCACCGCAGCGCGGCCCGTTGCATCGACCATAAATCGTGCGCAATATTCCTGGGTAGATTCCTTGAATTGCACGTTCAAGCTCCAACCTCCATCAGGATTGTCAGAACTCTGGATTACCGACGCGCCCCGTAGAACCTTGGCGCCAGCTTTTTCCGAAGCACGCAGCATCATCGAATCAAATTTTATTCGATCCAGATTCCATCCATTGCCATAGGGGTTAAAGATGAAGTTGTTTTCATACAACTCCGCCTGTCCCCAGGACGATTGAATGCCGCTCGATTTTAAATGGTTGTCTGACAGGAAGCGCTCCCAAACCCCCAATTTTACTAGGGGTTCGCGCACCTTCGGGACCAGAGTTTCACCGTAGCGGATTCCATCCAGCGGACTTTTTTCGATCAGGAGAACCGAATAGCCTTTTTGCAATACTGCAATAGCTGCGGAAGCGCCTGCTGGACCTCCCCCCAAAACGGCTACATCGAATGTTTGCAAAAAATGGGTGTAACCCGGTTTAGGGATTACGCTCCGATTCTAAATATTTTTCACCTTTTTTAATCACGAATCCCAGGTGATGCCACTTGTCCACCATGGTCTGGAAATCGGTCACATGCCACCTGGTCCATTTGTGCATTTCCGGTGAATCGTCCGTAAAGACATAATCAGGCCGTTGTGCCGGCCACCAAGCTAGCTCTTCATCCTGCTGACAGTCGAAGAAATCAGCTTGCCAAGGCAGTGCCATTTGCTTGGTGAGGTCACCGGCTTCAAGGACAGCATGCGACAAGCGGAAGGGTTCGCTGAACTCGAAATGATCCCTCAAAAACCAGCTGGCTTCCATGCCCGGATAAAATGGGCCGCCGATGCAGTTTTCCAACGCCGCTTTATCCAATCCCTCGGGCGTAATTTCTGTAACGGGTGTAGGCAATCCAGACCAGTCCTTGATAAAATCACCCTCCGCCCATTTTTTCAAATACGCGTATTGCCATTTGCACAGCGTTTCGTTGCGGGGTTCGCCATTCTTTTTTTTCTGATCCTGATAATAATCACTCCAGAGCATGGGCATATCATTATCATCGCCGCCTAGGGGATCGTTCGGGTCGGTGAGTTTGGCAAATACCCGGTTTCTCAGTTGATCATTCGAGATAATCGGCATGCTGTCTTCCATGGCATTGTGCTTGCTTTCCATGGTCTTGGGCCTAGTGCCATGCGCCTGATGCATTTTCCACATCATCATGCTTACCCATTTTAGATTGTTGGCTCGGGTTAGAATGGGATAGAGGTCCTTTGTGAAGGAAGGGATTTCCGGAATCTTCAGCGACAATTTATCGATGGCCACCTGCAGCAAGGTGTCGTAAAGGTTGATGACATTGGTCAAGGGCGGCGCGAAATCCGGGGGAGCGCAGATAACCCAAGCGGGTGAGGCTGTGAGCGTATGAGTCGAGCCGTTGAGTTTTACTGTGGCGGTGACGGGCCCATCGGAAACATCATCATGCCAATCGTTATTGTTGGCGAATTCGGTAAGCGGTTTATTGTGCGGAGAAGCGGAATGGCCAAAACCACCTAGTACCAGCAACCGCCCATCCTTATCGGTTTTCATAAGTCCCAGTGGAACAGTATCTGCATAGAATCGGCCGGAATCAAAAACCGCCGTGGCGTTGATTTCGTCCAACGACCTTTCGCCTGGATCAATGATAAGCTTGCTCCGATTCTTCTCTCGCGCATTTCTGAGCGGAGCATTGGGATTAAGGCCATCAAATTCCTTCCACGCGGCCTTTTTATTAGCCAGGTGCGCGGTCCATTTGATTTTGGCGTCAGCGGCCGTGATTTCCTTAACGACATTTCCGTGTTTATCATATCCAAAAATTCTGAATCGGGCCGCCTGCCGTTTTACCCGCATCTGAGAATCCTTATACCCACCAGTAGGTGGATCGTTGACGCCCGGTAATTCCGGACCAATGAAGTACTGATCCGGGCTATTGCCTAAGCGGGCAATGCCAATGGCAGGGTGAATTTTGAAGGATGTAATCGGATGCATACTTTTTTACATGGTCCTCTATGGATTTACAGTTTCAGGTCAGTTTAACCCATTTGGCAATAGATGGAACACCGTTGCCATTGAGAACAAAAAGCATGTAATAGCCTTTGGGCGCAAAGGCATGGAGGCTGCCGCCATCCGGTGCGGTGGCGATTAAGTTATTGGGATGCGCATGGTCGTGAAGAAAAGACAACTCAATCACCCGCTGATTGGTTTCGGTTTGATGGGTAACGGCCATGGGTTTCACCAGGGTGACTCTGGTGATCATGGTTGCATCCGGAGTAGCAATGGTAAATTGTGCACCAAAGTTTACCGTGGCCGGAACGCTGGCAATGGTGGGACGGGCTCCTTTGAATAAATAGGGCGGGCTAAAAATTTCAATGGTACCGCTGCTTGCATCATTTGCCCAACCGGACATCATTACTTTTCCGCTGGGCAGAAGAATCATTACGGAATGATACATGCGCACGGAAGCTAAATTGGCCATCGCCGACCAGATATTGGCAACTGGATCAAAAAGCATGCAAGGTGAATTTGAAGAATCGACTCCGCCTGCGACAAAGACAGTATTATCGGGTAGTAGAACAGCATTTGGTTGCCGCCGGGGATTGGAGTCGGGCAATGGCGCAGTCAATGCCCAAGAACTTGCCGTGGACAGGAACGAGGCATCGATGATTTCAGCCGCTGCGTTGATGCCGGATCCGGAGGCTTCACTCCCCCCCACCACTAGAATGCGTGTATGCGGGCAGGTATTTCTGTAGAGTACCACCGACATGCCTTTGGCCCGGTTTAGCGTGGACGGTGCGATGGGACTCCAAGTCCCGGCGGTAGGTCCGGTAAAATGAAGCATGGCAGAGTCGTCGTTGGTGGCCGGGGCCCCACCGCCAGCGCTGCCCCAACCTGTTCGCGTGTAGAAAAGCACGTTATTGGGAAGCAGATGCAGGCCGGGATAAAGATTAGGAAATCCTAAAGTAGCGCCGCTTACACTTACAAAGGAATCGGACACTTCATCATAGATTTCAATATCATTTTGCAACACCGCATTTTGATCCCAGCCGCCAACTACCAGCATGCGGTTATCGCCTGTCGTGACAGCTGTCGGATACCATCTTACCTTGTTCATATCGCCGCCGGTTTTAGTCCAGGTTTTGGCGACAGGATCAAATTTGAAACCTTTATTCGCTCCGGCCAATGGCCCGAATCCGCCGCCGCCCACAACGAGCAGTTTCCCATCGGAAAGAAAGCTATGCCCGCTACAGGTTAATGAATAGCTAGGGTTGTTGACGGGAAACTCGAACTGGGGGTTGATTTCATCACTCGGATCCCAAATGGGTGTGGGGCCATTGTCCAGAAAGAGTACCTCACCCGTATGCAATAGCGCCGCATGCACAATGCTGACGCTGCCACCGCCTTGCCTTGGGATAGTGTAAGGCAAAGTCTTCCAGCTTCCGAAAATGGCGTCGCTCAAAAAGTCGAAAAGTTTTCCGAACTTTATATCGGCAACTTTAAAAACCTGATCCAAGTGGGTGAAGCCCATGGGAAACTGTTGCTCCCGCAACGCGAAGAGCGCCTGTGCGGAACGAGCGTCCATCAGCATCGGCTGCTTTACATTGGTTTTTTCTGCGGGCCCCATGTCTGCCATCTGTTCCGCCGACATGGGGCGGACAGGTATGTTCATGAGATCAAACGGGCTGCCTGCATCATTAATGAACTTCAATATCCGCCGGTGATGGGCAGGATTGATTTTAGCGATTTCGTCAGCCCGTTCTTTCATTTTATGCTCCTCAATACCTACATGGAGATTGTGATGGAACCGACCATAGGCGCACCGTGAATCCCACATTGGAAATCCACCCTATCGCCCATGCCGCCAGTCATGATTACCGTTTTCATGCCCAACGGAACCGGGGTGGCGGAATTGGCAGCCAAGTTTCCACCAGGACCGCCATTCACTTCGGGTCTATTGATGCTGCCGGTCTTGCTCACCGTAGTCACGGAATGAAACGTGTCCACAAAATTAAAGGTGACCACCGTGCCGGAGGGTACAGAAATATCCTTGGGTGTGAACTCGAAATTCTTGACTGTAATTGTAGCGGCTGGAGCAATGTCCTCATCCGGACACATTTCGCCACGAGGCAAAATGACCGCCTGTCCGCCGTCCACAATCAGCAAAGAACCCATCATGCCGCTCATCATATGGTCCAGGAAATGGCAATGCATATGCCACTCGCCTTTGGAATCGTTGGGCGATTTTCCACCGGCGCGCATAAAGCTGCCAACCGCTCCATTGATGGTAAAGCCAAAGGAACTGGCGGGCCCAAAAATACGCGTGTCTTCGAACTGGGAAACGGCTTTGACTTGGGCGCTGCCCTGTATAGCACCGGCAGTATTTCCATCCGGTCCCGGCACCGTCCAGCGATGTCCATGGATATGGAACGTATGCACATCCCCCGTTTGGCCCATGCCCACAACGCCAAAACGCATTTTGGTAGATGTGCCGGCCACCACAGAAGGCGTATTGCCTAAGTAGGTTCTTCCGTTGATATTCATGCCCGGGGAACTGGTCAGCTTGTGATAGAGCTGAAGGTAAATCGCCTGCGTTGGCGGAGTTTTATAATGACTGGTGCAAAGACCCTTGATAGCCGTCAAGTCCGTATTCAAGTGGAACAAAACGTTGTTCTCTTGAACGACTCGGCCTATATCGGCGGGAAAGGTTTTCGCCACCTTATGCGTGGCCATATTCATTTCATGGGGTCCGCCTGGATGGATCAAGTCGAGAATATGCGGATCCACCATACCCAATTTTTCCCGAATCCCGGCGTCTACAAAAACTTCCGCTGGCAGATTGAAACAAGTGAGCGCAACGGGATTTCCAATTTGACTATTGTCTGGAAAGTCGGCATTGGATACCGTGAAATCATTTTCAGTATCGGCCGGGTTATGGATAATGACCATTCCAATCGCGCCTAAACCCATGTTTTTATCATCGCAGAAGGAATGATCATGATAGAGCCAGACCCCTGCAGTGCTGGGCCAGCCCTGCGTTGTCCAGCTGTACACAAAGGTGCCGCCAGGAGGTATCCGGTCACCCATTTTAAGCGTGCCAAAGTTAGTGCTGGCACCCGGGGCCACGGTGTTCCAAAGTGCTGTTTCATTGGGTCCGGCAATCTGTCCTGCCACCGGCGTGGTACCGTCTACCCGCTGGGTGGCATCCGCACCGGAAAGAGGATAGGCTCCATCATGCTCTTGCTTGAAGACAAAACCGTGCACATGCAAGCTGTGGGCGCGAGCCTTGGTGGACTTGGTCGAACGCATATCCAAATTGCGGAAATGGACTTTAATTTCTTCACCGACATTGCATTCAATGGGAGGACCGGGAATGGTTCCCATGGTGCCGCTATCGGTTGGATCTTTTTCATTGATGTCCCAAGGATTCACTTTACGATCATCGGGTACGGCCCACTCCGCAATCCCGGCGGCCGGGTCCGGTGCTTTATACCTTCGGAAAATAAGGGCCTCCATGACCTTTCCATCCGTATCTCGAAGAGGCGCATACATTCTGCGGGTATGGCTTACACGAACACCAGTGCCTGCCGCATTGGGCGATGTGATGGTGACGACTTCCGATGCCTTTCCAGTGATGGCAAGGGCATTTCTACCCGTCATGCGGTCGATATTATTCGGCATGGTGTCCCAGTACCTGTTTTCCAGTTGAATCCAAATTTCCGGCATGAATCATCCTTTGCGATGCGTTGTGTAACGCGTATACCCTCTGCCTACTCTGGAACGGATTTTCGGCTTACTCCGATGTTGAACAGACCTCCCACCGCTAATTCGGGCGGTTACACGTATTGATACCCCAAGGAAACGGTATTCCGGGTATCGGCCTCAGTATAGGTCCAAGGAGAAATCGCTCCTGCAATGACAGGGTTTTGATGGCCGCCGGCAGGACTGTTGTACCAAAGCCACCACAACCTATCCAAGTTGGCATGGTGCAGCCAGAATACAGGATCGGCCGGCGATGTGCTGGGATCGCTCATGGTTCCGCCCACCCAGACGTGTACGCCACCATGGATACCGCTGATCGGGCCCGTGAAGTCGGCGTAATTGGTTTGTCCCATGGCCGCAGGTACTCCAGAAACGGTACCGGCAAGCCAACTTTCCGCGCCGGGGCTACGGATAACATTTATGGTACGGGTCGGCGTGTGCACGGTAGGCAAAATGCCCACGAGCCAATCGGGGAAATGTTGTTCGCTCGGTTTGGTCCAATCCCAGTAAGGAATGCACACATCGGGATGATACCGGTGCAGGGCTTCTTCAAAGAGGTGGAGGAATATACGATGCCAAGGCAATAGCCTTAGACTTCCATGCTGCATGTAGGCGCCCGCATGCAAATCCACCATGGCTCCCAAAGTGCCGTCGTTATTGACCATATTGAAAGCGCAGATATACCGGGATTTTTCAATGTCGGTCAGGGTTGCTTGATCTTTCCGTTTGCAAATCGGAGGAAAGAACCAAGGCCATTTTCGCGCGAGGGAAAGGGAAGCCTTATCCATCTCCAACATTTTCGCAAACGTCATGGATCGGGAAAGAGTGGGGAGATTGTCCAGTACCAACTGCTCAATATTTCGGTGCGCGCGAGAATTCATGACGTCGAGCGAACTTGATTTGGCTTTTGATTTTGATTTTGTCTTGGGCATAGCATCTCCATTCGGTGGACTGATTGGAACGCGTATTCCTCTCAGTGGTTTATTGAATCGGAGCTTTAGACTTTGGGAAAGTGGAGGATGGTAACCAAAATTTTCGCAGCGAGGAAAATTCCGATCCAAATCGAGCGAGGCGCGAGGGAGAAACTATCGTTTCGGTACTTTTCGTCTGTCATCCCGGTGAAAACCGGGATTCAGATTAGTGCTTATACTGGACGACAGACTACTA
Source organism: Fibrobacteria bacterium (assembly GCA_043732185.1). Lineage (GTDB taxonomy): Bacteria > Fibrobacterota > Fibrobacteria > UBA11236 > UBA11236 > Chersky-265. The sequence goes on from JAYTHY010000125.1 coordinate 50,512, forward strand.
GCTGAATCGTAATCATCCGTTCTCTAAAAAACCGTGAATTTCCGTACTATTCCGGCGACGCCTTTTCCATTGACCTTAACAATGTAAATTCCCCGTTCGAGTTCCGGCAGCAGCACTTTCTGACCAACCGTACCAGTGGTTTCGACCCATTTGCGCGCTATCCGCTGTCCACGGAGGTTGACTATCTCGATTGTTAACCGGTCGCCTTTGGGCCAGTTGAGTGAGAGAGAACAACCGCCGGTTTTGAGCATTGAAAATACGACGCTTTGACCGTTGGTTACGGGTCGCGCCGTGACAATTGCTGTCGTTGCGTCGTTGTAAATGGGAACATTGCAGAAGGTGAGTGCCGCGATATCGTTCGTTCCCCAGAGGAGATTGCTCCCACTCCAGGATCGGCTGTCGAGATATGTGATTTTCGTGGCGGTTGATGCGGCATTGAGCGTGAGCGTCAGGATATTGTCGGATAGCGCACCGGAAGCCACCTTGCCACTCAGGCTGTCTAAATAGAACTGTGAGGTCAGGCCAGCGCTCCATTTTACCGGCTGGTCGAATTCGAGCGCGATGGCGGTTTTGGCGGTTGACGTGTAATAGGCCCTCTTTAGGTCGGGTGGCGTGATCGACACGGTGGATTTTTTTCCGTAGTTGTCCCGTTCGACAAGCGGGGTCATGAGGCTTACGAACTCGTCGTAGCCTGCTTGTGAGGAATGACACCCTACACCTGCCTTGATGCCGAGGGTCGACATGATGCCCATGTTCGAATAGTGGTACGGCAGGGTTCTCTGCACTTCGCGGAGTATATTGTCCTGCCCGCCGGCACCGGCCTGGGAGCAACCATTGGGCCAGATCTGGAAAATGTAATAGTGTTTGATATTGGGGTAATCCTGTTTCCAGGCCGCCGACATATCGACAAAGTACTGAAGGTAGGTCTTCCATCCCCAAATGCCGGTGGGCCCATCGGAACCCTGGTCAGCCTCGCCCTGGTGCCAGAGCACGCCGCGGATGCTGTGCGTCAACTTCGCGCGCTGGATACGCGTGAGCAGTCTGCCGTAAATGGTGGTTGTGTCGGTAGGATTGACTTCGTTGCGCTGGTGCAGGTCGATACGAGTGCCTCCGACCGAGCCGTTAATGAGGCAGATCGGGACGTTGTAGGTAGTCACCAACCTCCGGGCGAACTCCAGGGGCCAGTACCCGACCTGGGCAATGCCGCCATTTGCCTTCCAGACCGCGTTCGCCCAAGTGCTCCCGGGCGAGTTTCCGCCCGCATTGCCGTAGGTTCTGATCCATTCACTGGTCGGAGGAGCAAAGTTTGCGGGAACACTTTCAACTGTTGTGCCATCCGCATTGGATTGGCCTTCGATAATGTAGGCGTCGCCGCAGAGAGTGTTGTTCACGGTGTTGAGAAGCGTTTCGGTGGATCCGGTCTTGGAACCGAATTCTATTTTGTATTCTACAAGACCCGGGCCGATCTTGGGCGCAAAGCTGTAGGCACCGGCCACAAGTGTCTGGGCCACCCTTTTGTAAAGGTTCGTCCCTGCGTAGATGTTCATATAGACGGAATCGGGCGCGGTGGTAAGCGTCCCTTTGTAATAAATACTGCAACTGTCATGATCGTCACGCGCATAGAACTGGTTGTCCACCGGTTTTTCGTTGGCATCCGGCTTGCGCACTGCCCAGGCGTCGGATGCTAACTCGGTGACCGCGATGTCTACGGAGTGCGTTACCGGGACGCCACCATTGCTAATCGTGAGCGTTACCGTCATCTTCCCGCTACCCTGCGATCTCGTGAGCGTCAGTTTACCCGGAGTTATGGCTTTGACAACGGCGACGTTGGCTACGTCCCACGCATAGGTCAACGCGCCGACGCCCTGGGTTTGCATGGCACTCAAATTGGAAATCTGAGACGCTACATCAATGGAATCCCTTCCATTCCATGTCTTGGGAGCTACCAGAGTGAAAACCGGATCAGACTGGGCTTCGGTAATGTTTATCGTGACGGCTTGGGTTTTCATTCCGCTTGGGTACAATGCCCGGAACTCCAGCACCACAGTTTTGTCCCCCGACACCCGGCCGACAGGATAGTTGATGCTCTGGCGGTCCACGGCAATAATTTTTTCCGTTCCCGCTTCTTTCAGCACCCAATACGTTTTCTGAGCACCACCCGCACTGGCGGTTATTGCGGTGCTGCCGCCCTCATTCACCGTCACGGATGTCGGTGTAACAGAAAAAGCATTGCCTTCGGGAACCAGCAGCCCTGCCAGCGACTGCAAGGGGTTCTGATTTGCATAACACATCTTTATCCAGTCCTTCGATCGCCCTGCACTCTCGAAGCGGACCTCATCCAGCGCACCCTGAAACGGGCCGCGGGCTCCGCCATGGTTGCCGACAACGACCGCCGTCGGCGAAGGCGTCGCCAGCGTTCCAATTGGGGTCTCCTTATCCAGGACTCCGTCCATGTAAAACCGGATGCTGTTCCCGGAAATGGAGAGGGCAACATGGTGCCACTGGTTGAGGGGAACAAGCGTGTTGCTTACGGGATCAGGTCCGTAAAGGTGAAGCTTGAACATGCCAAGACCCGTCATTGTCATGATAGACAATCCTAAACTCACATTATCCTGACCCCATCCTCCGATGCTGGCCGAGGCCCAGTTGGTGCCTTCAAAACTAGATCCATTGATCCACGCCGATAGGGTCCGATCCTGATTGCCCGACGGCATACAGGTAACTTTTCCATCACTTAGGCCGCCCGGCTGGCGGATTTCCATCCCCATGGTTGTTCCGAAGAGGCGCGCCCCTCCTATCATGCCGGTTTGGGATGTGGTGCTATTGTTGGCCCCGTCCAGATTGTTTTGGGTTGCATCTTCAATATTGTCACCAAAGTGCCAGGCACCGGCGAACCCGTTCGCCGTATCGAAAACTGCGGCCCCGTTCGACGCACTCGTCGCAGCGGAATTTCCCCAGTACATTTTGATGGCCTGCCGCGAGTTGCCCGTAATGGTCGGAATCCGTACCCATATCGATGCTTTCCCGTTTGCCGCATCCCACTCCTCAATCTGAAATGGGAGCGCTGTTCCCGAGGGAGTGGAAAAACGGATGTCTGCTCCACCTGTTGAGGCCTGGCTGAACTTAAAGAAATCTTTGTCGAGCCTGACGAGGAGCGGGAACCCTGTTTCCGACGCCGACGCCGGAATGTTCGCCCCATCAGGCGTTGTGATGATGAACAGCGAATCGGAATAGGTCCAGGCAGTATACTGGGCGAAGGCGTTTCCAACAAGTGCTGCGGCGGCAAGAATCAAGGTGAGACACAATTTGTATTTCATAAAACAGGCCCATTTCTTATCGTTAAAATGTTTGGCATGGAGCAGGATCAAAACATAGTCTTTGGTGAAACATCCAGCCTGCCGATTCGCACTTCTTGAATTTTATTCAGCTTCTATTACTAAACGATAACTGTCTAAAAAATGAATATTATTGCATTTATTTCGAAAATAGGGGTAAATGACTTTAGTATTACTAAAGTAAACCGGGAATAAAGGCATTTCCACAAAACCCACTGGTTGAAGCCGTTACCTACTCCCCTTGGGTCAGGTCAAAATGTCCGCTTAACCTCCACTAAAACGGGGCGAAGGAACGGACATAATGAGACAGAAATACCATAATCGGATAGCAATCG
>JAYTHY010000126.1:0-53959 GCA_043732185.1 Fibrobacteria bacterium
GCTGCTGGAAATCATCGAGGAAATGACTACTATCAACATGGGGCTCTTGAAAAATGACGCCATTGGGTAACTGAGTGGGGGTTTCCGAAAGGCATTGGGCTTAAGCTGGAATTCTTCAGCGGCAAATACTGTAAAAGTCTACACGGTAACGGGCAAAAAAATAGGTCAAGCTTCGACCCGTTTCGGCCAAATTACAAATTCGGAATTAAGCAGAGAGTTGCAGCTTAAGCCAGGGATATATTTGATCCAACAAGGCCGTAGTCAGGTTAAAAAGGCTTTATTGGTGGATTGATGTTGCATTCCAAATCAATGCACCCTTTACATCTTGCATGGATTTCCGTCCTGCCCACGATTGGCGCACTGGCAGCAGACATTCCCGTGCGTTTCGAAATGGACCTAGGGAAAAATATCCGAGCCATCAGCCCACTCATTTACGGCAGCAATACGGATGAATTGACCAAGGCCGACGGCGTCACCTTTCGCCGCTCTGGCGGCAATCGACTGACGGGTTACAATTGGGAAAACAATGCGTCCAATGCCGGTACAGATTGGCAGAATTCAAGCGATGCCTTTTTAGGAGGCGGAACCGTACCTGGTAAAGCCATCACTGATTTTTTGGATAAATCTACGGCTTCAGGTTCTAAAGGTCTTATCACGTTGCAAACCGCGGGCTATGTCGCTAAAGACAAAAACGGTACCGTACTCGAATCGGAAACTGCACCTTCCGCGCGTTGGTCCAAGGTGGTATTTGAAAAGGGGTCTGCTTTTACTCAAACACCGGATGCCAATGACGACAAGGTTTACATGGATGAGTTCGTCGATTTGCTGGTCAAGAAATATGGAGGCGCAGCAACCGAAAATGGAGTCCAGTACTATGCCGTGGACAATGAACCGGCAATTTGGCCAGGCACACATCCGCGCATCCATCCTCAAAAACCCACTTGTCTGGAGCTGGTACAGAAAACTACGGGCTTGGCACTGGCGGTTAAAAAGGTAGACCCGGCGGCTATGATTTTCGGCGGAGTGTTTTATGGATATGGAGCCTATGCCAATTTTCAGGAAGCGGCCGATTGGGCCGGCATCCAGAGCGCAGGAAAATATGGTTGGTTCCTGGATTATTTTTTGGATGAAATGAAAAAAGCTTCGGATAAAGCGGGAAAGCGAGTGCTGGATGTACTCGACATACACTGGTATTCAGAAGCCATCGGTGACCATCGCATCAATGATGCTGCGGCAAGCACGGACAAGGACAAAATGGCCCGCTTGCAAGCGCCTCGTTCACTGTGGGACAGCAGCTATGTCGAAAACAGTTGGATCAGTCAGACACAAACCACGGTAGTCAAGGGTGGGGTAACAGTTCCCGGACCTGTTTTACTATTGCCCCACATTCTCGCATCCATCCAAAAATATTACCCAGGGACCAAGCTCGCCATCACCGAATACAATTATGGGGGTGATGACAATATCAGTGGTGGAATTGCTACCGCTGATTATCTGGGCATTCTGGGAAGAGAGGGTGTTTTTGCTTCCGGCTACTGGCAAATGGGCGCAAAGCCCACCTTTGTCGCTTCTGCGATTCGCCTGTACCGTAATTTCGACGGCAAGAATTCGACCTTTGGTGCTTTGGCTGCCTCGGCGCAAACTTCAGACAATGAAAACACTTCCGTCTATGCTTCCTTTAATTCCGGTGGCAGCGAAGTGAATATCATCACACTTAACAAAAGTCCCACGCAAACGGTGCAAGGAACTTTCCACGTGACAGCAACCGTAAGTTTAAGCTCTGGTCAAGTTTTTGGATTCAACCAAGGTGGCGTTGCACTATCGGAAAAGGCCGCTATTCCCTCTATCGTCGGGAATGCGTTTTCCTATGCGCTGCCTCCGCTATCCGCGTATCACTTTGTTCTGAAGTCGACCACGGCATTGCCAATTGGAGTTAAAGGGAAAACCCCGAGCAAGAAATGGACTCCAGTAACTGAGCAAGCAGGGTTACCGGCTTATTTGTTGAATGGTCGGAGTCCATCCCAGGAATCCGGTTTATCTAAGCCCTTTACACCATTTTTTATTTGGCTAAAAAGTGAGGCCACCCTGTAAACTTCAGGCATGCTTCATTTTTTCAATTCCAAGGTTCTCACCCACTCCGCCTTTATTTTTATCTGTGTCACATGGCACAACACATCGGCTGCAAGTTCTGCCGATGCCCGCTTTGGATTGGTCGGGGCTGGGGGCGCTGCCTTTGCTGCCAAGTTCGGGCTGACCTATTACACGCTAGAAGGCAATTATAGCGCGGAAACCGGTTCCCTTTTTTCCTCTGTTCATCCCGCCTACGATCCCGCTGCGGGATTCAGTGTTGTGCGTGAGGTGGCCAAGCTCAACGTGCGCAATGACTCTTTGGGTGAGACGAATGCTCAGTTTCAGTCCAAGCTCAGTCAATACACCAAGGACTTGGCCTCCTGGTACGTGCTGCCGTCCTGGGGACGTGGCAAGAAGCCTGTATTCAAATGGTATACCCCCAATGCCGTGGCGCTTATTCATGCCGAAAGCCTGCAAATTGTGGAGACGATACGGCGCGAAAAGGCCCGTAACCCAGCGATTACGGGTACGGTTTGGGAAATCGGCAATGAGCCCAATTTGTTCCCGGCTATATTGCCCGTGGAATATGCCGCCATTTTCACTCAGTACCAAAGGGTTATCAAGGCGGAAGATCCCGGAGCAGTTGTTGCCATGGGTGCCATCTTTCTGCCTGAAACCAGTCAGGATTTAAAGGCCCGATTCGGCGAGGAGCTTGAGGCAAAGATCAAAACAGAATTGCAGGCGGCCAATCTTTACACCACCCTGGTCAGTCTCGGAGTATTCTCAAGTCTGGTAACCGATGTTAAGAATACGGTACTGTCTCGGACCCTTTCGTTATCAAGCCGGGAATATCTCCAGCAAGTATTGGATGCCTGTGCTGCCAGGCCGGAAATCGTAACATTGCATGTTTACCCTTACGATGACCGTGCTCCCTTTCTCGATTCAGCCGCCTTACGCTCTATTGTCGATACCACGGTAAATGGGATTGCTGCACTATTGGCCGCAACTGGAATACCATCCAATTCTGGTGGTTCCGCGTCCATCTGGGTTACGGAATTTGGAAATATTGAACAAGGGTTGGATGCGGATCAAGCGGCTGAACGAATGCTTCGTCTAGTGGACTGTTTCCAAACGAGCGCAGCCATTGGCCGCTGGTTCCATTACAAATCGATTGGTGTCGATGAACAGTTCGCATTGTTTTCTAGCGGCCCGGCACCGCTTACACGGCTGGCTACGGAGTCTGGATTTGCCCCCGCTGACGGCAAGTTTGCGTGTACCGCGCTGAATGCCCTCGGCCGCGCCTATTGGAGAGCTAGCCATGGTGGATCTGAATGCCAAGATCCGCAAGTAGTGACTAATCCCGTCACTGACTCGGTGAAGGTCGATTCAGTGGTAGTAACCGATTCGTTACCTCATAAACCAGTGGTAGTTGGCCCGGCTCAGCCAATGATATTAAATTCCGAAGGTAGCCAGCTTTCTACGTTGATTCCACTTCGATGGGATGTAGCCTCTGGCCTGGAAATGAGCACAAATTCAGCGGGGACTTGGTCCGTGGCAGAATTTTTCCGGGACAGTTCTGCCTCCGAGCTGCTCTTGCGTAGGGACTCACTAAAAACTCAATCTTACTTAGCAACTCTTCCTGGAGGCAGTGCCACCATTTGGGTCCGAGTCAAGTTTCTGGATTCTCACGGTTTGGAATCCCCGTGGAGCGCATTCAAGAAATTGGTATGGGCAGGCGCGCCTGTAACTCGGCTGTTGGCCGGACCGGTAGTAGGCTTTTCCCTCAAATCCGCAGGGGGAGGGCGTAGTATTGTCATCATGCGCATTGAATTGTCTAAGGCGGCTTCGGTGCGGGTGCAGATTCTGGATGCGCGCGGCCAAACGCGTAGAACCCTGTTCCAAGGCCGCTTGGAGGCTGGTAGCCATGCTTTTCCCTATGATGGTCGAGGTGGGCGCGGCAGGCATATTGAAACCGGTGTCTATTTTTGCCGATTCCAAGCGGATGGCGAAGTAAGGACCATCCCAACTCAAATTCCGCCTTAATTTCAGAGGAAATCCGTTCACCTGTGGTAAACGAATTTATTCCTGAACCAGCTATATTAGCATTGATTGCGCTATGGCCAAGCGGTAACTTGGAGGTAGCCTAGGAGCCCTGTGGCAAATATTTTTGAATACACGGATTATCGCCTCTACCTCAAAGCCGCGTATGCGGAACGGCGAAAGGAAAACGCCAAGTTTTCGTATCGCTATATCGCCGCAAAAGTTGGATTCGCCTCACCGGGATTCTTTTCCAATGTGTTGGCCGGGGACAGGGATATCTCCCTGAAACTCGTCCTTAAATTTTCAGAACTCTTTAATTTGAAGCGCAACGAAAAAGAGTATTTTGAAATCCTGGTGCTGTTCAACAAAGCCAATTCAGGTGGTGAAAAAAAGGAATACCTCGACCGATTGATGGCCATGCGCGGATCCCAAATCAAAAAAGTGGAAGCCCATCAATGGGAATATTTTGAGAAATGGCACAATACGGCTGTGCGGGAACTGATCGCCCTGAGACCTTTCCGAGGCGATTTCAAAGCCTTGGCAGCCATGATTCAACCTCCCATTTCCGTACCAGAAGCCAGAAAATCAATTGAGCTGCTCTTGAATCTGGGCCTCATCCGAAAAGGTCCGGACGGGGTTTTTGAAAGGACAGACGCACTCCTGACCGCCGGGGATGAAATCAGCCGGACCTTGATCGATTCCTTCCAGGTCCAGTCCATGGACTTGGCCAAGCAGGCACTGGAAAAACTGCCTACGGGAAGCCGTAATTTCTCTACATTGACATTAAGCGTTTCGAGCGCAACCTATGCTGCAATGATTGAGGAGCTGCGAAATTTTCGTAAGCGCCTTATGGAACTGGCTAGGAATTCAGACGATGTAGACAGGGTTTATCAAATGAATTTTCATGTTTTTCCAGTAACGGTTTTGCCTGTGCGAACCTCAGGCCCACTCAAACTGGTTTCCAGTGGGGGTAAAAAACCGGTTGCCAAAAAAACGCCATGAGCAGTCGCTTGCGGGCCGTTGCAGCCTTTTCGATAGTAACTGCAATGCTACTGGGATCCAGCTGGATGCTGAGTGCCTGTAATTTACTGGGAGGTAAGGGTGGAGGAACCGAAACGGAATCCCTACTGGAAGTGACCGGCAGGGCGGTTAATCCAGATAATAGCCCCGTCATTGGCGCGCACGTTATTTTAAGGAACACAGACTTTCTCGCGGACCCCATTTCCCCAATCGATGGAGAAAAACAAGGCCGTGAAACCATAACCGATTCCCGGGGCAGATACAGCTTTCTGAGCCTGCCCGCAGGCTCTTACCGCGTGGAATTGGCGGGCACAGAGTCTGGCGGGCTAGTACGGGATTTTGTGTTACCTACAACTGGAACAAGACTGGAATTGCCGCTCGACACGCTTAAGCCACGCGGTGGAATCATGGGTGTTTTTGCATCCGACAGCGATGCGCAATCCTCGCGCTTCATTCAGGTGTACGGGATGGAAAGATTGGTAAAGGCAGATCCATCCGGTACATTTATAATCGGGAACTTACCTGCCGGAACATATGCAATCCGCTGTAGCAGCCTACAGCCCTTCCGGCGCGAGGCCGTGCTCGAAGGTTTAATTGTTAAATCGGGATCGACTACGCGTATTCCCACTGTGGTCCTGGCTAAAGAAGCCAAACTGATATTCCATGCCGACAGCACTCAATTAACCATTGAGGGCATGGAATCCGGCAACCCATTTATCCTGGACAATGAGCTTTGGAGCAATGGCATAGAGGCTGAATACGCATGGACCAAAGCGAGCCTAGGTACGCTTAACTTGCGAGGCAACATCGTCACTAAAGACATGAGTGGCGATTTGAACACGTCAATCGATCAAGAAATGCTTCGCGGCCGCAAAGATATGCACAAGGCACGAATGGCAGGCTTAGCCAATTTGGTGGATCTGGTGCCGGGTGCCGCAGCGCCACTGGCCTTGCCCCCCTCAGGCCGTATCGAAGACATTGTGCCTGTGGCCAGTGTGGGCAGTGATTTAATTGTAGCCGAAGCCAGGAAGGCCACTTTTGATAAACCACTTATAGTAGTGGTTGGAGGACCGTTGACTACTGTGGCGCAAGCCTATCTCACCGACCCTTCCATTGCAGAAAAAATGGTTGTGGCAGGAGTATATTCCTACACACTCAGCTCTTTCGATACGGTTGCCAATTATCTGGTTGCCAAGAAATGCCGATTTGTCCAATGGGGCCGCACCTCCTCGTTTGGCGGTGCTACTGATACGCTCAGGCTGTCATCCCTACCGACCACCCGCATGGGGGAAAACATCAGTGCGTTTTTATACGCCAATCGGGGTGTCCTCGCTTACGGCGACCTTGCTCCCATTGCCTATTTATTCGATCACCGGCTTTGGAAATCCGCGAATCTGGTCAAGGTGTCACCCAAACTTCTGGTGCAACCCGCTTCCGATATCACTTTTGATTTTCTTGATGTGCCTGGAAACAACAATGATTTTGCGCTCTACCAAGACGAAGTCCTGTCGACCTTGTCCGACAGCAATGCCTATAAACCGAATGTTTTGCCGGGAATCTTGGCTGCTGAGGCTTACCTTGGAAATTACGGTATTACCCATTTTGATTTGGACACGGCTATGGGTTCCACAGGGGTTACCTACTCCGCCGGAGCCTGGACAGACTATAAGGTTTCCGTGGGCTTCGGCACAAAGTACGTATTCAGTTTCCATTATAAGGGCGCGGGTGGCACCTTATCCATAGGCTACGCAGGTCAAGCTTCTTTGAAGGAAATCACATTGCCGCCCTCCGTGGACTGGACCGATTCTTTTAAGGAAGCGGTTATCCTGGATGGCGGGATTGCCGTATTGCGATTGAGCTGTACAGCAGGGTCTTTTAATGTGGAAAGTTTAGATATTCATTGATTTTAAGCCCCATGTGACGCCCATCACTATGACTTTCCGTGGGATTGTTAGCTTTTAGCAATCAAGTTTGATATGGAAAGTAAAGCGGCAAAATGAGTACTCAAAAAATAAAAAGCAATTCGGCTTCGGTGTTTAAGAGGTTTTCTCTTTTTCTTATGGCTTCTGTTTTGACCTTCTGGGCTTGCCAGTTGACACAAAGCGGCGGAACCACGCAAGCGGCGTCCTTCACCACCTTATACGATGAACTTGCCAAGTACGACTCGGTCATTATTGTATTCAAAGATCGAGACGGAGAATTGCTGGACACAATTTATAAGGGGAAAGTGGACAAGCATGCGGAAATTGAGAATCTACTGGTAAGAAATTGGGATGGCGGAATGGCGCTGATCGATATCATCGGAATAAAAGATGGAGTGGTTGTTTACAAAATCGAAAAGCGCTTCGACGGTAAAACGAATACAACGGAAGCGACACTACTCATCGTAGTTCCCGGTACCAAGTTAAATGCGAGTGGGTTGGAATTCAAGGTCATGGAAGGCGACTCCATTCCCTTGCCGGTTATCACAGTTAATCCAAGTACCTTATCTGACAAATCCTTGCGTTGGATACCTTCTAATTCCGAAGTGCTCCGGGTTGGGTCTGATTACATCTATGGATTGAAGCAAGGTTCTGCAAGCGTGGTCGTCGCCTTAAACGTCGATTCCACCAAAAAAATAACCATCAATTATACTGTAGAGGTCAACGCAAAAATCCCCGAACGATTGATTCTTTCTGCAGATACTCTCTACGTAGCCGCAGGAGGCGCACCGGGTCGGCTTACCCTGCAAGTCTTTCCAACCAGCGCAAGCGACCAGGTAATTTGGCGTACCGATGATGTTACCTTGGCATCGGTAGGTTCAGATGGATCCGTCCTTGGTCTTAAAAGCGGGACAACTACTTTACGTGCTGTTTCCACTTTAAAATCTTCGATATCCGATTCCGCAATTGTGGTTGTTTCCAATCCTATCCTGGTGGAAAGGGTACGATTTGCCAAGGATTCAATTGAAATTTTTGTCAGAGGATCGGCGGAAAGTCTCCTTGTCGATGTATGGCCACCGAAGTCGAACCCCAGTGTGGAATTTATTGTAAGCGATCCAAACAAAATTGCCCTAAAGAATGGACGCGTTACCGGATTGGTTGAAGGCTCGGCGATTATCATCGCCAAGTCCAAGGAAAATCCAGCCAAAATGGACACTTTAATTGTTCGCGTATCGTCCATTCAAGTGGTTGACAGTGTAAGAATATCACCGCGTTCCCTTAAACTATTTACCGGCGGGGCCAGCCAAAATATTTCTGCCCAGGTTTTCCCTTCCACAGCTTCTGCAAATGTGGTGTGGCGTTCAGCAAATCCAACTATTGCCACTGTGGACCCCCTAGGTAAGGTGAGCCCGGTTTCGCCTGGAAACATCAAGGTGTTTGCCACAAGTCTTGCTGACAGCACCAAAAAGGACAGCATCGATGTAACTGTCAAGCGTGACGCACCACAAATGAATATTGGACCAGATACGGTTATTGCCCTAGGGCAAACACTTTCCTTCACTCCCATAATTGCTCCACAAGAATACGGACTTATTGTCCAATTCAAATGGGATCTCGATGGAAATGCAGTATGGGACTCCTCAAGTGCCACAGTGAAATCCGTATCCTATAGGTTCGATCAGGAAAAAGTGTATGCCATTCGGTTCTATGTCAAAGACACGGAAGGCAATGAAACGATCATGACGAAAAATGTGACTGCCGTTAAAGGCTTGGTGGTGAATATCGTCTCACCCGCCAACAATAGCTATTCCCGAGTTGCCACTATCAATGTGGTCTGGAAGGTCAATGACGTGGTGCAAGACTCATTAACCACGGCAAACTTATTGACGGTGTCAACACCATTAAACGCACCGTAAGGGATGCTTTCGGCACTCCATTTTCCGCTTCAAATACCGTTATTCTGGATTCTCTGGCACCGAATAAGCCCTTGGTTCACGGCCCAAGTTTTATTCCCTCAAAACAGCCCACTTGGACTTGGGCCACCGGTGGCTCCGGGGGTAATGGCACGTATCGAACAGCATTAGATATCGAAAACTTTTCATCAGCCATTGAAATAACGGATACGCTCTATAAACCTGTCCTTGCGTTGCCCGAAGGGTTGCATACCTTGTTCGTGCAAGAACGGGACATTGCCGGAAACTGGTCTGCATCAGGCCGACTCGCCATACGCATTGATGTAACGCCGCCCTCTGCACCGACTGTCACTGTTAGCACTCCGGCTCTCAGTAATTTGCCGAGACCCACCTGGAGCTGGATCGGAACCGGCGGAGGAATTGGAGCATTTCAATATAAGGTGGACAATTTCGATTTTACTATCGGCGCCACTGAAACATCGGGATTGTCGTACCAATCCACATCGGATATGTCCGCGGGAACACATACTGTGTATGTACGGGAAAAAGATTCCACGGGAAACTGGTCGGCCCTAGGTAGCGTTGCTGTTACTCTCGACTTTGATCCACCCGCAGCGCCAAAGCTGACAGGGGCATCCCCCACGAACTTAATTCCAAAGTGGAACTGGATTTCCGGAGGCAATGGTGGGTCTGGTACTTTCCGGTACCATTTAGGGGCAGAGCCTACCGGCTCGGACACGGAAACCAAACTACTGGAATTTAGTGACTCCGGAGCTACTTCGGTCAATACTTATACCTTGTATGTTCAAGAACGCGATGCAGCAGGAAACTGGTCCCCGAGTTCAAACCTTCCAATCACATATAACCTAACGAAACCGTCAGTGAATATTGTTTTGCCTTTGGCATCCGGCACCCATACCATGTCCGCTGCCACATCGGCAATGTCCGGTAGTTCAGGTGGACCAAACGCCATCACCAAGGTCACCTATGCGTATTCCGTAGTCGGTGGCACCAGCGGTACAGGAAATGCGTCGCTGGCTACCGGCGGGGCTTGGTCCATCGCCAGTATTCCACTCACGGAAGGAAAGGCAACGGTCGTTACTGTTACGGCTACCGACGTGCTTGGCAATTCAGGGGATGCTGTGCTTACAATCATTCGAGACAGCATGGCGCCACTCGTTCCGACTTTTGTCGACGCTTCAACAACCACTTCGCCCACTAGGAATCGCGCACCCACATGGACCTGGGCCAGCGGTGGTGGGGGCAATGGAACCTTTACATATCAATTAGGGGGTGCCGCTCCAATTACCACAACGGCCACGTCCTTTCCGGGATCCAATTTGTCCGATGGCACGTATACGCTTACCGTGTCTGAAAGGGACGCGACTGGAAACTGGTCTGAGGTTGCCACCCGCAGTATTCAAATTAAAGGCAGCGCGCCACTGGCACCAACCATTTCCATCAATGCCTCGCCAACCAATGCACCGCAATGGTCTTGGGTAGCCGGGGGTGGTGGTAACGGAACTTTTAGGTTTAAAATGGGTGGAGGGGCTTACCCGAACGTGGGATCCACTGTCCTTAAATACGCCCCAACTAATTTAACCGATGGTTCCGATACGCTGTGTGTACAGGAACAGGATTTAATCGGTTGGGGAACGGAAGCTTGCATGGAAATTATTGTGGATAAAACTGGGCCCATTGCGCCAGTTGTCACTGTGAATACATCAACCGCGACAACCTTGCGCAGGCCAACTTGGAACTGGGTTTCCGGCAGCCCTGGGGAAACTGGAACCTTTCGCTATAAACTTGATACTGCTAATATGAATTCTGGAGCCATTGTTACTGCCGCTAAAACATTTACTCCTAGCACTGATTTGAGTGGAGGGACCCACACGCTGTATGTGCAGCAAGTGGATGCCGTTGGCAATTGGGGCTCGACAGGTACAAAGGCAGTTAAAGTTGTGATCCCGGGTGGAATGGTCGGTATAGATGCAAGCTTAACGGGTATAAACGAGAATTGTTTTATGATGGGCAACGGTGATGTGGATTACAATGTTGATTATACACCCAGACACTCTGTTTGCCTGGCTGATTTTTTCATTGACACCTATGAAGTCACACAGAGCGATTTTAAAACTTTAATGGGTGTACTTCCTTCCAAATTTAAAAACAATAATAACCCTGTTGATTCTGTAACTTGGTTTGACGCTGTTTTGTATGCCAACGCACGCAGCAAAAGGGATGGGTTAGACACAGTTTATCAATATTCAAGTCGGTCTGGAATACCTGGAAAAGGTGTTTCAAGCTTGTCTGGACTCTTTATTGATTATTCCAAAAATGGGTACCGGTTACCTACGGAAGCGGAGTGGGAAAACGCATGTCGAGCCGGTTCAACCACTGATTTTTACTGGGGAGATACTTGGAATAAAGAATATTATTGGACTGGCGATAATTCTGATGGGGTAGCCCATATAGTGGGTCAAAAGCTCCCTAATAAGTGGGGCTTATATGATATGATAGGCAATGTTTTGGAATGGACTAACGATTTGTATGATATGAATTACTACAAATCGAGTCCCATATGGAATCCAAGCGGTCCTTCAACCGGAATTTACCGAGGTGCAAGGGGTGCAAGTTATAGAGGTTCCGAATACGAAAAATCATTCATCAGAAATTGGCACTCTGCCTTATCGGGTGATCAATATGAAGACTACGGATTTCGGTGTGTCGCGCCAAAAAAATAAAGCTAGCGCAAACTTGCATCTGTCCTTTTCATATTTGCCCTACAGGGTAGTTGATTCAAATGCAGCCTAATGAGAAATTAAATTCGCTTCCCCCAAATTTCTCCTGGCTTCAGAATTTGTAGAATCAGCCTGTAATGCTCTCTGATAGTATTGAATCGCCGTTGATCGATCTCCGTTTATGCCTTTAATTACGCCCATGTAGTTGAGTGCTTTCGATTGGTTGGGTTCTAGTAATAGAGTTTTTTCCAAATACTCTTCCGCTTCAGAAATACGATTTAATTGAAAAAAGGCGGAAGCCAAATCAAAGGTAGCCACTGGATTTTCAGGCTGCATTACCAAGGCGGCCTTGAACTGTTCCAAGGCTGATAAGGGCTGTTCCATTTTGAGGAACTGAGTGCCAAGACTTAATCTACCTTCCAAACTGTTGGAATCCAATTCTATAGATTTAAGAAAATGTTCCATTGCTTCTTTATCCTCATTTTTATTCACAAGCAAATTGCCAAGTAACATATGCCCAATAGCAAAGTCCGGTTTGTATTTAAGGGCCAATCTGTATTGTGTAACAGCGGAGTCCTGATTTCCTTTCTCAGTATAGGAAGCACCTACGAAGAAATGGGCCAGCCAACTGCCTGGAATTGCCTCAGCTAAATTGCGCATTTGCGAATCGAAAGGAACCACCCTTCCATTGTATTGGGAAAACCCAAGATAGCCTACGGGCACGATAAAAAAAGCCCACTTCCAGCCATGGGTTACAAAAGAATTAATAGGAGACTTTAAACCCACGCTATTTTCATCTGGTACATTTAGCCCTTGGCGAATGCTTTTGTCCCTTATTCTCCAAATGAATCCATCGAAATAAAAATGCAGAAGTGCCGAGGCGAGTATGATGCGAAAGATCCATTGTGCGACGCTGCTTCCAGACATCAATCTTTCCGGCATATTTAGATCTCCGAAAGAGGTTATCACCCCAATAAATCCATAACTCAAAACCAGACTAGTATAGCAGACTAATCTACTCCAACCCTTTGTGAATAGCCATTTTTCAACTGGACTGGCATTTAAATTTTTGTCAACACGTTGACGCTGGAAAAACCAAACTAAGACGTCATATTGAATATCATGAAATACTTCCCACATGAGAACGCCTAGTAGCAGGTTGTTGAGCGTTACAGTGCAATACCACCAAAAGGCAAAGCTCAATACCATCGTCAGTAGCTTTATTGGACTAGGAGGAATACGGACTTTCCATTGGTAAATAATATTGAATAAAAACAACAGGGTGATCAGAATCGTTGTGATTTCCCATACTTGTCGGATAACGGTGAATGCTTGCGGAGGGATAAGCAATCCGCCTGAGCCATAAAATTGAGTGACGAGTGAAAATTGTTTGGCTGGAGAATGCAAAATGGCAAGTCCAAACCAGGCCAAACACATAAGCCAATCGAGGCGAGCGGTATAGGGCCGAAATGATTTTGCTTTAGAATCGTATATGCGCACAAAGCCATTGATTTGCATGGCACCATGCCAAGTGCCCCAGGCTGCGGTGACCAATGTCAAGGCGTTAAGGTTTAGAAATCCGTAAAGACCACAAGTAATAAATATCATTACAGGAACCACAGTCAGGCGCAGCTTAAACCTTTTGAACAAATCCCGGTCCGAATAGGCGCGAATAAAACCAGGCAAGTGGTGGCCAAAACCGCCCAAACCCAACACCCATATTGCGAAAGTGTCGATTTGGAATTGACCTTTAAGGGCAAGAAATAATGGAACAATGAAAATGGGAGGTAAAATAAAAAATAGCGCATCGCTTTTTGGTCCTAAAATCCAGAGTGAACGATACAGAACAGCACCAGAATTCACGTTCTTTTTTGGTATCGAACGGAAATTGTAGCTTGCCATATTACCTCGAACCCGATGAAGAAGAATTCAACACTAGAATTACGCTTTGCGAATAAGTCAACAAAAATATTGACGCTTTTTTTCGTTTGAGTCTAAATTTAACCCGGATGTAAAATTTTAAAGCGACAGCCTCTTTCGCATTCCATAAACATATTAATTGGATCTAGTATGAAAGGCTTGAAATGAAACCGTACCTAAAGTGGGTTTTTTCATTTCTTGGACTAGTTCCACTGGCAATCACTGCTGGTATTCCAATTGATAAGCTCAAGGGTGAAGCTGTTTCTGAACTTGGAAGCATCGTCAATGGTAGTTTCGGCGGCGGCCCAGTTAAAAATCAATACTTAAGTCGCCTTGGCGTAAATATTTCCGCATTGGATACGATAGAAGGTAAACTAAGACTTACCGTGGGCGTAGGCGGAATTTTTTACCAACCATTGCCCATTGGCGGTTTTTGGCAAAAATCTTTGAAATTTGCTCCTAAAATAACAGAAGCGTCCTCAGAGCTCATTTTTACTCCGAACCTTAGTTTGGAACAAGGGTATTTTCCCCTCAAATACAATTCTCCTGCCATGAATCTCGGTGAATATTTATTAAAAAGTGAATCCTATCCGACCTATGTCAGTACCGGCGGGTGGACATGGGTAGACAGTGCTTTCACCCGAGCGTTTGGCATGCGCTTGAAAAGTTCCCATTTCAACGGGAAATTTAAGCAAGAAGCCGGTATCTACATGGAACTAAATAACGCGCCATTTTACGACATCACTCCCGCCTATATTTTCAAATGGCGGCCTGCAAACAGTATTGAATTAGGTGGAGGCATTGCTCTTCGGCGTTGGTTTAGTCCAAACACAGGTAATAAAAGCATTAATCCTAAAGACGAAGCACGTGCTGCATCCGAGTACATTACAATTTCAAATTTTTCCGCTGTACAAAATCAAGCTGTAGTTTCTTATACCTATGATAACGGCGCGGGGAAACGAGCGGAAGGTAAAGTTTTTGCCGTCTGGAATCCCGGAAGTACCCTGGATTCAGTCGGGCTACTGGCTGGTAAAACCGGCGCTTCGATATCGGACGTGCAAATGGTTCAAGACGGCAGTGTTGCTGGTGAGAGGACCGGAATAAAGCGTTTTTTACAAAATTTGGCCGGATGCAGCAGTGATTCTACTAAATGCTCAACTTATCTGAGCGATGCGGGTAATCTGAGCCAAGTTGATGCATCAGGAACTGCTACCGGATTGCCTAATGCTGCCCTGATTTCTCATTCAGAAAACATTTCTCGAAAAGCCATCAATGTAATGGCACATGCAACAATCAATTTTTCCCAAATGTTTAGCTGGAACCAACGTTATGGGCTTTGTGGGCTTTATACTGAATTGGCTATTCTTGGTGTCCAAAACCAACCCGTTTACTACCAAAATGTTCTGAACCGCATGCCTGTAATGTTGGGAATACACGTCCCCACATTTGGGGTATTGGATCTATTGGATTTTGAAACCGAGTATTTAAACAATCCCTATCCGGATAGTTATGAGCAGTTGGCGGGACAACGCTTCGAAAAGCTGGCAGGAGTTGATGAAGCCATTCCGGATGTGGATTACAGTCTTCGGAAATTCACGATGCCAGCAGTACACCGAGATGATTGGAAATGGAGCGTATATGCCGTTAAAACACTTCTTCCTGGGGTGAAATTGAAGTTGCAGGCCGCAAATGATCATTTGCGAATGCAGTACTTTGATGTTGATGCACTCGCTGGAGCGGCTTTCGGAGCAATTTCGGCCCAACCGCAAACCACGAATATGAGTCAGTGGTATTTTGTGGCCCACTTACAGTGGGGATTTTGACTAATTCGGCTTATTGGTTACTCGTAAAGGGAAAAATTCTATGAAAACCAAGTTTTATTTAGCATTGGCGTGCGCCTTGAGTTTTGCAAATGCTGAACAAGGCGAACCGGTCGTTACTCAACGGAATATATCCGTTGCCGCGTTTGTCGATGCCGGGCAGGTTATCAAAGGAACCTATGTTAACGATGATGGATTTAATGCGCCCAAAGATTTACATGGAGTATTTATGAATAGGGATGGCATTGCCCTGACGTATTCCGGCACTTTGAATGGAAATGTGCATATGAATATTGGGGTAGGGGGATTATTCTGGAAACCATTTTTGGGCATTGCCGGTAACGCTTCAACTAAAAAAATAAATTTTGGACCAGGCATCTCCGAAGCGTCTACTCAATATGATTTTACTCCCGCGCTCACTTTAAAATTTGGTTACTTCGGATACAAATACAATCCGGATGCTTCGAACCTTGGCGAATATTTATTGCGCAGCGAGGCGTATCCGACCATTCTGCAAAATGGCACTGTTGGAGATTGGGTTTGGCTTGGAAACGAATATAAAAGTATGGGCACTAAATTGACGTGGGATTTGTTTGGAGGAGCATTTCGACAGGACCTTATGGTTTTTAGTGATTTTTATGTAAGTCCACTCTTTGATTTTTCCCCTTCTTATGTAGGGACATGGAAGGTGACAAAATCACTTGAAATCTCCGCAGGCCTATCATTACATAGATGGATACCTATTAAGCCAAGTGAAACAACCCCGAATCTACCTAACAACATTTATGCTGAAGTGCCTAATTTTCCAGCCTTAACTGGGAAGTCAGACTCGATACTTGGTTTTAATGGAGGCACTTTAAAGGCAATGGAAAACCAAATCGTTAATTTTGTGGACTCAATGGGAAGTCCAATTGCAAAACAAGAGAAGGATGGACAAGGCCGAACAATATTCACTATAACTTCTACGGGTGATACCCTACGCCCGACTACCGAAACAAAACTGACCTTTAAAGCAATTGAAGTAATGGGTCGGGCTAGTTTAAATTTTTCCTCCCTACTTGGGCTGGATGAAAAAGCGACCGGGCCATTTAAAATATTCGGCGAGTTCGCTGTTTTGGGCTTGCAAAACCAACCCTATTTTTATGAAAATCGATCCGAGCGCACTCCGATCATGCTTGGTGCGGATATTCCAACTTTTCATCTGCTCGACTTGTTTTCCGTGCAATTGGAATATTTGAAAAACCCCTACCCAGACAACAACTTTATGCAATTTCAAAACAGTCTGCCCCAGCCCCAATTGCCCGCCGACAATCCTGCTGTTTACAAGTTACGGAAACAAGCAGGGACCTATAATCGTGACAACTTAAAATGGTCCATAAACTTGGAGAGGACTATTGTTAGCGGTTGGCAGGCCCATTTGCAAGTGGCGAATGACCATTTGCGCGTCCAAGATGAAAGTGCCCAGCCTTCATTTATGCCAGTAACCCAGGGCAAATCAGACTGGTATTATTTATTGCGGTTCCTTTGGAGTATGTAAAATACGAAGGAAAATCAATGAGAAACGCTAGAAATACATAATAAAATAATCGCTCAAAAAGTAGCAGGTGTCAAAGCTGTTTACGTAGTATTATCCTTGGTGAGTAACAGGAGGGGTTTGTGATTAAGAGTAAAAAGGTGCGTGGACACGCAAAATGGCGTTTTGTCCTAGCAATCGCTGCTGGTTTTGGTCTCGTCAATTTAGCTACAGCGCAAACCAAATCCTTGGCGCAGGAGAGGACGGAAACTATTAATGGCAATCAATATCTTCTGACTTCCAAGTTAAAGGCCATAGTACTTGGAGAATTTACGTTTGGATTCGACCATACTGTAGCCTATCCAAATATGGATTCCACCATCAGCCGAATTGGTAGGCAAGAAAAACCCGCTTGGACTATTGGTAGGATGAAAACGGCTAATCAAGTGACTGCGGCTAGTCTAGCCAATTATCAAATCTTTTTTGCGAATTATATTTCCGGTATGGGTGGTGGTAGAAATGGAGGCTTTACTTCTGTACAACAAGCTGCTTTACAAGATTTTGTAGAGGTGAAGGGAAATGGATTGTTCCTTATCCATTCCTCTGGGGATTCTCCAGTTAATCCAAGTTGGCCCTGGTATGCAAGTACCGTTCATCCCTGTCATTATACTGGGGAGGCGGGGGCTGGTGCAGCGGCAAGCACTGGAAGGGTTGGCATTTGGAGCCAAAACGCCAAGGCAGCGAAGTCACATCCCATTATGCAAGGGATAAATTGGGGTGGATCCAACCCAGATTCAGTATCTATTATTGGAAATGAATTGCATACTTTTGATAAGGCAATAAGCAATCCTGCTATCACACCCGCCAAATGGCAAGGATTGTTGGGTCTTAATGCTACTACCTGCGGAACGCCAAATACCTGTTCGGGCAATGCCTATAATTATACTACTGCTGGTGGCCCAAGTGGATGGCCCATTTCATGGACATTTCCTGCACAGAAAGGCAACATTGGTTATTTCATGGAAGGCCACGATCTCATTACAATGAATTCCATGACGCAGGTGATGTGGGATAAGTTTTTCAAGCAGTTCATGTACTACATGGCTGGATATGATACAACGGCTGTCGTTGGGATCAAAACTGGGCAGAATTTGAATATGGGCGTGGATCAATCCGGCATTACTTTTCACCCAGATCAAGAAGCAGGAGTGCTTATTACAAAGGCTGGCAATCATTTAGTGTCCCTATTTGGAATAGATGGACATAAAGTTGCTGAAGAAAAGGGAAATAAGACGCCAATTGATTACAACTTTGCAACGAACTTAAAAGGATTGCACAGTGGCCTATATATAATGCGAGTTGCCGTCCCAGGCGCCGTTCGTTCGGCAAAAATATATTTGAAGTAGGGCTATTCCGGATTTAGAATTTTTAGTTGGAGGGGTGGTGCCGTATCATACGCACTACCATTCCTTATCTAGCGACTTCCCAACAGCCATCTTTTTTGCAAAAATAAAACTTAAAGCCGAAATTACTTCCATCTTCAAAATCTTTGGTCCGCAAAACGGGACCTCCCAGTTTATCAGTAACTTTGAGCAATCTACCGTCTCCTTCGACCTGAGTAAATACTATCATTGGATCAAACGGTTCCATTTCCCACTCAGGTATGGCAAACATTTCCAGAAAAAATTCCCGCTGATCTTGCAATCTTTCTTCCATAGGCACGCCATACGCAAAGGCCATTTCTTTGGATTTTATTTGCATGGTTTCCAAAATGGCATCCAAATTCTTATTCACCAGTTGAGTTTGAACTCCAAATAAAAATTCATGCAGGCTCTTTAGGTTAGGATTTTCCGAATCGAATACCTCACCTGATTCCCAGCGGGAAGGTTCGATGTCGGGGGCGACGAACTCAATAACTTTATTGAAGGGTAAGCCAATTCCAGTATCAGTAAATACGGAAACAAACTCGGCAACAACGCTTTGAGGAGCATCAGGATTTTCAAGATCAACTTCTTTAATTCGAATTGAACAGGCAGGTTGAGCATCGGGTTCGCTTTTCCCCAATCCTACGCCTAAATTAACTTGGAGCCTATTTACTCCTGGCACAAGCCACTGGTTAATAGGGCAACCATCGCTTCTTGATGTTTGCCACCTATCGCTGAAAATCACGATGTCATTTATGCAAACGGTGTAGGCGAGATTGGTGCCGGAAATTTCGAGATACCAACGATTCATGATGTAGCCTTTTCGGAAATTAATTCGGGAGCTGGACTTGTTTCAGGGTTGTCTCATCGATGGTAAATGTCGTGGCATATTTCCTGTTCTTGAGAATCGTGGGCAAGGATCGAACGGGGACGAAAAGGAAAATGAAGCCGAGTACCAGCAGCCAAACCAAGTAGCCTGTTAAACGGGAGGCTGAGAAAAAGTCCTTGTAGGCCATGTTCCAAAGTAGGCCCAGCATGGCTGCGGCCATTAAAACCGCTGCGAATCTTTCGAGCTGACCTAAGAATAAACGCAAGCCAGGAGGAAAAGACTCCAAATTATTAAAATGTGGTGCAATGCTTAAATAATGAATCGGAATCAATTTTTCTTGTTTATGAAAAGAGCCTTCTTTTATCAAGGCAAGAAAACCAGTATCCCCATATTTTTTTTGATCGAACGGCTCTTCCCGTATAAACCAAGGAATCCACTCCCGATCAAATGAACTATTCACTAGCCGAATGGTCACTGGACCGGAACCTAAACGAGACGTTATCCTTTTTATCATAGACTGTGGGTCAAATTCGTGATACAAAATATCCGCATCATACGTAGTAATTCGATTTCCATTCAAATTAAAGCTGTATTCTAATACTGTCTGGTAGGTTGGAACGGATACTGTTGAACGTTGCCCACTTTTGTTGCTAAACGATCCCTGGAAAATTGTTTTTTCAGTAACACTCGCTTCACCATAACTAAGTATGGGTGCTAGCATTTGAGTAACAATAAATTTCACAGACGTTTTAACAGAGTCGCCAAAGAAATAGTAGACAACCGATAAAACAAGTATGCAAAAAGCCATTGTTCCAACGTTTAATTTTTCAACACCGCTAGTAATCACCGATAAGCTCCCATTCTTTCTTATCAAATTTATGAAGGTCGATCAATGTAACCTTTCTCGAGTATGAAATCGTCCCATCCCACAAATCAAAAAGGATGGATGCTGATAAGCCGCTCCATAGTGGCTCAATCTCTAATGTAAAATCTTTGCTACCAATAGTTTTTTTGTTTTTATGAGTGACCTCCACCTCGAAGCCGGACATTCCTTTCCCTTCAACTTTAAGAATTTTTGAGGCACCCACTCGGACAAAAAAGCCAAGTACAATTTCAACAGCGCCACCTGCTTTACCCTTGATTCTGTTTTCTTTATTTGTTTCTCTTAAAAACGAAAGGGAGCATGTAATCGCCCCTGCCATCTCCAAATAAACTTCGATATCACCCGTATATTTCTTGACAAATTTTGGAATCGCGGATATTGGTGTAGGATATCTTACCTTCAGCGGCGCACATTTGAAAAGAGGATCAAATGCCGCTTCTATGCTGTATCCGAACAATACTTTGATTGGAAATTCTTCAACTTCGGAATCCTCTTTGAATCCCGTTTTCCCTCTTACCTTCCCTTGTAAAAATTCAAAATGACTTTCCTCTTCCTCCTCTTTTAATACCCAAGCAATTTTTTTGAGGGCGCCTTTAATGAGCTTGAACGCTTTATTCGCATCGATTTCCACCATTCGCTCGTCATTGGGATAATTCCATATTGAACACGAAAGGTTTTTTCCATTAGGCGAGTTCAAATCCAACTTGTATTTTTGGGGAAGAACATCTGGGAACCACCATCCAATTGGGTTAGACCGATATCCTTTAATATTGAATTTAATCTCAGCACCTGTTTTTTTTCCTTCAAACAGTCCAGGGGCTTCCCATACAGCATTTTTAGCGCCTGTGCCTACCGCCTTCATGGTAATTGATTCGCCATCGATTAATGCAGCAACGACCTCCAATACTTGGCCATTTTTAGCTTTCCGTTTCCCCTCGCCATGCCCACACCAATATTCAACACCTGTTATCGTGTTTGTCGAAACTTTCGTTTCAGCCTTCCCCGCCCTGATTTCAATCGGTGCCAACAGAATTTCTCGCCGCGTCTTCGGCACGCCACGTGCCGTATTCACAAACGCAATCTCCACCCGCCGATTCTTCTGCGATTTAAACCCTTCCTTCTCCTTCGCATCCACCGGGTACTTCTCCCCACATGCCACAATGCCGCCACCCTGCGCCGCATAATGCATTTTCAGCTTCTTCGGATCTCGACCTTTCGCTTCAACCAAAAGCCCCAACTGCTCTTCCAGAATATGGAAAACCGCGCCCCAGCTCTCGCGTCCCATGCTCCCGTCGACCTCTAATTTTCCATCATGCTCGGCATTGAACGCACCCTGAAAATTCTCTACTGCCGCCTTTGTGGCCGCGCTGAACGTCCCATCCACACTGCCCGGATCGCATTCCCACCCAAATGCATGATGGAATGCCAGCAAGTATTTTTTCAAGGATTCATTCGACCCCTTTTTTAAAGCTATGGAAACCCAGTCCTCCATTTTTCCATCGAGCAACGCCTGTACTGACTGCGCCCGCAGTTTGGAAATCTCTACATTATAGGCCGCGTCTCCGGTGGTATCGGCATGACCGTAAATCAGGCATTCGCGGTCCTCATGATCGGCCGCATAAATCAAGGCATCGGCCAGAATATTCAGAGCCTCAAATGCATCGGCAGCACCTACCGGCGATAGGGCCATCAAGGCGCTATTGTGATCGAATAAGCTATCGTGAACTTCAGCGCAGTCGCCCTTTTGCGGGCCGACCTTGATTTTCCCAGAGGTGGCTTCCAGGTTATCCGATTGTCTGCGCGCTATAAAATAAAGTTCATCCTTATCAAGCGCTAAAGGCTTCCCGGCATATTTCGCCTCGAACATCCATCCAGCTACAGCAGCATTGTCTCGGCGGCCTTCACCCACGCGTCCTGAAAGCGTTGTCAGTTTGGTATCCTCGCCACCCGCTGCCGCTTTCAAAAAAATCGCGTAGGTGACGCCATCACTGGGCATCAATCCTTCCGTATCCGCCTTGCACCAAACGGAATCGTACAAAGTTCCTTCAGAAATACTTTTTTCTTCGCAATCCGGTTTTTTAGGATCCGCCAACCAAACCCAAGTGGGATTGAACAGGCGCGGTTTCACCTTTTCCTTTTCTACCTCGGCCGCTTCTGCCTCTAGTTTTTCTTCCACGGCCTTGCGATACAGGGAAGTTTTTGCTGTTGCCCAAGCCTTTAGTAGTCGATTGGCGGGCGAACCATACATCGCACCGAGTAGGCTGATTTCACCCCTGATAGATAGAGCGAGAATAATTTCCTTTGGGGGCGTGTATTGGTTAAATCCGTTAGAACCGAAGCTCCTGCCGTTATTCGAACGCGCTCGATTAATTTCCCCCATGGTAATATCGCCAAGTCCAATCGAAAATCGGCCCAATTCATGCTGCGAAACCTTGAGTGGACAATTTATAGGTACTTCGTTAGTCCCAACCAAAACGACGGATTTTGTGTACGCTTTGGCAAAGGCCTGACATGGTTTTTTAGCGCACTTTGGGCAGGCTCTGGGGTCCAGAATGGGAAAGTTGGCATCCATCAAAAAACCCAATGGTGAAAAGGTGCAAACACCCTTTGAACTGGAAGAAATCTAGAAACTGACGCATAAACGTCTGTGATATGGCGCACATAACTCCGATCGCTGATTGACTAGGCAAACAACAATAATTTTTGCTTTCCTAGACCCTTGTCCGCCGCAACTATCTATTTTTCCGCCTATGCCAAAAGTGAACCCCATCAACTTCCTCGCGCTTCTCCTTTCCGTCACCGGACTATTGCTCGGCTGCGCGGGAATCGCAACCTCCACCCAGTCCACTTCCGTCCTATCCGTTTCCGCCCGCGAGCCCTTGTTTGTAGCGCTCCCGGTGGTTCCGGATAGCGTGGACACCCTGCTTTCCCAGATAGGTTGGGTTCCCGGTCGATTTGCCCAGGAGTTGCGGAAGGAATTGATTTTTCAATTCCATAAAAAGGGAATGGGTACCATTGAGGACAGTGCTGCCAAGTCCACGCTGGCATTGACTCTAAGCGAATATGTGGAGGGCGGGGGCTTGCCTTCCAGATTTGTCGGGACCGTCCTTTTAAAGACATCGCAAGGATCAAGGCCTTTTAAAATTGGAAAGGCCGAACAAAGAGCCGCGTCCATTGAACGGCCTGACCCAACGGTGGACAATATCCGGTTAATCGCCGAATTGGTGGTTAAGGAAGCCTGCCAAGCTCCTCGAAACAAAAAGGCTCCCAATTCGGACTTTAATCCGCCCATGCTCATGCTTTTTTAAAAGCTGCTGGCAGTTCGCATCTAACATCTGGCAGCTGGCTATACTTGGCGTGCCGTCTAATTCCTGTTAATTTTCAGCGACGCATTCCACCATGGACAAGGACGGTATCAATATGCAGCCAGTTGCAGTAAAGCATCGATTCATCGGCGTTGTCGGCCTAATCCTTCTGGGACTAGGCTTATTAACAGGCTGTCAGAAAAAAGAAGTAACGGGAAAGAGCACCGCTAAGGCCGTCGTCGATTCCAAACCAATCACCGTGGATACTGCCGGCGCCGTCGATCCTATCGCAAATCCGAAAGCCGTCAAAGGTGGCACATTTAACACCTGGGGCAGTGGCTTTCCCAAGTCCTTGAATTATTGGCTACAGTCCACTTCCTTTACCGGTGAAATCGCCAACCTCATGTTCGAGCCCTTGGTGGCCTTGCACTCCACCCAGAATACGGAGGTGGGCATTCTCGCCGATGCCTGGACTATATCCGCTGACAAATTAACCTTTACCTTTCATTTGGATTCCCGTGCCATGTGGAGCGATGGTGTGCCGGTCCGGGCCGAAGATGTGCAGTTCTATTATGACGTGATGATGAATCCCAAAAACCTGACATCGGCCTTTCGCGTCAGTCTCAAACGCTTTGACCGTCCGGTTGTCAAGGACAGTTTGACGTTGGAAGTTACTGCTAAGGAAGTGCATTGGAATAATTTTTGGGATGCGGCGGGCATGGTAGCTTTTCCAAAACATGTGTGGGACAAGGTTGACTTCAATCTTCAGAACTTCGACTTCCCGGCGGTTTCCGGTCCTTACCGCATCTCGGAGGTGAAGAAGGAGCGGTCTTTGACATTGGAGCGTAGGGCAGATTGGTGGGGGCGTGCCAAGCGTTACAACCAGAACAAATACAATTTTGATTTCATCAAATACCGTTTCATGGAAGATCAGATCAAAACTTTGGAGACTTTTAAAAAGGGTGACATCGATGTGCTGCCTATTTATACCGCCGCTATCTGGGCGCAAAAAACCGATCTCGATCAGGTGAAAAAGGGCTGGATTGTGAAACAGCGCATCTTCAACAAGGAGCCGATCGGTTTCCAGGGTTTTGCCATCAACATGCGCCGGCCATTATTTCAGGATATTCGCGTCCGGGAAGCCTTGAGTTTGCTCATCAATCGTCCTCTGATGAACGAAAAGCTGATGTTCAACGAATACTTTCTGCTCAACTCGCATTATCCCGATTTGTTCCCGAACAATAGGAATCCGGATTTTCCTTTACGTCCCTTTGATCCCAAAAAAGCGCGTGAACTCCTCACGGCCGCTGGATGGAAACCAGGTGCCGATGGCGTGCTCACCAAGGATGGAAAACGGTTTGAGATCTCGCTGCCCACCAGCAGTCCCGATCTCCGCCATTTAAACGTGTATGTGGAAGCGATGAAGGACGTGGGCATCGTCGCTAAAATCGACCAGGTTTCTTATTCCAGTTTGTCCAAGCGCATGGACAACCATGAATTCGACATGTACTGGGTGGCCTGGGGAGCCGGGCGCTTGCGTGACCCGGAGCCGGTATGGATTTCAACCACGGCGGATGAAATTGCCTCCAATAATTATCCGGGCCTCAAGGACAAGCTGGTGGACAGTTTGATTGTCGCGCAAAAGACGGAGATGGATTTGGACAAGCGCAACGCAATCTTAAAGCGCATCGATGGGCAACTCAACGCACTCATTCCCTACGTTTTGCTCTGGCAAGCGGACCACAGCCGAATCTTGTACTGGAACCGTTTTGGCACACCGACCTATGTGTACGATAAATTTGCTCGCGAGGATTGCATCCCCACTTACTGGTTTGTGGACCCGGATAAGGAGAAGGCGTTGCAAACCGCAATGCAGGGGAATAGCAGTTTGAGTTCAAACTCTGGCGATATACGCTATCAGGAGTAAATGAAAAGCTATTTAATCCGGCGTTTGCTGCTAATGATTCCGACTCTGTTTGGAATCAGCCTGGTTTGCTTCGCGCTAATCCAGTTTGTGCCGGGAGGTCCCGTAGAGGAAGCGATTTCCCGTATGCGACAGGTTGGCGCAACACGTGGCATGAGCGCGGCCCGCACCATCTCACCGGAAGAAGTGGCCAATATCAAGGCGTATTTCGGGTTTGACCAGCCCGCACCCATTCGGTATATCCGATGGATCGGCAATGTACTCAAAGGCGATTTGGGTACCTCTTACTCTTATCAAGAGCCGGTCCTCAAAGTGATCTTATCTAAGATGCCCATCTCCTTGTTTTTTGGATTGAGTTCCTTTCTACTTTCTTATTTGGTTTGCGTGCCCCTGGGGATGGCGAAGGCTTTGCGCCATAATTCCTGGTTCGATACATTTACCTCCGTCGGAATATTCACCGGATATGTGATTCCCGGGTATGCTCTGGGCATTGTCCTCATTGTCTTTCTGGGCGGAGGAAGTTATTTGAATCTTTTCCCCATTTCCGGAATTGTTTCGGAACAGTTTGAAAGTTTTTCCTTGGGCGGCAAGATTCTGGATTTTCTGCATCATATGACGCTTCCCATGGTGTGCTATATGGTTGGGGAGTTCGCCTTTCTCACAATGCTGATGAAAAACAGTTTGCTTGAAGAGCTGGGCAAGGATTATATGCGCACAGCTTTGGTCAAAGGCGCTTCGCTGTGGACGGCGGTTTGGCGTCATGCTTTACGGAATGCCCTGGTGCCCATCGCCACTCGGGCTAGTGAAATCTTCACGCTCATGTTCGCCGGTTCCGTGCTGATCGAAAGAGTCTTTGACATCGACGGCATGGGGCTCCTGTTTTACAACTCCACCGTGAACCGGGATTACAATGTGGTATTGGGCGTCATTCTGCTCTCTAGCGCCATGGGCCTTATCGGCAGACTCTTTGCCGACATCCTCTATGTGGTCGTGGACCCCAGGATCCGACTCAATTGAAACTGGAAAACCTGCACAAGTTCCGCAAGATCCGGCGGGCCTATTATTCACTCTGGATTCTGGGAGTGGCTTTTTTCCTCTCGCTGTTCAGCGAGT
Organism: Fibrobacteria bacterium; assembly: GCA_043732185.1. Taxonomy (GTDB): domain Bacteria; phylum Fibrobacterota; class Fibrobacteria; order UBA11236; family UBA11236; genus Chersky-265. The sequence goes on from JAYTHY010000126.1 coordinate 26,438, forward strand.
TCATCGCCAATGACAAACCGCTCTATCTTAAATATCATGGGCGGGTTTATTTTCCTGTGGTCAAATTTTATCCCGGAACGGAATTCGGCGGCCCGTATGCCACGGAACCGGATTACCTAAAACTAAAAGCGGATGCAAATTTTATAGCGGCCGGTGGGAAAATGGTATTTCCCCTTATCGCATATGGTCCCCTGCGCGCCAATTTGGAGCTACCCGGAAATCCGCCGCATGCGCCTTCGCGGCAGCATTGGCTGGGCACGGACAATACCGCCAGAGACGTTTTAGTGCGCCTCATCTATGGCTTTCGTATTTGCATGCTCTTTGCACTCAGCCTGGCCCTCAGCGACGCTGTGCTAGGCATACTTATCGGGGGCATCCAGGGTTTTCTAGGCGGCAAAGTGGACATCACCGTGCAGCGGCTAATTGAGATTTGGAGCGCCTTGCCGTTTCTATATGTGGTGATTCTCCTCGGCTCCATTTATGGCAGCGGTTTTGGCATGCTGCTGTTTGTGATGGCGTTGTTTGAATGGATAGGTCTTTCCTATTACATGCGCGGAGAATTTTTCCGAATTAAGAGCATGAACTATGTCAAAGCGGCGCGGGCATTGGGTTTAGGCCCGGTGCGGATTTTCCTGAACCAGATTCTTCCTAATGCATTGACTCCGGTGATTACCATTCTGCCTTTTTCCGTAGTGGGCGGCATTTCCGCCTTGACCGCCTTGGATTTTCTGGGCTTTGGATTGCCGCCACCAATGCCGTCCTGGGGCGAATTGCTGACACAGGGGCTTCAAAATCTGCAATCGCCATGGATTGCCGTATCGACTGTGACCGCGTTGTTTCTGACCTTGCTGTTGGCCACTTTTATTGGTGAAGGGGTGCGCGAAGCCTTTGACCCAAAATCATTTAGTCGCTTGGAGTAGCGGGCTTTAGGAATCCATACCACATTCAGTGGGTGCGAAATACTCCGACCACGCGACGATTTTTCTGCGCAGGGCTGTCCTCATTAAGGCCAGGTAGCTTAAGCAGTGTGAGGTTGGTCTGAAACACATAGGCTCCGGTGCCTACCAAATGACCATCCCAAGTTCGGCTATCCCAAAGCACAATCATGGAACGCGTGGGACCGACTCCGGTCTTAGGCAGTTTTTCAAATTCCACTGGAGACAATCCAAATGAGAATTTATTCACATATAGGCCTAGGTTGGTATAAATATAAATGTCCGCTTTAAAAGCCCGGGAAGCTTGCAAGACAACGCCAATATGGTTCAGGGAATCTTCTGGGGTTAGAGCTCCTGGATACATGTGCCAGCGGCCACCGGAGGGTTTTTCGATTTGCAGATTGGCCGGTCCGACCAATAGCCATTCCGAAGCTAAAAATTTGGGCGTGTTTTCGGTTTTCACAAAATCGTTTTGCCGACTCACATTCACAACCGTAGCAAAATCAATATATGGAAAGACTTTGCGAATTCTGTCGAGGGAATTATCCGGGTTTTGCCAGAGGAATACAATGCTGTCCATTGGCCTGTGTTGCAAGCGGCCATCACCGAGTGTTGGAACCAAATTGATTTCCCTTTTAAATGTGGTGGACAGGTAACCGCCCTGCGCCGTCAACGCCACATTTTCTGAGTCTTTGCTTAAAGCCGAGGAAGCGGACACTAGCAATGAACAATCTGTGCAGTTCTGGCCCGCGGGGAGATTGAGTCGCGCTTCATAAGATCCGACATCGGCAGTGACATGGGAAACTTTCTGCCCATCATGGTAAAGTGAAATGTCGCCGGATTCTTGGCAGGTTTCCGTCAATCCCTGACTTAGGTTAGGCCCTTGGTCTGGCACCCTCTGAATAGTAACTAGGTATGGCACCAGTTTCGATTTAGGTGTGGAGATGCCTCCGGTTGTGTCCGTATAGGTATAGGTGTAGTTGAGCAGAATTTGATTATTGGCATTGGTGAGCGGTATAGGTTTTGCGAAAACAAAACTCTTAGCGTCTGAGGTAGTGCTGTAAAAAGTTTTTTCTCCCACCGCTACAACGGCATCTTTGGGCGTGGTTGGCAAGAAAATAATATTTCCAACCACTTGTACTTGAAGGATTTGTTCCAAATTGACTCCCGGGGTATTGATGGCCCAATAGGCACTCTTGGCGCTATTGATGGAGTACCCATTGGCTCTTAGAGCATTGTTCATTTGCACCAAGGTGCTCGGAGCAACGGCCGGGCTGTGCTGGCTATCGAAAAACACCGTCATGGTTGGAGGCGTCGCCGTGGCCGTGATGAATTCATCGACCAAGCCTTCTCGGCCATTGTCTGGAGTGGAGGGCGTGCCGTCGGAAAGAAAAATGAAGAAATGTTTTGATTTGTCGGACTTGGAATCCTTCATGGCCAGCTTGGCTGCTTGGAAGCCCAGCGATATATCCGTACCATCGCGGGTATTGAATCGGCCCATGCCCGAATTGTTTCGGGATGCAGGCAGTTTGGTCACGTATGTTAGGTTGCCCCGCTCATCATGTTTGAGTAAGGCCCTTAAAGTGTCTAGGCCACGAATCCCGCCTGGAAAAGATTTGTTCAGAGCCGTCAAGGGTACAAAGGAATCGTGCTGCGTGGAATCAGATGGAAAAGCCGTGCGGAAAAACGAATTCTCACGATGGTCGAAGGCTAACCGCCGGGTAAAGATCACTAGGCCGACTTCCGTTGAGGGGGCGACGGAAAAAATTCCCTCAAGCAGCGAGGAGACTACTTTGAAACGGGAGACATTGGGATCATTTTCGTCCATACTTCCCGAGTTGTCGATGATAAATACGATGGACGTTGGCGGTCCGGAAGGACTGAGCTGTACGGGCTCGTTGCAATAGGGCACATTAGGATTGAGCCAGATGACTTCGTTGGAAACAGCAATCGTGGTGGTTGCAAATTTAGTCGGGCATTCCGTAAGCGCGATATTGCAAGTACGGCTCGCACCGCACAGCGTGACTGTCAAAAATAGGAGCGGTATAAATCTAGGAAGTTCCACTTTTATTGTGGCCGAAGCAAGCCCACGATTCGGTATTCAGAGAGCAAGACCTGGTCCTCGGCAATTCCGGGAATTTTCAGCAAGGTCACATCGGTTTTAAGAACGTACGCACCGGTACCCGCTAGGCTTCCATCCTGGGCACGATTGTCCCAAAGAATACGCAGAACGCGGGTATTTTTAGTGATACCTTTGGAGAGCTTGTTGAATTCTTCCGGCGAAACCGTAAATTCAATCTTGTTCACATAGAGGCCTAAATTGGTAAAAATGCGAATGGATACTTTAAAGGCTCGAGAGGCTTCCACGTCCATGCCTACATAATGGGAGGCATCTTCCTGGCTAAGTGGGCTGGGTAGGATATTCCAATTTCCGATTGGACTGTTGGTTGGCGAGGGTTTGAGCGCGACCGGGGCAATCAGTCTAAATTGCTCGCTGGTCTTCATTAGGCTTTGGCTTTCGGAGATGGCCATGCTATTGAATGGAAGGATGCGCAGCGAAGGTTTATTTTCCTTATCACCCTTGCGGGACTCATCCGCCTGCGCAGGGCTGGAAATGAGTGAACCGAACCAAAGTCCGATTGTTAAAAGCTTGGGTAAAGTTTTGAATCGCACCGTCAAAATATAATGCCTATACCGGCCGGGGGCAGCATGAAAGTATGGACGGCTGGAATTCCTTAAATTTCGGGGGAATTGTACATTTCTGGGATGCCGAATCCCATTTTGCCGCTTCTTGAGGTTCAAGACCTTTCCATAGGCTTTCAAAGTGAAAAGGGAATGGTCACAATTACCGAGCACGTTAATTTTCGCATTTTTCCGGGTGAAGCCTATGGCCTGGTGGGAGAATCGGGATGTGGCAAATCCGTAACCTGCCTGGCGCTGCTCAAATTGCTCCCAAATCCGGGTGGAAAAGTGCTTTCAGGGAGGATTCTATTCAAGGGACAGGATATTCTCACCATGACCCCGGAAGCCTTGCGCACCTTGCGTGGCGGAGCAATCGGGATGATTTTTCAAGAGCCGGGCGCGGCTTTAAATCCGCTGTGGCCCATCCGTAAGCAATTGCTTGAGCCGTTTCTTTATCATCCCTATTCTGGCGATCGTCTCAAACGCATCCAGTATCTGCTTGAACGGGTGGGCATTGCCGGTCCCAATCGCGTGCTTGCCGCCTATCCCCATCAATTATCCGGAGGCATGCTCCAGCGGGTTATGATAGCCATGGCATTGGCATTAAATCCAGCCCTGCTCATTGCCGACGAGCCGACCACGGCTTTGGATGTTACTGTCCAGGCCCAGATCATGGAGCTTATTGAGGATTTGCGGCGCGAATTTAAGACAGCCGTGCTCATGATCACACACAATTTAAACTTGATCGCCCAATATGCGGACAATGTGGCGGTTATGTATGCCGGGCGTATTGTTGAGCAAAGTCCTGTTCATGCCTTTCTTAAAAACCCCTCCCATCCTTATTCTGTAGGCCTTCTGGCAGCCTTGCCGAGACTGGACGGCAAAAGGCTTCCTCCCACGCCCATACCGGGACAAGTGCCAGGACCTTCCGAGTATGGGTCCGGATGTCGTTTCCAGGAACGGTGCGATAGGGCCTTCGCCCCTTGCGGTGAAAAACCGGAACTGTATCCTGTCGGTCCCGGACATACATCCGCCTGCTTCTTGCACCGGCCAGGTAGGGAAAATTGAGTTCGGCCCCGCTGCTGGAGGTGAAAAACCTCAAGACGTACTTTCCCGTTACGGGCGGGGTTTTCCGTAAAACCATTGGGCATGTCAAGGCCGTCAATGATGTGAGCTTTACCATGGATCCTGGTGAAGTTGTAGCGGTGGTAGGCGAGTCCGGCTGCGGTAAGAGCACATTGGGATATTCCATTCTAGGGCTTACGCCTCCGACGGAAGGTTCCCTAACCTTGTCAGGTAAGCCCCTGGATATACATAAGCCAAAGTCCTGGGATGCCTTCCGAAAGGATTTTCAAATTGTTTTCCAGGACCCGTACACTTCTTTGAATCCACGGGACACTGTGTTCGAGATTCTTGCGGAGCCGATGCGCGTGCATGGCATCTGCGCGGAAAAAGACCTACGGACGGAAGTAGGCTTGCTGTTGGAAAAGGTGGGGCTTCCCGTTGATACACAATACCGTTTTCCGCACGCCTTCTCCGGCGGACAGAGGCAGCGTATCGGAATTGCCCGTGCCATTGCCCTTAAGCCCAAACTTTTGATTTGTGATGAGGTGGTGGCGGCGTTGGATGTTTCCGTTGCGGCCCAAATCATCCATCTGCTGCTCTCGATTAAAAAAGACTTGGGTCTCTCTCTGTTATTCATCTCCCACGACCTCTCTCTGGTCAAGGCCATCAGTGACCGCGTACTGGTGATGTATTTGGGGAAAATCGTGGAATCGGGCCAAGCGGAGGCTTTGTTTAGCCATCCACAACATCCTTATACCCTTGCTCTGCTGGAGTCGATACCGACCTTGAACCCGGCCAAACGACCCAAGCTTCTAGGCGGAGAAATTCCCTCTCCAGTCAATCTACCCAGCGGCTGTGCTTTTGCTGGACGTTGTGGAAAGGTGCAGGCACGCTGCCGACAAGAAACTCCGGCACTGGTCGGTTCTAGTGGAGTAGCTGGTGCGGCTGGCACGGCTTCCTCAGGTGCCACAGCTGCCTCTGAGGTAGCCTGTTTTTATCCTGCCGGAATGTAAGGTCCCCTAGGCTACACGCGCCCAGGGAGGCTAACCTTAACGGTTACTCGTATTCCTTCAAAACGTCTTTGTTGAGAACCATGATTTCTACCCGGCGATTGATTTGGCGGCCTTCGGCGCTCGAATTGCTGGATTTGGGTTTTGTCATTCCATATCCGCGCGCGGAGAGGCGTCCGTTGAGATCCGGATAGGCGGCGGTAAGATAGAGTCGAACCGCATCGGAGCGATCCTGACTGAGCCGTTGATTGTTGGCGGCATTGCCCACATTATCCGTATGTCCACCTATTTCCATTTCGAGCTTGGGGTATTTGCTCAGCATGCCGCCGACTAAATTGAGGTAGGGTTTGGAATTGATGGAAATCTGAGCCTTACCCGTTTCGAAATATAAGGCTTCCATATTAAGCACACCCGTTTTTAGGAATTCCTTTTCCCAGACCGTGCGGCGGGAACGTTCCTTTTCCAAGTTGCGCTGCGCTTCCGCTAAAGCGAGAGAATCCAGGCGCGCTTTTGCAGCTAGAGAATCGGCGATGTGACGGGCGGCATCCGATTCCAGGGCCCGAGCTAACGAATCTTCCCGGGCCTTGCGGGCTATGCTGTCTGCAAAGGCCTGTGAGCGGCGAATCTGATCTTGCATGCCCAGCCGGGCGAGTGAATCGAGACGGGCTTTTTCCAAGGCATCCTGACGTTTGCCTTTGTCCAAATCCATCGACCAGGAAATGGCTGCGAAAAGTCGCCAAGGTTCCAAAGACCGGTCCGGAGCATTGTTCGGACGCTCCTGGGACATGGACATCTCCGCTCCAATTTGGGCGGTAGTATGGTTTTGGCTACGGAATAGCAATGAGGGTGCGAACCACATGGGGTCGCTTCCACGGGCTTGTTTCAATACCGTGCGGGAATGAAATTCCGTGCCCAGGATAAAGGATGGGGCGGGGGCGAATTCCAAAGCTGCACTTTGTAAAAGCAAGGTTGTTTTGTCCGACTGTAAGGAAGCGGCAACGCCTTCGTTGAGGTGAAGGCGCAGGGACATGCCCATCCCTTTGAAAACCACCGTCTGGGTTATTTTAAAAGTGATATCCGTACCGTCCCGGGTCTCGAAATAATTATAACCATCTGGAAAATTGGAGTTGATTTGTTTGCTGGATGTACCGGCTAACAGTGCGGCCTGAAATCCCAATCGGCCAGGGATTTTTTCCGAAAAGGGAATGCTGGCCTGCAGGCCTCCGGTTACGGTTCCTACTCCCGCTCCATTCATGGGTGCTGAACCGCTTACGTTATAGGCAGCGATATTTGCAAATGCGTCTACATACGGGCTCATGCCGAAAGCCACTGCCGTGGTTGCTGTAGTGATCTGGGCATTTTTCAGTGGCGCGCCGGGAAAACCCTTGGCTTGCTGATAGAGATTGCCGCGTGCGGATAGAGTGAGTCGGCCTTGTCCCATGGCTTCAGCGGAAACGGCTTGTCCAAGTCCCAACGTCCCATTAGAATTGGCAGCTGGTTCCATGTCTTGGGCGGTTGCGGATTGAATACTGACTACACTTAGCCAGGTAAGCACGGCCAGACCAAAACGAACGCGATAAGTTGAGTGTGAACGGACCATTAGACCCTTTCCCCCTGTTTGCTTCCGACATGGTATGTTGCGCGAAAGCTTGTCCAAGATAGATAAAACAGCCGGAAAATAAAGACAGTGGCCCTCGGCAATACTTATTTTAGGGCGATGCGATTAATACGGTTTCGATATGGCGGCAAAACTCTGCGAGGGAAACTCAATTCGGATGGAACGGCTTCCCTCCTCCTAAACGCTGGAACGGATGATCCGGTTTTACCGCTTAAATTGGAATTTGGCGATGAAAAACTGCCTATTGAGGCCATGCTGGCCCCGATCATTCCGGTCGATATCCTGGGAATAGGTCTCAACTATCGAGCCCATGCCCTCGAAGGCAAATTTGAAACGCCCACCGTGCCTTTGTTGTTCATTAAAGCGGGGAATAGCCTCAACAATCCTGGGGACGCGATTCCAATTCCAAGGTTAAGTCGGCAAATTGATTTTGAAGGGGAATTGGCGGTCGTGATTGGAAGGACGGCTAAAGACGTGCCCAGAGAAAAAGCCTTAGAGTATGTACTCGGGTATACCTGCGCAAATGATGTCACGGCCAGGGATTGGCAGCGTGATAAGAATCTGGGCGGTGGCCAGTTTGCCCGGGGTAAAAGCTTCGATGGGTTTTGCCCGCTTGGACCCTGCCTGGTAACAGCAGACGAAATTCCCGATCCCGGTTCGTTATGGATAAAGACCTATGTCAACAACATGCTGATGCAAGATCAAGGCACGTCGGATATGCTATTCGATGTCCCCACTTTGATCGAAAGCCTCAGCTCAACTATGACGCTAAGGCCGGGAACAGTGATTCTGACGGGCACGCCCGCTGGGGTTGGAGTTGCGCGCAACCCGCCCGTCTGGCTTAAAGCCGGCGACCGTGTACGCGTGGATATTCAGGGAATCGGCGTGCTGGAAAATGCTGTGGTCGAAGTTTAATCGGAAGCCGGCATGTTACTGGTTCGCGAGTCGGTTTGGTGGATAGTCGCCACAAGTTTGCTGGGACTGATGCTGGGCTATACCAAAGGCATCCCACGTTGGGGCTTTTTGCTGGGGCTGTTCCTGGGTCCCATCGGCTGTGGAATAGTTGTGATGTTGCCTTCGCAGAAACGGTTCCGATCAGCGGGAGCCCAGTCCTATGAAGCGCCCCGTGCAACCGCCACCGGTACAGGCAGAGGCACCACAACCCAGGGCCCAACGTGTGCGCGTTGCGGCCAACTGGTGGATGAGGCAGGTACCGTTTGTCGGAGTTGTGGAAACATCCTGATACCCGTTTCCTATAAAGTTTTGGATTAAAATTTAGGGATGCCATCCGGCAATGGCCATGAAAGCAGCAAAGCCGATAAAATACGCAAGCACCACATGCCAACCATTTTTTAACCAGCGTCCCGCCGATCGAATTTCCGGAAAACGTCCGGAGAGCGCAACTCCCGCCGAAGATCCAAACCACAACATCGACCCCCCAAACCCAACGGCATAGGCGAGTAGCCCCCAATCATACCCACCCTGATCCAGCGCTAATTTCGTCAAGGGAATATTGTCGAAAAAAGCGGACGTCAAACCCAACATCAGCGTGGATTGCCAGGAGGCGGAAGGCAAGCTTTCTACAGGCATCAAGGAGGCACACAACACCAGTGCGACCAAGAAACATGCTCCTCTGGCGGCCGGACCTAAAATTTTCCACGGCAAGGGAACACGCGGTGATGCCAGTAACAGCATGGTCCAAACGCCCAAAGCTGGAAGCCCAAGCCAAACATTGGCAATGGCTGCGGCCACCAAGGCAAGTAGGGTGAGGGCGATGCGATTCCATTCCAACTTGAGTCCTGGAATGGGATCTCTCAGTATGGCCTGAAATTTTTGTTGTTGGAAAGCAGCCGGTATGCCAAAACAAATCAAGGCCGTTACTGAGGCGACAAATGCCGGCAAGACTTTGAGAACCGGCACTCCGCCAATCCAAAGCATGGTCGTCGTGGTATCGCCCAAAACGCTGAACGCTCCTCCAGCATTGCTGGCCGCGGTCAAAGCGGCCAAGTAGCCGATATGCACTTTACCCTGAAATACGGCAAAGGCAACGGTGCCGCCAATCAGCGCAGCTGCAATATTATCGAGGAAGGCAGATAGGATAAAGACAAAGACGAGCAGCATGAAAGGCCCCAGCCAATTGTCCGGAAGCAGCTTGGGCATAAAGTCGGGCAGGTGCGAATCCTCAAAATGGCGTGCCAATACCGCGAAGCCTAGGAGCAGGCCGAATAAATTAAAAATAAGGGAGGACTCGTTACGCAGGTGATGGACAAAGTCAAAACCATGGTAGGCTTTAAGCAGTGCCAAGCTTGCGAGTCCAGCCAAGGAAAGTGTCAGGGGATGTTCGTGAAAAATGGCAACACCCAGTAAAGTGAAACCGAGCAATAAAAATTCCAGCGGTACGCCTAAAATCAGAGTGGCTCCCTAAAATACTTAAATGCGCTGCGGGCCTGCAACGCATCAGGAAAAGGTAACCTATTTAAGAACCGACCCATTCTTCCAATTGCATTTCCATGGCCTTTTTGGAATCTGAGAGTTCTGAGGTGGCGGCAAGGCCCTCGTGGTGTTCTGGCGGGTGGGACGTATTGTCTACCAGATGCACGGCATTGTGGTGGAGTAAAGTTTGGATAGATTGGGTTTCCAATCCTTCCTGAATGGAGGTAAGCCGGAAGCTCTCTAACAAACGAGCTATTTTCCATTCCGTGGTATCCAGATTGACATAGTGCTGGAAGGATTTTAGCAGGCCGACTTTTTGGCGCTTCTGAGCGACGTCCAACTCCCAAGGATGAAAGTAGACCATAGCAGGAAATCCCTGCTGGTTCCTTTTTTGTATGAATCGTTTTGTAAGGCTGTAGGGATAAAGCCGGAGATAGCCTCCGCCGGAAATGGGCAAGGAGCGACCGGCCCAATCCAGTGTGGAAAGCGGGATTTCCGTGATAGAGGTGCCGTTGCCGAGGTGAATGGTATGCGGCAGGTGATTGGGATAGTCCGCGATGCCATAGCGTTTTCTTGCGATGGGGAAAATACTGGAATCGTAGTCAATGCCGTGCTTCTCCAGAATTTCCAGTGCCCAAAGAGTCGAATGTACGATGCTGAAATTGGAGGCTCGATGGCCCCGGATTTTCTGGCCAGTTAACCTGGTCAGAGCATTCAAGGACATCTCCAAATCCTTTTCGAATTGGTAAGGAGACAGGTCCATCACCTTCTCATGATAATACCCATGCGTCCCGATTTCATGCCCGGCCGCATCGATCATGCGCACCACTTCCGGATATTTATCCGCTACCCAGCCAAGCACAAAAAAAGTAGCCTTGGCATGGTGGGATTTGAGCAGGCTTAAAATGCGACTGGTATTGTTTATGATGTTGGTGGGGCAGGTTTCCCAGGCAGAACGCGGTACCGCCAGATTATGGGCATGGAACCAGCATTCCACGTCGATGGTTAGGAAATTGGCGATTCGATCGGCATGGGGGAGAATGGTTCTTACCGGTGGGCTAGGCGAGTTGCGGGACTGGGTTAAGTTGTAGGCGCGCGTTAAGCTTACGGTCTGTTTCGGCCTGGCCGGTTTTGTATTGACGGATTCATACACAAGGGCATTGGCCAAATGGGGTTTTTTCCCCATGAGGTAACGGCCGGTATTTATCAAAATCCAGGCTTCCATTTTAAGCCACTCTTTCAAACTAAAGAGCGAGTCGCGATAGGTGAGATCGAAATGGGTTTTGCGGACGACGCTTTCCAAGGAATCGTCATAGCCCAAGGTAATTTGGGCCAAACCAGTGAGGCCAGGTTTGGCGCGCCGCGTGCGTTCACGATAGAGAGGAATTTTCTCAAAATATTTTACGGTAAAATGCGGCCGTTCGGGACGCGGACCGATAAAGCTCATTTCGCCTTTTAAGACATTCCAGAATTGCGGCAGTTCGTCCAAATGGGTGGAACGCAAAAAGCGACCGAATCCAGTGACTCGAGGGTCACCCTGTTTATTGCAAAGCTGCGGCCCGTGCACTTCCGAATCCATGCGCATGGTACGAAATTTGAAAATAGTGAATACCGCGCCACCTACATCCAACTTGCGTCGCGGATCCGGTGTGCTGGACTCACCGCTGCGTGTGCGTTTGCGTTTATCAATGCCTACTCGGGATTGTAAGTACAACACAGGGCCCGGTGATTGAAGCTTGATGCCAATGGCCAAAACGGGATAAGCCAAAACAAATGCAGTTGTCCCCGTTAACCCAACGGCAATGTCTAGGGTTCTTTTCAATGTGGTGATCAAAACACCAGGTTTTCCGATTTCCATCCAACTGGGCTTGTCGATATCATTCCAATCCTGCATGTTCGCCTGCCTTTTCCCATGCTTGACCGCCAGGACTATTTTCCGACGGCTACAATCTTTTGGTTTGGGCTTTAGACGGAAAAAAGTGCGGGGGTGGTAACCGGAAAACAGATAAAGTTTGAATTCGATGACCCATTCTGGTTTCTGCGCGGGCACTACCTTAAGTCGAAAAATAACTAACATTGCCTTTTACACTAATCATACTTGGAGATTAAATGAAATACGTTTTTTTAGTTCTTTTGATTTTGACAAGCAATATCTTTTCTCAATCCGAAAAAAAATTAAATGAAATTGGTTGGGAAAATGGATTAATCTATGTCTACAAGGGTTTTAGTGCTCTAAATGTTGGCATTAAAATTCAGCCAAATTGGAATTTCGAAGAAAGCAGTGCGGAAAGCAATTCGGCGTTCCCTTACTATTATCCGACTCCGACAAATGGTGCATCATCTCAAGAAACAAAATTCATGTCGATTGGCGTTCAGCTATCAAAGGAGTACCAATATGGGAAGTATTTTTACTTGGAACCTTATTCCATAGCCGGGTATTTGCATTTCGCCGATGAAATGACTGGACCCATTCAGAATAATAATATTGGGAGCTACGCTTCTAGCCAAAAAAATCAGGGCAATGGGTTTTTCGTGGAACTTGGTGCAAAGCCAGGAGTTATTTTATGGAATACCGTTAAACTATTCACAAACTTCGGGATCGACCTCAATTTCAGTCATAAAGAAACGGAAACCGTTGATGTGTATGCCACTCGTAAAACTATTTCGGATACTTGGGCGATTTATCATTTTGGCGACCAAATTGATTATAAAACCCGTTTAAATTTCTCTGTAATATTCTAAAAGCGCCGTCTAGCCACCACATCAAACTTTTGTTTTTTATGTATTCCTGTCGTGGCTATTGGCACGTACGATAGTTTCATCGCACCTATTCACTCAAAAATCAAGGCGAAAAAAGAATGCAGATCAGCAAAAGGGCCATAGGGGACAAATCGATTTGGCCTTAACGAATGCAGCCTCACGGATCAATAAATTCCCCGGCAATTTGATGCGAGGATTGGGCATTTTTTTAGCCTCTTCGACCATGGCCACAACCAATCGGCCAAGGTTCAAATCGGCTTCTTCAAAATCCAGTTCGGACGTGCGCTGTTCACGAACCATGTTGAGTGTGCCGGCCCGGATAAAATCCCGAATGATGGTCGCGCAAGGAACGCTATAGTCCATGCCCTTTGCATTGGCTAGATAGCGCGCTGAGACCCAGAGTTGTTCTTCCATTTTAAGCGGCATCAGATTAATCCTCGGAAAAGCTGAAAAGCTGAAAAGGTAACATTTATTATCTTTATGATTTTCCCGCTGATGCGGAATCCCATAAGGAGTTGCCCATGAAGGGTTACATTTTGAACAAGATACAGCTCGCCGCCCTGATTTTAGGCAGTATCCTAGTTGTAAACTGTACCAAAGATCCGATTCCCGAATTTCGGATCGTTTATTTTCCAAATAAGAAGAACATCAAAGAGGAGTGGAGCATTGTTCGTACGCCGCGCGGCGACACCCTGGAGCAGGGCGTCCACAAACTGTTCTATTGGGATGGCGCCGCAGCCCAAAGCGAAGTTTGGAAGCAGGGAAAACGGGAAGGTTCTTCTCAGGCTTGGTATGAGAACGGGGGTACCAAATGGCTAAAGCATTATGTGGCGGGAAGGCCGGATGGACTTTGGCGGCTGAATCGTCAAGATGGGCAACCTTGGGAAGTTCGCAATTACGCTAATGGGTTTTTAAACGGACCACTCCAAGTTTGGGACAATAGCAGCCCCAGCGTTCTCAAAGAAGCGATTTTTACCAAGGGAAACTGCACTTCCGGAGACTGCGGCCTTTTGGATTTCCCCATTCCACCTTCGGATACGGGAGTGGTTGCGACCGAAATGGCTCGAGACCGGGCCATAATAGAGGCGTTTAGAAACTAGGTGGGTGTTACGGGCGCGCTACCCCTTTTTTATAAAGTAAAGCGCCGCCTGGCAGGCTTACCGCCTATTGCCATCGAAGCAACCCTTGACGCGGAATGGGCCCGGTTAGGGTTGGATGCAGCCATGGTTTCCAACACCGCCGAATCGGGACTGGCCTCACAAAACATCGCAATTGGAGTCGGCAGCCGCGGCATCCAGGATTTGCATCTCATGGTCCGGCATTTGGTAAAGCTCGTCAAGGCCGCTGGGGGGACGCCTTTCATCGTACCCGCCATGGGCAGTCACGGGGGCGCTACCACGGAAGGCCAGTTGGAAGTATTGGCCTCTTTGGGGATTACGGAAGCCACCATGGGTTGTCCCATCCAGGCCACGATGGAAACAGTAGAAATGGGGCGGACCGCCGGTGGCCTGCCAGCCTATTTTGACGCCATTGCCGCTAAGGCGGATGGAATTCTACTGATTAACCGCGTCAAGATGCACACCAGTTTTCATGGTTCTCTGGAAAGCGGTTTGCACAAAATGCTCGCTATTGGCCTGGGCAAAGAAAAGGCGGCAACGCTCTTGCATTCCCGTGGTCCCGACGGTCTGCGCGATGATATGCCGGAGGTGGCTCGGGTACTGTTGTCCAAAGTGCCATTCCTAGCCGGGTTCGGGATAGTCGAAGATGGCTACCATCATCCAGTTGCTTTACGAGGTTTGGGGGCTAGGGAGTTGGAAGCAGGCGAAATGGAATTGCTCACTTTGGCCAAGAGTCTTGCACCGGGCCTTCCTTTTGCGGATGTGGATGTTTTGGTGGTGGACAAGATGGGTAAGGATATCAGCGGCACAGGCATGGATACGAATGTAATCGGCAGGCTGAAAATTCCCGGACATAGCGAGCCTGTATCGCCAAGGGTCAAAGCCATCGTGGTGCTGGATCTTACGGAAGCCACGCATGGAAACGCCTTAGGTATGGGTTTGGCGGACTTTACCGTACAGGGCCTAGTGGATAAAGTCGATTTCCGGTTGACGGCCAAGAATGTTTTGGCCAGCGGCTTTTTGGAACGGGGACGCCTGCCTGTTGTGCTCGGAGATTCGGCCGAGGCCTTGCACGTGGCTTTAAACCATGTTTTTCGGAAAAACCCTGAGGGCCGCTCTGGCGCGAGAATCCTGCATATCACCAGTACTTTGGAGCTGGAGGATTTCTGGGTATCAGAAAATATGATCGGTGAAGTTCGGAAACTTCCCGGTTACCTAGAGGATTCCGGACCTGTGGAATTCAACCCAGCATAATGGAAAACACCACTCTGTAAACCAAGGCGTCGAGTTTCCTTACACCGTCACATTTTACCTAGGTAGCAGCAATGAGTCTATTCAAGTTTATTTTTAATCACAGGGTATATCTCACTGTGGTCCTATATTCATTTGCCTCGGCAGGGGAAAAGCCCGCGGAATTTCCCTTGAAGGACTTTGTTCCAGTCGATTTTTTCCGTCAATATTTTTCGATTTCACCAAGGCTTGATTTGAGTGGATCTAACAGGAGGTTTGAGGCGGACAGCAGCGGAAATACAGATGGCAACTCTAACGGTGATGGGGGAATCAACCTTCATCACGAATATCGAAAGTATTCGCAAGCTCGCGAATTTTCCGGAACCAGCGAAATTGTGGCGAATGGCAGTTATTCTACGTCGAATGATGAGCCAAAATTCATTGCCAATCCTTGGCCGTCTAATTCATGGTACGCGAATTCCCAGCGATATTCAAACCTTTCATTTTCTGCTTTTAGCGATCATATGGGAAAATGGTACCTCACCGAAAAGGTCTCGCTAGGAGTTCACTTGGAGCCACTGGTAAACGTTAGTCAAAATAAACGCAGGACAAGGAGAGTTCAAGCCAGTGTATTCAACCCAGGCACCATTTCAGATTCTCTTTATCTTGATAGAACCCTCGATTATTCTCCGAGCGAGAACCGTTTCTTTGACCTGCAAGGCTCGGTATGGGCGGGGTATGGCAAAATCTATGATGTTGCCTTTGCTGCTAAAATCTTGTTCTTACTGGATCGAATTAGAGACCGAACCGGAAAAGATCTAGAACTGGATGTATCGGAAATGAAGCAGCTGGAAGGTTTTGTCGAATCTCGCCGAAAAGAACGCCCGTTCTATGATAGTCGCTTGACAGAAATTTTCGATGTCGAATCTATCGAAATGTTTTTGCGAAAAAATGGGAGTATCGACTATTTTCCATCCGGCGCCATTCTTGAAATGGCTGACGAATGGCAATATACTCAGTGGCAAGAAAGACTATCTGGGTGGGAAGTAAAGCTTTTTCCATATTTCGAACTCCAATTTCGGGACGGAGGGTATTCCAACAAATCTGAAACCCAGTCTGGCAGGTTTGCCAAAGATCAATTTGATACCAAGGCCGAATTCCTAGCCTTGACAGAAGGCCCTCTAACGGATCAATCGGATTCCAAATTAATTCAGGATGAATTCCGCGGCACAAAAATATTTGGTTTGGGAGCTACCATGGCTTACCATATTCCCTACCGTCGATTTTACCAGGCCAGCGCTTCGCTTACTTCTCGATTTGAAAAGAACATTGTAGAGTCAGGTCAAACCACCACAGAAACAAGAAATCCCACGCCTATAACAAATCTTGGTTCCTACAATGTGCATAAGTATGTACAGTATGAATTTCCTGGCGCCGAGCTGGGAATGGATCTAAGCTTGGCTTTTTTCCCGTCCTCCCGAACCTCAATCTTTTTAAACGAAAATACGAACTACCGAGTAAAATTTGATTACTCGGGAAATAAGGAATCACTAACCTATTTGATGGGCCGAGTCCCGTACCAAGACAGTCGGGTAATTGTTTCAAAATTGGAATTGAAAGTGGACTATTTCTTAGGCTTCAGGTTAAAACTCTGGATATCTGGAGGCGTTTACCATAGCAACTGGAATAGTCAGGACGTAGATCCGGAATCGTCCCGTTGGTTATCGAGTGACAGGTATGGCACTGAAGAGGGCGAAAGCTCCTCCTATAGAATCAGTAGTGGAATCACGTACTACCTGTTTTAAAAAACACGACTTCCTGTAGTTTCACGATTTGGATTTAAGACCGAGTTCGATCTTTTTGAGGATCAAGATGAGGCGATGATCAAACGCTTGGGCGAAATCCTTCCCTAAAGATATCGAATTATGACCTATCTCCTCGACACCAATATTTGCCTCTACATCATCAAAAACCAGCTTTGCTAAAACGCCTAAACGGATTTGGAAATTTCCCGCGCGGCTTGAAAAATATTTTCAAACAATTTGGGTAGCTTATCCGTGGGCGTGGCGGAAAAAGCCAAGCGCAGTACTCCGCCGAAATTGATCACCCCAGTGGAATACTCCGCCAACAGCTTTTGGCGCAATTTCTCCGCATCCACCTTAGGCTGAATGCACATGAAGTACCCGGAATTGAAAGGCAGAGGCGAAAACTGTTCCTGGTATTCAGGATGGGCAGCCAGGATTTCCTTGACGGCATTGTACCTGCGTTTCAGCAGATTGAACTTCTGGGACTTTTCCGCCGTGTACTCGCTGGAAGACCAGGAGCGTACGAGCAGGGACTGGGCCGGATTCGAAGTGCTGGAGATGTTGCCCCGTATGGCTCCGCCAGTTTTGGCTTCCAGGGCCTCATAAAGGGCTGGGGTACCGCCCTTGATACCGTAACTTAGGAATCCGACACGGAAACCCCAGACATAATCTTCCTTGGTCGCGCCGTCGATTTTAACCGCCAGCAAATTGGGGTGTAGATTACACAGTTCGACGAAAATGGACTGGCTGTAAACATTGTCTTCAAACACCAGGCCGAAGTAGGCGTCATCGATAAGTACCACAACTTTATCACCGCGCTCAGCGGATTCAAGCAAGGCTGCCACAATTTCTTTCACTTCCGAGGGCAGAGGCGTATAGCCGCTGGGATTGTTGGGGAAATTGAGAAGCACCACTTTTTTCCCATTAGTGGCCGGCTGCTGAAGTTTGGCGCGAAGGCCCGACACATTGAAGTTAGCCTCGCCCGATGCGCGGGTGCCAGGTTCGATATAGGTGGTAAAGGTATCCAGCGAAGCGCCAAAGGCTTGCGTAAAAATCAGTCCATAATTTTCCCAGAATAAATCAGGCAAGATTACTGTATCGCCTTCATCGCAAAAAAGATAACCGGCCATGCTGAGTCCATGGGTCAAGGCCGCGGTGACCACCGGTAGGCTGAAGGTTTGACCAGCGAGCCCGACATTCTTGCGGAGAATCATTTCTTTCCAAAGCTTGCGGATATCCGGACGACCGGGGCTTGGTGCGTAGGGAAAGGCATCTCCTGCCGGCAGAATAAGGTTCTTGGCCAAGCTGGGCAAGGCCACGGGTTTACCATCGTCCTCGAGCGCAATCCCTATGGTGGCGTTGATCTCCTTGCCATTCGCTTCTGCCGATTGTGCCAGGATGCCTTGTTTGGGAAAAAAGATGGCCTTGCCTTTGGCCGATAACATTTCCAGTACCGCGGGATTGGCGGCTTTGATGGTCTGATTCAGGCTCGCGGCTTGTGCGTCCAACTCCATGTCTTGTCCTTGCTTGGTGCCCCTGCAACCGGGGCTCTCGGTGAATGGCAAAATCTACTTTATTGTGTCTCGAAGACCGAGGATTTGCTTGGCCATAGCGAGTTGGGCCTTAACGGATTCGCTTCCCGTGCCGCCTTGAATTCCGCGGCGCTCCGCCGAGAATCGGAAGGTCAGGCGATTTCGAAATGCTTTGCCGTCCGGAATCTCCGCCCAGTCTTTTTCTGGTAACTCCAAAAAGGAAACCTTGAGCGATTCCGCACGGGCGATCATTTTACCAACCACATGGTGTGCATCGCGAAATGGTATCCCCTTTTCCACTAAATAGTCGGCCAGATCCGTGGCCAGCATGCCAGGGTGCATTTTGCGTAAGATGACATCTGTACGGAATTTTAAAGTTGCAATGGCTTCTGTCATAACCGCCAAGCAGGTTTCCAAGGTTTCGACGGAATCGAAAACGCCTTCTTTATCTTCCTGCAAGTCCCGATCATACGCATGCGGCAGACCTTTGAGAACCGTGAACAGGCGGGTAAAATTTCCGAGTAGCCGTCCGGACTTGCCGCGGATGAGCTCCATGGAATCCGGATTTTTTTTCTGGGGCATCATGCTGGATCCGGAAGTATAAGCTTCGCCCAATTCCAGGTAGCTGAATTCTTGCGACGACCAGATGACAAAATCTTCCGCATACCCACTGAGCGTCGTTCCTAGAATGGCCATCGTCCCCGAAAATTCTAGAGCCCAATCCCTGTGTGCGGTGGCATCAATACTGTTGGGGGACACCTCCGGAAATCCCAACGCCTTGGCTACCAATTCGCGCTGGTAGGGAAAGGCGGACCCGGCCAGGGCACCGGAACCTAGCGGCAACTGACCGGCGGACGCACCGGCATTGCGGAGTCGCGTTTTGTCGCGTTCCAAAGCCCAGAAAAAGGATAAGAGGTAATGGCCAATGTAAATGGGCTGGGCTTGTTGCAAATGTGTATAGCCGGGCATCAAGTCTTGGCGATACACTTGCGCTTTGGCATAAAGGGCCTTTTGTAATTCGACTACGGCTGACTCCAGCGCTTTTGTCCGATGACGGATATACAATTTGAAATCCGTGGCCACTTGATCGTTGCGACTCCGGCCGGTGTGTAATTTTTTTCCGAGCTCGCCGATGCGTTCGGTGAGAATGCGTTCCACCGCCATATGAATGTCTTCATCGCTTTCCTTAAAAAGCGATTGGCCCGCTTCCAGATCAGCACGGACGCTTTTGAGCCCCTGTTGCATTTTACTGAACTCGGCACTGGACAAAACTCCGGCGGCTTTAAGGCCAAGCGCATGAGCCAAGCTGCCTTCGATATCTTCGCGGAAAAGCTTCTTGTCAAAGGAAAGGCTTACCGATAGTTTTTCCATCGAGGAGGCCATGGATCCCTGGAATCGTCCTTGCCACAGCTTATCGGTTTTCACAGGTTTTTTTTTGCCAGTTTTTTTGCCGAGTTTTTTTCCAATGGTGCCCATTATGCGCTCCCGCCCGCAGGCGCTAATATCGAGGGTAATTGTAGTTAAACTGCTTGCGCCGCCAAGTTAAGGTGATCTTCAGGGCGGCTGATAGGTTTACGACGGGAGCGCTATGGAGGGCGTTTGGGAATGAGGGAAAAGAAGCCCGTGCTTTGCGCGGTTTTCAAGGTATCGGCAAGCAGGCGAACCTGAAGGAGACATGTATTGGAAGGGCTTAAGCTCGCTGCCGGAGTCCAGTCAAAAACGGGAATTCCGTCCGGGTTTTTAAAACTGTCGGCCAGGGTGATCCAATTTTTACCTGCATCCAAAGAAAGTCGAACCCATACATTGCCCGTGTCCGGCATTTCCCACATGACTTGATAGGGCGCGCCCAGCGGGATCGAGTCATTGGGTCTAGGCAACACAACTCTAGGCCGCTGAGGTGGGGGAATATGGCGCACGGAGATAACGGTCTTAGACTTTTTTGTGAATAGCCCCAGGGTGGCGGAGACTTCGATGTAATAGACGCCTTCGACCGCGAACCGTATTTCCGTACTCAAATTGGTTGGGTCACTGAAGACCACCCGATTGCCTAAAGAATCTCCGGGAAGCGGAATTTGTCGCCACAGAATGGATAGCCTTGGATTGGCAGGATCCACATTGACAACTTTGGCTAAAAGTAGACTGGGTATTTCGATAAAGGCTTCCCGTGGCGGTCCTGCCTGGATTCCAAGCAACGAATCCAAATTGGAAATACGACTCGTGTCCACTTTGCCGACGGAAATCTGGCCCGGGGTAAAAATTCTTGCGCCATTTGTATTGAGCGATTCCGCGACGGGGAAAATCTGTCCGTCTCCTTCAAGCAATCTCAATGGGAAAACACCGGGCGGCAAGTCTTCGAAGAAAAAGACGCTGTCTACCAAAGTGGCCTGGAAAGGAGTTCCAGGAATATACATGCGGCTTAATTGGTCCTTTGAAGTGGGGCCGGAAACATGCGCTTGATAGTGCACCAAGGGCTTTGGTTTCATTTCCAGGCGGCTTAAAGCACCACCGCGCAACTGGGAAAAAACTTTTGTTTTGGAATTATAGGTCAAACCGAAATTGAGGATGCCAGTTTGATTTTCGGTTTTAAGTTGCAAGTTGAAATGCAGCACAGAATCGGAAGTGGAAATCCTTTCGATATCATTGCTGGTTAGGTTGGTTGAGTCCGAGGCCTTGAGTTTAAGCGTCCAAAGCGGTTCCGGGTCCACGGCGGGATTTTGATCTTGGCTGTATAAGTTAAGGTCACCGGTCACTCGCAAGGCCAAGCCGGTGGAATCGTGAAAGGCTAAAGTCAATTGGGGATTGTCTACGCCGGAACTCGTACCCGCCACACGATTGTCCCCACAGCCGAAAAGGCCAAAGGCAAACCATACATGCATGGCCGCAAAACGTCTAAGGGAAATTAAGCTCATGTACTTGTTCCGGTAAAAGGATCCACAGCCGGTTAAATCTAGAAAGATGAAATGGTTCAGCCCTTAAGCCGGCACTTTGCTATTGGGAAAAAGTTGCATGGTCAATGTGTAAATACGATCTTCCTTTCCGTCCCTGTCGATAATCTCTCGCAGTTCTTCTTGGAAAGAACGGATTCGATCTTGAATGGTTTTAAATCCCGCCTTGGAAATGGAAAACATGAGGGCGTTGTATTGCCGCACTTCTGCCGGCAAAGACTCAAATACCTCCATGGCCATGCCCGTCAGCTCTTGGATGTGTTGGCGTGCCGCCATGGCCTGCACGTTTTTCTCGGTATAAATATGTTTGTCCGTCACCGTATATCCACTGGCGGTTTTTTTTATCAAGCCCAAATCCAACAGCAATTCGATGGATTCTTCCACTTGTGTTGAACTCAATGGCGGATAAATATTTGCGGCGATGATGCCAGGATGTTTTTGTTTTTGATCGATTCCAAAATAATTCCACACGGCGGAAAAGTACCATTTAGAGAAAAAACGGTATTGAGTTTCTCCAACAATTTGGGCCCTGGAACTTCGAAACTTGGCGAGCTGGGCAAAGAAAAAGTTTTTCTCCTGCATGCCTTTGGCTTGATTGAATTGGACGAGCAGATCAAAGTAGCGTGATTCGCGTTCCCCCAAGCGCAGGGCTTTCACGAATTTTACCCGTAAGGTTTGGCTAAGCTGACGACGCCCCTTAATCACGGCGGGCAAAAGACTCGCTGTAGACATTGGCAAACCGGCATCGCGTGCAAAAGATCGTTGGGAAAATTTTGAGTCGATACATTTTTGATGGGCAGTATAATCCCGGAGGAAATCCCGATAATCAAGGTACTGAAGAATCCGTGGCTCGTGCGACGACGAAGTCTGCATAGGGGATTTTGGTATTTTGACCATGGTTTTCAAAGTATACTCCCGGACACGTCACTAATACTATTAAAAACCCAAATAGGTGGGGACAATTAGGCCCCGGAATTTAAGGCAGACGATCTAGTTGCATGCGTCTGAACCATGTATTCTTGACGCATAACGCCAGTGCCGGCGGCACATTTATGCAATGCCATCTGCGCATTTATTAAAAAAGGAAAACAATGAAAAACTTCATCCGTCCATGGTTCGTATTAGGATTTGCTTCAGCCAGCGTTTGTATTGGGCAAACCCTTGTCACCCAATCCGATCCGCTCCTCATGGCTGCGGCCTTTACCTCTTTTTCAGCAAAAGTGCATACACGATATGACTCGAAATATTTTTACGTGGAATCTAATGGAATACCGGATCATGTGATGATGAAGGGCATCACGGGTTGGCAACAGCAGGTGCCACTGCCTCAATGCTACTTAGACGCAAATGCCTGGAGCATTCCCTTAAGTCCGGTTATGGCATCAGTTGTGGTTCCAGTAAATCCCAGTCATTTCACACGTGGGGCCATCGCCGTGGCCACCAATGGCATTCCTATTTTCAACCCGTATACCAATACGGGCGTTGATGCCCTGGTCGACGGGCAGCTCGATATTTTCGGCGGTCATTGCGGCCGCGCGGACGATTATCATTATCATACGGCCCCGCTTCACCTGGAGTCGTTGGTAGGCACTGGCAATCCGATTGCATATGCTTTGGATGGCTTTGCTATTTATGGTTCCAAGGAACCGGACGGTGGGACGATGGCTACCCTGGATGCGAACCATGGTCATCTGGGTTCAAATGGTGTGTATCACTATCATGGCACAGCGGCTTCGCCATATATGATAGGCAATATGGTCGGCGTGGTTACGGAGGATGGCACCAAGCAAATCATACCCCAAGCCCAGGCGAGACCGGTGCGCGGAGACTATGGGCCCTTACGCGGGGCAACCATCACCCAATGCCTTCCGCATAGCAGCAATATGGGTTTTACCCTTGTGTACACCCTCAGCTCCAAAACGGATTCCGTGGTTTTTGACTGGACCAGCACCGGGTCGTATGTCTTCCAATACTATACGGCAACGGGCAAGGTCGATTCAACCTATAAGGGATCGGCGTTGTGCACTATCCCGGTAACAGCTGTGAAAAAACTGGGAGGTTTGCAACCAGAAAAAAAACTCCTTGAAGTGGCGTTCTACCGCCTAAATGGAAAACTGGTTTATAAGGCTACAAACATGCAGCATGGCAAACGATTTGCAACCCAAACTAGCGGTATCTACTTGATGAAACTGCGTTACACAGGTTCTTCAACAACTCAGAAACTCATCCTTCCCTTGCAGGCGATAACCCTATGAAAAAAATAGTCCCAATGAAAATAGCGACCCTTTCCATATTATCCTTTTTGCAGGCGACGGTAGTGGCACAATACTCCGGAACGGGTTCGATAACCCAGGGTAAGGCGACGTGGGTCACACAGAATATTTACACCTGCTCCGGAGCCAAAGGACGGACTGGCGGAATAGGTACGATCACTGCAACAGATAAAACGATATGGACCGTGCCCGCAGTGGTGCATTTTTCGGAATCGACTTTCCCAACGGCTCCGGATTTGAACAACGCCTGTACAGGTAAGAATTACGCGAATGCTACGATAGCGTTGGCGGCCCTGAAAACTTCGGACATTGTCAGCATAGATGCGGATGGAGAAGTCGTCACCGCCTATGTTTTTGCCGACAATTATTTTGAGATGTACATCAATGGCGTTCCTGTAGGCAAAGACGCCGTGCCGTATACGGAGTTCAATTCAAGTGTTATGCGTTTTAGGGTAAAGCAGCCCTTTACCATCGCCATGCAGCTTGTGGATTGGGAAGAGAATCCAGGACTGGGTACGGAAAACAACGGTTTCCTGTATCATGCAGGAGATGGGGGAATGGTGGCAGTATTCAAGGACGCGTCAAACAACGTGCTGGCGATTACCGGTAAGGATTGGAAAGCGCAAACATTTTATACTTCGCCCTTGCAAGATCCTACTTGCGTTAAGGAAAACGGGACATCCAGAATATCCAGTGCTTGCGCCGTACGAACAACCGGGAGTGGTCTAACTGATTTCGCCTTGTTCTGGAAAAAACCAACTGATTGGATGACAAAGGGCTTCGACGATTCGTCATGGCCATCCGCAACAACGTATACCAATTCGGAAATCGGCGTGGACAACAAACCGTCCTACACCAATTTTACGGACATATTCGATCCTTCAGTCAAAAACCCTGAATTTATCTGGAGCTCAAATGTTGTGCTAGACAATGATGTGGTTGTCCGGTATATGGTGGGAAAATCTACGGCCATCAAAGGCCATGCAAAGACTGATGAAAATGCAAACGCAAACGAAAATATTTTAATCCACCCTGAACTTCAGTCAGGGGCCGTTCGCATTCAATTACCGGACAGGAATTCCAGTACGCAAAGCCGGAAACTATTGGTCACCAATGCGACGGGTCAAGTCGTATTTAAATCAGAAAATCCAATATCCGAGTTAAGGCTTACTCGATTGCAATCCGGAATATATTGGTTGAAGCTATCCGGATATGGAAATCCGATCACCCAAAAGTTTTTGATACCCTAAGAATATTTGATACCAAAATTCATGCGGCCACCCAATAAAACCTTAAGGAACAAGTGTGAAACACGATCTTAAAATTTTGCAATGGACCTTGCTATTAAACTTTTGTGTCTTTGGAGGAACTGTTAAAAAGACCATGCTGCATCTGCCAGATACCGGGGAATCGACTGGATATAGCGATACGTTCGGAGAGGATGCAGACTATAGCTTCTATCCCCCAGGATTCACGGTGAACGGCAATGGAACCGTAACAGACACGGTAACGGGCCTGATGTGGCAAGCGGCAGATGGCGGCGAAATGGCTTTTGAAAAAGCCGGTATTTATTGTGATTCCCTGAATCTTGGAGGCTTTTCTGATTGGCGATTGCCAAATGCCCATGAAAGTTTCAGTATTCTGAATCATCAATTATCAAATCCGGCCCTGAACGGGGCGGTATTCGCTAAATCCGAGGCTGAATATTGGTGGTCGAGCACGTTACAGGTCAATGATGGCACAAGAGTATGGGTGACCAATTCAGGCGGCGGAGTTGGAAACCATCCGAAGAAGGAGACCATTAGTGCTGGTGGAGTCAAAAAATTTCATATTCGCGCCGTGAGAGATACCGCGACCTCGCAATCGGAAGTTGTACATTTTACAGAAAATGGAAATGGGACGGTAACGGACAATTTAACCGGATTGGTTTGGCAAAAAAAACCCTCAGAGGCAACGCTTACCTGGGTGCAATCCCTTGTTTACGCCGAATCTGTCTCCATCGGAGGAATAAAGGATTGGCGATTGCCTAATATCAAGGAACTGCAATCCATAAATGACGAAACGGTTAGTAATCCTTCGTTGGACAGTAACTTTTTTGGAGTTACCGGGGCTAAGCGCTTTTGGTCGTCTACAACCTTGCCTAACCAAACAAATAGAGCCTGGTACTTGGACACACAGTTTGGCATTACAACTTACGATGATAAAGCCACACCGCATCTTGTGCTGGTTGTACGGGGCGGAGGCAATAGTGGTCCCAGTAAGTTGATTAAGCCAAAGTCCTCTGGCAGGAGCCCGATCGAACGTACCAGAATGGGTGATAGGGGTGGGATGGAAATATTTATCAATCCATTGACCTTGAGTAGGCGCACCTCTCTTTTAGGACGTCAGTATTAATCGATTCCTGGCTTGCAATAGTACGCGGAATGTCTAGGAGCAGGTTTATTTTCTTCATTGGTGACCAATACATCAAAAATTGTTTTTGCCTTTTCAGGAAAATTGAGATCTAGAAAAGTTGAATCCCAGCGGGTATCAAGGCTTGTGGAATAGCGATAACTTTCCATCGCTACCCCAGTTATTGGTTTGGGATTTCCAGAGAGGCTGAGGTTTTCATTCAGCTGCCGCATCCAAGTATCTCTTTGGACTACAGTTGATAGTTTAAAGACCTGCTTAATTACGGCGCGATCTGCTTTAGTAAAGCTCCTATAAAAACGAGGGCCGCAAATCGAATTGGCGATGTCCGTATCCGACGGGATTTGTCCCTTGCTGTTTCGAAATTGTGGCTTGCCTACCAAGGTGTATTTGGCAACGCGATGCTCCATTAAAATCAAGAGCATTATTTAAATCTTCCATATTTTCAATGATCCGATAAGAATATTCAGTGCTGTTTATTTTTTTGACGGAATAGAACATTGAGTCAAAGTCAGGAATCACATCTTGACAGCGGACTAGTTTTGAAGATAAGGAAATAGAGGGGCCGCTCCAAAGGGAGTCGTAATTTCCGCTACTGGTTCGATCTGGGCAATAACTTGCACTGGGGCATTGTTGGTCCCTTGTTCACATGCGACTAAAGCGATAAGGCACAATAAGTCCAATACCTTCTTCATGATTTTCTCCAAACGGGTTGTTATTCCTGTTTTGATGTTTGTGCGGTATTAATCCGCTAAAAATGGTTGAAAAACATTCGTTCCAATTCCAATCGATCCCCGTTCCTCTCCAAAACCGAAAAAGCCTCGGTTTTTAGGATTTTTGAGGGTGAATGACGCTGTTTTTGAATAAATGGGGTTAGGATAAATTACCCCAGTTTTTCTTGGCGATGTTCCTGGATTTTTTAGCCAGCAACAGGTACTCTCTACACATTATCATTCAAGTGGGAGGCATAATGTTCAACAGCAAATCCTTTGCTCTAGGATTCACGGGTCTGGTCCTGGTGGGTTCCATGTTCTTGGGCTGCCAAGAATTTTTAGGCCAGAAGTCTCCGGATGCTGCCGTTATAACTGAAAGTCAGACTCCCCAGGAAGTTGCCTTGCAACTGGCTATCAAGGATTCGGCCACCTGCTTGGACTTGAAAGAACGTGTCGAGGCCATCAGTGATAGTAATGCAGATGCGCAGAAGAGTCTCGATTCCATCTACATATCTAAGTGTGTGAAGGAAGTGGAGTCTGTTGACAATGGCAGAACGAATCCAGTTATCAAGCCAGAACTTATCCCTAATGATAAGACCCGCTGCAATTGGATTATGACCCAGATCGATATCGGTCGAGACGAGATGCTCTTAAAATTCCGATACTACTGTCCGGATGAATGCATGCGATTAGTGAAAGTAGATTCAATCACGCACCATGAGTACTGTCGTGATCCTAAGCCTGATTGCGAAGGACTCAAGACAAAACTTGCCACTGTGGATAAATCCACTGTGGACTTTGAACGCCTGAATCATCTCATCGGGGACGTTTGCGTGGTGCCTAAGCCCAAGTCCGAGCCGCCTGTGACCTCTGTAAAACCTGAACCACCGGTGACCACGGAATGCGATGGAATCAAGATGAAGTTGTCCCTGGTGGATCCCGCCTCGCCGGACTATGCGCGGCTCAAGCTGTACTATTCAGAGCATTGCCTAAA
>JAYTHY010000127.1:0-7828 GCA_043732185.1 Fibrobacteria bacterium
CAAGCAAGCCGGTCGCGCCCTAAATCTCGCGGTAGCCCTTGACCCAGATGCCGATCGGATTCGCTTTGCGGACGATCGGCTCGATATGGATATGAATCGGTTTGCAGCGGTAGCCTATTCTAACCTGCTGAAACAAGGCCTTAAAGGCGGCTTGGCGACCAGCGTTCCTTCATCGGGATTCGCTTCCGAAATAGCGCGGAAGCAAGGTCAAAAAGTTTTGGAAGGCTGCGTGGGCTTCAAATATTTTCGAAAGCCGCTTTCAAGTGGAGCAGCCGTGATGGCGTATGAGGAAAGCGACGGCATTTCCTTTCAAGGGCATACCTTGGAAAAATGTGCGTTGGCTGGATTCCTTTCGGCCCTTGACGCCATGGCCACTTCAGGCCGCAATCTTTCCGAAATCTATTTCGACCTTGGCAGAGAATACGGTTACTTCTATCCAGATAAAGGTGGCGCAGATGTAAAGGGCGTGTCCGTGGAAGCTTGGCAGCTGTACAAGGATGCTGTTATGAAGGCGCTGGAAGGCGGTTTGGTGCGGGAAGGGGAATCCATCAAGGTTGGCGACACGGAAAAAATCGTCGTCCGCACTAATATTGCCGACGGGCTTAAAATTGTATTCAGCGATCGAAGCTGGATTTTACTGCGGCCTTCCGGTACCGAACCAAAATTCCGCTACTACTACGAGGTTGTAGGGGAGCAGGAGCTACCTAATGTAGGCGCTCTCCTCTCTGCTTACGCCGAGGCTGCATCGCTGATTCTTGCCAAAGCGAGGAAAATGGCTGAATCCTAGGGTATTGTAGAGGGAATTTTTGTTTACCCAGCCTTTTCGATATGCTTGCATTCAATTAATTCCGGTTGACAGATGAGCCTGTCCAGCTATATTGAATCACACTGTGTCTGTTTACCAAATAGCTTCCAAAACCAATAGATTCCCCGTTACGGAGTAGAATAAAATGAACTTCTTTATTTATGGGATTGCCCTGGCCGTTATTTTTCCGTTTACGAGTCTAGCTCAATCCACCTGCCATCAACCCACCGCTGGCGAATTAAAAGTGGTGACCCTAGTAGATGTCAATATGGGGTTGGAGGAGTTGCCTTTGGGATCCTATGGCCCAGTTCAAATGGCCATAGCTCCAGATGGACGTGTCTTTGTTGGAAAAATGAAAACCGGTGAAATCCGAGTCTATACCCCGAATGCGACAAATCCGCAGCCCGCAACCTTGGTTGGCACCATCCCAACCTGGATGGGCGTTGAGGATGGTCTGTTGGGTATTGCCCTCGATCCAAAATTTTCGACCAACCATTGGTTATATGCTTTTTACTCCGATCCTTGTGGTGAGAACTGCACTAACCGCGCCATGGAGTTAGGCCGGTATACGATCACTGGCAGCCAACTCTCCAACAAAAAGGTGATCCTCCGTTTTCCTAGATCCAAGGATGATCATCATCATGCCGCTGGAGGCCTCGCTTTCGACGACCAAGGCGTACTTGTGATTGGAACCGGGGATAATACCGATCCTGCTGATGGTGTCAATGCAGGTTTCGGACCATTTAATAGTCTACGCACGGCTGCGGATGCCCAAATGACTTCGGCAAACTCAAATGATTTACGCGGAAAAATTTTGCGTATCAAGCCGCTGGCTTTCGCCGATAACCAAACACCGGTTCCGGGTTTGACCACGACCTATGATGTGCCTACGGGCAATTTATGGGAAAAGATGAACGACAACACCTTCAATCCCGGATGGGATAATAAGGACACTCTCAGATTGGTTCGCAAAGAAATTTTTACCATGGGCCATCGCAATCCGTACCACGTTCGCGTGGATTCCAAATCGGGCTGGATTTTTTGGGGTGAAGTAGGTCCGGATGCGGATGCAGAATCTTCAACCAGAGGACCAACGGGACACGACGAATGGAATTTGGCTACTGGCCCAGGCTTCTTTGGCCATCCCTATTGCAATGGGTACAACGTACCGTATAACATGATGGTTACCGCCAATCCCCCAACCTATGGAGCCAAGTATAATTGCGCTGCTACAGTGAACAACTCGCCGAACAATACCGGTGTGCACCACTTGCCTCCCGCTGTTCCAGCTTTGGTTGCCTATGCCAGCGGCAATAGCACGGATGATGATCCTCGTTTCAATGTAGGTACCGATTGGACTAAAATCGTCCACGCCCCTGAAACCGCCGTGGGTGGGCCCATGTACCGATACGATCCAAAGTTGGTTTCCCCCATAAAATTTCCTCCATACTATGAAGGAAAGGTCCTTTTCTTCGACTGGATACGTAAAAATTTCCGCTTTATTACTCTCAATCAAAATGGCACCATCCCAACTGGTGTCGCAGGGGTTGAAAATTTCGCAGTCACAGGATTACCCAGCGGAAGTTACATCGACATGCAGTACGGACCCGATGGCGCCATGTACTTGCTCAAATTTAGCGATGCGGGTTATACCATTGGATCGGGACCTCAGCTTTTCCGGGTGGAATATACCGGCATTCAGGATTCCGCTTGCTACCGCCAATTTGTACCTACAGTAGGCCCTACTGCCCTTAAGTCGTATCCCACCCAAAGGCCTACACTCACACCCAATATTGATAATGGTGCGTTCACTTTGCCCCAGGGTTATCGTTCAATGGACCTTTTTGATCTTTCAGGAAAACGGGTCTGGTCCTATTCGCGTAGCAGTACGGAAACTTCCCTGTCGGTGCGATTGCCACAGGAGCTGGCCCATGGACTTTGGCAAGTTAAGGTTGCTCGCTGAAAAGCCCATCCATGAAAAGTCTTTACGAATACACGAACTATCGTGTTTACCTGAAGGACTTCTACGAGTTTAAGAAGACCGCATCCGGGTATACGTATCGGGATTTTGCAACATCGGTTGGAATGAATTCAACTTCTTGGCTTTTGCATTTGATCAAGGGAACCAAAAATCTATCCGCTGATACGACTCTTCGCATTGCTAAAACTTTGAAATTGAACAAGGCAGAATCCGCATTCTTTGGCTTGTTAGTGCAGTTCACTCAAGCCAAGTCCAGCGAAACCAAAAACCTTTATTTCCAGAAAATGCTCGTAGCAAAGCGGAAGCTGAAGATCGTCAAACTGTCTGAGGTACAGTATGAATACTACACGAAATGGTACCATCCGGTAGTCCGGTCCTTATCCGTTAAAATGGATTTTGGCGATGACTACGCCAAATTGGGCCGAAGCCTAATACCGCCGATTACGGCTAAGGAGGCGAAAAGTTCTGTGCGTTTACTAGAAAAACTTGGGTTTATCACCAGAGGCCCAGATGGCCGTTATACATTGACTCACTCTGTAATTTCTACCGGGGATGAAGTCGGTTCGCTAAATATCATTAACTACCATAAGCAGGTTTCCCGACTAGCCGCCGGTGCCCATGACCTGTCTACTCAGGAAGAACGGGATATTTCAGCTCTGACTTTGGGAATTGGCGAAGAAGATTTCTTACGAATTAAATCGCGTATTCTAGCGTTCCGCAAAGAAATCATGGAAATGGCCCAAGCCGCCACATCAGCGGACAGGGTGTACCAATTCAACTTTCAGTTTTTCCCAGTTGGCAAGGCGGAGATATGAAGGCGATTCATACATTCCACCCTTTCACTTTACTGTTGGCTGCGATGGCATTGCTTATTTTGGCCAGTTGCGGATTCGATGTTCTTGCGCAAGGGGGCGGAGACGCGACAGAAACGGGGAATGCCCGAGTGAGTGGTCATTTGATGCTTGAAAATGGTCAAGTGGCTGAGGATGCGGAAATTTTAATTCTAAAGGCTGATTATAATCCTGTACTGGATTCGGTTTTGCCAGATTCACAACGGGTTAGAGCCGATGTACATGGGGCGTTCCATTTTCAAAATTTGAATTTTGGCACATACAATATTCAGATTAAACATCCAGGTACGCATACATTATTACTCCTCACCAATATCATGGTAACCGAGAAAAAAAACATCTTGATTAAGGACACTTTAAGAGCGCCTGGCTCCTTGTCCGTGCCTATCCCTGAGACTGGGGATTCCGGATTGGGCTTTGTTTTCTTGCCGGGTACCACATTTAAAAACAGGATTGATTCCGAAATCCGAATCATCGGTAAAGTCCAAGTGGATTCCATACCTTCGGTACTTATTCCTATCGTAGCCTATACTAAGGGGAAACCAAGTTCTCCATCCTTGATTCTTACCCGAAATATTTTGGTGACTAAAGGCGCTCAAGCGTTGGTTCCACCATTTCCCGGTTGGTCACATGTGACAAAAATTCAAGTCAATGCCAGCGCTTCCGGCATTGCGTTAAGCAAAGATCTTTACGGTTTCCCAATGTTGGTAAGATTGACTGCTCCGCAATTCGACTTTTCTCAAGCCCAAGTTGCGGGAGCGGATATTCGTTTTACTAAAGAGGATGGGACGCCGCTGATCCGTGAAATTGAAGCCTGGGACGCGCAGTCCGGCCATGCAGAAATCTGGGTGCGTATGGATACTGTCCACGCAGGTTCGAGCGTCCAGACCCTGACAATGCATTGGGGCAACCCAATGGTTAGTGCCCCTACTTCCCCATTTCTGGTTTTCGATAGCGCAAATGGTTTTTCCGGTGTTTGGCATTTAGGTGAAGAAAAATTGGACACGGTTGCCAATGGCCTTTATCAGGATGCCACCGGTAGAGGCAATAGTGGAAAGGATCGAATCACCAGCACTAGGTTAGATGGTGTAATCGCTGGCGGGCATGGATTCGATTCCGCTGATTATATTGAAACGCCTCTGCTGTCGGGCTCAATTCCGAAGCCGAATGCCTTTACTATCGCAATTTGGTTTCGCTCCTCGCATATTCCTAGCGCTAATGGCGGTGAAATGCTTAGTGTGGGCGATAATTTTGGATTGCGCCTGCTTCAAGATGGGCGGATTCATTCTTTCTTCTTCCCACCTACTCCACCCTTAGGCGGCACTACGGATTGGTATTCAGTTGATTTCCAAAGTCCGGATTACCTAAATAATTCTTGGCACTTGGCCGCGTCCACATTTGATGGGACTACCTTTCGTCTTTATATTGATGGGCTGGAAGTCGCCAGAACTGTTGCGCTGGGTCCAGTGGCTTATCTATTCCCGTTGAATGCAACTATTGGAAAACACGGGCACTTAAAATCAGGATACGAGTTTTCCGGCGATTTGGATGAGGCGCAAATCCATTATGTTGCCAGGTCCCAAGATTGGATGCGGCTTAGTTTTGAAAATCAGAAACCGGGCGCAACATTCCCTACGTTGTTGTTGCCTTAAAAAACCTACTCTAAATTCAAAGGAGAAAACCATGCCCCCATCCTCACTACTTGCTAGTGTGTTCGTACTCTTAATAGGAATATCCACCCCAAGGGCTGTGGAGGATTCCGCATGGATTAAAACCTTTAACGGTAAGGATCTCAAAGGCTGGACGCCGTATTTCGAACTTACCGGCCTGACTAATACCGATAGCACTTTTAAATTCACGCCTGAAGGCTACCTCTTTGTCGATATCCACCTTCCCATGGCCACCACCGGTTTCGGCCATCTTTTTTACACACAGCGTAAGCTGTCTTATTATATGATCCGTTCCGTCTATCGATTTCCAACCGCGACTTATGGATACCCTGATTGGGACAAAACCTGGAACATGCAGAATAACGGGTTGATGTTGCATTCCCAGGATCCCGCTTCCATGAAAGGACAGAAATTTCCAAACAGTATCGAGGTTCAGCTGCTGGGGAAACAAAATAATCTAAGTGCTGTTGAGATAGCCGCAGGCTTCAAATATGGCGGTACGGCAAATGTCTGTACTCCGGGCACGTTTATCGCCTATAACGGCAACCCCAATTACACGCAGCATTGCACAATGTCACAATATCCTGCGGCATGGAAAAATACAGAGATCCCTTGGGAAGATCCGCAGGGCTGGACCGATATTACCGTCCGGGTGCTTTCCGATTCCTTGGTCCAACATTTTATTCATGGCATTAAGGTGCTGGAATACTCTAAGCTCCGTCATGATGACGGTTCTGCTTTAAAGGATGGATATCTAGCCGTGCAAGCAGAAGGGGTCGGCACGCAATTCAAGTCCCTGGAAATTCTGGATTTGGTTGGCTGCATGGATGCGACCAAGGCTGCATATCGCACCTACTTTGTCAAAAACGATCCGACTGCCTGTAACGCATCAGTTACTATAGCCGGATCTAAGGTTTCAGTTTCGGAATATAAATTTGTTCACACTGGAAGCAGCTTGCAAGTTTTGGGTTCGGGTATTCTATCTGTGGAAGCATTCAATGTCTGTGGTGAAAGGGTCGCCCAAAGTAAAGCCAGGGAAAATGGTCTAATTGATATCTCTTTGCATAAGCCTGCAATGTATATGATCAAAATCACGACATCGCACGGTACCGTCACAAGCAAGGTACCCTGTTTTTAGCGTTAACTTCTGCTTTAACCTTGCATCCTGATTTTTTGGTTGAATCGGCTAATTTGGTTTAGATTCGCCAATTTTTTGTGGAAAACACGCTACAAGGAACTTTAAGTATTACTGTAAGATGCCGTCAGTACTTGATTTACATCGATTAATTTTTAAAAATCGCTCAACTCCTGTAAAAAATAATCCGATGAATGAATTGTAACCGGGAGGGAGTCCCGGCCCGCAAGAATGCAAGGAAGCATCCGAGCGTAATTCACTACATGGAGGTCATTTAACATGCGTATTAATCATAATGTTTCCGCGATGATAGGTCAGGGTGCACTTCACACTCAACAAGGTTCCTTGGCCAAATCCCTCGAAAAACTTTCCACAGGTCTAAGAATCAATCGGGCTTCCGATGATGCCGCCGGCCTTTCCGTATCCGAGTCCTTGCGATCACGCGTAAGAGGCATGGAGCGTGCCAAGTCGAATGCAGAGGACGGCATTGCCCTCCTGCAAATTTCGGAAGGTGCTACCGGTGAAATCAACAATATTCTGCAGCGTTTGCGTGAGTTGGCAATTCAAAGTGCTACGGATACCATGACGACAACGGAACGCAGCTATATAGACAAGGAATTCGGTCAGTTGATGAACGAAGTCACCCGAATTTCGAATTCAGCCTCTTATAACGGTATGACGTTATTGGATGGTCAGGCTGGTTCCTTCGGTGTTTCCGGCGGTGCAGCTTCGGTGCTGCATATTGGCGCCGGTTCCAGCGCTTCCGTGGATCGAATCAGCATTACTATTACTGCCATGACTTTGGGCGCGTTAGGAATGAGCGCAACCACTACAGCTGTGAGCACATCTGGCTCAGCTCTTTCTGCCCTATCCATAATTGATACGGCCATCAAATCGGTCAATACCATGCGTTCCGACATGGGTGCCTATGTAAACCGGCTGGAATTTGCAATGGCGAATCTATCCAATCAGATCTACAATACACAGGATGCGGAAAGTCGAATCAGGGACGTGGATTTTGCGAAGGAAACGACCGAGTTTACTCGAGCGCAAATTCTAACGCAAAGCGCGACGTCGATGTTATCGCAGGCCAACCAAGTTCCTCAAGGAGTACTGGCACTGCTCAAGGGCTAATCCGGGTCGCCCGGTTTCGAGGCCGGGCATCTCGGCCGTTGAGCGCAGTCACTCCCGCTTCCCTTGACGGTTCGGGAAACCCAAGCCGCGCGTCCTCTGGACGTGCGGTTATCGTTTTTATACTACCTGGATGTCCATTCAGTCAACCTCTCATAAAACTGGCTCTTCGGGCGATCGAGTGGGTGAAATAGCGACCGAAATGTCCTGTAGGCCAATGTAGGCAAGGGATTTGTTGATTTTATGGGTCATCAA
>JAYTHY010000128.1:0-50955 GCA_043732185.1 Fibrobacteria bacterium
GGGACTGTCCTGGCGCTGGGTTCGGGTGCCAAGCACCAAGTCACAGGCATCGGTGAAGCGTTTCCAAACATAATCGCTTTGGGCTTTTGGTACGGCTCCAATGCGACGCCAATCGCGTTGTAAATTGCGGATACGGGCGACGGCATCTTCACCAGGATTTTGGGCCAGGGCTTCGACTTCTGCGATGAGTTCAAGCTTCTTTTCAAGGCTGATCTGCGGATCTTCTGCAGGCAATCCCAAGGCAATACGGCGTTCCTCGAAGAAAGCGTCACAGGCGGTGTGGAAGCGTTCCCAGATGGAATCGCTAACCTCGCGCGGTACGGGTCCGATTTTCTTCCATTCTCTTTGTAGGGCTTTGATTTTTTCGGTATTGTCGTTCCAATCGATACCGGCCAAACGGAAACGTTCAATATCGACGGGGAGTTTCTTCTCGCTCCAAGCCGCGCGCGCGGCCGCCTCCGCTTCGGATGGGGTCTGGGAACTCATCATTTCGGCAATGAAACAGAGGTCGGTTTTGCGTTGTAGATTGCCGCCGCGTTCGGAATCGCGTTGGGCGGAGTTTTCTTTGAGACGATCGAAAAAGCTGTCGCAGGCCGTGCGGAATCGTTTCCACAGATCTCGATCCGATTCTCTAGGAGCCGGGCCCGTGGCCTTCCAGCGCTCCTGTAACGATTTGATTTTATCAATGGTGGATTTCCATTCAGAAGATCCACATATGGATTCCGCTTCCACGCAAATATCTTCTTTGATTTTTGCGTTTTCTTCTCGGACAGCTTGTTCTTCTCCAAAGCGGGCTTTGCGGGCCTCAAAATACGCGTCGATGGGCTTGCGGAATCGTTCCCAAAGCACGTCTTCCACTTCCCTTGGTGCGGGACCCGTTTCCTTCCAAGTGGCTTGGGCTTGCTTAATGCATTCGAATCGTTCGGCATCACCCGGCAAGGCGTCGAGACCTTCAACGAGTGCGCAAAGTGCTTCTTTCTTGGCCTGGTTCAAGGGCTTTTCCTGATTCATTTTTTCCAGGAAAACACGGCGCGCCTGGAAAAACTTTTCGCAGGCACCATGAAAACGCTGCCAAATGATATCGGCTTGATCGCGAGGCACAGGTCCAATGGTTTTCCATTTTTCTTGTGCTTCTTTTATTTGTGTACCGGTGGTTTTCCACTCGGTGGAATCCTGCAAGGACTCGGCTATATCTACGAGGGCGAGCTTGCGGCTCAGGTTGTCTTGATTGTGTACATCTTTGCGATCGAAAAAGGCATTGCAGGCGGTTCGAAAGCGAATCCAAATGGCCTCGCTTTGGGCTTTAGGCACTGCGCCTAAACCCATCCATGCGCCTTGCGCTTCTTTAACCGTTTCCGTGGCGTCGCGCCAATCGATGTCTTCTAAAGCGACGAGCGCTTCGACTCGGGCGCAGATGTCTTCCTTAGTCTTGAGATTGCTTTCTCGTTCGACATCGAGTTCAGCGAAATACTCGCGACATTTTTCGTATAGCCCGTTACACACCTTATTATAACGGTCCCAAAGAGCTTCGGAGCTGTCAAAAGAAACAGGCCCAACGGATTTCCATTCGGCTTGCAATTCTTTGAGGTGGACGACCATGGATTTTCGATCTTCCTGCGGCGCCAAGGCTTCGAGTTTGTCGCAAATGGACTGCTTGATTCTGAGGTTGGACCAACGTAGCCAATCCTGGGCTTCGCGGAATCGCTCGATGAAGGCCAGGTAACGGCCGTGTAACTCATCCGCTTCCGGGCCTATGGGCGCTGGATGCAGCGATTTCCATTCACCATTAAGGATTTTGAAATTTTTTTCCGCGCTCATCATATCCGAATTCTCGAGCAGAGTTTCAAGTTCCGGCAGCAGGGTGCGCATCCGTTGCAAGTTTACGGCGCGTAATTCTTCTAGCGAGGATTGAGTGGACGCCACAGCAGCTTCGAATCGGGCCCGAAGTTCTTCTTTACCGGCAAATGCACCGGCTGCATTGATGGCTTTATTCCACTCTTTGCGTAAATCACGGAACCGGTCCATGGCCTGGGTCGGGCTCAACTGGGCTAGAGCAATGGCCTCTTCGCAAAGGGTGGCAAGTCGGCCACCATGTTCCTTTTCTTCCGCTTGTCGACGGGCCAAGGATTCCTGGTCACGGGCTCGACGTTCCAGTTTTTCCATGGCGGAGCGATAGCGTTTCTGAAACTCTCCATCACGACCGTCTCCGGCCGCACCTAAATTTTGGTATTGCTCGCGCAGTGCCCGGATTTCCGGAGCCTGAGCGCTGTCCGTAAATGCCCCTTCGCTGTCCACAGTTTCCGTGGATCCGCCAGCCGCTAGTATGGCTTCGAGACGAGTGCAGATGGCTTCCTTTTGGGCCAAGTTTTCGGAGGCGCGCTTTTCCTTTTCTTCCAGGGCCAATCGATCATTGCGCCATTTGGTAAAGTGCGACCGGAAATTTGCCAGGGAAGCATGGAAGCGAGCCAGTTTTTGGGCATCCGCTTGAGTGCCGCCAGCTAACAATTCGGCCAAGGCGGTTTCGGCGTCGTCGAGTTGGGCGCGGGTACTTTCCCAGTCGATAGCGGACGCGGGACCTTCGAGGGAGGCGCTGGCGCGTTCGGCCACACCTAAAACGAGACCCAATTTGGCGCGGTTGATACTGGCCACATCCGGGCCCTTTGTTGTCAGCAAGGACTTCAATCTTTCCTTGGCTGCAATGCGGACGGCTTTGGATTTTGCACCTTTGGCAAGGCTTTCCAAGTGACCTTCGCGCGTGATTTTACCCAAGGCCATAAGCGCTAAGGAATCATCTTCCTCCACCAGTGCTACGGATTGGAAGGCGCTGGCGTGAACCAGTTTTGGAAATGCCAACTTGCGAATTTCCAGGCTGGCGGCATACCGAGCCACGTCTTCAATAGCCCGTTGATCTTCCAAAATGGATTCCAGAGCGGCGGCACAACGCGCGACGGCACTGGGATCATTGGCTTCCGCTTTGGCGGCAGCGATTTGACTTTCCACCCAGAGCTTCTGGGCCAGTTCCTTGACGGATTTATCCCGTGTTTGGTCACGCAGTTTCTTGAGCAGCAGCGGCTCTTTGACCTTGCGGGCTGCGGCTAGGCGGTTGGCGCTATCGCCATCCTCCAAGGCCAGGGTAAGTAGCAAAGGCTGCTGATCCTCTTCCAAAGAACGGATGGAGGCTGCGCGCACGGCTGGGTTGCTGTGTTTCCAATGGGGTTTGAAAAAATCTGTGAATGCCATATCCGCCTAAACTTAGGAAAAAGGGAGCGAAGGTGTACAGGTTTATCGGAGTCAATGCGACTCACAATTATTGAAACAATCGGCCTTCAAACACTGGCCCACTTGCAATGTCATGTGATCGACGTGAAAATCATGGTGTAGCGATTGCGTTAGTGCGGCCATAACGGCTTTTTCTGTAGATTCGCCGGGAACGGTCTCGATGTGGGCGCTTAGGTACAGATCCCTACCGTTCATGGTCCACATATGCAGGTCATGCACGTTTTGTACATGCGGGCTGGCCCGCATCACCTTGCGAATGGCTTCGATATCCACTCCTTCCGGTGTCCCTTCGACCAGGATATGGCCGGCTCGGCGCATCACTCGAATACCGGCAATGGCGATGGCAATGGCAATGGCCAAGCTCAGAATGGGGTCTGCCCAAATCCAGCCCTTGCTCAAAATAAGGATGGCGGCGATGACGGCAGCTAGAGAGGCGCCCAAGTCTCCCAGTACGTGTACAAAAGCACTCTCTTCATTGACGGTTTTTTCGGATTCGCCCCGGTGCATCCATATGGCCACAGCCACGTTGACCAATAGTCCTAAAACCGCCACGGCAAGCATGGACCGGGCTTCAACGTCTACCGGATGGGCAAGTCTTCCAATCGCCATACCGGCAATAAAGACGGAAAGCAAAACCAAAGTCAATCCGTTGCCAAAGGCCGCCAAAATTTCAAACCGTTTAAAGCCAAAGGTTTTTTCTTCGGTGGCTTTCCGGGTGCCGATCGAAACGGCAAAGGCGGACAGGCCTAATGATAAGGCATCGGAAAACATATGAAAGCCATCGGACATAAGTGAAAGGGAATGGAACAGCCAACCGCACAGGATTTCCACCACCATGAATATGGCGATGATCCAAAAGCTAACCAGCAATTTCCCATACGAAGCGTGGGGTACAGGGGCAAGGCCGATGTCGGTGTGGGCATGAATATGATCATGATCAGGGTGATGTTGATGATGATCATGACCATGGTCAAGGTGTGAATGCATCAAGTGTATTCCAATGCTGTGATGGCCAATTTTCGCATGGCTTTGGTGATTGATTCCACACGGCCGGCCAAAGGTACCAGCTTTTTTTCATCCAGATAAAGTGCCCGGTTGATTTCTATCATCACTCCAGGCACGGAAAAAGGCGGGGCAGAATATTTTTCCAGGATCCACCCGCCACTAAAAGGATGGTTGAGTCGGACGCCTAGGGAAAGGCCGGATTCTGCCAGCAAATTTTTTAGCAGTCCCTGCAGCTGGTCCCTAAATCTACGGGCGAGATCAGGGGGGCAGGAAACCGGACGCGTGCTAGGTTCGCCTTCCTCGTCGCCTAAATTAGCAATGCATATCGCTGGACGCTCTTCACCTTGGTCCGGGCCCATAGCGGGGCCTTGTGCTGTCATAGAATGGCCATCTATGAAAAATCGAATTTTCCCACCGACCAGATGTTTCCGCAGGGCCAGATGATAGGGGTCATAATACATGGACAAGCGCATTTCCCGCTCTTCCGGTGAAACGGCGTACCCGGTGGCAAAAAATGGACGGTGTTCAAAATCGGTCAATTTTATAACGCCGTTTTCACTAATGTCTGTACGCTCCCGATTGAGGTCGGCAACAAATCGGGAGGCCGCTGCATTCAGGGTGACTTCCGCGTCGGGGATGTGAAAAAGTGCGTCCGTGAAAGGATCGCCTTCGCGCAAAAGTCGGCGACGCAAGGCGGTTTCTTCTTCTCCAGTTTTGAGCATGCGCGCAAGCATCCAAAAGGGAATGTGCCCTGAACAGTGCGGAGTGGAAACCAGTAAGGGCAACATCAATTACAGCATATCCATAAATACCAACCTATGCCAACGGATTCAGTACTTGGCCGCCCAATTCCGTAACTGGGAGCCAAAGATTTTTTGCATCTCATTCCCATTCCCTTCAAAATTATTTACGACTATGGTAAAAGCCAACATTCGTCCAGATCGAGCCTGAAAATATCCCGCCAAGGAACGGACCCCTTCCAACGTTCCGGTTTTAATCCATAGCTTGCCCTGCCAATCGTTTCCGTAGCGGCCTAGTTTTACTGCCATATCCGTGGCGGGCCCGTGTGTGTCTGAGTGGTTCTTTGCTTGAGCATCGGTGCCAATCAATGAAGCCCGAAATTCGGGAAAAGCCTTTTGATGAGAGGCATAGGTCAGCAAATGCGTGACTTGTCTGGGTGAAACCCAGTTGTATCGGGAAAGGCCATTGCCATCTTTGAAATGGAACTCGGCCGGTGGAAAACCCAATGTGGTTAAATAGGTGTTGACGACGACGAGACCTCCTCGCCAATCCCCGGATGGGCCCTTGGATTTGCCTATCAAGGCCAAGAGCTGAGCGGCATAGGTGTTGTCGCTTTTCTGATTGGTGTGCCGGATGAGTTGGCTTAATGGGGGAGAGATGCGTTTGCTTTCAGGTACAGGTACAAGCACAAGTACAGACACAGACACTAAAGACTGGACGGATATGCGGTTTGGCAAAACACTGGAATCACCGCAGGCACGATTCCCATTTAAAATGGAAAGGCCATGGGCTGTCAGAAAATCGTGAAACTCCCGCCCGCATGTCCAGGCTGGGTTGGGCAGGCTCCCCTTGATCGAAAAGGACCGTGGACCTGCTGGATAGGTGCCGCGCAGTTCTCGTACTGAACTGGGAAAACCGCCTAAAATGAAAGCGAAATCTTTGCTGGTTGTGGACCCAGTTAAAAGATGATTTCGAAAAGTTGCAATACCGGTATGCATGGGCTGGGTGTTTTGCAGGGATACCGATTTGCCGGGGGTAGGCGATCCAGTAAAATTAAGGCTATACAGATTAGCGTTAAAACTCAGACCCGAAACATTGCCAGCATAATAATTACCGGCATCTTCCCAAAGCATGGCAGGGTTGGGCCCCTCTTCAATCAAATAGGATCCATCGCCCTCCACACAACCCTTAACTTGGCGAAGTCCCAGCTTCTTAAGCGCCAGAAGCCAAGAATTAAAAATAACTGCCTGGCTCCGATCCTCCGCAAACTGAACGTCACCAAAGGTGGGATCGCCGCCGCCCTTAATAATCAAATCACCTTGGAGCGTTTCCCCTTGCAGACTTCCCGAGTACAGGAGTTCAGTGGCAAAAGTTTTATCGGCACCCAATAGGTCGAGTGCTATCCAAGTGGTAAACAGCTTTTGAATGGAACCGGGGATAAAATTTTTATCGGCATCCCGCGCATCCAACACGCTATCGTTGGCAACGTCGAGTAAAGACCAGCCGAGTTGCGCGCCTTCAATCGGTGAAAACCCTTTTTCGAGAGACGCGGAAAATCCCAGGAGAGGTATGGCAAGGAGAATCCAGAACTTGTCTTTAGAGGAGTTCACGACCACAAATTTAAGTTATATCCACCGACTCCACATGGAATAGATCCCCTTCCAGTCTGCCTTGGATGTAAATTTAAACCATGGAACGTGCAGCAGCGATTACCCAGGATGCAAAATCAAGCAAGGGATGGGAAGCGTACTTATGATTGAAAACGGGCAGCCGATTCAAACGCCACCGAAAATTGGGATGGCTCAGATGGAAATTCAGCCGGGCGCGCCTTCTGTCAATGGGGCTCGTATGCTGGACATTCTGACCAAGGCATGTGGACTGGGTGTGGATATTTTGGTCTTTCCGGAGATGTGCATTCCTGGGTACTTGCTAGGGGACATGTGGGAGCGCAATGCCTTCCTGCGCGAATGCGAACTTTGGTCCGACCGTATCATTGCCGCTACCCAGGGACCTGGACCCGCTGTTGTTTTTGGCACCGTGATCGCCGATTGGAAATGTAAGGGTGAGGATGGCCGCGTTCGAAAATACAACGGCTATATTGTGGCCCAGAACGGCCAAGCCTTACAGCATCCTGGGTTACACAGAAGTTACGGTATCAAAACCCTGCTTCCCAACTATCGG
Organism: Fibrobacteria bacterium; assembly: GCA_043732185.1. Taxonomy (GTDB): domain Bacteria; phylum Fibrobacterota; class Fibrobacteria; order UBA11236; family UBA11236; genus Chersky-265. The sequence continues at coordinate 7,207 of JAYTHY010000128.1, forward strand.
GAATTCGAGGAGTCACGGCATTTCTATGACATTCGGAAGCTGGCGCAGGAAACTCAAGTTGCTTGGGAATCCTTGTTGGAGCCTATACCCATTCCGCTGCAGGGCCGGGACTGGAAAGCCGGAGTTCTGCTTTGCGAAGATGCCTGGGAAGCGGATTATGCACAGAAGCCACTGGAGGTATTGGGAGGCAAGGGCTGTGACTTTTTACTCAATTTAAGTTGTTCCCCTTTTACGCAAGGCAAGAACGAAAAGCGCAGGCGGGTTTTTGAGAGTCGGGTTCGTGCGATCGGTGTCCCACTTTACTATGTAAACGGCGTCAGCTTGCAAAACAATGCCAAGACACTGTACACCTTCGATGGCCGAAGTACCGCATATGGACCGGACGGCGTCGTACTTGCGGAAATGTCGGCTTTTGCGGACGATATGCTGGTGTTGCCGCTCGCAATGGAAAAGCCATTAGCTTCTACCCCAGCCCCACTCACCTCCCAACCATCTGCCCTGACTGTTCCTTCCCCCCGCATCGGGGAAATCCATCAAGCATTACGCTATGCCGCCAAACAGTTTTTGGCTTCCATCGGTCAGAGTAAAGTTGTCATTGGTATATCCGGTGGCATCGACAGTGCTGTTGCTGCGGCACTGTATAGGGAAATATTGCCTCCGGAAAACCTGCTCCTGGTCAATATGCCGAGCCATTTCAACAGCGTCACCACGCGCAAACTTGCGCAGGCCGTGGCCGCAAACCTGGGCTGCTTGTATGCTGAGGTTCCGATTGAAGCCAGTTTCACCTTGACGCAGGAACAGATTCACGGTCTCGAAATTCGCTCTCGGGAGGGTACACTCCAGTCGACATTAGCGCTGCAAGGATTGGGGTTGGAAAATATTCAGTCCCGGGATCGTGGCGGGCGGATTTTACCGGCTGTGGCGGCCGCCTTTGGAGGTGTTTTCACATGCAATGCCAACAAGGCGGAACTAACGGTGGGCTATACTACCCTCTACGGGGATTTGGGCGGATATCTAGCCCTGCTCGGCGATCTTTGGAAAAGTGAAGTGTATGCCTTGGGCCGATATCTCAATGATCATGTTTACAAATACGCGGCCATTCCGGAAGGGTGCTTTACCGTCGTTCCCAGCGCCGAACTCAGCGCCAACCAGGCCGTGGATGAGGGGAAAGGGGATCCGCTCATTTATCCTTACCACGACCGCCTCTTTCATTCCTGGGTGCAACGATGGAACCGCGTCACACCTGAAGAAATCCTGGAATGGTATGCGGCAGGCACATTAAATCAAAATCTGGCCTGCGAGGGTGTTGATGCCCAGGCTTTGTTTCCGGATGCAAAAGCATTTATCCTGGATTTGGAAAAATGGTGGGAACTCTATAACGGAATGGCAGTGGCCAAACGGGTACAAGCCCCGCCTATTGTTGCTGTCAGCGCACGGGCTTTTGGTTTCGATCATCGCGATTCCATGGGCAGTCCATTCTTTTCCGGTCGGTACCGGGAGCTGCGGGCAAAAATGTTGCGAACACTGGCATGAAGCTTTAGGAAGCATTATAATAGCAGCATCATGCTGCATGTCCTAAATGGTGATTCCACTCTGGCTCTGCTCAAGCAATCAACCGTTAAAGGCGATTTTTTGGTCTGGAAGGAAATGCTGATGGAGGGTCCCACTCCAGAGGTTAAAACGGGAGGATTGGATTGGAAGGGCCGTTCCGTTTATCTCAAAAACAGTTTTGGCATCGATCCCAAGTCCTACTTATCTGGTATTCAGAGATTTTTTAAAACATTAAATCGAGCGGCTGAAACCGATTCTGAAGTCACATTTTGGTTTGAAGAGGATTTCTTCTGTCAAATCAATCTCATCTATTTGATCGCACACCTTCCTGCCCCACTCCTGCGCCGTGGCCGGGCCTTTGTCATTTGTCCGGAAAAACCTTTGAGCATCCGGCTTGCCAGTTCCATGGATCGACTCTATGCTGCTAGAACACCGCTTGATCCAGCAATCGTAACCTTGTCAAAAAAAGTATGGCAAGCTCATTCCCTCTCTACCACCAAAGGTTGGGAATCCCTGCTTACCTGGGCACAGGCCAGTAAGGGCTTTGCCGCGTGGCCGTTGTTGCAGCGGGGCCTTCGCTGTCAACTGGGTCGACGACCGGCTCCGAACGGTGGGCTGAATGCTCTGGAAAAAGGAATGCTGAAGGCAGTTTCCGAAGGTCCCGTTAGTTTTCCACAATTTTTTCGCCGCACATGGATGGATCCGGAAATTCGTCCCTTGGGTTTGAGTGAACGGCAAATCGCACGATATGCCTTGGATTTTTCTGCGCAAGGTCTACCGCTCCTTAAAATTGAAGGACGAGGGAGCTCGCCCACACCTGGAAAACGTCCGGTTACAGCAGCTTGGAAACTCTCACTTTCAACCGAAGGCAAAGCCATTTTTGCCCCGACAAAGGCTTCTGTAAAATCCACTCGTCCTGTGACTCATAAACCAAGTAAACCAAAAGCGCGTTCCGGTTCCAAAAAGAAATAAAAGCCATCAAGGTTACCGGATTAACTTTTGGATCGTCTCAACCTCGTAGATCAGTATGATAAAAATAGCGGAACAAATGGCCTTCTACCAATCCTACCATCGTTCAGCAGGTTGTAAGGCAACACATTTTTTCGGCGTGCCTTTGGTTACGTTTTCCATCTTAATCCCAATGGGTTGGCTGTCCATTCCCCTCGCTGGAGTGCGGATTAGCTTTGCAATGCTTTTTGTCCTTTCCACTTTAACGTATTATGTTCGGTTGGAAAAAACCCTCGCAGTTATGATGGCTTTGGTCATTTTCCCTGTGGCAGTTTTTGCTGAATGGATTTCCCGCTTTCCCTTTCGAGACTCCTTTCTTGTATTTACCACTACATTTATTCTAGGGTGGGGGCTTCAATTACTGGGACATGCGCTGGAAGGAAAGCGCCCTGCGTTGATGGATAATTTTTTTCCATCCATTTTCACGGCGCCCTTATTTCTGGTGGCGGAAGTTTTATTTGGCCTGGGCTGGGGAAGTGATTTGCGATTGAAAATTGCGGCGATTGAAAAATCCTCGACTCAAATCAGGCGCGCTAGTACGGTTGATTTGAGAGAGCGGCAGCTCCAGAGTAAAAATTAGTTCATGAGTTCCCGTGGAAGGTTTGCTTTTGCTCTGAACGTGTATGTTACCGCCATAGCCTTCTACGATGGAGCGGACGACGTTCGGATGACAAGCTGAACTGAAATGCCGGGAGCCAACCCAGGCAGTCCGAGAGGCAGTGACCTAGATCAGAATAGAGGATAGTGGATTTTTTTTGCTCACCGGATGTTTTGCTCACCGGATGGTTACGGTGCTGGTCCCCAAAACACCGGGCCGTAAGCGGAACCATGGCTAGAACTCAGGACCCAGAAAAAATTTCAGGTCCAATAATGTTTGGTGTAACTTAAAAAGTACCTGAGCCGTCTAAACACCAGAAACCCGAGCTATTTAAATGGGGAGAATTTTACGAATGCTAAGGCATACTTTTAGTGATTACCGGAAATTTTGCAAACCGAAGCTGGCCGAGCTTCTCAGCAGCTTGAAATTGGACAAGGAATATTCCAGCGGACGTGGATGCATCCTGGTCACGTCCGAGGGCAAGGAAGTGGTGGATTTCATCGGTGGTTTCGGGGCGCTTCTATTGGGCCATAACCACCCCGAGATTTGTGCTGCCGCCATGGAGAGAATCGAAAAGGCTTCGGTGGTGCATTCCCAGGTTTCCATCCATCCGGAATGCGCGAAACTGGCGCGGACTCTTTCAGAACTTACTCCCGGTGACGCCGACTACTGTGTCAATTTTTCGAATTCGGGTACGGAAAGCGTGGAAGCGGCCATCAAGCATGCCTATAAGGTCCACTTCGATAAAATCAGAATTGAATATGAACGGCTGACGCGAGTATTGAATGACTTCTTCTATAAAATGGAATCGGAAAAATCAGATTTACCCCTGCCGGGCGGGAAAACCCTGGTCGATTTCCGGGACGACCTGGATGAATACAATCTGGCGCAACTTGAAGAGTTTCAAAATCATCCCGCCATCATCGCCTTCAAGGGATCTTTCCATGGAAAGACCACATCCTCCTTGAAAATGACATTCAATAAATCCTATCGCGAAGGGTACGAAGGCTTGTCGGCGCTTAGGTCGATTTTCGTGGACCCACTTGAGCCGGAACGGATTCCGGAAATCGTTTCCGAGGATATTTGCACTTTCCTTTATCCCAGCCTGGATGCGGGAAAAGTTGAATTGCGGCCCATCAAGCTTACACGGATTATTGGCCTCATCCTGGAAACGGTACAGGGTGAAGGCGGTATCAGGCCCATCCCGATCGCCACCCTGGAATATCTAGCGGACCAACATCCCCGACTGGGGGTGCCCTATCTCATTGATGAAATCCAGACCGGTTGCGGCCGACTTGGACATGTATACAGCTATGCGCGAACTCCCCTCAAAGCGATTTGCCCCGAATACATAACCCTGAGTAAAGCGCTGGGTGGAGGATTGGTGAAAATTGGCGCGACCCTGATACGGGAAACCATATATGATCAGGATTTCGGGATCTTGCATACCTCCACTTTCGGGGAGGATGATTTTTCCGCGACCATTGCCTTGAAATTCCTTGAGATCCTGGGCCGCCAGGATGGAAAGCTGCTTCTCGAGGTGGAATCAAAGGGCATATTCCTGAAGGAAAAGCTGATTCAATTGGGAAAGGAATTCCCGGAATTGGTCAAGGAGGTCAGAGGAAACGGCCTGCTTCTGGGGTTGGAACTTACCGATCTCCGCAGTCAATCACCCTTCTTCCGCGCCAGCGGAAAGCAGGGGATTCTTTCGATCCTGATCGCAAGCTATTTGCTTGAGTACCATGGCATCCGTATTCTTGCCCCGCTTACGACCATGCTCAAAGGCAATCCGGGAAAGAACCGGCTGTCCATTCTGAGAATTCAACCTCCCGTCGCTATTTCCGAATCACAAATAGAGGCATTGATTGCCGGGCTTCGGGAAGTCTTCAGGATAATCCGTCGTAACAATGAGTTCTGCCTCATCGCCCATTTGATGGAATGCCCCGTTTCCGCCGCCGAACGCAGCAATCCGATCCACCTGGAGGCCAAATGGCCCGTGCAGGATGAACATCGGCATATCGATTCGCGGACCGGTTTCATCGTCCATCCCACCAATGTCAAGAATCTGAAGGAATATTATTTCCCGTCCTTTGGTGAATATTCCTTCGAGGAAAACCAATTTCCGATTTGGTGGAATGCCATCAGCCGGTTCCTGGAACCTATCCAGGTCAAAAAAGATTTCATTTCCTCAAATGATTTCGTCATCGAAAATAGCTTGGTCTTCGTTCCTTATTTGCCCGAGTATATCACGGCAGCCAAAGCCCCTCACCTTATGAAGGAAATGCGTGACAAGGTTCAGGATGCCGTTATTTTGGCCAAGGAATTGGGGGACGAGAATATACCAGTAAGCATGGTGGGTCTTGGAGCCTACACATCCATCATTACCAATAATGGCCTGACCATCAACGATTATGAAATGTGTATTACGACGGGAAACGCATATACCACCGCCCTGACCCTGCTGGGCCTGATCCAGGCCTCCGATTCGCAAGGCCTGCAATTTGAATCCTGCGAAACAAGTGTAATCGGCGCGGGAGGAAATATTGGGCAAGTCGTCTCGCAGCTCCTGGCCCCTAGGGTCGGCGGCCTAACCCTAGTCGGCAGCGGACGCAAACTCAGCGGCAAAAGGCTTTTGTCCGTAAAGAAGGATTGTCTGACGGAAATTTTCCGGCAAATCCGAAAGGAAAGGACAGAAGGCATTGATGCTGAGGGTTCCGCAATGGGGACTCTCGGCAAGGAGATCTTCGCTGTCCTGGATTCTGGATGTGGTTATGGCATTCTATTGGCCAAAGCCTATTCCTTATTGGAAGTGGGGGCCCCTGGTCCCGTTTATTCAGCCGCATGCGAGGACGCTTTTTGTTGCGAAGGAGATGGTTTCGCCACTGCCCGAATCCGGTATTCGGACAGCCTGGATTCGATTGCAGATTCCGATATAGTTGTGCTTGCCACGAATTCCCATGACGATAAATTGATCACCTCGGAAAGGGTGAAGCCCGGGGCCATCGTATGTTGTACATCGGTTCCCGGAAACCTGTCTCCGGAAGGCTGGGAAGAGCATTTGGCCTTCGATGGTGGCTTGGCCAAACTACCGGAAGGATCCAGGATTCGGTTCGTGGGAATGCCGCGCGGAGGCAATAGCTATGGCTGCCTGGCGGAAACGCTTTTGCTGGGTTTCGATGGCCATAACCACTCCTTTTCAAAGGGAGTGCTTTCAACGGAAATGGTCTATCGGACCTTGGAAATGGCCGACACCCATGGCTTCAGCCTGGGCGAATTAAGAATGAATGAAGAAAGGGATGTCAAAGCATGTTCGATTTAAGAAGCCGGGCGGAAGCCACTGCATTCAAAGTCCATAAATCCATTTCCAATGTCTCTGAAATTGTGGACCTACACCTGAAAACCTATGGAACCCGGCCAGCCATCCGCTTCGATGTCGGCACCGGATACCGGACCATGAATTTCCAAGAATACTTGGGATATATCCAAGCCATGATCAGTTTTCTGGAAGAGCAGGATGAAAAACAAAAGGTGATTGCGACGCTATGCAAGAACCGGGTGGAATGGGATATGGTGGCCATGGCCTCCTTTTACACCGCCAATATCATTTTTCCGTTGGACACCAAAACCAATCCCGTGGAATTGGATCACCTACTGGGGTTGTGCAAGCCGGACTATATCCTGACATCCTTTGCGCAGTTGCCCCGGGTGCGGGAACTGTCCACCCGCCACCGACTCCATGCAAAGATTCTGGTCGCGGATATCTTCGAGGTCTTCGAGGATATCGGTTTCGAAAAGCCGAAGCTGCTGTCGGGTGAATCGAGAATGAAGGACATTCTGATCGAATTCCAAGGTAGACCTATTTCACCGAGTCCCTTGCTCGACTTTCCCAATACCGTATTGGGATACTATCCCACTTCGGGCACCACGTCCCTCCCCAAGATAGTGAAGATCACGCACGGGAATATCGTCGCGGAAGTAAACTGCGCCTTTGAGGTATTGAACCTGCGGACCAATGAGGATCTGCTCAATATCGGACCGTATACCCATATCGCAACCTTGGTCGAATTCCTGGTGACCAAGACGCGCGGCTTCACGGTGACGTACTTCACGCGCGAACCCGACGACGACGATGTGCTGGAAGGGGAGATTGAAAAGCTCAAGAAGCTGGACGTGCGCATAAAGGCCTTGATGGCTGTTCCGAAATTCTGGATTTACCTGCTAAAGGAGGTCCTGGAGGAGATGAAGAACAAACCCGTGCTACGGAATCTATACCAACATCTCACCAGCATAGAGAAAAATGGCCAGCTGCATGATATCGGAACCATAGAAAAGGCCAAATTAACTGCCGTTCGGATCCTGCTGCGCAATAAGCTGGGCGGTTATTTCAGTTATGGCATCTCTTCTTCCATGAAAATCGACGCGGCCATAGTGGAGATATTCGGAAAACTCGGCATCACGGTACTGGATATCTACGGTGCAACGGAATGTTCCGGAATCATATCCCGTAACAAACTCAATGAAATCCATCCCGGAAGTTGCGGAAAAATCATAGATGCCTTGGATTACCGGCTTTCCGGGCTCAGGAAGATCAAGGGGGTCGATCAGGAAGTCGGAATCCTGGAGGTGAAAGGTCCCACCATCGCGCATTCCTATCTGAAGGCGGACAATGGCGAAGAACCCATGGCCCTTGACGGAGACGGTTACCTTGCCACCGGCGATTTGGCCTGGGTGGATGAACGTCGGTTGGTCCACCTAATTGGTCGGGAGAAGGAACTCATCCATTGGAAGGATGGCTCTTATATCGATCCGCAATACCTGTCCAATCTGCTAGTTCGCAGTATTTTCATCAAGGATGCCATGGTCGCACATACCCATCCCGAGAACGATTTCTTGAGTGTCTTCGTCTATCCCGATTTCAAAAGGATAAGCAAGGATCCCACATGGCGGACGGAAATCCATACCGGTGTCAGCGAGGACGAGGCGCTCAAAGCCCGTATTTTGGATGCCATTCGATATGCGGAATCGGTTTCCGGGATTTCGGCCTCGCTGGACAAGGATGCCGTTTTTATACTCCCGAACAAGTTGGAGCGTACGCCTACCCATAAGATCAAATTCCTCTTTGAAATGAAACGCCTCCACCTCGCAAAAAAGATATGAGGGCCAAGGCATGAAAACTAGCTTTGAAAATCCCATGCTTGGGGAATTGATAGCGCTTTGCCTTCAGGAGGGCATTCTCGATTCGAATAATGAAATGGGCTTTGAGAAACGAGATCTGATCGATGAAGGTCTTATCGATTCGATGGGCCTTTTGTCCCTGCAATCCTTAATCGAGGATGCGTACGGGCTCCTGATACCCCAGGAACTTTTCGTCATGGAGCTGAGGACCCTGGAAAGCATTGCCGGGCATCTCGTTTCCGCCCAAGTCACATCGAAAAATAAAGTCGACAGGTAGCGCAATCATGAATATCCTCGAAGCCGTAGCAGAAAACCTAAAGATCCGTAACCCAGAATGGCGGTTTCCCGAGGAGAGCAATGCACTCTCGCTTTCCGAAATCGAAACCCGCTCAAGGGTATATGCAGGACGTTTGGCATCCCTGAACGTGGCCACCGGCGATAGGGTCGGTATCCTCTTGGACAATTGCTCCGAATACGCTCCATTATTGCTTGGCATTTGGCGGCTCAATGCTGTCGCCGTGCCCTTGCGGCCCAAGCCCGGGAAGTATTTCGATCTTGCCGAATATCTCCATTCTGTGCAGGAGGTCTGCCGCTTCCGGGCAATCATAGTCGCAGCCGGGGCGGATCCGCAGGCCGTCCGACATTGTTCAGAGGCCTTTGCAACTCCGATACTCTTTCTCCCAGAGTTGCTCTTGCCCGGCATGCCGGAATCGAAGGTTAATGTGCCGGAGATTCCCGGCATCCTGCCGGAAGACGCGGCAATAATCCAATTTTCTTCAGGTACGACGGGCACACCCAAAGGGGTCGTGGTTACGCATGCGATGATGGTGGCGCAAATTGAGCAAATCAATTGTGAAGTCCGTTCCGGATGCAATGGATCAAAGGTGACGTCATCGGCTTCATGGCTGCCCTTCAATCACGATATGGGCCTTTTCATTGGTCTATTGAATCCACTATTCGTTGGCGCGGACAACTTGCTGGCGTCTCCCAGGTACTATATGTTTAAACCCAGGCGCTGGTTCCAGATGATGCATGAGTACAATACCACTTTGCATTTCACCACGAATTCCGCACTGTTGGGCTCCTTCAATTCGCTCGCCACGATTGAACCCGGCACCCTGGACCTTTCCAATCTCTATATGTATATCGGCGCCGAAAAGGTTATGCCCCAGGTGCTTGAATCCGCATACCGAATCCTCGCGCCTTTTAAAATGGAAAAAAGAAATCTACGCATAGGATATGGAATGGCGGAAAATACACTGGGGGCGGCCTCAACGAATAAGCCGGAGATCAGCGTTCGCCGATTCCATATCGGGGAAAAGGGCAACCTGACACCCACCCTGGATTTCGGACCCGGCATCCACGAAGTCGTTGCTTTCGGGTCTCCCCATGCAGGCACACGCATTACCATTAGGGACGACCAGGGAGAGATCCTTCCGGAATTACAGCTTGGAGAAATCACTATTGAAGGGCCTTGCGTGATGGCAGGCTATTTCCGGAATGCTGCGGCGACACGCCTGAGTCTGGACGGTTCCCGATTGCGTACTGGCGATATAGGATTCACCTATGAAAACGAGTACTATTTCCATTCCCGGAAGGACGACCTTTTGATTATCGGCGGAAAAAACATTGTTCCCGATGAAATCGAGGCTCAGGTTGAAACCATGGCCTTTATAAGGCCCTCCTGCACGGTTCTGGTGGGAGTGCATGAGCCCATTACTGGTGAAATGCAGCTCCGGTTGCTGGTGGAACCCAGACTTCCTGCAGGAACCAAATTCGGGCTAGAGTATAGACGGCTCATCCAACAGAAGGTATTTGAAACCTCCGGCGTGTTGATCCAATCCATCCAAGCCTGTGCAAGCGGCTCGGTCGAAAAGACATCGAGCGGCAAAAAGCGCAGAAAAGTGATTTCCCAAAGGCTGGTTTGCGGAGAAATCGTTTTGGCGGATTAGGTTTGGAAAGCGGATAAGGGTGGGGGGTTAGTATGTTGGCGCGATTCTGTTTGAAGCGGGGACCGGTCATTATCGGTTTTTGGTCCGTTCTGGTATTGATTTTCCTTGCGGCCATCGGGCATCGGGTACTCTCCATGGATCCCGTCGTGGACAATTCCGTTGGGGTATGGTTCATGCAGGACGATCCCGAACTTAAAGCTTATGAACGCTTTAACAAGGAGGTTGGGGAAAGGGAGTGGTCCCTGCTCCAGGTCGAAACGTCCTCGATTGGAAATCCAGAATTTCTTCGCGAACTCAGCGCAATTACAGCACGCATCGGCAAACTGGCGCATGTCACCAAAGTCGTCTCCATGACGAATGTACGGGACAGCAAGGGCCTCGAAGACGGTTCCCTGGAATACGACAAGTTGTACCCCGCCAAGGATTCGCTGAGCCTGATCACGGACGATCAATCGATCCGTTTCCGGAAGGCATTGGCGGGCAATCCCATTTTCGAAGGGACCATCCTGAAATCCGGAGATGACCATCATTCCATGGTTCTCTTCCAGAACGATAACTTGATCCGGGATGTCCACCCTTACCGCATCGAGATGGTCGATTCCATAAAGGCGATTCTTCGCGGTTATGCCACCGTGACCGGATTTTCCCTGGCAGGCACGACCATGGTCAATGCGGAATTGAATCGCTCCGCATTGAAGGACGTGATTCTGTTTTACGTACTGGTCACCTTGTTGCTGGTCATTTTCGGCGCTTTCTCCCTGAGAAACTTCCGGGATCTCGCCGTGCTTCTGGCCGTAGTCACGGGCTGCGTTGTGCCGCCCATGGGCTTGCTCGCGCTTTTGGGCATTCCCTACAATATGGTGACCATCATGTTGCCGCCGATCCTGGTATCCCTCTGTGTCTGCGACATCATCCACCTTATAAACGGTTTCCATTATGAGAGGAAATTCCATTCCTCCGCCCAAGCCATGGAAACAGCCATTGGGAAAATCTTTTCAGCCTGTATCTGGACTTCGGTAGTCACCATGGCCGGATTTCTATCCTTGGCTTTTTCCACTGTCATGCCTATTTGGCAGATGGGCATCTATTCTTCCTTCGGGATTTTCATGGCCTGGTGCATTACCATGACCTTGGCGCCCGTGATGCTGGTCCGGTTTTGGCCGCTCGGAAACCTGGATAGCGGCAGTCAGGCCTCCGACGGATCCAAGGAAGCGGGTTTGTATGCGCGTAAATTCGTACCCATCCTTTTCGGCAGATTACGCCCGCTTTGGCTTTTCATTTTCGCCCTTATGTTCCTGCCTTTATTCGGTATCTCCAAGCTGAGAGTCGATACCGACTACACAAAATTTTTTGGTAAAGACGCGGATTTGACCCGGGCTTATGCGACCCTCGAAAAAACGGGATTCTCCCAGAACGTGCTTTCCTTGGTGCTCCGTTTTCCAGAAGGCAAAACCTATTCGTCCAAGGACTATTTTGCCCGGGTAAGATCCTTTGAGAAGCAGGTTTCGAACCTGCCCGAGGTCCGGAAAATATTATCCCTTACCCAATTGGTGGAGCGCATCGATTTGGCCTTCAATAACGATGCCGACACCGAAGGAATTGGAGTTGGCGACAATCAAGCGAGCAGCCCAGTCGTCGATAGGATTTCCGGATATTCGCCGGAACAAATCGACCAGCTGCTCTTTCTGGGGGAGCTTTCCGGAAATGACGATATCGCCGATTTCTCTAATAAGGAAAGGAATCGGGTCCAAATCCAGGCCTTGACCCCATACTTGAGTTCGAGGAAGTTAGAGGATTTTAAACGAAAGATCAATTCATTGGCTACGGAAACCCTGCCTGCCGATCTGACCGTCGAGGTACTGGGCGCCACAGTATTGTGGGCCAATATGGATAAGCAGATCAGCCATACTCAGGTTGCGTCTTTTCTGGCTTTGGCCATAGTCTTCCTCATTCTATTGCCCCTGATATTCCGAAGCGTGCGCCTGGGTCTTTTGGGTGTTGTCATTAACTCACTCCCACTGGCCATGACCTTCGGGGTCATGGGACTGCTGGGCATCAAGATAAACATGGCCACTGCCTTGATTGGTGGTGTCTCAATCGGCTCGACCGTGGACAGTACTATTTTCTTCATCAACAGATTCCAGCAAGGCTTAAAAGAGGGTCTGGAATGGGATGCTGCCGTGCGCAATGCCCTGATTACTGTGGGAGACGGAATTATCATGACCTCGGTCATTCTCGCGGGAGGGTTTTGCTGCATGGCCGTGTCCGGCTTTTTACCTACCGCCCAATTCGGCATTTTCACCACGTTTACCATAGTCAGCGCCGTCTACTTGGATTTGTTCATCGATCCGTTGCTGCTGACTATATTGAATTTGAAAAAAAAGCCGGTTGCCAAGGCCTAAAAAACACCCGTGGCCATGGTCAATGGATAAACTGCAGGAAGGGATTGTAATGAGAAAAGTATTGTGGCTCACGTATTCACTCCTGCTGCTGGGGAGCGTTCCGGCTTGGCCGGCGCCTCGCGACGGACTGGGCATTTTCACCGAGGCAGCTGCAAGGGATGCCGGCTATGGGGATCAAAGTGCCGACATTGTCATGACTATGAAGGATAAATCAGGAAAAGAGGATTTCCGAGCCATGCGGCTTGCCAATCTGGAAATCGGCCCCGGTGAATATAGGAGCATGCTTGTCTTCGATAAGCCATTGGATGTCGCGGGAACTTCCCTGCTGACCTATGCCCATGCCAAAGCGGCATCGGATCAATGGATTTACCTTCCCGCCTTTAAGAGAGTGAAGAAGATTTCGGATGCGAATAAAACTGGGTCCTTCATGGGGAGCGAATTCACCTTTGAAGACATCAATTCAATGAATATCCAGATCGCTAAATTCCAGTATACACTTATTGGAACCGAGGTCCGCGAAGGTGCCATAGGCTGGACTGTGGAGCGCGATCCAATAGATGAAAACTCCGGTTACAAAAGGCAAGTGGTCTGGATAGACACGCTGAAATTCACGGTCGGGAAAATCGAATTCTTCAATCGGGAAAACAAGCATGTAAAGACCCTGACTTTAACTGGATATGAGAAGTTTCTGGACAGGTATTGGCGGCCCAAGGAAATGAAAATGGAAAACCTGGAAAACGGCAAGGGCACACTTTTGACCTGGAACCGCTATCGATTCAAAAAAGGACTTAAAGAAAAGGACTTCGACATATCGATGTTGAAGCGGTAATGAAACTGTTTCTGAATTTACATTGGACGACGGTTCCCCAGTTCGTCATTCTGGTTGGGCTTTGCCTCTGGTCCGGTCGGGGAAAGGTTGTGGCCCAAGGCCTGGAACTCGCGGGAAGCGTATCGATTGAATCCAGGCTTTACCATGACAAAGCCCTATTACCCGGGCAGTCGTCGGTCAAAAACCAGCCTTCCCTTCCCGGCCGGGCCACGCATTATCCATCCGCTGCGCTCGAACCAAAATGCAGCTTCAAATGGGAATCGACGGGAGCGGACTTTGAACTGCAACCTTACCTTCGTTTTGACCGCTATGATTCAAACCGCACCATGCTGGATTTACGGTCTGCCAAGGCCGGATTGGCCATGGGGTCGTGGTATTTGAAAGCCGGCGTGGATGTGACCTTTTGGGGGGTGCTTGAATTCCAAAACCTAGTGGATATCCTGAACCAAACCGACCTGCCTTATGATTTTCTTTCCAAGCGCAAACTGGGCCAACCCATGATTAATATCAGCCTAATCACGGATTGGGGGAACCTTGATGCCTATGTCTTGGAATATTTCCGGCCGAAAACTTTTCCTGGACCTGCCGGTCGGTCCCGTCCACCTTTCCCGGTTTCCCATTCACCCGTGTACGAATCACAATTAGGCGATCGGCAGCCGGATTTTGCCTTTCGATTTTCCCGGACGCTTGGAGCGTTTGAAATTGCCGCTTCCCATTTTTTCGGAACCAGCCGGGATCCGGAAATCACCGCCGTTCCGGATCCGGCAAGTGGCGTATTGCTTTCAACTCGCTATCCTCTGCTTAACCAATCCGGACTGGAGGTTCAGTGGACCTTGGACAATCTGATTTTGAAAACCGAGGATGTCCTCCGGCTCAAAAGGGATTTCACCTGGCAATCGGCTGCCACCGGACTGGGGATGGAATACAATGTAGGAGCCCTTCTGGGCCGGACTTGGGATTTTTCCGTCTTGGGCGAATACCTATACGACCGCAGGAATGAAATCTTGCTCACCCCTTTCACGCGGGATGTATTCGTTGGATTGCGGGTCGGCTGCAATGATTCGCGTAGCACGGAAGTTACTCTTGGATTGGATTGGGATCACAGGCGTGGCCGCCTTGAAATCCTTATGGGGGAATTGGGCACCCGCCTGACCGATCGCCTCAAGATCTGGATTTCCGGACGTTACTTGACCAAGTTGGAAAAGGCTTCGCCCTTTTATCCTCTTCGAAATGATGGTTATACCAAATTGCAGTTCGAACTATTCCTTTGACGCAGTCCTACAATGATTCGATTAGGTCGAATCGCGGGAACCTTTGCCGACATCTACTGGAGTTCAAGGGAATCCTGGGCCATGCGCTGGAAGGAAAGCGCCCGGCGTTGATGGATAATTATTTTCCATCCGTTTTCACGGCGCCCTTATTTCTGGTGGCGGAAGTTTTATTTGGCCTGGGCTGGGGAAGTGATTTGCGATTGAAAATTGCGACGATTGAAAAATCCTCGATTCAAATCAGGCGCGCTAGTACGGTTGATTTGAGAGAGCGGCAGCTCCAGAGTAAAAATTAGTCCATGAGTTCCCGCGGAAGGTTTGTTTTTGCTTTGAACGCGTATGTTACCGCCATAGCCTTCCACGATGGAGCGGACAATGAACAAGCCCAACCCGCGACGAACCTCTCCACGCTTTGTCGTAAAGAAGGGTTCAAATAACCGGTCCACATCCTGTGGGTGACACCCATTTCCATCATCCTCAATAGTTGCCAGTAGTCGGGCACCATCGGTTTTAAATCGGGTCACAATATTTCGTGCTGCAGCTTCCAATGCATTTCGATATAGATTTAAAAAAACCGGTTCCAGTCGATCCGCATCGCCCAGGCCATAATCACTTTTCACCTGGGCATCCCAATGGAATCCGTTCAACTGTGTATGAAAATGTGTTTTTGCGCAAGCCCGGGCCATAACTACCAATTGGATCGGTCGTCGCATTTTAGATTTGGCCGTAGACCCTAAGTCTTTTGAAAACAGTTCCAACTTTTCCACCACTCTATCAATGCGGTCAAGAATCTCTTTATTCTCCGCCGAAGCACCACGTATCCGCAGAAGTTTGGAGTTGCCCTTTAAAGTGCAGATATGATTTTTGATTTCATGGCCCAATACGGCAAAATTTCTTTCGCCATGCGTAATGACATTTAAATTTTTAGGCAGGGGTACGCTGGGCTTTCTCTTAATACCCATACGCATACCCAAACCAAGGCTCAATTCCCGGCTCAAGTTATATCGTGAAATCGCCCAAAAACCGATCGTAGCTACACTCAAGAAAATGACGGCAGGGATTAAAGGGCGAATCGACACCACTCCGAGTAGCGGTAGAGCTATACAGGCTGATAACGCCCCTATTGAAGCATAAAAAAATCCTATGCGAACCTTGGACTTAGCCATCTCATTCAAGCTACCCATTTGCGCCATTGCTGAACCTGAAGGCGCAGCAATATCCGCTCTATATTTGAGAGCGCCTTGGCCTCTGCCAAGGTGATGGGGTTCATCTATATCACATGCTTCCATATCCACCCTTCTTCATAAGACGAATGAAGGGCGTAAAACGGGTACTTTTTTGAAAAGTATTTTTCGTTTCGAAAAGGAAAAAGTTTATTCCGAGAAATTAAAGGGCACGGTAACGATATCGTTGCCTGCGGCTTTGACAGATTCAAATCTCCAGGACAGCAATTTTTCCACCACAAATGAGTCGAAATCGGAAGCGTCGGTAGAACTGGAAACGATTGTAGCGTCCACGACTTGGCCACTGGGGGCAATTGCGAAGCGGAGCGTCACTTTGCCTTTCATGCCGGAATGGGTGCGCAAATAAGTGTTATACACATGTCGCAGTCCGGGTGAATGGGAGCGGATTACGGATAGGATGTCTGCAGTAGAACGCGTTGTTTCATGCATTGAAACTTCGCCCATTGGCATGGGTTTCAAAGATTCGCCGGGATGGTTTTTCGGGGATAGTCGATTTATCGTGCTATGTGGCACAGTAAATTTATCGGACTCCTTATCTCCATTTCCGTCCACGTCATAAGTGTAGTTGAACTCGAAATTCTTTTTTCCCGGCCGACCTGAAAAGCGGGTTTGGCCACTGCGCGTAAGGATGGCTACTTGCGACAGCTTATCCATATCAAGTTGTTGCAATGTTTTATCAATGAGATCATAGGCGGTTAAATTTGCTCGTGCGGACTTGGAATTGATAATCTTCACGGCGAGCGAACCCGGTACTTTAACTGGATGCGCGCTTCGCGGGGAATGGGCCGCATTCGCAGTCTTCACAGGTTGTCGTTTTATTGGGCGGGGATGAAGGTGTCGATAACCTTCCTCAGTAATGCGGCTGGTTTTTGGTGGGAGGAAACCATCGACAGGGCATACAGGCGGATAAAAATCACTATGAATAACCACATGCAAGGTCAGCACATAAGTCACAAATGCCAGGCCTAACATGGACCCTGTACTCATGCAGCCAAACAAGCGCCGATCGTTTTCCAATTCCATACTGGTTTCTACTGGCGTCAATGGAGTTTTTGGTTTGGTAAAATAGGCCAATACGCTCACACTAGACATGCGAAGTCCTCCTGGGGGAATAGGTGTTAAAATACCCAATGGCGAATTACGGGAAACGAGAAATCAACGTTTAGTGCCAGCGGTCCAATGGGAGTTTCGCCCTTGGAAAACTGATACGATTCGTTCCGTCTTCAGCTAATATACGCGGCCTTTTTTGGCTGCGCAGCATGTTTCGGGTTTAGAAGTGGCTTTGCTAACCTTTGGAGTCCGCACTGTGTTGGATGGAAACTTTGATTCCAGTGCTCTGGTCTAACTAAAACTTAATCTCCGAGGTACGCTTCTTTAACTCTGGGATCCATTGCCAACTCGGCAGAAGGCCCTTCCATAATGATTCGCCCTGTTTCCAACACATATGCTTTCTGCGAGCGGTGCAAGGCCAGGTTGGCATTCTGCTCGACCAGCAGAATAGTGGTGCCTTCTTTATTGATCTGGGAAATGGCTTCAAAAATGGTTTGCACGACCAAAGGGGCAAGACCCAAGGAAGGTTCATCAAGTAAAAGCAAACGCGGATGCGCCATCAAGGCTCGGCCAATGGCAAGCATTTGCTGTTCGCCGCCGCTTAACGTGCCGGACATTTGCAGGAGTCTTTCTTTTAATCGGGGAAAGACATGAAATACATGTTCAAGATCACTTTTGATCTTGCTACGACTCTTTTCTAGGTAAGCGCCAAGTTCCAAATTTTCGACCACAGTTAGATTGGCAAATACCGCCCGGCCTTCTGGCACTAGGGCTATTCCCATTGCAGCGATGCGATGGGTGGGGATTTTATTCAGCTTTTCGCCTTCGAACAACACGTCACCGGTATGTGGTTGGGTGAGACCCATAATGCTGCGAAGCGTGGTGCTCTTGCCCGCTCCATTGGCTCCAATTAATGTGGCCACTTGGCCTTTGGCAACCGTTAAGCTGATATCGGTTAGGGCTTTGATGGCGCCGTAATTGGTGGAAATGTTTTTTAAGGTCAGCATGCCTAATCCTTACCCAGATAGGCTTCGATTACTTTAGGATCCCGGCGGATTTCCGTGGGTAGGCCGATGGCGATGGATTCTCCATGGTCGATTACCTGGATGCGTTCACAAACGCCCATGACAACTTTCATATTGTGCTCTACAAGCATGATGGAGATTTTGAACTCATCGCGTAAGCGGCGGATGAGATGCATCAGGTCCGAAGATTCCTGCGGATTCATGCCCGCGGCGGGTTCATCAAGTAGTAAAAGGCGTGGATGCGTTGCCAAGGCGCGGGCGATTTCCAATCGGCGCTGCGAGCCATAGGGCAGGCTGGTGGCTTGTTCATCCGCGAATTTTTCCAGCTGAAAAAGTTGAAGCAATTTATAGGCTTCGTCCCGGAATTCGGCTTCTTCTTTTTGGAAAGTGGGGCTTCGGAAAATGGATCCGAGCACGCCTTGCTTTCTGCGCATGTGACAGGAAACCTGCACATTTTCGAGGACGGTCATATCGGAAAAAAGTCGGATGTTTTGAAAAGTACGGGCAATGCCGCCCGCGGCAATGATATGTGGTTTTTTTCCTTGCAAGGGCTGGCCATCCAATAGGATATCGCCGGATGTAGGTGCGTAAACGCCAGTGATCAGGTTGAATACCGTAGTTTTACCTGCCCCATTTGGACCGATTAGTCCAAACAGTTCTCCGAGCCGAACTTCGAGATTTAGCTCCTTAACCGCCCATAAGCCACCGAACCGTATTGTGGCATTTTTTAATTCCAGCAAGGCCATTACGAATTGGCTCCCGCGGCTTTACGGGCTTCGGCGGATTTTTTGGCGGCTTTCGCTTTGTTGAAAAATCCGCCTCGGCCCAATATTCCTTGTGGTCTAAAGATCATGATAAGGATCAAGGCCATGGCGTAAATGACCATACGGTATTCCGAAAAACTGCGGAACGCTTCCGGCAGGATGGTCAGGAATACCGCCCCCAATACCGAGCCTTCGATGCTGCCGAGGCCGCCAATGGATACCATGATAATGATCTCGAAGGATTTTACGAAGGTGAAGGTGTTGGTATGCAGATACATGGTGTAATGCCCAAACAAACATCCGGCCATGCCAGCGAACATGGAGCTGATTACAAAGGCCAGTACCTTGTGTCGGGTGACAGCGACACCCATTGATTGCGCAGCTATTTCATTTTCGCGGATGGCTATGAAGGCTCGTCCATAGCTGGAGCGAACCAAATTCCACACTGTTGCTACTACAGCCACTACTAATAAATAAACCCAGAAGAAATTGCTGAGTTTTGGGATACCGGTAAAGCCGCGCGCGCCGCCCACGGCATCGACATTGAGGATCAACACGCGGATGATTTCACCAAATCCCAAGGTCACGATGGCAAGATAGTCCCCGCGAAGGCGTAAGGATGGGATGCCTACGAGCAATCCGGCCAAGGCTGTAGCTAAAGCGGCTGCCAACAATGCCAATACCAACAGCACCCCGTCTTGAACGGTTACAGGAAGAAAAGGGAGAGCGGCACGAATGGCTGGCCCGGCATAATAGGTGAGCGATGCGGAAACATAGGCTCCTACTGCAAAAAAACCTGCGTGACCAATGGAGAACTGGCCCGCGATACCGTTCGTAAGATTAAGGCTTACGGCCAGGATGATATTGATCCCAGCCAAAATAATGATTTGGTAATAGTAGGGGCCCTGACGGATCGGTCCCTCGAGCAGAAAATAATTAGCCGCCCATTGCAAGCCAGCTAAAACGGCCAAGGCGCCGAATATCCAAAGCCAGCGTTTCAAACTTTCTCCACTTGTCCCTTGCCCAAAATACCCGAAGGCTTGAACAGCAAGATAGCTATGAGGAGCAGAAAGGCTATGGCATCGCGATACGTAGAAGAGCCATAACCGGCTACCATTACTTCCGCCAACCCTAAAATAAGCCCACCAAGTACAGCGCCGAAAATATTGCCGATGCCGCCAAGCACCGCCGCCACAAAGGCTTTTAAGCCTGTCATCACTCCCATCAATGGATCGATGCCGGGGATGTTGATGGATACCAGAATGCCACCCGCCGCAGCCAAAGCGGAACCGAGGGCAAAGGTCAAGGAAATAATACGGTCGGTATTGATGCCCATCAGTTTGGCGGCGTCCAAATTAAAGGACACG
Organism: Fibrobacteria bacterium; assembly: GCA_043732185.1. Lineage (GTDB taxonomy): Bacteria > Fibrobacterota > Fibrobacteria > UBA11236 > UBA11236 > Chersky-265. The sequence continues at coordinate 27,440 of JAYTHY010000128.1, forward strand.
GCGCGCATCGCTTTTCCCGTGCGGGTGCGGTATACGAAATAATTAAGCAGAAGCATGAGCGCAATCGAAGTGAAAAGGACCACCAATTGTTGATTCGTCAGGCTCAATCCACCCATCGCGATATGGGTTTCGGGAATTAATTGCGGAAAAAATTTTGGGTCGGCGCCAAATAGGAGTTGACTACCGTTCTCGATGAGCAGTGATACGCCTATGGCGATAATAAGCATAGTTAGCCGAGGGGCCTTTCGGACTGGCCGGTAGGCGAAACGTTCCATGATCATTCCGATCAACGCACAGGCCAGCATAGAGAGGATCATGACTGCCGCAGCATCCAGCAACGGCCCGCCAAGTTTGCCTTGCAACATGCGAGAGAGATAATACCCGAAATATGCACCCAGCATATAGACGTCGCCATGCGCAAAATTGATAAGGCGCATGACACCATAGACCATGGTATAGCCTAACGCCAGCAGCGCGTATATGCTGCCCAAGGAAATGCCGTTGATGAGTTGCTGAAAAAAAACCGACATGATTGAGTTGAGCCGGTTAAGGGGCTACAGTTTCCTTGAATACGTTCCGGCCATTGCCATTTGCATCCACTTGTACTTCTAGCACCACAGCGGGCTTGACGGCATTCCGGTTCTCGTCCAAAGTGGTGGTACCCGTAACGCCAATGAAACCGCTTGTCTTAGCCAAAGCTGCGCGGACACTATCTGGTCGTGAACTGTTGGCACGCTTCATGGCATCGGCCAAAACCAGCATGGCATCATAGCCGAGAGCAGCCATGGCATCTGGAATGCTGTCGCCAGTATGGGCATAGCGGGCTTTGTAGTCGGAAACAAATTTCTGCAAAGGGGGGCTGGGATCATCTATGGAATAGTGGTTGGAGTAATAGCAGCCGTTCAATGCGTCGCCGCCGATTTCCCAAAGCTTGGAGGAATCCCAGCCGTCGCCGCCCATTAGGGTAACGGTGATACCGAGTTTACGGGCCTGTCTGGCAATAAGACCCACTTCCGTGTAATAGCCGGGTACAAAAATGCCATCTGGATTCTTGGCTTTAAGCGAAGTCAACTGGGCCGTAAAATCCTTGTCACCCTGGCTATAGCTTTCATCGGCAGCTATGGTGCCGCCGAACGCGGTAAATCCGGTGGTGAAGAAATTGGCCAACCCCACGGAGTAATCACTTTTGATATCGCGAAGGATAGCGACATTTTTGAGCTTCAAGGTATTGGCAGCAAACTTTGCCATGACTTGGCCTTGGAAGGGATCGATATAGCAAACCCGAAATATATAGTCGCCGATGGTGGTGACTTTGGGATTGGTAGAACCAGGGGAAACCATGGGAATGCGGCTGGCTTGACAGACGGGTCCACCTGCCAAACTATTGGAGGAAGCCACTTCGCCCAACACTGCGACGACGCGGTCTTTATTGATCAGCTTAGTTACCGCCGTTTGGGCTTCTTCCGGCTTGCCTTGATCGTCCTCGACAACTAGGCGAATCTGTTTGCCGAGTACGCCTCCGCCCTGATTCAACATGTCAACAGCCATTTGAATGCCACGGCCAGAGCTAATGCCGAAAGTGGCGGTGGCTCCGGTCATGGATCCGTACTCACCGATTACGATTTCTTGAACATCGGCTTTTTTGTTACATGCCACGAGTCCAGTGAGAAGTACGGCCGCTAACCCCAAAGATTTGGCTGCTCTGACTTTAGTTATACCCGATTTCGACATATCGCGACCCCATTCCCGTTTTATAAGTGGTGCAAAGATAAGATTTATTACTTTAATTGCGAACAACTTGGAGCTGAAAATGTTCGGTGGGAAATTAGATAAAATCCGGTGGATGTCACTAGGTGTCAGCCTTTTCCTGTTGGGAGGTTGTGGATACAATACCTTGCAATCCCAAGATGAGGATGTAAAAGCGTCTTGGTCCGAGGTAGTCAACCAATATCAACGGAGAGCGGACCTGGTTCCGAACCTGGTCAATACGGTTAAGGGGTATGCGTCCCATGAAAAAGATGTATTGACCCAGGTGACCGAAGCCCGAGCTCGGGTGGGTTCCATTCAGGCCACTCCTGCCCTAGTAAACGATCAGGAGGCCATGGACAAATTCATACAGGCTCAGAAAAGTATGACGGGTGCGCTTAGCCGCCTGATGGTCGTGGCGGAAAACTATCCGAATATTAAAGCGGATGCTTCTTTTAGGGATTTGCAGGCGCAACTGGAAGGCACAGAAAATAGAATTACCGTGTCCCGTAACCGTTATATCGAGTCCATCCGAAATTTCAACATTACCGTTCGATCTTTTCCATCAAATCTGACCGCCAAATTTGGTGGGTTTAAAGTGAAAGCCAATTTTACTGTTGAGAACGAAAAAGCCATATCTACGGCACCTACGGTGGATTTCAACGCGCCATCTAAGCCTTAAAACTGGCCAGGCTGGAAATCGATTGACCGACATCCGATTTACTAAAATCCCCATTGTGGGCATTGTCCTCACCGGTTCCAGAGTGGTTTGTGCGTCCAGTCTTGGTATGTTCCGTTTTCTGTCCGCCCTCTTTCTTTTCCTTTGCGGGACAAGCTTCGCCCTAATCCCGGTGCCTGAGCTTTCCGGGCGCGCCATGGACTTAACCGGAACCCTTTCTGCCGGCGACTTGCAAGGCTTAAACGTCGAACTTTCCGCTTTTGAAGATCAGAAAGGCAGTCAAGTGGTACTGCTTATCGTTCCGACTACAGCACCGGAAGCCATTGAACAATACTCCATTCGCGTAGTAGACAAGTGGAAGGTGGGGCGTAAAAAAGAAGATGATGGCGTGCTTCTTTTGGTGGCCAAGGATGACCGAGCCATGCGTATAGAGGTTGGGTACGGGCTAGAGGGCGCGCTAACCGACCTCGTCAGTAAAAGAATCATTTCGGAAATCATCACGCCTCATTTTCAATCCGGGGATTTTTCTGGTGGCATTAGTGCGGGTCTGGCAGCCATTTTGAAAGTGGTGCAAGGTGAAAACTTACCGCCTCCGGATCCTGCCCACAGCCGTAAACAAAATGCCGGACGGGGCCGGGGTATGAGCGGCGGGATGCTGATGGCCGGTTTGCTCGTAATTATGGGCTTGCGATCTATTTTTGGGCGCATGTTTGGCGGTATTTTAGCCGGTGGCTTAATCGGAACCGCCGCGACTTTTATGCTAGGCTCGCTGGTTTTTGGAGCGGTGCTAGGTGTCGTGGCCTTGATTTTCGTCCTGCTGAGTGGCGGCGGGGGAGGCATGGGTAGCGGTTTAGGCCGAGGCGGTATGGGCGGCTGGGGCGGCGGCGGAGGTGGCTTTGGCGGGGGCTTTTCCGGCGGTGGTGGCGGATTCGGTGGCGGCGGCGCCTCAGGAAAGTGGTAGGTTGCTTATGAATTGGAAACGCATGTTCCGCCACTTGTCTATAGGGAGCTACCACGTTCGGAAACTTTTTCCAAACGAATCCATGGATCGGATTACCACGGCAGTTGCCCAAGCCGAAACGGGTCATCACGGGGAAATTCGTTTTGTTGTTGAAGGTTCCTTAGATTTTCCCTTGCTGGTAAAGGGGGTAACGGGGCGGGAACGGGCCGTTACCGTATTCAGTCAGCTGAGGGTTTGGGATACTGAAGGCAATAACGGCGTACTTATTTATCTCTTAGTAGCCGATAGGGATGTGGAAATTTTGGCTGACCGTGGCATTCACGCAAAGGTGGGAGCTGAAGGCTGGGAAGCCATTTGCAAAGAGATGGAAGGTGAATTTCGTTCAGGTCGCTTTGAAGCCGGTGCCATTCGGGGCATCCAGGCTGTGGGCCAGTATTTGCGAACCCATTTTCCGCAATCGGGTGCTGATGAAAACGAACTTTCCGATAGGCCGACTATTCTGTAAGGCTTTTCCCGCATCACGACAATCACAATAAAAAAGGCCGCTCCCTTTCAGGAACGGCCCCAGTCCACAGACCGGCGCGTGTCAGATATTGCCGCCGGAAAGCAGATTGCCGCTCTTTGAGTATTCCACTTTGGCAGTGCCGCCATCAGGACCAGTGTATTCAGCCGAGAAACCAGTTGGGGAAAAGGAACCATTTAAGCTGGCGGTTTTGCCATTAGCATAGGTGGCCTTGCCGTCAAAAGTGCCGGCCGTCGGTTCCTGCCCATGCAGTATGGGCTGGGCGGAAATGAAGTTGAATTCCGCCGTGCGTTCAAATCCAAATTTCTTTTCCGACGTAACATGAATGGCGTAACAGGAATTATCGAGTTCGCTATTCAGATCCTGGCCTGGATTCATGACAATTTCAACGACGGCGTGTTTTAGTGTGTCATTGGCATTCGCAACTGTAGTTTCCATTCGCACGGTCATGGTATCACCTTTGACGAATTCCGTTCCACCGGCGCGGTTCTTTATCGTGACGGAATTGATACGGCCGGAGATCATTTCTTCTTCATAGGCAAACGTGACAGGTTCATTGCCACCTATGGCTTTGGGGAACACGCGCACGCGGGCTTCAAAGGTAGCCTTCTTTACCAAGGGACGATCTTTGGGGTACATTTCAGAATACTTGGCCAGGACAACGCAAGTGTCGGAATTATCGGTAACTACTCCATCACCATCGCCATCCAAATAGGCCCCTTGACTGACAACTATGCCACCCTTGGTTTTGGTCCAGACGGCTTCAAGCACTGTATTGTCGGCTTCCAAGTCAAAATTGGCGTCTGGCCCAGCACCCACAAGGAGCGTGGTTTTCTCGACCACTCCAGCATCTAAAACGGTCAAATTGATTCGTGCGCGATTGTCTTTACCAGGCGCTGGAGTGACGATTCCGTCACCGTCGCCATCCTTAAACTCGCTGGTTTCCACTTTCCCACCAATGTAAGTCGAAATGCGTTTCCAGGAAATGGCATGTTCATTATTGGGCGTGCTGTCTTTAGCATTCGCGTCCCATTTGATAACTGCCGTGTCTTTAGTGACGGCAAATACGGAATGCGATTCGGAATAAAAAATCAAGATGCCACCTTTGGAGGCCGCCGTGTCGGTAAAAATTGCGCCGGAGGTATCGGCTCCGTTACTGATACTGATACTGGAAAGTTTGGGGAGTGATGCTTGTTTCTTGAGACCGCCCAACTTGGTAGACACATCGCTTAACGGCTGAAGAGTGACAGGTGCGGTCATGGTATTGCTCCAGCCCTTGTTCTGATCAAAGCTTTCGGCCATGGTCACGCCGGCGACTCTAGCATCGACTTTCGCATTTGCAAAGGGGTCCAAGGCTTGCTCGTCGGATGAGTTGACGCAGGCCCCAAGAAAAAGGGCGGCGCTTGTCAGCGCGATGCCGGCAAAATAGGTAGAGGATGAGTGCTTCATAAGAAGTCCTTTCATACGGGTTTGGGAGAGTTGGTCTGACATGTTTCCAATATACCACGATTTGAGAGGGTGTGTAAAGTAAAAATAGAATATAGATTACAAAAAATCGTCTATAAATGCCTTAAAAAGGCCAAATAAAGCATTTAATCGAAATATTAGAGAGCTTGAATTATTTAAAGACGATTACATTATTGAAATGTAATAGCTGGAATTGGCGATATAAGCACACACTCTAGCTGAAAGGAGGCCGCTCCAAAACGGATGGCAGCGGCGGGTTATGAAGGCAATGTGGGCTGTAAGTGTTAGGAAAATTGCTGGATCAAGTGACGATTCGTTGAATTTCCAGTACCGGTGGATCCGACAGAAAGACCATTCTCAGATTTTTTCCATCTGGGACATGGCGTTGCAAGAGGCCAAGAATATTCGATTTGTAATGGACTTTGATATCATCGGAGAAATTCGCGACATCCACGGATTCCAATATTTCCACATGCATGGAGTTGGATTTGGTCTTGGGTTTGGATGCCGACGTGTCATCGTAGCCAGCTGTTTTAAAGCCGCCTGGATCTACCAATTGCCCCTTTTTTCGTAATTGGGCTTTAATGTTGTAAAACTGGATGGTTGTCAGTTGTGAAATTTTTAATGCGGCAGTAAGATCGGCATAATTGGTTTTGGGATGGCTCAGGATATATTTTCGAACCAATTTGAGCATTTCCAATTTTTCTGTATTCGGCATTAAATTATTCCTTCATTAGATAGGGCAGCGATGTGTTCAGAGTGAGAACTAATATACTCTAAGGTGAAGTTACAAAATGACTTTCCCGCCCGGTATCCAGGTATCGCATCTGAATCAAGTGAATGCCAGTAGACGTTCCGTGCCAATTCCAAACATATTCTCCTGTCGCAGGAGGCTCAACCACCTTTGATTCCAATAATGCACCCGTCAAGGAGCGGAGCTGGAGTAAGACTTTTTCCCCACCCACTGCGTAATAATGAAAGCCGCCGTTAGAAATAGAAGGGGTGCCGCTGGATTTTTGCGGATAGTTGATGCCGCGTAGGGGTACCGTGCGAGTGTACACCAGAGTGGAGATGGATTGTGCGGGCAGTAAGGTACTGTAGGCTTGTCCTGCTGCAATGATTTTTGTTTCGATAAGTACAACATTTGAATCTGCAGCTTTGGTAGTTTGAAAACGTTGCATGGATCCGTAGGGTGTGTATCCGGGCAGAGTAACGGAAAGTGGTGCGGCAGAGATTCCATTATTATAGACAACCACGATAACTTCATCCTTTAAGGGATCATAAAAAGCTAAGGGATGTACGCTCGATTCGCCGTCGGTTGTAGAACGTATTCGGAAGCTACCGGGTCTTACAAACCGCGTATAGTGGGAGAGGGCGTGAAAGCGTTTAGGAAAGAAAAAGGTTTGATCGGCTTTTAGGATGGTCAATCCGTTGAAAGAGTTGTGCATGCCTGCAGCTCCAAGAGCTGAATTTCCGCAGCCTTTGTTGGGATTATGCGTCCACCAGAACAACCATGCACTGGCATTAGCCCTGGAAAAATCCTTATAGAGGTAATTTACCATCTCTAGGCCATCTCGCATATTAAAGTCCGCCTCAGACATGATTCTTGTCGGGTCTTGTGCTACGAGCGGTAAATAACAGGGATCCGTACAGCCCGGCAAACAATCCACACGTGAATATTCCGTTTGCCAAATTTTTTTGTTATTGGTTTTAGCCAGTGTCGCCATTTCCACCCGCACCGGATCCATATCGACATCTCGCTCCGCACCCCAGTAATCATGGGTTCCAATAACGTCCATGGCTTGAATCCCTTGCGGTGTTTCAAACTGGTTCTTGGTGAATTCCCGCGACCCTTCCCAGCCCATGCATTCGGGCCCCAGTAATTTAACCCGCGTCATTTTGCTGTCAGTCAAAAGTTTCTTCAGCACAACTGAAAAGTCTCGCAGCTCAGATTTGGTACGATAATAGTGAACGGTATATTTATTATAGTCCACGGTGAAGGTGGCAAGTTTGGGTCCGTTATCAGGCTCATTTTGAATTCCAATCCAGCCGATATCCACGCCTGCGGTCGCCATATCCGTAATAAAATTCCCGACATAGGTTGCGAATTCGGTAAACCGACTGGGCAATAGTTTTTGCGAAGCATCCAAAAATTGTGAAGGCACATCCCAGACCGTGGCATAAAACTGGGTTACGCCCCTGGCTTTGGCCCATAGGCAAAGATCTATTTGGTTCTGAAAATCCGATTCGGTTTTAGCGACCACACGCATTCGGATGATGGACATGTTCGCTCCTTGCGGAGTGAAAAACATGCCAAGCGTTTTTTCTCGTTCAACCTGTGGTAATTTCAAAATTTCGGATCCGCTCCAAGTAATCGAAACGCCAAAACCATCCACGGATTGAAGGGTATCCTTAGAAACCGAAACGGTATAGGAAAACGCCGAGAGCGCCATTGTTAGAATGAAAGTTAACGCAACCATTATGGCAAAACCTGCTTTTTAACCAGATGTTGTTGTCCAGCGCTTAAGTTGAAAACAAACAGCCCGGGGTTACATGGCTTACCCAATTCCGACTTTTTGTCCCATTGAATCGCTCCGTGATTTTCCGTTAGTAGGATATGGCGGATTCTTTGCCCTTGGGAAGTGTAAATGGAAAGGTAAGCCTTGGGCAATCCAGGCTTGATGGTATAAACTATGCGGACTTGATTGGCCAGGCTCCCTAGCTGCATGTCCAGATCACCCTTCAGAGCGGTTGCCGTTGCGGTTAAAATGCGGGTAGTTGTGACATTAGTAAAAGTCACTCGGGTATCGGTGGCTAAATTGATGGGATTGGTTTCGCTTGCTACGCGAATAGGTGGGGGTGGCAATCCTTTGGTGCTTCGGATGACTGCCGATTTCAGAACACCTGCGTCCCATTCGATACTGACTTCAAACCCACCACGGGCCATAAGTCCGGTAACCTTGCCCTTGGGCCATGCGGAAGGTAAGGCGGGCAGGAGGTGAATGACATCAACCTGAGATTGCACCAACATTTCGGCAACGGCGGCAACCGCACCAAGATTGGCGTCGATTTGAAAGGGCGGATAAATATTCCAAAGGTTGGAAGAAATACTGGTTTGCAGGATTTTTTTAATCAGTGAATAAGCGCGATTGCCGTCAAAAAGCCTTGCCCATATTGCCGAACGCCAGGCTTGAGCCCATGCGGCTCCTTCTGCAGCATCTCCTCGGGCATTCATGGATATTTTCGATGCAGCCATATAGTTTAAATTGGTATATGGGTTTATTTGTCTACCGGGGTAAAGGGCTATCAAATGGGTGAGGTGCCGATGAGTATCGGTTTTGCCATCCAGATCCGCTTTCCATTCTTGTAATTGGCCCCAGCTTCCAATGCGAAGCCCTGGATCCAATTTGTTTTTGGTGTCTACCAAAGTTTGCCGGAAAGTGGAATCCAGGCCGAGAATTTTACTGGCCTCGATAGTATTGGTTAAAAGATCCCATGCAATTTCCTGATCGCCGGAACAGCCGACAGTGAATTCCCCATGTTCGGGGGAAAAGGATGGGGAAGAAACCAGACGATTGTTGTCATTTTTATCTGGGATAAGATAGGTGGTGAGAAATAAGGCCGTTTCCTTCAGAATCGGATAGGCGAGGTTCCGGAGATAGGTGGTGTCTCGTGTGAAGGCGAAATGATCCCATATATTTTGACACATCCAGGCGTGACCGAGCGGAAAATAAAAGGAGGTGGGCCAAGCATGAAATCCTGTGAATCCAAAAATGTTCACCTCGTTTCCCATGGTCCAGCCTTGTGCCCCAAAATAAAGTGAGGCGGTTTCTCGACCGCGTGGACGATTCATATTTAAAAAGTCGATAAGGGGAAGTGTCGTTTCACCTAGATGGGTTACATCGGCTCCCCAATAGTTCATCTGTAAGTTGATGTTGATGTGGTAGTCTGCATCCCAACTTGTATTTGGATTTTCATTCCAAATGCCTTGTAAATTAACGGGTAATGATCCGGGCCTGGACGAAGCGATCAACATGTACCTGCCATACTGGAAAAACAAAGCCTCGAGCGCCCGGTTGTTTCCGTTGCTTTTATAGGCGGTAAGTTGGGCATCCGTCCCTATGGTAGCGGGGACTTGATTCAAATCCAGCGTAACGGCCCGAAATAATTTTTGATAATCCGCAATGTGGGTAGTTTTCAACAAAGCGTAACCCTTGTTGATGGCGGCATTTATATCGGCGGTAACTTTTACATGAGGGTGAATGCCTTTGTAGGTGGGATGAACAGGCAGGTAATCGGTACCCGTCGTCATGATAACGGTGGCTGTGTCTGCATTGGTAACAAGAATGTGGTCGGCATTCGTAGTCAGCGTGCCCGCAGCATTCAGCACTTTGAATTGCATTTCCAAGGCCATGTTATTATTCGTCAGATTCCCGGAGAGTTGTAATAAGCCATTAATAGTCGTTTTTGTGGTGTTTGTATGCGGTGTGGTGGTGCTGAATTTTGCTGTGATTTTTCCAGGCTGATTGGCATAGAACCTGGCGACTAAAACCTTGTCCGGATAGGAAACAAAATATTCCCGTGTATAGAGAACCCCATTAATTGTGAACGTCACTTTGGCCAAGGCTGAGTCGATATCCAATTCGCGGCGATAGGTTTGGGTAGTGTTGGATGGGTAGGTAAAGTCAAAGTACAAATCGCCAAAGGGCTGGTAGGATCCGAATCCAACTTTCGACGCTTTAATTCCAGATGCGGCGGCATTCGCGCCTGCAACATTTCCTTGTTCAAGCAGGGTCCGCATATTCGTAATCACGGAAAGTTTACTTGAGGTGGGGTTGTTTCCCGTATAATTTGTCGTAGAGCCCGGTCCGCCCGTCCAAAGTGTGTGATCATTGAATTGAATATGTTCCTGAGCCACGCCTCCATAAACCATGCCCCCGATCAAACCGTTGCCAATCGGCAATGCCTGTGTTTCCCAAACGGTTGCCGGGGTGTTGTACCAAAGAATATAGGGTTGGGCCTGCGTCCATCCGAGCATACAAAGCAGGACGACTGAAAAAATAAATTGAAAAGGGAGTATTTTGCTTTTTTGAGTTTTCATTATGGCCTATCTTTAGACTGCTTTGGAATTCATTTTTCAGGCTGGTACAACGTAATTTAACTCAAAGAAGGCGAAATAACCTGGGATCCTTTCCAAGCCGATTTACCTCTGAAATATATCTCGAAACCAAATTAATAACCCTTTGGTAGACTGCTCAAATCGCCGCCGAGTTTTTTATAAGAGCGAAAGTACTCCTCAGCCTTCTTTTTCTGATAGGCCCGATCCGCCCCAACTCCAGCATAATAATAAGACAGAGCCTCATCAGGGCAGAGGCTCAGGACTGGATTATTGTTGGAGGCAATGTCTTGGAAGTTTTCCATTGCTACGAGCACCTTGGAAAATTCCAGTTGCAACTCGCATGATTTGGGATTGCGGACAATTGCTTCTTTCAAATAATCCCTGGCCCCTTCATTTTGGGATTGGGCCAACATCGCTTCAGCCAAAGCGATAATGCCTTCAGTAAAATCTTCATTGGCTTCTAAACTCTTCTGCGCCCACTCTTCCGCTGGCTTGATGCGTCCCAGCTTTAAGCAGAGCATCGAGAGTTTCGCCAATGCAGAAGCAGTCGGATACACCTCGGCGGCTTGCTCCAGGTACTCGACCGCTTCACCAGGTTTTTTTTCCGCCTCGGAAGCTGCAGCCAAACCTTGTAGTCCCAAGGCTCTATCTGGTTTAGCCAGGCTCTGACCTAAGGTGAAAAAATAAGTACGGGCTTCTTTGAGCAGGCCATTGGAGAGGAGGAGCATGCCAGCACCGAACGCTGCCGGTGCCAAGTCGGCGCGGAGTTGTAATACGGCTAAAAATTCTTTTAAAGCCAGCGGGTTATTTTTTTGCTCGGCATGAACCTGCGCGAGAGAAAGTAAAAAGAAAGGATTAGCCGGATTCTCCTTGACCAGGGATTGCAAAATACGCGCGGCTTTGTCGCTTTCATGCATTGCTAAAAAGGTTTGGCCCAACCGCAATCGGATCTCCGGATCGCTTTGAAATTGGGAGGTCTCAATTAATTGTTTGGCTTCCAGTGGTTTATTGCGATCGAGATGGGCGTTGGCAAGCCCGCACAGGGCGCGCACGGAGGGTTTCGTTTTGTAAGCCTCTAAATAGACTGCCAGGGCATTTTCGGATTTACCGGCCAGGCGCAAACCATCCGCATAAACAAGACGTCCATCGGCAGTAAGCCTCCCACGTACGGGTTCCAGTATTTCGAGCACGGATTCGGCATCCCCGCGTCTTAAATAAACTTCAGCCAGGCCTTGGGTATATTCGATTTTATTTGGGTCGGCTTGTGCTGCTTGTACATACATCTCTTCAGCCTTATCCAATTGGTCCATATTCATGGCAAGTTCTGCCAGCCAAGCACTGGCCTCGTCATTTTCCGGTTGCAAAACCACCAAGTCTTCCAGAGCGTTTTTCGCCCTGTCCAATTCTCCAGCCGCTTTGTGCAGACGCGCTAATCCATGCAGTATATAGGGATTGCGATCACCGAGTGCATAGGCTGAATCCCATGCCGATAATGCTTCCTTGTTTCGTTTGGCCCCCTCTAATGCTTCTCCATATTGCCCCCAGGTTTCCGGGTCAGTTTTTTTAATTTTTAGCACTTGTCTATAGAGGGCTGAAGCGGCATTGAAATCGCTGACCTTGAGTTGGATTTCCGCCAGGGCTAGGCAAGCATCCGCGTTGGCAGAGTCGAGGTTTACAACATCCGAAAGTGCAGACGACAGTTCGGCCACCAGGTTTAGTGTTCGCGTCATTTCGAGTCGAGATGTAGCCGCTAATTTATCCAAAGGGTTCAGTTTTAAGGCGCGTTTGTAGTCTTCCAAAGAGGCTCGACTCTCACCACGGGCGGATTGGCAGTCTCCAAACAAGCGCCAGGCTTTGCTGAGAATAGTATTGGATTCCGGTGATTGATCCATTCCCAGTTTCAATAAATTTTCTGCCGTGACATAATCCCGATTCTCGGCTAGCCACATTCCCACGTAAAGATTAGCCTTCTGGTGTTTTGGCTCTTTCTGAAGCAGGAGCCCGAATATATCTACTGCGCGGGATATTTCTCCCTGATGGAGGTAGGCTTCGGCCATCACATTCAGCAAATCTTTAACTTCAATGGCGTAAGCTTGGTCTTTAGGTTTAAGCTCACTGGCACGAATGAATAACTCCAATGCCTTCTCATAATTTTTAATCTGCAAAAATGTCTTGGCAGCATCAAAGGCAAGTGAGGCGTCTGTAGGCGAGAGCATCATCAAATGCTCCTTTGCGTCAGCGGCTTTAGGCATGTCTTTGACGCGCTCATAAGCGTCCACTAGCAGTTTCCATGCATGCGTGGAGCCCGGTTCGAGCGTAGACCATTTTTCCAACCAGGCAATCGCTTCGGCGGGCCGACCCAAAGACACAGCCAGTTCCGCTCCACTGCGCAAGGCAGCGAAGTCGTTAGGGTCCTTGTCAAGGATCTGTTTATAAAGTGCCAAGGCTTCCGGATCCTTTCCCAATGCAGTCGCTAGGGCAATTTGGATAGGAGTCTCACCTGGAAACCCTTTATTACCTATTTTCAAAACTTCAGTTAAATACGGTGACTTGTTCGCATCAGCATAAAGCCACGCTTTATCGAAAGCCTGTCTTTGGTTTGATTGGTCAGTGGGTGATCCCGTTGTCGCTGCTTTCATTCGGTAGATTAAATTATTTCGGAAGGCCTGATTGGCCTGATCCTTCTTATTTTGATAGGCATAGAGTTCCGCTATCATTCCCAATAAATCCGGATCCTTTCGGCATTCTTCGGCCAAAGCTTTCTCAAACGGGATCATATTAGGCATATCGTACCTACGAAAGAATTCCTTTGCCAGTATCACCCGACCGCGTTGGTAATTGGAATGGAGTTTAACCATTTTTTCTAGTTCACGTGTGTCTCCAGTAAATTTGAATTTCAGTTCCGCAAGTTGAAGCGTATATTCTACTTCAGGATCCTTCAGCTGCACTAATAATGTTAGGGCATTTTCAAGTGCAGCCGTATCTTTTTCCCCCTGGGCCAATCGATGCAAGGCTTTTAACGCATTTATATCCTCAGGATGACGAGCCGACCACTGTCCGAAGTTGTCAATTGCGGATGCAGTATCCTGGGTTTCTTGCTGCACATGGGCAAGTTGCAATTGGTAATCTTGGAAAGTGGGATCCAATCGCACGATGTTTCCTAGAAGGATATTTTTTGCCTGGATATTTCCAGTCTTGGTGTAGAGGTGGCACAGGGTATCAAGCAAGCCTAGGTTATTGCTTTCCTTGGACTCTCGAAGCAGGTAGAACGGTAAGGCTTTGGAGGGTTGTGAGGTGCGTACGTATGCTAGGGCGGCTTCGGGTATGAATTTTTCGGGTGATAAGGTTTCCGAATTGTACTTGTCCCACGCTTTGGCCGCCCCTCGGTAGTTTTCGTTATAGAAATAAGCCATGGCTAAGCCAAAGTACTCAATCCGGCTGGGCCCGTGGTCCTCAATGAATTGATACAGTTTGAGGTTGGTTTTGTAATCCTCAGGTGTAACCAGCGCCTGGGCATAGGTATGTGCAAAGCTGAGATTATTCGGCTGCAATTGATACGCTTTTTGGAAACAGGCAATGCCCTGATCTTCTGCCTGTAATTGATTTCGACATTGTCCGAGACGATACCAGGTATCGGCCGCATCTGGACGGGAGGCGACTACTTCCGTCCATAAACGGGCTGCTTGCCGCAAATTTTTACGGCTGAAATAAAATTCGGCAAGTTGGTTTTGATAATTGGCCCTTTGGGTGGTATCCAGACGTGCTAATTTTTCCAATACTACGACATAGGTTACCCGTTGATCGGCACGAAGCGTGGAGATAAGCGGTAATAACATCCGGTAAGCGCGCACTTCATTGGGGTTTGTTGTCAGACAATTGCGAATATTTTGGATGGCCGCGACAGTGTCCTTGGTTTTGAGGTCTAGCTCCGCAAGTCGCAATTGGCCACCAGCATTGTCTTTGTCTACAGCCAGAAGCAACTGTAGGCACTTTCTAATCAACGCTGGGTCGCGCTGGGTTTTTTCATAACATAAGATTTGAATTTGACGGATTTCCTTATCGAAGTCCAACTTCTTTTGGAAATACTTTTCCGTCAATTCACCTGCCAAGCCAAAATTCTGACCGTGATAGCATGCCAAGATTACATCCCGGATACCCAAGAGTTTCTTTGCGTCCATGCGATGGACGAGGGCATAGCTTTCAGCTGATTCTTGCCATTTTTCCTGTAAAGCATAGCCCTGACCTAACAGCATAAAAAGGTCAATGTTACCAGCATCCGATCGTGCTGTTTCCGGACGTCCTGCTATTTCTTGGAGCAGCTTGAAATGCTTTACTATTTGTTCATTAGTATGAATGGTCTTTGGTAAAAGTTTCTGATAGTTTTGATTGAGTGGGCTTTGATTCAATGCGGTGCTCAAATAAGCGTATGCTTTGTCCTTGTCCTGTTTTTGTATATAGAGTTTCGCGAGTTCGAATTGGGCTTCATGTGCGCTGGAGTCGATATTTTGAATTTCCGTTAGCACATCGGCCAAGTCCAACTTATTGCCTTTTCCTTTCATAAGGGTAACGAGCCGGTCACGTATGGATTTGTCCTTAGGATTCAGGTAAAGAGCATTGCGATAGTGGTCGATGGCTTTGGAAAAATGGCCCAAGTCTTCCTGTAATTGGGCCAATTTCAGAATGAGGTCCGAATTTCCGGATTGCAAATGCACTAGGCCTTCCATGGCATCGGCTATCTGCGTCTTATCGGAAATGGGGTTCAAGGATTCAATGAGGTATTGCCAGGGCTTCTCCTCATTCGGTTTCAGTTCGGACCAACGCTTAGCCCATTTCGCCTCTGTTTTCCGATCCCCAAGGGTTTTTGCAATTTCAGCCGTTTTTTCCACCGCATTTTCGTTATCCGGTTGCTTGCCCAACAGTTTCAAAAAGGCTTCAAGGGCGGATGGATTATAGCCTAATGCGTTCCCCAGGTTTTCGAGCAGGACCAAATCTTGAGGAAAGCTTTCGCAACCGAATTTAAGGATAGGGATGAGGTTTGTGCCGTGATTCTCCTTGGAATACGTGTACACCTTGTTAAAAACGTCACGATTGTTTCTTCTGACCGAGTACCAGGATAGATAAACACGGTCGGCTTCGCTTACCTTCTTTTGATGTGCATACAAATCGGCCAAAACCTCCAATAAATCGGAATTGGTTTCCGACTCCGAGACCAGAAATGGCGTTATAGGCGCAAGAAGTTCATACGCTTGTTTTGAATGGTATTCGAAAGCCAATAAGCGCTTGCCCTGGCGATAATCGGGATGAACTTTAACCAGTTCCTGCAATGCTTTGGTATCGCCGCTCCTTGCGAAATCCACTTCTGCGAGTTGGTAGCGATATGCAATGTCGGCATTTTTAATCTGTGTCAAATACCGTAGGGATTCGAGTAAGGAGGCAGTATCCTTTTGCTTTTCGGCTATATCTCGGAACGATTTTAGGGCGGCAACATCTACGGGATGATTCCTTGACCACTGCGAATAGAGGGATAAAGCTTCGGTCATTTGTCCCGCTTTGGTTTTTTCCCTTGCAAGGCGTAGAACATAATCGCCCATGCCCCTATCCTCATGAACAATGCGTTCTATAGCATTCATTTGACGATTGGAATCGCCTTCTTTGGCGTACACGTCTGCCAGGGTTGCCAGAAGGCTTACGTCATGGGGGTTGGCAGCCAACCGTTTTTCCAGAATGGATTTACCCTTTGCCAATTGTCCCGATCGTAAATACGCCATAGCGGCGGTAGAATCCGAAAGTGCTGTTTCCGGAACTTGCGCAATCAACCCATCCCACTCCAATGCCGACGTGGTATAGCTTCCGTTTAGGTACAGGGAATGAGCCAGCTTTTGCTTTTCTTTTATATTCGGCGCGGCGTGGCGCAAAGCTTGGAAAACATCGAGATTGGCTTTCAGCTCTGATTCTGAATTGAGTACGAATGCATAATCATGTGCGAAGTTGAGATTGCCGGGTTCCAATCGATATGCTTTTTCCAAAGCTGTCCCGGCATTTTCGCGTCCCAGTTTTATTTGGCCCAGACCCAAGCGATTCCAAAGTTGTGCGTCGTTTGGAAATACGGCTGTCAACTTTCCTAAAGCTTCCACGGCTTGCGCAAATTTTCCGGAGGCAAATTGAAAATATGCGGTTTTTAACTCGTATTGACTTTGATTTTTAGGCTCGAGTCTTTCCATATTGTCCATTACATTCAAGTACATCTCCCCGTCACTGGATTTGGCTGCCAATGGCTCCAGGAAGAGCAGTCCCGCCTTGTCATCGGGATGCATTTTGACCCAGGCATGTCCGTGCTTTATGGCGCCTGCCGTGTCCTTGGCTGCAAGGTCGTATTCAGCTAGACGCAAATACCATTTATCATCATAGGGTTCCAAAGTAACTAGCGCCTGGATGGCCGCACGGATACGTGCAGGCTTGGCCTTGGTTTCATAAAGCGAAGTTACGTGTATGCGCCGAATATCGACATCTTCAGAATCCGTTTTTAAAAAGAGTTCAGCCAAATTTCCGGCGATGGAGTAATTCTTTACTCCGAACACATCCAGGATGGGCTGACGGTGGTGTTCTAAAAGCTTGGGATTCAATTCCATCACTTTGGCATACATTTCTGCCGCCCGGGATTGATTGTGATAGAGGGAAAATCCTCTACCTACTAAGACCAATAATTCCGGAGTCGATTTGGGAGATAAGGCCAATTTCTGAAGCAAGGAAAAGTTTTTCAGAATCTGTGCGTCCGCCGTAATCAGGCTTGGCAGTAGCTGCGCGTAGTCTTCGTTGTCGTGGCTATTTTTTAAGGCTTTTTGCAAATATTTGTATGAGTTTACCGAATCTTTGGCGGCTAGAAATATTTTTGCCAACTGAAATTGAAAGACATGGTCTTGGGAGTTTTTCTTTTCGTTTTTCACCATTGCTTCAAGCCAGGGATCCGGGGATTTGCTGTCTGAAACTAAAGCCAGCATGCGCGCCTTTGCGACTGCATGGGTTGGATTGATTTCCAGAGCCGCTTGGTACGCCTCCATTGCCAAGTCTGGATGTTTTAGTACTTCCTGTAGATGTGCGATTTCCAAAGGAATTTCAAAGTCCTTTGGCGCCAACGTACGGCAAACTTCGTAATACAGTATGGCTTTTTCCATATCGGTCTTAGCCAATAGTCCCGCCAAATGGCGGTTGAATTTTACATCCTGCGAATATTTAGGGGCCACCGCTAAGAAAATTGACATAGCTTTTTTTATCTCGCCGCGGTTTTCATACATGTTGGCCAAACCAAGGGCAGCAGCGAAATCCTGCGGATTGAGTTTCAGATATTCTGATCGCAATTCCGTGGCGCGGAGATTGGTCTCTCCCAGTAAAGTGGAGATTTCTAATAAATATTTTCCTTCTTCGACTGTGCCTTTACTCTTTTTCAATAACGGCTCCAACACGGAAAGGAGTTTTTCTTTTTGAAGCGGCCTGCGGTAACATTCCGCCAAAAATTCCAATCCGTCAAATGGGTTAACTGCGTCTGTACCAACGTATCGGCCGCGGTACGCCTCCCATTCCTTTAATGCCTCGGACCTGGACCCACCGAGAGACAATGCTTGGCAGAACTTATTCCAATCCGCTCGGATTTTTCGCACATCTGCGATTCTATGGAAGTAACTCAGTGCTTTTCGGTATTCCTTGATTTCAAAAAGACTGATGGCAATGAGACGGTTGTCCGCATTGCTGGGTTGCGGAAGCTTCAATAAGAAACGGCGAGCTTGATCGAACTTGCCCGCCTGAAAATTTAGGATGCCGGCGGCTTTGAGCCAGGATTCTTCCCCTGGATTCCTGGCAATGTGGTTTTCGAGGTCCACTAGAAAATCTGCGGTATCCATGCCAATGGCATTGCCATGAATAATTTTGTCCACCGTAGTTTGCAATTGTTTTTCTGGATTTTTATCGATGGCCAGTACCCTTTCCGGGCTACCCAAAACCAGCCAAGTCAGGACGCACCAAAAAAAGGAATGAAAAAAGCCAACCCGGCTCCGCAAGAATGGAAAATTCGACATATTTACTCCCCTAATGGTGGGCATATCAATGAGGTAAAGCGCTCTTTAGATCAATCGATTAATTATCTCACCGAAGTATGGGATGTCAAGATCCCCTTGGGCCAACATCGGTGTCAATGGGTGGTCAATTATTTGTGAAATCAGGGTTCTTTTTGGGTTACGGTGACTTGTAACTTGATTCTAGGCAGGGCTATAATAAAAAGGGGGTTTTCATGGAAACGGTCTTTGATCACGACCCCAGTCAGGAGGAGTTGAAGTATCTCTTTCTTTCCGGAAAAACTCAGGCCGAATACCTGTCTTCGCATCAGGATCAGGAAACAGAATATGGAAACATCTACGCCTTGTATATGATCCGCGGCAATCGAGAGAGGGCCTTGCATTATTTGAATCGAATCCGGGATCCCAAGGAAACGTTCAACTCCAAGCCGCCGGAACCGATTTAACTTAAGGAAAAGATGAATAACGGAAAGCCTTTATGCTGACGCTAATGGACACCCCTCCATTTTTGGAGGAGATGGAAAGGAAAGCCAAACAGTTGGCTCAAGCTTTGGTCAAAGCTTTTCGTGGTAAAGGCCGAATTCAATTGCTGACCAAGGAATCGGAACTCTTGTCCGTTTCCCCGTCCTCTTTGATTTATATCATCAATGGTGTTTTCCGTTGCCAACACGGGGAAAAGACCATACGCATGTATTCGACTGGGGATTTTCTGCTAGCGCCCGGTTTAGGTGAATCAGATGGAATCAGCATCACCAGCGAATTCGGTTCCGAAATTGAAGTCGTGACGGAAAACGATTTCCTCAATCAATTGACGGCGGATAGAACGCTTTTGGCCAACTGGTTGGGGTATCAAAATTTGGAAATGCGAATAGGACATTTGCTTTGTTCCCTTTACATAACAGATGAGCTAAAAGTTCACCCGGAAATCCGCCAGTATGCAAGTGGAGATGTGATTATCAACGAAGAGGAAGAGTCACAGGAAATTTACGAAATGATCTCGGGTACCGCATCCGTTTCCTCGCGTGGCGTCGACTTGGCTACCGTCAAGACTGGGGAGGTATTCGGTGAACTGAGTTTTTTTACCGGCCTTAAAAGAACAGCTACAGTTACCGCTTCAGAGCCTTGCCTATTGCAGGTTATCGATCAAAGGCAGTTCCTAAGAATTATGAAATATCGTCCGACTTTGGTTGAGGGAATGATTCGCACGTTATGTCATCGTTTGGTGGATCTCAACTTGCGCTTGATTCCACCCAAATAATCCTAGGGTCCGCAAACAGGCACTCGCCATTTCCTCAGGGAATCGTTTCCATTAGAACACCTCTTCCCAAGGCATCCCAAATCACGTGTAGGTGTTTGTCGTCGCGGGTTTTAACGGTAACGTCCATTCCTGTATGTGACAATTTGCCTTCGACTTGCACCGACGAATGATCGGTATAGTCGACATGCATGTTTAGGGTGCCACTTTGGGGTTGCTGGCCTGAGGGAATGGCGAAGTCGGAATTAAAAATAAACCGAGCTGATTTCTCCTCGCCAAGCTTCTTCTGGGAATGAATATCCATGGCATAGATGCTATCGTCGCTTTTATTGTTGAGATCCCCGCCGACATTCATGGACAGCACTATATCCAATGTGTCTAAAGTGTCTTGTGCTGTTGTGCCGATGATAAGAAAATGTGCCTTGAGTTTGGACTGAAGATTGAAATCCGGGCTGCCGCTCAAGTTTAATAGATCCGAACTGGAAATTCGGCCATCCACGGTTTTTAAATCAAAGTGAACGCGTTTGGTTTCCTGAACCGCTGCACCATAAATGATGTTCAAGCGCAGCCGTGCCTTGGACCACTGGGCATCCGGATGATCCTTTGTCGGCCCTTTTTCATACAGTACAAGATCAACAAGCGAAGCTTTGTGATTGTCGATTACGGAACCGTCATTATCTGCGTCTTCATATGTGGCTGTGGCCAAGGTGTCCGTACCCAGGAGTTGGATTTTTGTCCAAGCAACCTCAAAAATGATATTGTCCGGTTCCGTATCAAAACTGTTATCCGGTCCTGGACCCACTACCAGTATGGTTTTTTCAACTACGCCATTAAAGGCCGTGGACAGGACAAATCGCGCTTTAGATTTTCCTGTGGGCGAGGGATTCACAACCCCATCGCCATCCGCATCGGAAATGTCTGCTCTATCCACGCGGCCACTGCCGTAAGTGGAAACGCTGCTGGCCTGGATGATACTGCCTTTTCCCGCGCCCGAATCGATGCATATGGTAGTGGAGTTGACTGTGGTTTTAAGTGGAGTAATGATGGTGGTGTCAAATTTAATGGTGACCTGGCACTGGAGGGCAAAAATCAAAGCCGGGAATTGAAATACCGGCATGGTTGCTTGGAAGGCCGCTGAAGCTTTGGCCATGGCCCCGGTACCCGCACCTGCACTGCTGTTAGGAGCAAGATGAAAGGCTTGCAACCCCAAAATACTGTCAGCCACGGACGGCACCTGCCCGATGTCCTCTGACTGCTTGGTTTCGCTGAGATAGGTTCTGACTTGGGCGTTGATGCTATTGGGAAAATCATCTACGCCTACCCGCCGCTCATCCGGTTTAAAGCAACCAGTTAATATTCCAATTGATGTCACGCCCATCAAAACAGTCATTGGCCAAGTGATTATCCTACGCATGTTACTTCTGCTCCTTGACGTGGGTGCGAGGAAAATACTGGACGTTGAATTGCATAACCCGATCGGGTTTGTTCTCGTTTTTGGCAAGATTGAAAACATCCTCGCGGAATTTTTCGATCCGTTTCTGGATTTCCGCATAGGTTTCTGCGCTTACAGTGAGCAGTCCAGAAGATATATGCCGTTCCTCTTTGGGAAAAGCAAACAATGCATCGGCAGCCTGCACCACCCATTCCCGATTGAGTCTTTTCACCAGGTCTCCCATCGAAGCTGCCGGCTCTTGGTTCTTGAAGGCGGGGTGATATCGTCCGTCTTTGTCCTGTTTGAGCAACTCCCATTCGCAAAGTTCGCGCACGCATTTTTTCAAGAGGGCCACGGGAATCGCCGGCCGGATGAAGCGCGCCAAGTCTTCATAGTTGCCGCGGAAATCGTAAACTTGGATGGCAGAACGGATCAAAGGATAGTGATAGTCTTGATAATATTTGCTATTGGTAGGATTGAGCCGCACAAAGTTGCTGCGGTTGCGTCGGAAAAGCATTTGCTCGTACAATTCCTGGCGCTCGGCGGGGCGTTTGCTTTGCCCATAGGCAACCAGGAGTCGAAAGTAATCGGCCTCCGTTGATTTGAGTCCAAATACGACGATTAGTTTTGTGGCCGCAGAATCGCTGAGTGTTCGCTTGCCTTTTACGACGTCGTTGAAATAACCAGGATTGGTGAAACCGGCATCCGCCGCAAGCTTGCGATGCGTGTACTTGCCTTTATCTGTAGGCTGAGGGGCACGGCGTTTTTCCTCGAAAGACTCTTCCAAGAACTTGCGGAAATCCTCGTATTGGTAAACGTCCATGACCGTCCTTTAAAAATTTACCCAGCGCTTGGACTGGTAAGGGCTTGAACATCGTTCCGTTTAAGTCGTTTGCTCTGTGGAAAAGTATACTCATCCTCCCACAAAATGGAAAGTAAATAATAAATAAAGATTACAAAAATTGAAATAATTGGCGATAAATTGATAAAATATGGATTTATGTAGAATTATATTAAAATATACTAATTACAATTTGGGCAGCTTTCCATAAAGGCGCAGCAGCTATTTCAGGACTCCAAGACAACCTTATGAAGCACGCGAAAATTTTTTACTGGTATCCGAGGGTGTGATTCCCCTTGAACGGGACTTTCTGATTCTGGCTTTCGTGGTATTTCCTTCCCTTCAAGGGGGTATCTTTGACTATCGATTCCGCGGCATCAAAAACCACATTTTTCCAGTCCGATTTTTCCATCATAAATTTGAATGTCGAAGTGGTTTCCAGCCAGCCGTATGCCACTGGCGTGCCTGTTCGGTAATCCCAAATAAGGAAGGTGCCTGACAAGTGTAGTGCCTTAGGCTTGGGAAGCAGCAGCTCTCCAACGGCCAGGCCAAGTGCCCCTCCGGCGCCAACCAGCAAGGCGCTTGAGGTAGCATCCTGCTCTTGCTTTTCCTCCACTGTGAAGTGCAGATGGCTTATCTGCAATCCAAGATCCGGTTCGAACTCTGCTTTCCGCAGCAGTCCCCCGCCGGGAAAACAGAACAGAATTGGAATCAGGGGGCCCTCAGGTAGAATGCTTCCATCGGGTTGAATATACTGTTCAGGCAATTGCAATAGGGTATCCTGATAAACCGTTGTGTCCGGACGCAGGCCTCCGAGTCGTTTGGGAACAGCCTCCGCAGTTGCAGACAACCTGTCCATGAACAGCCCAGCCAAAATTATCGCCGGATCATATATGCTGTCCCGAGTCTGTTCGCGGAAAGCGGCCTCGAATTCTCCGAGATTCTCGATCTCCACATCCACCAGAGGTAGAATCAACAAGGTTCTCCCCGCAAAGTTTGCACCATTGTACTCCGAATTTGTGCACACGGATTTATTTGGAGCTGCACAGCCGAGCAGACAGAGTGTCAAGGCAATTGCTGTTTTCATTTTTACCTTCGGGCTATAAAAAAATTTTCGTTCTGCACTTAACTGGTCTTAGCTAGAATACATAATTGACTGAAAGTCCTGGGAAAATAAACATTCCCGTTTTATTGTATTCATGCACTGTCGAGGAAAATTCTTTCCATATTTCAAAATCGGCCCCAAGCTTAAGTACGAATCCATTTTTTTCACCAAAATCTTTCAAGTATTTCAACCCACAGTAGCCTCCAAAAAATTCAGGCCCTACCCGAAACAATTGAGGGGTATAGTTCAATCCATTTATGCTTCCAATCTGGAATTTTAAAATATTCCTTTCGTTTTCCGATTTTAAAATATTCCAATTTAT
>JAYTHY010000129.1:0-50706 GCA_043732185.1 Fibrobacteria bacterium
CGCTACAATGCGTAAGCGAGGAATATCAATTCTGGAAGGGCTTCAACAAGCTCTCATCGGGGTAAACCCAATATCAGCAATGTCAAGCTGAGTAGTTACAAAAAATGAAGTAAATAAAACGCTGCCAGTCGATGAGCAGAGCAAATTCGAATATGCACTAGCTTTTAATTCTTCTGGTGGAGCAGCCCTTGACTTTAAAGAAGTCTGCCAACAAATTTTTGGAAATGAGTGGCCAACTTTGGTAGTGGATCTGATTTTAGGTGTACCAGGATATTTGGCCTTAAATCTTGTGCCTCCTGAAATTAAGTTCAAATTCAATGAGTTGTTAAAAAACCAGGTTGTTAAAAATATTTCAACTGTAGGCACAAACTCGAGTTCTGACCTTGATAAAATGGTTAAAGATTTTGAATATGATATAGCTGACGGAAAAAAAATTACGATCGTTGCTCATTCGCAGGGAAATGTATTCGCAAACTTAGCCTATGACAGACTCAGTGCAACTAATCAAGCATATGCCGCAATCGTCCCCGTAGCTAGTCCTGAATCATTTGTAAGAAAAAGTTTTGTTGGTCACGTGCGTTTTGAAGACGCCTATCTAGCGAACGGCTCCTCACGAGATTTTATTGTTAATGGCATAATAAACACGGAAGCTGCGTTGCTTGCCCCACCGACAAAACTACAACAGGGTGCCATTACCGCGACATTGACTTGGACCGCACCAACAATTATTGATCTTCATGTGTATGAACCAACGGGGGCACATTTGTCCCCAATTTTACCCTCCGGCAATGGAAAGGCCTATGGTTGGCTGGAAATTACATGACTCCGTTTTTCGACGTAGTTGTGAAAAGAGACAGTACTACTAAAAAAGTCACTTACGAGATCAAGTAATTTAAATGTTTTTTAGGTGAAATTAAGAGGATCTGACCTAAGGTGTCTCCCTCAAGGATCCTCCGGCACTGCACGATCCAGTTTTTGAAACCCCGCTGGAACTTTCACATAAAAAGGATCGCGCCGCCAATGCGGATTGTCCTCCACATCCTTAACCCGAATCTCGAGCAATAGTCCTGCGCGGGAATAAAGCCTTGTTCTTCGCGGCACGGGCCGACCCCGCATTACCTTATAGTCGCCATACTCAATCCGAAAAGCAGAATCCTCTCGCACCACCCCAACCACCAAACCGTTTTTTTCCTCAAGACTCGCCGTCCATCGCTGACCACGAGCGGCATAACTCACCAAGCCACCGGCTTTTAGTTGGAAATCCCGAGTAAGCCCCAGGCCATCTCCTGAAAGCCCGCCCACACCCCTACCGGAAAAACCAGGAAAAAAATCTCCCCACAAAAAAGCGAACACATCGTGCACGGACACTTCCCGGATCCCCAGATTCCCGAATTCAACATGTTCCCCAGTATCCGCAGCAAAAGTCTCGCGATCAAACATCACCAAAGTCCAACTGTTTTCCACCCATAAAAAACTGGCCGCCACCATCCCCGGAAGCCCAAATAAATCCAGCTTATACCGCGCCCTAGGCCGGCAAGAAAAAACCGCCGACACCGAAGACTTTTTCCCACCTCCATATGCCGTCAATTCCATTTCCGCCCGCATCGAATCCACTCGCAGGAGTAACGGAGGCGTTTCCCCACGCAACAACGCCTCTCCCACCGAAAACCGCGGCTTCACCGCACAGCCCATTAGTAGCAGGGACAGCAATCCCATAGCCAGAACACTCTGCTTCCCCCTCAATATCCACAGACGCGAAATCACCCCAGGAATAGTAATCAAAATCCCCACCCCCAAATTCCCATTCCATCCCATTCCAATGATACCTCCTCCTGTCCCATTCCCCTCCCCACCAAAGAAGGGTTCGCAAGCGAACCCTCGCGCTCCAGCGATCCCTTCCCCTTCCTACTCTTACTCTTACTCGTACTCCGAAACCCTCCGCCACCCTTCTAGGCTATATGCTCCAGGTATCGAGGACAGCCAGAGTAGTGCGTGGGTTTGGCCCTGGGTCCGGGGCCGAGTCGGCGAAGGTCGAGGCAGAGCTGGACGGGCCCGGCTTCCAGCAGCGCACTGCGGGAGACCCCTGTTTAAAGAACTTGCTCGCGCGTTACGGAGAATCCAGACCCCAGCGAACCAACCGTCCGGCCAACTAACCCACAGCCCCGATTAGCCGAGACCGCAGCCGTCCGAGGCCCCGGGCCCAGGGCCAAACCCCCGAAGAACCCATCCTACCTCAACCCCAGCAGCACACATCCAACAAAACTTCAGTTCAGCTTTCGATGCGCCATCTCATGATTCGGATCCAGCTTAAGGATAAGCCGCCACTGCTCCGATGCCTCCTCGGCCAAACCGAGCTGCTCCAATATCAGCGCATAGTGTTCCAGGATGGTCGTATCCTGCGGGATACGGTCTAAGGCCCTCTCGATAAACTTACGCGCTTGGGGAAAATCCTTTTTCTGAAAGCAATACCAGCCCTTGGAATCCAGAAAAGCGCCGTTATTGGGATCCATCCAAAGAGCCCGATCGATAAGGGTACCGGCATAGGCTAGATCCATATTTTCTTCAACCAGCATATAGCCTAGATAGTTGAGGATCGTGCCGTCGCTGGAATCTATCTTGATGAGCTTTTTCATCACTTCAATGGACTCGGTTTTTTTACTCAGCTGCTCCAAGGCTACTCCCAATTCAAAAAGCACCCGTCGATTTTTCCCATCAAAGGTCAACGCCTTACGAAAGCAGTCTACCCCTTTTTCGCGGTATTGTTTGGAACGTCCCAACCCTGAATCGGACACCTCAACGGTATGTACCGCTACAGAGGTGTCTATTATGGATTGCGCTCTGGTTGCATGCACAGTGTCCACGGCCTTAATCGCCTTGTGTAGTCCCTTCCGACCCACTTCCAACTTCCTTGCCACCTGGGTAAAGACGATACCCTGTATATAGCAGCCATACCAATCCTTGGCTTCACCCATTTTGGCAATCAACTCCAATGCCTTTTCTTCCTGCCCTGCTTCTATATAAGTGGCGGCCAGCTTCGCCCAATACTCCGGTACTTTGCCATCCAAATGGATTGCCGCTTTCAGCTCCGACTCTGCCAAGCCCTGCTCTTTGAGTTCCATACCAATGGAACCCAAAAAGAAATGATACACGGCGTTGTCCGGCTGCTCCTTAACGAGCTTCTGGAATATTATCTTGGCCTCCGCAAAACGGCCTTTTTCAAAAAGCAAGGATGCATACGGGAATAGGAATTCACGCTCTGCTGGATTTTTTTTAATCAGACCCTCATAGGCCAGCAATGCGGAATCCGGTTGACCAGCCAGCACCATGGCACGAGCCTTCTGCACTTCATATTGAATGTTATCGGGGTTTTCCTGGGATAGGGTGCGGGCCACTCCAAGCATGCTCGAATACAGTTCCTGGTCTTCGAAGAAGGACGCGAGCTTTTCACCATAAAGAGTGGTGCCGGTTTTTTCCCAAGCGGATCGGTAGAGGTTGGCGATGGCATCCACCTTACCAAGAGCCCGGAAGTTCTGGACTTGTTTTTCGACCAACCGCTCCGGAAAGTCGACCATAGGAAGCAGCTTTTCCATAATGGCCACGTGCTTGGGAATGTCTTTCAAACTTTCATAAATCGTCGCAAGTGTGTAGAGAAGATCCTTATCCTCATCGTTTAGCTTGACCGCTTTATTGTAAAAACCCAAAGCATTTTTGATGTCCCCTTTACGGAGGTACATTTCCGCTAACGCCTGGAACTCGTGGCTATCTGGCTGACCTTTATGATCCAGACAGCGCAGCCCAATGGTAAGGGACGAATCCAGCTTGCCCGCGGACTTGAGTTTGTCGGCCAGGAGAAAGCATAAGTCCCGGCTTGTCGTATCATATTCATAGGCGATTTGATAATAACTCAATGCCACGGCATCGTTGCCGGCCATTTCCTGTTGCCGAGCCCGTAGAAAAAACTCGTGCGCGATAAGGGTCCGCTGTTCCGTGCGGATTTCCTGATCCTTTTTCTGGCTTTTAGGCGAACCGCCGATTGAGGACCGCCGCTGGTTTGGGGCACAGGCAAAAATCAAAATGGCTGCCAAGCCCATCCACACAGTCAATGGAAAGCTTGGTAGTGCGCCTCGGTTTACAGGATAGGCCAAGGGCGTGCTTATTTTGATACCACCAAGTTCACGGCTTTACCGGCATAGACCGCGCCCACCATGGGCGATTGCGCGAGAACGGTGTTGGGGAGGTTATGGGGATCCGGCTTCAATTTTATTTCTCCTACCTGGAGGCCAAGGTTATGGATTTGGTCCTTGGCCTGCGCTAAGGTGAGTCCAGTTAAATTAGGCATGCCGCTGGGAGCTTCAACATCTTGCTGGCTTATTTCTATGTCCACCACTCGACCTTTTTCTACGGTAGCATTCGCTTTTGGATACGAGCCGATCACGGCTCCTGCAGGTATATTGGACATGCGCACTTCCCGCACCCGCCCCATTTTAAGCCCCAATTGCTGCAAGGTAATTTCCGCCTGGCGTAAGGAGAGGCCGCGTAGAACCGGGACGGTCAAGCTTTTCAATCCCTTGCTGACACGAACCCATATCCGTCGCCCTTTTTTGACTTCCGTACCTTCTTGGGGGTATTGACTCATGATTTTTCCGGCGGCAACGGCATTGCTATAATCACCTGTCGAATCCAGCATGAAAATAAGGTCTTTTGTTTTCAGTATATCTTTGGCCTTATCAGGTTGCAAGCTGACAAGGGCCGGCACATGTACTTTACCAAGAAATTTTCCGGCAAAATAAGGCATGACGAGAATATTGGTCAGGAAGTATGCCAGCACACCGATCAAGGCCCACAACAGCAGGGTAACGAATACGGGCTTTGAAAAAAAACGGGCCAGCACTGATGGAGTGATCCTCTCAGGTTTTGAGTTCTTCCTCTTGAAGGATCAGGAGGTCTTTGCCGTGCAGCACAATATACCCTTTTTTCTGGAAGAAATTAAGCACCCGGGAAACGGTCTCACGTGTGGTACCGGACATTTCAGCAATGGATTGCTGGGTAGGCCTGTCGCGCACCACGATGATGTTCTTGCCTTCTTTGGTTTTAGTGCGCACGCCTCGCTCTTCCATCAGTTGGAGCAGCGTTGCGGCCACACGGCCATATACTTTCATCAGTGCCAGAGAGGAAATCTGCCGATTCGACTTGCGCAAGCGACGTGACATTTCACCAAGCAAGGTCAAGGCGAGTTCCGGCTGCTTGCGCACATTCTCTAAAAAATCTTCGCGCCGAATCATCAGCAACCGGGATTCCTCTACGGCTCTTACGGTCGCCGAGCGGGGTTCCCCATCGAGCAAGGCCATCTCACCGAAGAAATCGCCTTCTTTCAAGGTAGCGAGAATGGCTTCCCGGCCATCTTCCGCCGTTAGGACCACTTTGACTTCGCCTTTGGCTATGATAAAAAGGCTTTGATTGCTGTCATCCTCCTCAACGAGAATGATTTCGCCTTTGCGAAAATTTTTCTCGATCAGCAGTTTGGAAATCACCTCAAGCAGGGAGTCATCCAAGGCGGAAAAAAGATCCACACCCTTGAGCAGTTCGTCTTTTAGGCCCATGGTGTCTCCTGACAAATGCGCTGGGCTGTGATAAGTGCGATCACATTTCCAACTGGATGGTTTGATGCCGTTTGGGTCCCAAAGAAATCAATCCAATCGGCACGTCCAACAATTCCGCGATTCGCCCCAGATAGTTTTGCGCCGCTTGGGGCAAATCTTTCCAAGCTTTCACTTCCTTGGTCTCACGCTTCCAACCCGGCCATGTTTCATATATGGGCTTTACCTGTTCAAGGCTGGAAATCTGCGAAGGGAATTGATCCATGCGCTTGCCATTGCATTCGTAAGCCGTGCAAACTTCGATGGAATCGAAGCCATCCAGCACGTCCATTTTGGTAATGGCTAAATGCGTGAGCCCGTTGACCATGGCCGCGCGCCGGACCAACACCGCATCAAACCAGCCGCACCGACGCTCGCGCCCCGTCGTAGCCCCGTATTCATGGCCTATGCGCCGCAGCTCCTGACCGATGGTTCCGGTGATTTCCGTAGGGAAGGGACCATTGCCCACCCGGGTGGTATACGCTTTAACTACGCCGATGACTTGGTTGATGGCCGTGGGCCCCACTCCCGAACCGATGCAAGCCGCAGCCGCTACGGTATTGGAAGAAGTGACATAAGGGTATGTTCCATGATCGACGTCGAGAACGGTTCCTTGCGCGCCTTCAAAAATAAGCCGCTTGCCTTGCTTGAGGGCTGTATTGATAAGGGCCACGGTATCGGCGACATAGGGCTTGATTAGCCGGCCCAAGTCGCGGTATTCCAGAAATATTTTTTCCGCCGACAAGGGCTCCCCACCAAAAAGCTTTTGGATGGTTTCATTATGAGCGGTAACGGTCCGCTCCAACCTCTCGCGCAGTGAATGTTCTTCCAAGAGATCGCCAACACGGATTCCGTTGCGATTGACTTTGTCGTAATAGGCTGGCCCAATGCCTCGGCCCGTGGTGCCAATGGCGGATTTTCCCGCAGCTTTTTCCTTAAGCTGATCGAGCACCTTGTGATAGGGCAGGACCACTTGCGCATTTTCGGCCACCCACAAACGACCGTCGATACTAAAGCCCTTTGAGCGCACCTCGTCGATTTCATGCAAGAGTTGCGCGGGATCGAGAACTACCCCGTTGCCGATGATGCATTGTTTTCCCGGATGCATGATTCCGGCCGGTATCAAATGGAAAATAAATTTCTGGTCACCGACTTCTACGGTGTGGCCGGCATTGGCGCCGCCCTGAAATCGGATTACTAAGTCCGCTTCCTCCGTAAGAAAATCCACAACCTTGGCTTTTCCTTCGTCCCCCCACTGGGCTCCAACTACAACTCGATTAGGCATTTTACTTCCTGCGCTCCGGCCCCTACCGTTGCCGGCATCAAGGATTTATTCGGGGGCCAAGGGGTGAAAGGTAAATAACCGGATCGCACCCAGCAATGGCCAGAGTGGAGAAGAGATGAAAAGACTAAACTAAACTGGAAAAGCCCGGTATTTTCAGGAATCGTCTTCCTGGCCGTTGTCATGACTGTCTTCCTGGCCGTCTTCTTTGGAAAAAAGCGCGGACCAGGAGGGGTTGATGCGGGACTGGCGGACAGCCATGGTCCAATCCGCTCCCAGGACTTTCCTGGCTATCGAGCAGCGGGAGAGCTGAAAACAAGACTCGCAGGCGCTATCGCAACCATCGATATGCGTGACGGAATAACCGGTGGCATCGAGCTCCAAAGGGGAATCCAACATTTGCAAAATCCCGGCATAGGCCATGCGGGCTGGCAACTGGTCCAAAAAGTCCACCGCTATCTGACTTTGCATCAAGTCGAATTCAATTTCATTCAGAAGCCCAATCAGCTGCATGTCGTTGAGGCTCTCGGCCTCAGGAAGCGCACGCGGATAAATCAGCTTTCGGATGGAAGTAAAGATGGCGGGCCGCAAGGAAGCACGCGTTCCCTCAGTCCAGTCCAAGGATTGGTTAGTAAGGTCTTCATCGGAATGGCGCTTTATCATATTCTCCGGATCTGTTTATCGTTGGCAAGAGAGATTGTATCTTGCCTGATTTTGCCTGATCCAGTTTAAAATCAAGGGCTTAGCTTGTAAAAACCCAAGCTGCTCAAAGAGACTTGAGAACCTAGAAAACCCATAATTGTCTTGAGATCCTTTTAACCGATCCTCAAATCCAAGTCTTGCCGATCTCAAGTGCCGGTAATATCAGGTCTTGGAGCGACACTGCGTTTTTTGTCGACGGAATTTTTCTCCTGCCAGCATCAAAACTCCCAACCCGTATCGATTCCCATCACCAAACTCAAGTCCCGATTGAATTGGCCCCGGTGTTGTATCAGGCCATCGTAAAACTTGAGATCGTAGAAGACCGCGCCTAAATGCGCGCCCAGTAAAAGCCCGCTATTGTTGACTCGACTTTGCACGGCCATGCGTGACTTGCTGATCCAACCGATAGAAGGTTGATTCGACGCGCCGTTCAAAAATTCAAAGGTGAGCGATGCGGGTTTATTGTTCCCAAAACGCACTATAGGGCCCGCCACCATGTAGCCGCCTTGAAAATGGAACGCCTCGGTGGGGATGTCGGTATTTCGTAAAGACAAATCGATGTACCCGCCTTCCACGGCGACTCCCAGGCCCATTCCATGCCGGTCCAACCCCATCGCCAACCGTATGCCCATTAGATTGGCATTGCGATAAAGCGGTGGGCCGCCATCCGACCATTGCTTTCCCGAGTAGGAATAGCGCAGCCCGATTTCTTTGAAAATGGGATCCCCTTCCGAATTGGTGACGATCTCATAAATGGTATGCACACCATAGACGATGAATGCTCCAACCACGACCACGCCCACCACCACATAAATAACCGCCGCCCAATCCGCCCCATCCCATTTGCCGCCCCAATTCGCGTTAGAAAAATCGAGGAAAAAATTTTGAAAATATCCATGAACGCGCTCCTTGGTGGCGCTGGCATCGGCTTCAGATTTGTTTGCCGATTCATTTGCCGTAAAAGCGCTGTCGTTTTCCGTGTACAGCAGGTTTTTCCTTAGGCGAGCGTGCGTGAGGGAGTCTTTTCTCCGAGACCGCTCTTGGTATTCCCGCAGCGCCCTGGGAGCCTGGACCGAGTCCGCGGAATCTTTGGCAGTGGAAGCAGAAGGAACAGTGGAAGCCACCGAGTCCACAGAATTGGGGGTGGATACGGCCAATGCAAGAGCGGGCCCCGTGAGCAATTGGCCCTCGAACCCGTGCCTGGCAACAATTTGGCGGAAAGACTGCTCATTCACTTGATACAGCCGTTGACGCGGGAAGGCTTGCTGCAAGGCTTGTACAGAAGGGCCTGGCCCAGCAGCAATAGCGAAACTTGGGGCTAAACCCAAGATCGAAGAAATAAGGGAAAGGAGAGCGAGAGCAGAATGTGCCGAGCGGACGAGGCCAGTCATAGAACTCCCAAACAAGAATTGCCCTCTATTAACGCAGAGGGCCGCGCAATCCGCTACGCGAGCCTATACGTCCAGCTCTTTGACCAAGTACGCGTTCTCTTCGATAAATTTGCGGCGAGGTTCCACTTCTTCGCCCATCAGCATGGTGAAAATCTGATCGGCTTCGACCACGTCTTCCATCGTTACCCGCTTTAAGATGCGGTTGTTTGGATTCATGGTGGTTACCGCCAATTGATCCGGATTCATTTCACCCAAACCTTTGTAGCGCTGGATGTAAATGCCTTTCTTGTCGCCGATATCAGCCAGAATCTTGTCTCGCTCTTCTTCATTGAAGGCATAGCGTTCCACTTTACCCGCTTTGATTTTATACAGAGGAGGCTGGGCTAAATACAGCACACCGTTTTCGATCAACTCCTTCATGTAGCGGCAGAAGAAGGTGAGCAGCAATGTTTGAATATGCGATCCATCCACGTCGGCATCGGTCATGATAATGATTTTATGATAGCGGAGCTTCTCGAACTTGAAGCTTTCTTCACCCAGACCCGTACCGATGGCCTGCACCATGGTGGCGATTTCCTCATTCGCCAAAATTTTGTCCATGCGCGCCTTTTCGACATTGAGGATCTTGCCTTTAAGCGGCAGAATGGCCTGGAAAGTGCGGTCGCGGCCCTGCTTGGCACTGCCTCCGGCGGAATCTCCTTCGACCAGGTACAATTCACACTCTTCGGGATTGCGAGAGGAGCAATCGGCGAGTTTGCCTGGCAAGCCTCCGCCTTCCAGCACGCTTTTTCGCCGGGCCAACTGGCGGGCTTTGCGGGCGGCTTCGCGGGCCACGGCGGCATTATAGACTTTCTCCACCACCTTTTTGGCGATGGCCGGATTCTCTTCAAAGAAATTCGTGAGCATGTCGAACACGGCGGTTTCGACTATGCCTTTGACTTCATGATTGCCCAATTTATGCTTGGTCTGACCCTCGAACTGGGGATCGTACACTTTAACTGAAATGACGGCGGTCAAACCCTCGCGCATGTCTTCGCCCGTGAGGTCGATGCCTTGCGCTTTGTTTTTTGGGATGATGTCTTTGGCTTTGTTATTGATGGACCGGGTCAAGGCGGATTTGAAGCCGACCACATGCGTGCCGCCGTCCACGGTATTCACATTGTTGACAAAGGAGAAAAGATTTTCGGAATAGCCTTCGTTGTAACGGAAGGCGATTTCCACCGGTACGTTGTCCTGCTCCTTGAGAATATGGATGGGCGTATCCATCAAGGGTTTTTTGTTGTGATCCATGAATTCAATAAAAGCGGCAATGCCGCCGGGAAAACAAAACTCATGGGATTTGTTGTCGCCACGCTCATCGCGAATGGAAATGGTCAGGCCTTTATTTAAGAAGGCCAACTCGCGAAGCCGCGAGCTCAGCGTATCAAAATTATAAACCAGGTCGCTGAAAATTTCGGCGTCCGGTTGGAAAAAAACCTTAGTGCCGCGCTTGTCGGTATCGCCGATCACAACGCCAGGTGCTTTAGGCGCGCCCTTGTGAAAGGTTTGCGCAAATAATTTGCCTTCCCGGCCCACAGTCACGGTCAACGTGGAAGACAAGGCATTGACGCAAGAAACGCCAACGCCATGCAAGCCCGCCGACACCTTATAGCTGTCGTGGTTGAATTTTCCACCCGCGTGCAGCTTGGTCATCACCAGTTCCACAGTGCCGATGCCTTCGGTGGGATGGATGTCCGTAGGAATGCCCCGGCCGTTGTCTTCAACGCTGATGCCGTTCTCGGTGGTGATGACAACATCGATGCGCGTGCAAAAATTGGCCAAGGCCTCATCTACGGAATTGTCCACCACCTCATACACAAGATGATGCAAACCGCGCGCATCCGTGGATCCGATGTACATGGCCGGCCGCTTGCGAACCGCCTCCAAGCCTTCGAGAACCTTGATGTCACTGGCTTCATATTTCCGCTCGGGTGCGATTTTATTTTCTTCCACGTTCACATCCTTCTTAAAGTCTTGAAACCGCCGGTTTCATCCCAGCTTCACATCTTTGATGAAGTCTACGCCCAAAATTTCGTTGGCTCGCTTTTTAATGGCTTCCCGCTGATAACTGAGTTCGTGGCGCCACGTTGCGCTTTCCACCTTCACTCGTAAAATCCCATCTTTGCAACTTTCCAGTTCTGCAATGCTCGAAGCCCTTGCCCCGAGTAATACCGTCCACTTGCCTCGTAGCTTTTCCTCGAAGATCAGATGGCTCAGTCCGGCTTCCGCCATCACGCCAGCCAGAACCTGGGAAACCCCAACCAGCCGCCGGCCGGCACGATTGTTCTGTCCTTGCCATTGACCCACAAGCGGCCTCATTTCCGGAGCTTCTGGAACTAAGTGGTAGAAAGTAGAAAATCCTTGCCTTTACAGCACTTTCCCATGGTCTAAAACAAGGATCTTGTCAGCTGCAAAGGGCAGGTCAGCGGCGCGTGGATTGGCGATAAAAACTTGACCTTGGCTGCGCACGAGATCGCCGATGCGACGGCGTCTATTTTCGTCCAACTCGGCAAATACATCATCCAGCAGCAAAATGGGAGGCCGCTGATTTTTAACCTCCAACAGTCGGGCCGATGCCAGCTTCAAACTCAAGGCCACGGACCTTTTTTGACCTTGTGATCCAAAATCGCGCACCGACTTTTCATTCAGGAAAAACCCCAGATCTTCACGGTGAGGCCCCGCTAAAGTCATGCCCGCATCGCGCTCGGTTTGTCGTAACGCATTCAGTTTGGCTAAAAATTGGGCGCACAATTCCTGCCCATCTTCTGCGTCGGACACACTACCGGACAAGCGTATCCCTAAAGCTTCTCGACCATCTGAGATGGCGTGATAACTGTCCCGGGCAATGGGTGCCAAATCGGCAATCGCCTTTCGCCGGTATAGGGTAATCCGCGATCCAAGTTCGGTTAAAGGTCCATCATAGGCTGCAAGCACCTCGCTGTCAAAACCTTCCCGGCTGGAAGTCATTTGCTTGAGCAGGCTATTGCGCTGTTTCAGGCACTGGTTGTAACGCCGCAGCACATCGAGATAGTCCAGGGAAAATTGGCAGAGCAGCACATCCAAAAAGCGCCGGCGCAATTGTGGCCCACCGCGGATGAGATCCAAATCTTCCGGGCTAAAGGAAACTATGGAAAAATGGCCGATGAGATGGGATAAGCGTTTGCTTTCGATGCCATTCACCTTGACCCGCTTGTGACCCGATTCTAAAAATTCGACCGATTGAACGTGCTCCCTGGCCGCTTCAGTTTTATCGACTGATTGTTCAAGCCGACCTTTAAGCCGCAGGACAAAGGCCTTCTGGCCCCAGTGGATCAGCTCTTTATCTTTACGCGTGCGCTGAGAATGGGCCAGGCAGCCATAATGCAGCGCTTCGAGTAGATTGGTCTTGCCATGGCCATTAGGCCCAGAAAGCAAATTGAGTCCAGGACAGAATGCAACCTCCTGTTCAACAAAATTTCGAAAGTGCAAAAGTGAAAGGCTTTCCAAATGCATTTTTCAAAAGTAGCATACCTGTGGACATCCCGCTTTTCTAATTTTGTACCAAGATGAAACCCTGGGTCAGAATGTTCTCGCTGGCTTTAACGTCGGTCCTTTTGGGCGGATGTGAGGATTGGCGCATGGAATCTTCCGCCCTCACGGCCCACCAATCGGAAATAGCCCAGGGCCCAAACTGCGCCAGCTGTCATGGTTACCCACTCAAAGACACCAACCATTATTTTCATCTATTAAAAACGGAAGCAAACAACCACATCAACGGACCCATCACGTGTTTGGATTGCCATAGCACGGCCATGCGCTTTACGGACGTGACGCTTAAGGACACCCTTTACCGTGACAGCGTTGGTGGACGATGGTCCACGCTCGAAAACCCAATAATGGCCAACAGACCTTCCATGGCCGATACCCTACGCACTTTTAGCCTAGACACCATCCTGGTATTAAATCAGCACAGGCCTATCCGCATGCCCACTCGGGCTGGACCCCAGCTTAAGGTTTGGGAATACATGACTGGGTTAGCCCATCTGAACAATACCGTCGATGTCGTCTTCGACAGCAATGTTTCTTCCCCCGAGGCATTTAATGGCCAGCGTGCGCAATTCAATCTCGCCCAGGAAACCTGCTCGGCTGTAGCTTGCCATGGCAATGCCAAAGCCTACCGCTGGGCGGCGCCTTCCAAAGGTTTGGATTCCTTGCCATAGGCTGCCTCCATGCTGCAATTTTTTTTACGCGCCGCCTGCATCACAACGCTTTTCACCCTAGTGGATTGCGCGCATCTGGAACGCATCCATTCGCATCTCAAGCGCGTGGAACAAAAAGATCGCGAACAGCTGAGCGATCCCATCATGCAATTGATACCGGATCCCATGGGTAGCGGAATGGAAAGCCACAATCTTCCTCGCCGAGAAGGCTCAACGGGCGGCAGCTCCGGTTCCGGCGGTGGCTGCGGATGTTGAAAAAAGTTTTCTTGTCCCTCTGGCTGGCCAGTTTGATTCTCCCAAATTTGGCCACTGCCAACACCACCACTGATAATGGTCTGGAGATGAAATACCTGTATTATTGGGACAAAAATGGTGTCTGGAACCATACGCCTGCATTCTCATTTTTCAAAAAACTGTCCAGCAGTCTAAAACTTAACTGGGATCAGGAGCTTGACATGGTCTCGGGCGCGTCCCGTCGATTGGGCTGGAATAAAATCGGAATTCTCGGTGACAATCAGATCAAGCTCGACGGATTGAGCAGCGCTTCGAAACGGGAAATCCGCCACTCTGAACAAGCCACACTGGCCTACTCCCGGCAAGGACTCAGTGCTTCCGCTTCGTTCTACTTCAGCGATGAACGCGACTACCGTTCCTATTCGCCCGCCTTTTCCGTATCCTGGGATTTCAACGATCGCAACACCACGCTCGGCGCCGCCGGGGCACAGTTCTGGGATGCACTAAGGCCGGTAGGTCCTTTCGCTTACCTTGGTGGCCAAAGGGCCATCACTTCAGCCAGCCTTTCCGTAACCCAGGTGCTCACACCTTTATGTCTCGTCTCCTTTACGCTCAATAGCATTCATAGCACCGGCTATCTGGGCCATCCCTACAACCCGGTCATCACGTCCACGGGAAATCTCGTCCTCGAAAACCTACCGGACCGCAGAAGCACCTTGGCCTTCTCAGGCAAATTGATTCAAGGCTATCAACTTTTCCATCAACTGGGTTCCGTGCATCTTGAGGCTAGACATTACCGGGACGATTGGGACCTGATATCCAACACCGTCGATGCAGAGTGGTACCAATACTTTATGGACGGCGCCTGGATGCGTTTACGGGCCCGCGGGTATAAGCAAGGGGCCGCCGCTTTCGCACGCACCCGCTATGACGGATCGGAAGTGTATCGCACACCGGACATGCGCTATTACGCTTTCTCTACCCTAACCGTTGGATTAAAAGTCG
Source organism: Fibrobacteria bacterium (assembly GCA_043732185.1). GTDB lineage: Bacteria > Fibrobacterota > Fibrobacteria > UBA11236 > UBA11236 > Chersky-265. Next base: position 14,489 of record JAYTHY010000129.1, read on the forward strand.
GGTCGCGTTTTCCTGAGAGCTGGACCGAATCCGCCCTGCTTCCGGATAGGTGGGATATTAGCTATGACCATGGCATTAGAGACACCAAAGGGGAATTGGACGGGATAAACCCAACCTACCGGTACCAATTGTTCTCGCCAGATGAGTATTATATTCAAGGCACCTTTATGGCCGGTTTGGGTTTTGATTTTTAATTGGGTTTTTGATTTTTAAGGAGCGACTCGATGCACGGATTGTACCGTAACCGGCGTATTACCCAAGGCTTTTCCTCTTTGAGTTTGGGCCTGATCCTAGCCTTTACCTTTACTAGTCTGGTTCCCACGACCGCCCCAGCCGCACCCTTAAAAATCTTGCCGACTTTTAAACTGCCAAACCTGGATGGCAAACTTCAGGAAACCAAGGAGTGGAAGGGCAAAGTGGTGGTTCTCGATTTCTGGGCGACTTGGTGCACGGGCTGCCGAGAAACCATTCCAATATTGAACCGCCTGGGGGACAAATTCAAAGCCCAAGGTCTTGTCATTGCAGGAGTCAGTTTGGACAAAGACCCCAAAGAAAAAGTGGCAAAGTTCAGCCGAAAATTGAAGATGAATTACCTGATTCTCTTGGACGCGGAAGACTCTTTATCCAAGATTTTCGGATTTGAAGGGTTGCCGTCCGTTTATGTATTCGGTCGGGATGGCAACTTACTTAAAGCCATGCCGGGCTATACGGCTTCGCAGGAAAAGGAATTGGAAGCGTTAGTGGAAGGGCAGTTTCCGCCCTCCCCTTGAAACCATTTACTTGGATACGTTCCAAGTTTGCGTTTTGACTTCCTCACCCACTTTGAGTTTGAATACACCGGCCCCAGCCAAACGTTCCAATCGGTTGGAAAAAACCGACAGTTGATGGGAACCTGCGCCATAGCTGCCTTCCAAGAGCGTTGCGATAAGTCGGCCTTGCGTGTCAAAGGCTTCGAGCACCACAGATTGTGTTTCTTTCAGGGCGAAGCCGATTTCCACGGCGCGCGAGCCGGGGTTGAATTCCATTGACAGGGCTTTGGAATCCTTGGCTGCGGAGGCGATACCCGTGGCGGTGGCTACGGTGAACGTCTGATTTACGAGAACATAAGGAGCACTGCCTTCCGGAGCGGAAACGTTATTCGCATTTGTGCAAGTAACTCCTGACATTTGACATATTCGCAATTTGCCCATGGTTGACACCTGATTGGCTGTTACGGTCCAGCTATAAGTATTGGCGCCTGCTGCATCCTGAAAGTTATTGATTAGGCTTGTCCAAGTGGCCCCACCATCCTTGGAATAACCGATATCAGTTTTTCCTGAGTGAAACACTCCCACCGTCCACTGTACGTCTACCTTATCGCCGACATGCACAGTTCCGCCACCAGCAGGCTTTAAGGATCCGGGGGCAAGATGCGCGCCAGCGAAGGTTGCCATTCCTAGCAAAGCCAATCCGATCAAAGAACCCATTCTGTACATGTTCATTTGTGACTCCATTTTTTGAGAATTTTTGTCGATCCAGTCTACAAAGAAGATAACCAACAATTTGCCAATTTGGCGGAACTGGGGATTTAACCCATTCTCGGGCGTTCGACACCCTCAGGGTAATTTCGGGGGATCTCGCAGGGCTACCGGTGGCTCTTTAGGTAATTCCGTGTCCGGTCCTTGAATATATTCCGATTCGCCCGAGGGCTCTTTCCCATCGCGCCATCTGTCATCTTCCCAAACCAATTGCCAGACGGTTGGAAATGGACCCACGTCAAATTCGGAACGCGCCGGGTAATGCATATCAGCGCCTTTATCGTGATAGGCCGGCTTGTCGATACGAAGAATGGGCAGATTCGCTTTAGGCGCTTTTTCTCCCTTGATGAAAAAATTCGGGCAACCGCCTTTCAAATTTTTCGGCTGCCACACGCCTGTGACGGGAATATCCTCTCCATCCTTGATGAAAATATCCTGGGTGAGTGGGTAACCGCCGATTTGGCTTGGAAATTTGAACTTGGAGACATCGAAAAGTGGGTATGTTAAACGACCACCAAGCGTTCCCTTATTCATACCGGCCATGGGAATAACCTTATCGATCCAGCACCAAAGCGCTTGTGGCGGGTTTCCATAGCCATTGTATCCCAATGGACCAAACTCATAATCATCGACGCGAAGAGTGAACGGATCCCGGAATGACATCGCGCCACGAATCAATTTAAACCCATTATCATCAGCCTTACGCAGCCGCGCTAAGCCTTCGCGAAGGTCGTCTATATCGCTGTAACAAACTCGCAAAAAATCTGGGAAGCTACCTGTACCCGATCCTTTCCCTACATAGTCGTTAAACCCTTTAGTGAATGCTTCCAGCATTTCCGTCATCCTTGAGATGTAGGTCACTGAAGTATGGCGACAATGCAGCCAAAATATTTTCTGCAGCGTTTTGTAATCCGGAACGTAATCACCATCTTTCAAACGCGTTCGACTATCCATTGTCAACCTCTTTCATTCTTCTTGACGCTTTTTACGAGAGGATTTCTCCATTATTGTGGCCTTCAGCCGATTTTTACTTTCCACTTCAAAAGGACCTAAATAGTCAGCCTCTGCGTTCATTTTAGGTATGTGCAGGCCAGTGTAAGTGTCGGTCCATTCTGTTGGCTTTTTTTTCAATAATATTTCTACTGGTATATCCAGTTTTATTAAATGATCATTTAAGACTTTGGCATTATTGGGATGGTTCATATCGATGAAAAGCTGAGTATGCCCACCCGGTAAGTATTGTCCTAATGTAGCGGGTGCTTTGGGCGAGTTTTCTATCTGACTTGAGGCTTTTCCTTCCCATGCCCAAAGGCCGGAATCGGGAACCGTCATTTCAACGAAGTAACCATCTTTATTCCATGAGTCCAATACGGCCAAACCCTCGCGCCACTCTTTACCCGATTCCGGCAAGGTAAAGACCCACCATTCGCCAGCGACTCGACTGTCTTCGTCAACAATGCGATAAATCTTCTGGCCAGGCGGAATCTTGACAGCCCGAACGGGGCCGCTGAAACAAGGGATGACTTTGTAGACGACTCTCTCTGGATCTGACTTGTCCACATACTTCCCACTCGACAAATCCGGCCAATCATCCCGCCTAACAAACGACTCCCGACCATTTTGCGGGAAGCGCATGTTCTCCACCACCCACTTTTTACCATCCGGCACATCAACAAGCCGAGCTTCGATTTCCCGGGTCGAGGATTTCAAATTCTTCGGAATCTCATGCCAATCGCCGTTGTAAACCTGACGCTGCGCCGCCTTGAGGCGCTCGTTCAATTCCTTTAAAGCATCGGGGATCTTCGCTTCGCCCTTTTGCGCCAACTCCTGAACCTGGGTTTTAAGTTTCCCTACATATTCCAGCATTTTAGGCGATAGAACACTCTTGAGGCTCGACTGTAGCGAGTCAAAAACCAAGTCCAATCGTCGGGTCAACTCACGCCAACGCCCCAACAATTCCCCAGCATAGCTTTCCAGGTTCAACTCTTGCGCCCATTTCCGCGCATTACCTAGGCCAGTTCGATTGAGAATGGCCACGATTTCCTGAATGTGCTTGGAAGCTTCCGCAGCCTCCTTGCCGCCTTTAAGAAGAAGCTTTCCAACCCCTTTGATAGCTCCGCCGATGACGGGGATAAGTGCGAAAAGCATGACGACCAGGGCAAGCCATTCCAGCTTACTTTCCCTTTTCTTGGGATCATGGGCCATACCAATAATAATGGCCAGAATGTCACGCACCGCTGTCACGTCCCCGACCAAGGGAATCATGCCGATCAAGGCATCAACAACAATTTGGCTGACCGTTTGCTTTTGGTTGAAGCCACCCTTAGCTGTACCCCAAATCCAATCCACGGCCTCTATCCCAAACGCGATGGCATCGGGAGGTGTTGGACCACGTTTGGCATGCGGATCCGATAAGGAATCCGCGTCTGACTTGGTAAAGTGCGCTATATAAGCAGGATTGGTGCCATCATCGACAATTTCATAAGGCTTAGGATCCGGTCCGTATCGGACGCGTATCGGCCTTGATCGCGTTCCACGCACCTCAGCTTGGCCGGAATCATCCAGGTGGCCGCGCAGTACGCTACCATCCTCCAGTTCCACTTCATATTCCGCACCGGCAACGGGAACGTCATCGTGATAGAGATGGTTTAGCTGGAGGACGGGAACTTTAAAGGTGATGTGATGCGTTTTACCGGTTGCGAAACGGGCAGGCTTTGAGGGTTTGCCGTCAAAGCCTAATTCAATTTCGTGATGTTCTTCGTGTTGCGCCATCGATTAACGGACCCATTCAAAAGGAATCTTCAAAACTTTATGCGACGTTTAAAATTTAAAATACTTACTTGGAATTGCCTGTGACCGCGCTCACCTTCCCGCGCTAAGTTTTGATTTCCCGTACGGGCAGAAAAAAGATTGTAAAAAAGGGTTCGAACTTTATTGTTTAAAAGGCTTTTATCGCTTGAACGGCGCCACAACGGAATCGACGGGTACAGCTCCCAACCTCTCCAAAAGTTGCCAGGTGGTCGTGCTTTCCCGACCCTGTACATTCCGGGCTGAAAACCTAAACGCATACAATCCCGGAGGCGTTGCCACACCCGCTTCATCCCTACCCTCCCAGCGTATGAGGCGCGGAGGCAAATCCTTTCCTTCAAAAACCTTTACGCGCTCGCCCGTTTGGCCTCGCGTTCCCACCGCATGCACGGCCAGCGTCCAATCCTTAATAGGCGCACCGGTAGACAATTGGAAATACACCTGTATCTCTCCAGTCGAATCCGGCCTTAGCATCAACTTATCAGCCTGCACTTCCAACAGGAGAGGAAGCGCATTCAGTTTGTCGCTGCGATGAAAACTAAAGGACAGGGAATGGGACGGCCCGTGCTCGCCGATCACATCATCGCTGTTACCGGAATCAAAAGTATAACCGCCTATGATTCCGCCCATGCCGGCGGGAAAATTGAGAAAGGATCCGAATGCGAATCCTGGATGACCCCGATGGGGGATCAAAAAAGTACCTCGGAGAGCCAGCTTTCCTTCGGGTAAAAAAGCCGCGCCTAGGGAAAAAGCATGTGCGAAATTGGAGGGTGGCGTGCCCCAAGTACGCATTTCGTAGAAGGCGTTTGGATCGTGGAAGCGGATTTTCAGCATGTCTATGACGGGGCGACGGAAGCCTACGGCCACAAGGTAACTTCGCAGTGTCCGGTAACCGCCCGGTTCCTGGCCAACTCCCGACTCTTCTAAATTTCGGATTGCCATTCCCGCCCAAATCGATTTGCGGGGTCTAAGCAGCGCACCCACATCCACATCTACGCCAAAACCCTTGAGCCCCAGGCCCGATCCAATACCCTGGCTATGGACGGAAACGCCCAGCGCTGCCTTGGGATCGATATCCCACGAACCGCCGACCAATATACCCTGTCGTGCTGCGCCGCCCACCTCCCCGCTTCCGGTGGACATTGTGGTGGGCGAAGATCCCGACCTTCCATCGAAATAGTAACCGAGTGCATAGGTGCTGTGCTCGCCGACATTTGAACCATACAGAAAATACGGCGACATGCCGCTGGAAAGACCCATCATACCGGCCTCGGCTTCAAACCCATCGGAAATGGAAAGCGCTGCCGGATTTATGAATAAGGCATTTGGCCCCGACCTAAAAGCCACACCTCCACCGGAAAAGGCACCCGCACCGGTTCCGAGTGGTGGCTCCGGCAAGATTGAACGCGACTGTGCATTTAGCACGAGCGCACAAATCGCCACAGACAATGTTGCGACGCTCCGATAGGCAGAGATGTTTCTAAGGCTCGCAGTGGTCAGCGGGGTACGGCTTTTCACCTAGGGATTATAAGGTCCCGCACCGCCAGGTTGCAACCGCTTACGGTTATTGGCCGTCCTTGAGGATGCGCAGCGGCATTACGATAAAGAAATACGTCGGGTTCTCGATGGCGGGTTCAATAATGAGCGCGCCCAAGGCATTGTTGAATTTGAACACAACGTCCTCGGTTGGGATAAGCCGAAAAACTTCGAGCAAGTAATTGGCATTGATGCCCACATCCACCGCATCGCCCGCATATTCCATCGGAAGGGCTTCCTCGGAATCACCACCCAAATCCTGGTTCTTGGCCGACAAGGCAAGCTCTCGATCCTGAAACCCGAAAACGACCAATTTCGTCTTGGCATTGGCCATGGTTGCCACACGCCTTACCACGGAAGCCATATGTTCGCGGTTGGCGGTCATTTTTTTTGAAAAGTCCTTGGGGATGACATTTTCATAGTTGGGATATGGGCCTTCGATGAGCTTGGAGAAAACGGTGATGGTTTCCGTACTGAATCGGGCGTTGGCAGTTCCAATTTCCACCTGAATGGGAAGTTCCGGATCCTCGGAAAGGCGCAGGATTTGCTGCAGCGCTTTGGGCGGCAGAATCACTCCCGGCTGTGCGGTAAGCCCGGAAACCGGTGTCCAAGCTTTGCCCAGACGATGGCCATCGGTGGCGACCATTTGAAGACTGCCATCCTTGAATTCACAGTACGCGCCGGTTAAACTCATACGGCTGTAGTCGGCGGACACGGCAAAGGCGGTTTTTTCCGTCAGGAAGCGGAAATCTTTCAGTGGGATTTGAAAGGCCTTGGCCTGACCCAAATCCGGTAAGCCAGGGTATTCACTGGCATCGAATCCGGTCAAGTTGCAATGAAATCCCGATTCCGATTTGATCGTGACCATATAATCGTCCACGGAAATTCTAACTGGAAAATCAGGAAGCTCCTTGACCACTTCCAGTAGCTTCTTGGCATTGATCACGATTTCGCCGTCTTCATGCCCTTCGACTTGCAGCTTAAGCACGATGGTCATATCGAGATCCGTGGCCCTAATTTCTAAAGTGTTGTCCCGCAGTCTAAGCAGAAGGTTGTAGAGGATTTGTAGGGTCGTTTTGCTGGGAATGGCATTGCAAGCCATTTGTAACGAATCGAGGAAAACCGCTTTGCTGGCTTCGAACTTCATGACGCTCCTTCTACACCAAGCTCACTTATCTGAGGGCTAAAGGCAAAGATAGTTTCTATAGGCCCAAGCTTTGAAGGGCTGAGTGCGGATTCCATTGGAAATAGCCGGGCCGCTAACTAATTTTCGCTAGAGTATGCTAATCGAACCAAAAATCCGCGGCTTTCTCTGTACTACGGCTCATCCCCTTGGATGCGAGGCCGCCGTACAGGAACAAATCAAATACATACAAGCACATGGACCCATCCCGCGTGGTCCTAAAAAGGTTTTGGTATTGGGTGCTTCGACCGGCTACGGCCTTTCTTCCCGCATCACGGCCGCCTTTGGCAGCGGAGCCGGAACTTTAGGACTGGCATTTGAACGCCCGGCTGAAAAAGGTCGCACGGCTTCACCAGGTTGGTACCAAACCCAGGCCTTTGAAAAGGCCGCGCAAAAAGCCGGACTTTTTGCCAAAAGTTTAAACGGCGATGCCTTTTCCAATGAGCTTAAAGCCCAAGCGCTGGAGATTTTAAAAAACGAACTCGGACCAGTCGATCTGGTTGTGTACAGTCTGGCTTCGCCCCGGCGCACCGATCCCAAAAGCGGAGTCACCTACAAAAGCGTACTCAAGCCAAAACTGGCACCTTATACCAACAAAACCATCGACTTCAACTCCGGCGTGGTTTCTACCGTTACCCTGGATATTGCCACACCAGAAGAAGTGGCCGACACCATTGGCGTAATGGGTGGAGAGGATTGGGAACTCTGGATCGACGCACTGCAACAAGCGAATCTGCTGGCTCCCGGAGCCATCACCATGGCCTATTCCTATATCGGCCCCAAAGTCACGCAGCCCGTTTACAGAAACGGCACCATCGGCGCTGCCAAAGATGATTTGGAAGACACGGCCTTACGCCTGGACGCCCGCCTCAAAAAAACCGGTGGTCGTGCCTACGTTTCTGTGAACAAAGCGCTGGTCACGCAGGCCAGTTCCGCCATTCCCTTCATTCCGCTTTACATCAGCCTGCTTTACAAAGTCATGAAAGCCAAAGGCATTCACGAAGGTACGCTGGAACAAATCGACCGCCTCTTCCGCACCCGCGTGTACTCGGGCCAACCCGTTGAAGTGGACGAAAAAAATCGCATTCGCATGGACGATTTGGAACTGCGCCAAGACGTGCAAGACGAAGTCGATTTGCTGTGGCAACAAGTGAATACGGAGAATGCCGGTATCAGTGGCGACATCGCCGGGTACCGGAGCGACTTCATGCGCCTGTATGGTTTTGGTATGCAGGGTGTGGATTATGCTCAGGATGTTCCGGAGAATTTGATTTAATAGCCTAAGAAAACCGAGCCTTTTTCACGGCTTTCCTGGCGGCTGGCTTGCAGGCAATCAATACTTGATGGTCATTGCCTGAAACCTGTTCTTGAATTGGACAAGCGAAATAAAATAATTGGGCTTTTGGCTTCAATAAGTGAGGTCGACAACTTTCAAATCTTGGCGCAGACTTTGCTCCTCTCCTCTTAAAATCTGCCTAAGGGAGTGACTGAAATGCGAATGCTTCTGTTAATAATTATGGCTATGGTTTTATCGATACGGCCAGCCGCTGCATCCTGCACAAGAATTTATAGCGGGGTAAAGCTGGATACGCTATCCCCCGGTGTAGTGCAAAGAACTTTTTTATCCGAATACATTAAAAACAACTTTCCAAACATTGTGGATACCGTTTTTGAGGAATCCTTAAAAAGTAGACTAAGGATGGCCTATCAAAATTCTTCTTTCGTTTTTTATGGTCGAGTGAATAGTTATTCAACTATAGGATTTTCCCATCAGACATATTCGGCGACTGTGTCCGTGGAAGCGCTGAAAGTGTACAAGGGAAATATTTCTACCGGGCCCTACACTTTTTACGATTCCTTAGTAAACAACGTATGTGGCATACCGAATTACGGAACAGAATTCGTTCACAGGTGTTTCAATACCTTTCCAAGAATTTGAACAGATGCAAACGACCCAAGTGGGTATACACGCAAAGCGTAAATGCGCAACAGGTGAAAAAAGAAGCCGGATTAAATCCGGTGCGAAAATCGGTTTCGCACCGCCTAACCGCACTAACCGCTTTTACGATCTCAAGGGAAAAGAAGCGGGTTGGTCAGTTAGAAACGCGTTCCAATAGCGTCTTTTTGCTCAAAGTACACGTCAAAATCCTTTGGGTGGCATCCCGGCTTGTTTCCAACAAAGCAAAATGCAAGGTATCGGAAACCTCCAAGAGACTGGGACTGGAAAGCGCCCCAGCCCAGGTTTTTTCCGTTCGCGCGGTGAGTTGCAAGGTGTCGATGGAAGTCGCTCCGGTGCCTTTCACAAAAGTCGCCAGGCCTATCAGAATACCTTGCTCAGTAGTGGCAAGCAGGGAAACGCCTTTGGGGCTTTGGAACACGTCGAATTCGAAAATCACTGTTTGTCCAAATGGACGAGTCATGGCACCGATCGGTTTCATATCCGGACCCAAGGGTAACACACACAATACCCCACGCTGTGTCGCGGGCGGACGCACGGGACCTGGAACGCGCTCCTTGTAGAAAAGCCAAGCCGGTTGGCCGGGACCTTTATACAGGAGCAAAACATCGATGCCCGGACAGGCTATTTCCTGCAATTCCTCGTACTGGTTATTTTCTCTGGGAACAAATAGGGCGACGCGCCCTTTACTCATAAGTGCGGTAATGGCGGGTGAGGAATGATCGGTCCAACCTTTTACAAATTTTGGCCTGGAAAAATTTTCCGTGGCATATTTTCGAGATATCCAATCCTCTGCGGCCGCGTCCACACGGTACAATGCGTTGACGGCCCCTCCCGCCTTTTCCGTTACCACTTCCAATGTATCGCTCTCCCGTACGCGCGCATTCCACATGGGTGTAGCATGCAACAGCTGCGATACCACCAGCGCCTCTTGTCGGCTCTGACCGGAAAAATTCCTGCTACGGAGTGTCATTCCCGGTTTGCCGCCCGAACTGCTGCTGGCTATCGCGATTCCCACTTCCCCCTGAACGGTAAGGAGCTGCAGGGAATTCAAAACGGGTCCCGTTTCGGCCGGCAACGCCGTCAAGGAAATTTCTGGAGCATGGCTTTCAGGATGATTCGCTTGCATTGAAGACCTCGTATTGGAACAGGAAAAAAAAAGCCCAAGGACAATGGCCGTCGGTACCAGCACCGGATGGACCCAATTCACCGACACGTCCAAACCAAATTGAATTTCATTTTGATTTTTCCAGCTGCTTAGGGCATGATCAGGTTGGTGACTTCGTTCCTGAATTGCAGTAACCGTCCGGGATTAAGCGTTTGATCGTACCCGGCGTCAGGAAGCCCAATGGCCACACCGTCTCTGAGCAATCCCGCTACTGCGGCCCGCTCCCAGGCGTTTTGATTCCGGAATACCACGCCATAAGACGGATCGTAGATACGGTTGGTAGTCGTATTTAAGGCCACGAAGTGATTGAAAAACGCTTCGGGAGGATTCGGGTTTCCCTGGCCGGGAATGCCCGGAGCAGGATTGACATTCACGCCGAGTTGGTGTGTCAAGGCAGCGGCATTGGATGCGGGGGGATGGTTAAAGACCCAGTTCTTGACCAGAAAACCGAACGGGTTCACGCCACCATTGATATAGGTTTGGTGGCCGATAAACACTTTTTCCCCAGTCGTGATTCCTTGAACCGCCCACATGTCGATGAGGAATTCAGCCCAGGATCCGCAATGGCCGGTCCCGCCTGTCGGTGCTCCACTGTTGTTAGCGGCCAGTAAATCCTGGGTATCTCCTATGTTCTTCGCAGCGGCATTTGGATTCCAATAATTGAGCTGGCCATTGTCCCGAATACGGGTAACATTGAGCGTTTGGAACAGTGCGAAGACATTGGCAATAACAGTACGGCTTGTGGTTGCTCCAGACGCCCGCGTGCAGCTATGGTGGAGCAATGTCCAGTATACGGGTGCGGGAAAGGCGGGCGCATTCAAAGTAGTATACAGCTCATGAACCGATTGCCCTGCCGCCCGTGTTACGCCATCCTTGGCTAGCGTTTCCCAATGGATGGTTAGGTTGTGATAATGAAAGACCTGGTTGGGCAGACTGCGATCGCTATCCTGCTGGGGTATTACGGGCAATGGGGCGCCGGGAGTAATGGTGATGTTGTCCCAGCGCCAGGAAAGTCGCGTCCCGTTAAAATCCGCATGGGCCAAAATAGATATGACCTCAGTCATAGAAGGAGCCGTGACGGTATTGAATGCGGGTGTGAGACCGACACGCGTCCCGCGCGTATAGCAGAGCACTGCATTAGGTACCGGAAACAGGGCCGCTAATCCCACGGCCGGATCGGGGCTGGGCCGAGCTAATTCCCACTCATCATCGAAGTTTCCGAGCGTATCACATTCCACCGTGTGGCCACCCGTGAAAATCAATCGAGACAATTGCAATACAGGAACCTGGCAAACTCTTAGGCCTATAGACCGGGGTTTCGTGAAAAGGGTCGCGGTGATGACATAGTCTAGGACGCCTATCGGCATGGGAATAATGCGACGTCGATTGGATGAACCAGGATTGCCCATGTTCCAGGCCCAAGTGAATTCGCTTTGATATCGGCGATTGGGATTGGTGCTGGCGGTAACATGCACACCAGGGTTATTGAGATAACATTTCCAGGTGGGGTGGCCCAGGTACTGGCCGATGAATTCAATGTCTTCGCATTCCAAATTTGAAAAATCGACGAAGTTCAAATTCAAGGTTTTGGAATTATCTAGCGTAGCTCGCACTTCCACTTGTCCACCCGCAGGGGCGCGAACCACCTCCGCTTGATTGGGGTTGCCGATAACCGGCAAGGCTTCAACGGGTGCCCAAACCAAGTTAGCCCATACTACGGGTGTGTTCGGCTGCGTAATCGCGGTAACCAATACCCGCTGACCGGCTTCTTCCGAGGTGTACCAGTTTCCACGGATGCGCTGCACGCCTCCCCCGGTAACGATAAACGATATCACCTTTTCCTGAGCGCCACAGTTAAAAATGCATCCAAAGGGCATTTAAACTGGCGCTCCAGAATTTTTCAAATACACCTCGACAGCATCCAGCTTTGCAGCGCCAGGAATTTCCGCTTCATCAAAGACAAGTTCCTTCCAGGGTGATACGGAAGAAAAATCTTCGCCTAACCGCATCATTAGTTTGACATAGCGGACAAGATCACGAGTAGGATTGCCACCATACGTATCAATCCGCTGGTCGGCAACTTGCAACAGGTTTTCCAACTTCGCCGCATCGGTGGAATTTTTCTGGAATGCTCCGTCCGCCAACAACATTTTGCTGGAACGTCGGCGCAACTCGGCCCGGAAGCCCTCTTCCATTTTTTCCAACTGAGCCGTACGAATTACCAACATGCCAACTCCAGATGCGCCCTCGTAAATGACGCCAATTTTACTGGTCGAAGAAATGGTAGCGGGTCAGGGATTTGAACCCCGGACAAAAGGATTATGATTCCTCTGCTCTAACCAACTGAGCTAACCCGCCCCAAGAATCTTAAGCCCTACCGAAGTGGTAAAGCCTTTGAGGCAAAAACCGAAACGACAAAATAATCAGCCGGTTCCATACTGGCAATGGCTGACCCAGAGATTGCCGCGATCGGGCCTAACGGCCAGAGCGCGGAGATAAGGCCTATCGGCCAGATCTCGGCGTTCCGGCCTAGCGGCCAGAACGCATCAATGATTTCACGGAGAAGGCCAGCTTCATGTTGTTCTTCTTCATCTTGCTGTCTTCTGCAAACTTTTCCTTAAGTTGATCCATGGTTGCATGGGGCTTCTTAGGAGGCTGCTTGCCTGGACCTTTGCCTTGACCGGGCCCTTGTCCGGGTTTACCGCCGCGTTGGGCGTCCTGCTTATCGCCACGAGCCTGAGCCGGAGCCGATTCTTTCTTCATCGAAAGGGAAATGCGTTTCTGCTGGGCATCCACTTCGAGTACGCGTACTTGCACAATCTGACCGGCGGTCACGACTTTCTTGGCATCATCCACAAATTTGTCGGCTATTTCTGAAATGTGAACCAGCCCATCCTGATGCACGCCCACATCGACAAAAGCGCCGAAGTTGGTGACATTGGTGACACTGCCTTCCAGCCACATGCCGGGTGTCAAGTCTTTCATTTCTTGAATCTTGGCATTGAAGCGGGCGTATACGAATTCCGCGCGCGGATCCCGGCTGGGCTTCACCAATTCCGCGGTAATATCCAGCAAGGTGGGCATGCCTACGTCATCGGTGGCGTATTTGCCGAGTTCGATTTTGGAAATGATTTCCTGATTGCCGATCACCTCTTTAAGGGACGCGCCGGTGTCTTCGATCATTTTCCGCACGAGCTCGTAGCGCTCGGGATGCACGGCAGAGGCGTCGAGAGGATTGTCCGACCCTTGTACGCGCAAAAATCCGGCGGCTTGTTCAAAGGCTTTGGGGCCAAAAAGCGAAACCTTGACGAGACCGGACCGGCCGGTAAAAGGGCCGTTGGCATTCCTATGGTCGACGATATTTTTTGCCAAGGATTTGTTGATGCCGGCGACGTATCCGAGCAGCGATTCAGAAGCGATATTCACATCCACGCCCACTGAATTCACGCAGGATTCCACCACCTGTTCGAGCTTGCGCTTGAGTTCGTTGGGATTGACATCGTGCTGATACTGGCCTACGCCAATGGACTTGGGGTCAATTTTCACGAGTTCGGCCAAGGGGTCTTGGATGCGCCGGGCAATGGATACAGCGCTGCGGATGGTGGCATCGAGATTGGGAAATTCTTTTCCGGCCAACGGTGAGGCGGAATAAACCGATGCGCCGGCTTCAGAAACCACCACCTTGATAGGTGGTTTAGCCAAGGCTTGAAAGGCCGTGGACATGAATTCGTCCGTTTCCCGCGAGGCGGTGCCATTGCCGATGGCGACGATGTCCACACCAAAGCTTTCAATCATCGCCAGGAAAATGGTTTGCGAGGCTTCCGCCTGGTTTTGCGGAGGATGGGGATAAATGGTGCGATGCTCGAGCAGTTTTCCGGTGGGATCGATGACAGCCAGTTTGACGCCGCTGCGGAAACCCGGATCCACGCCCATAACGGTTTTAGCCCCGGCCGGCGCGGCCAACAGCACATCCCGTAGGTTTTTCTGGAACACGGTGTAGGCCTCGCCATCGGCCCGGTCTTTCAAATGCATGCGCACTTCCGTTTCGATGGAAGGCTTGATAAGCCGATCGAGCGCATCTTTGGACATGCGTTCAAGTTCCAGCTTATATGGCGAGGGATTCTTGATGGCCTTGGCATTGAGGATAGCCAGACACTTGTCATCGTCCAGCTGGAGCTCGGTCATGAGCACGTCTTCTTTTTCGCCCCGGCGCATGGCCATGATGCGATGCGAAGGCAAGGCGCTGACCTTTTCGCTGAAGTTGTAATACATTTCAAACTTGCTGCGCTTGCCCACGAATTCTTTGCGAACCTTGCTCACGTAGAGGCCGATTTTCAAAGCCATCTCACGAATTTGTCTTCGGATTTCCGCATCTTCGGAAATCTCTTCCGCCAGGATATCGAGCGCGCCCTGTAAGGCTGCGGCGGCATCGGCAATATTGAGATCGGGCTTTACATATGCGGCCGCCAACTGTTCCGGAGTCTGTCCGGCTTCAGGTGTTGCCTGTGCTTCGAGAATGCGTGCGAGCGGCTCTAGTCCAGCTTCCTTCGCGGCCATGGCGCGTGTGCGACGCTTGGGTTTGTAAGGCAGATACAAATCTTCGAGTTCGGTTTTGGAAAGCGTCGTCTCGATTTTACTCCGCAATTCCGGCGTGAGCTTGCCTTGGGTTTCGATGCTCTTGAGTATCGTTACTCGGCGCTCGTCCAATTCCTTATAGTAGGCGTACTTTTCTTCGATAGACCGAAGCTGTGTTTCATCCAGCGATCCGGTGACTTCTTTACGATAGCGCGTGATGAAAGGCACAGTAGAGCCCTGGTCGAAAAGCGCAATACTATTGCGAACCTGGTCCGCAGCAAGTTTAAGATCGGATGCAATTAGTTCAACAAAGCCCACGGTATACTCCTGGAAAGACGCATTATCTGCCTGCGAATGCTGGCGGGACGGTAAAAGTAGGAATTAGGCCGGGGCTGAACAAGTACGGAGGTATGACACAAGCGTGACAATGGCCCTTTTGGCCGAAGGTATTATTAGAACAGAAATTCAAACGAGGAAGCATCCAATGACTCATCAAACAATGGAATCGTGGGACGGAGCATCGCTCTACTATCAATATATCAAGGATATCTCGAAATATCCTCTTTTGAAAAAGGGCGAAGAAGCGGCCCTGTTGCAGCTGGTACAAACCGGCGACCAAAAGGCCATCCATAAATTGGTCTGTTCCAACCTCAAGTTCGTCATCAATGTGGCTTTTATGTACAAAAACCAGGGTTTTTCCCTGCCCGAGCTGATCAATGAAGGCAATATCGGCCTTATTGAGGCTGCTAAGCGCTTCGACATCAATCGCAAGCTCAAGTTCATTTCCTATGCGGTATGGTGGATTCGCCAGGCCATTACCCGCGCGATTGCAGAACGGGCCCGGGTCGTCCGCATTTCAGCCGAAAAAGAGCTCATTTTGCGCCGCTTTTCGAAGCACAATGTGCCCATGCGCCAAACCATCGGCGGAGGAACACAAATCGATACCGAAGTTTTAGGCAGCAAAATGGGGTATACAGGACGGCAGATTGAAAAAATCATGGAAATGGGCCTTCGGCATTCGTCCTTGGACCAAAGCCTTAACGGCGAAGACGGCACCTCGGTCATGGATATTCTGGAAGACACCCATACCGATAGGCCCGATATTTCGACCAACCTCAATTCGCAGCGCAAGTTTGTTTCGCGACTTCTGCACAAACTAAGCGAACAAGAGCGCACGGTCTTGTCCATGTACTTTGGCATCAGCCATCATGAAGCGCTTAACTTGGAAGAAATCGGTGAAATCATCGGCCTCTCCAAGGAACGGGTCCGCCAAATCAAGGAAAAGGGCTTGGCCAACTTACGCTCCATGGAAGAAATGACAGAATTTTCCGCGGTCGGTTAACCACCGGAAGTGTTAAATAATTCAAATGGTATTGGATCTATATTCTTGAGAAGCTGAAATAAGGAGTTTCCCCTCTCCTTGGGACAGCGAAGGGACCCTTTCGAGGGTCCCTTTTTTGCAATTGAGATCCCCATTCACCTCAAATCTTCTTACAATACAAGCTATGGATGTGTCCGCACTACTTTCCCGTTTTCAATCCCAGAGTATTCTAGTACTTGGCGATGTCTTTCTGGACGAGTTTCTCAGCGGGGACTGTTCCAGGCTGTCTCCCGAAGCGCCCGTGCCCGTACTTAGAGTCGATGTTGAGAAAACTCGGCGCGTTCTAGGTGGAGCAGCCAACACAGCTGCCAATGTCGCTTCGCTGGGCGGGAAAGCCATACTGATGGGCCTAATCGGCCAAGATTTTCATGGCGAACTGTTCGAGAATCTGGTCAAGGCATCGGGGATTCATTTTCACGCCATCCGCGACGGTCGGCCCACCATACGCAAAACTCGCCTGGTAGGTCAAGGGCAACAGCTTTTGCGCCTCGATTATGAAGAAACGCCCAACATCTCCACGGAGACGGAAAATGAAATTCTGTCGGCCTTTCGAAATCATCTGCCTTCCACCCGCCTTATTGTGCTCTCTGACTATGCCAAAGGATTTCTGACTCAGAGCCTTTGCCAAATAATTATTCAGGAAGCGCATGCCGCCGGCAAAGAAGTGCTAGTGGATCCGCGGCCTCAACATTCCAGCTTCTATACCCATTGCGACTATATCACGCCAAACTGGAAAGAGTCCCAAGGGCTCTTGGGCCAAACGGAATGCGACCCGACGGATGCGCTTATTCTAGCCAACGGGGATGCGCTTCGTAAAAAACTGAACACGCATGTTGTTTTGACATTAGGTTCACGCGGCATTTCTTTTTTCCATCGCGATGAGGGAACGCATTTCAATCTCCCCACGCAAGCGCGCGAAGTGTTCGATGTGAGCGGCGCCGGAGACACTGTGGTCGCCACTTTGGCCATGGCACGATCTGCTGGAGCTGGTTTAGAAGAAGCTGTGCGGCTTGCCAATCAAGCAGCCGGCATCGTTGTGGGCAAGTTCGGAACGGCAACCGTGAGTGCGGCCGAATTGCTCGATACCGATTCCGCAGATGGGGCCTCTGGATTGCCGCGACTGCTGGCACGAAACCAATTGGCAACGCTCTCCGCCTCCTTGCGCGCGCGTGGTCGCAAAATCGTCACCATCAATGGCTCCTTCGATTTGCTCCATGCCGGACATGTGCATATTCTTGAGCAAGCCCGTGGCCAAGGCGACGTACTCATTGTGGGGCTCAACAGCGATGCCTCCGTGCGCGGTTACAAAGGCGCGAATCGTCCCATGATTCCAGAAGCTGAAAGAGCCCGAATGCTCTTGGCATTGCGTGCAGTGGATTTCGTGCATATTTTTGAGGAGGCGGTTCCCATGCCTTTCCTTTTGGAAATCCGGCCCCACGTGCACGTAAACGGATCGGAATATGGAAAGGATTGCATAGAGGCCCCGCTTATCCGCGAGCTCGGTGGCCGTTTGCATATCGTGGAAAAAATTCCCGGGCTTTCAACTTCAAACTTGCTCCACAAAATCCGTTCGGCCCAATGACCACGGAGAGCAAAAGCGGAAGCTCGGTCGCTCCCTATCAATTGCATATCAAATGCTATGAAAAGCTGCCCGAAATTTCTCTGTCGGATCCGGAAGGCAAGTTTGTCCTGCTCAGCAAGGGACAGGATTTGCATCTGGTGCTTTCACCGCTTTCGCTTACGCCGTATCATGCCAATATCGTCTATCAATATTTGCAAGTGGAAGGCCGGGGCAAAGTCGAAGCCGTTAGCAGCAGTGGTTGCAGAATTTTATCTAAAGGTTGGCACGTGCACGGCGGGGGCTTTTACCAGGTTCAGCATTGGTTGCATACTTTGAACTTTGGCGGAAAATCCACCGCCTTCGGAAAGTATACGGCAAGCTTGCTCGATGCCTTTCGCGAGGATATCCCGGTACTCTTAGAACTGCCGGACTACTTTCTGGAGTTGAAATAAGCTTTCCATTTAGACGACTATTTGTAAAGTACGTTTTCGGACTTGATCTACTCTCCCCGCAAACAGCTAAAGATTTCCCGATAGAATTCGGGGTGTTCCACCCAAGTTGGGCAAGTGACTAGCCTGCCATCCCGCACTGCTTTCGCTTTGACGTAGGTGCCGCCAGAGGCTTCCACTTCCAGTCGGACATGCTCGTAGCAGGTGACCTTTTTGCCTTTGAGCAGTCCTGCAGCGGCCGGCAATTGCACTCCGTGGCAAAGCGCCCAAATCCATTTTTCCAACCGGTCGAATTCCTGTAAGATGGAAAGGACTTTGGCGTTGTTGCGAAGGTATTCCGGGGATCGGCCACCAATACACACCACGGCGATATAGTCCTTGACCACCACTTGCTCAAAAGTAATGTCCGATTCCATGGCGTAGCCGGGACGCTCCATATAGGTGTCCCAGCCGGGCTCGAAGTCGTGGATCACGAGGTTCAAACGGCGCTTGGAAGGAGCCGCCACCACGGTTTGGTAATTGGCCTCGCGAAAGCGATGCACCGCAAACCAGGTTTCAAAACTTTCGCCGCCGTCGCCGACTAGAATTAGGATTTTCTGACTCATAGTTGACTCCAATCGAAGGCTTTAAACTCTAAACTACTCGCCCATCTGCTGCAGCAAATACAGTTTCCGGTAAATTCCATCTGCATGGTGCATCAGGTTTTCATGTGTCCCTGTTTCGGCAATGGTGCCATGGTTGATAATAACAATATTATCCGCGTGACGAATCGTGGACAAGCGATGCGCAATGGCGACGATGGTTACTTTCCCATGCAGCTCATGTAACGTGGACTGGATTGATTTTGAGGTTTCGCTGTCGATATGGGATGTCGCTTCGTCGAGAAATAAAATCTTGGGTTGTCCCGCCAAGGCTCGAGCGATGGCGATCAATTGTTTCTGGCCCGTAGAGAGTCTGGAGCCCCCTTCACCCAAAGGAGTGTCGTACCCCTTTTCCAAAGCGGAAATAAATTTATGGGCTTTGGAGGCTCGCCCCGCCTTTTCGATTTCTTGATCCGATATATCCCTGCCCATCGAAATATTTTCCCGGACGGTGGCGGCCATCAAAAATGGATCTTGCGGGACTAAACCAACATGGGCTCGGAAGGCGGCTTCGCTTATCGCATCAAGGGACGCGCCACCAAATTCAATATAGCCGGATTGAGGGGGATAGAATCGCAGGAGAATATTGAGCAGCGTGGACTTGCCGCTTCCGGTTTTGCCGGCAATTCCAATAAAAGTACCGGACGGAATTTCCAAGGACAAGTCTTGGATAACCAAATTCTCAGGGGCATACCCAAATTTCAAATTCCGAATGGAAATGGACCCGTTTGCTACCACCGCGGCATT
This sequence comes from Fibrobacteria bacterium, assembly GCA_043732185.1. GTDB lineage: Bacteria > Fibrobacterota > Fibrobacteria > UBA11236 > UBA11236 > Chersky-265. The sequence continues at coordinate 34,012 of JAYTHY010000129.1, forward strand.
TTCAATCGGGCGGGTGGCTTTTTCCTCTAACAGTTGATGCACCCTCGCCGCGGCAACGACGGACTGTTGCAACTGACCGAACTGGGTGGTGATTTGGATTAAGGGATCGATAATATGGCCTATGTAACTCACAAAGGCGTATAACAGCCCCACTTCCATTCCGTTTAGTGGCCGCCTGCTAAAACTGAAAATGACGAGGATTAAGAGCACTACATTGAGCAAGTCAAGCGCAGGCCTTAACAACCAGGCATTGGCATTTTGCACCTGAACCCGCGCTAAGTAATGGGCGTGATTTGTCGACCCGAACACATCCTTAAATTGTTTTACGGCATTGAGCGCTTGCAAAATTCCCATGCCCCCCAAGGATTCCGCCATCTGGGCATTTATATCGCTCCGGAGTTTTCTGCTTTTAGAAACGGCCGGCGCACTTAAGTACTGGTATAACCAAACCATGGCAATGACAACCGGAATCATGGACGCGACAAAAAGCATCAATCGCCAATCCAGCCAAGTCATGGCGACCATGGCAGCTAGCAAAATGATGCCGCTGTTCAAAAGCACGAATAAGACCTGGATGTACAGGCTTTTAACCGCTTCCGTGTCATTGGTTACGCGGCTTACCAATTGCCCCGTTATGGATGTATCAAAAAAAGTCATGGGCAGGCGCATGACATGCGTATACGCTTGTTCGCGTAAGCGGCCAACGGAACGCATGGCTAAACCGGACAACCGCACAAGTTGTAAATATCGAAGCAGGCTCGCGAGCCATCCAGAGAGTAGAATGCCAATTAGAATCAAGGCCATGCGATTCAGATCCAGGTTTCTAATGGAAAGATGATCGTCGATTAACATTTTTCCTAAAATCGGGCCTGCCATTTCCGTTCCGGCAGCAAGCATGAGCCAAAGCGTTCCCCGAAGGAGATGTCCTTTTTCCTGTTGAGCGGATTTCCAAAGCAGGATCAAAGCCTGCCACATTCCGTTTTGTTCAAATTGCATCTATACTGGCTTCCAACTGTTGGTAACGCCATTGTTTCGCATACCACCCGCGCAAGGCAAGCAGTGAAGCATGGTTGCCTGCTTCGACGATTTGTCCCTCTTTTAAAACCAGAATTTGATCTGCGTCGATCAAGGCGCTCAATCGATGGCTAACGAGTATGGTACTGCGGAAGCCGCGACTTTTGGAAATGGGTTCGTTCCGTACGTCCCGTAAATGATTCAAGATTTTAGCCTCCGTTTCCGTGTCAACGGCCGATAAAGCATCATCCAGCAATAATAAGGGTCTATTACAAAGCAGCGCGCGCGCGAGGGCGATGCGTTGGCGTTGACCGCCTGACAAGGTGATACCGCGCTCTCCCACCAGAGTTTCGTATCCCTTTGGAAAGCTGAGGATATCGGTATGAATGGAGGCCAAGGTTGCCACACGCTCTATTTCTGATTGGGTCGCTTCCGGTTTAGCCAAGGAAATATTTTCGGAAAGGGTAGCGGAAAATAAAAACGGCTCTTGCGGCACCCAGCTGACATAGTCCCTAAAAGCAACCAATTTAAAATCACTTATGAGGTCTTCCCCCCAGTGCAACTGGCCCGATTCTGGGGAAAATTGACGCAGCAACAATTTGAGTAAGGTTGATTTTCCGGATCCGGTGGGACCGACAATGCCGAGCGTGTGTCCTGGGGGAAGAATGAATTCGACATTGGACAGGGCGTGTGGCGATTGGGACGAATAGGAAAAATTTAAGTCCCTTGCCACGATGGCTCCACTCGGAGCATGCAAAAGCAAACCACCATCTTCTATAGTCAATGGTTCCTTTAAAACGTCCCGAATCCGTTCCCAGCCTGCGCGCCCTCTTTCCAGCATGGAAAGCACCCAGCCCGCAGCGAACATGGGCCAAACGAGTTGCCCAAGATACATGATAAAGCTCGTCAACATTCCAATGGACAATTGGTTGTGCCACACCAAGTAACCGCCATACCCTAGTGTTATCGCGCTTGCCGTGGACAACGTAAAGCTAATCGCGGGATCATACCCGGCTTCCCATTTCAAAGCCGCTAGATTTGCCTTGGCGGCATTATTAGTCAGGCGGACAAATTGTTTGGTATTGCTTTTTTCCAATCCCAAGGCGCGTAGCGTGCGTATTCCGGAAAATGATTCCTGAACATGCTCATTTAACCGACTGAATCGATTCAATTCTTCCGTGGCGGTTTCGTGGACCTTTCGGGAAATGTGCCAAAATGCCAAGCCCATGATTGGAAAGGGCAACAACGCAATGGACGTTAAACGCCAGTCGACACCCAGTGAAATCATTCCCAGCACCATCACCAAGGTTACGCTGCCATCAAAAAGTCCGAGCATGGCTTCACCCGCCGCCAATTCCACGGCATCAACATCATTCGTGGACAGGGCCATGAGATCCCCGGTCCTTTTGCTTTGAAAAAATCGAGGTCCTTGCTGACTCAGCCGGTCATACAATCGGGCGCGTATTTCCACCCCAAATTGATACGCCGCGGCATAAAGTATCCGCCGCCAGCCTATCCGCACTAGATAAATGGCGAGTCCCAAAACGAGCAGCCATGCCAACTGCGAAGTGAGCGCTTGTCCATTTAATTCCTTTTTTGCCAAGCCATCGATGATGGCTCCTACTTTGCGGGGAACCCATACAATAAGTGCGTCTACGATAACCAGTAATATGGCCGAGTACGTGTAAGCTTTCCAATGGCTACGAATAAACCTTGCGGTCAATTGGGAAAGGGAAGTTTTCAACTTGAATTTTTTTCCGGCTCAATACACTGAAGTCAAGGGAGAGGCCGATTCCGTCCCACAGCATCGACGGCCTTTCCGCCTTCGCTCTCCGTGTAAAAATACGCGGATGGATGCAGCCCTACCCACGCTTCCAGCGGCGGATGATGCCGATTTTTCCGCGCACCCGATCGGATGGAAACACCTTGTGGCATGACCTGGACAGAATGATTCAAAAGGTTGTACCCGGTGGTAGCCTCCCAAACACCCGCATTCGCAAAGCGCACTGCATAGCGCACATCTCCAACCAAGGCAGCCGCCGTGTCCGGCAGGTTGAGAAGAAGTTCGTAGGTTCCAGATGCCAAAGTACCCGGAAGAGTTACGGTCAAATCCAATTTGACGGTGTCATCGGACAGCCACCGCCGTGGGTCCGTAGATAAAGCAAAGGATTGAATGGGCGCACCTGCGCGACGCAGGATCAAATTGGCGCGACGGTAATTGAAAAGTTTTCCCCAACCTTCGTTGACCAGGTTAAGCCGAAAAGACAGCGGTCCCCCAGCAACCACAGTATCGGGAAGCTCACCGCGTATCATCCGGAACCGGTACCCGAGGCGTTTGCGCACAGTTTCAAAACAGCCCTGCGCCTTCCACGCATCCAGCACACCTTGGTGATAGTCCATGTTCAAAGCATCCCAACGCATATAAGCCAAATCCTGAAGCATCTGGGGACAATCCGATCGGGGGCTGCTGAGGTTGCAGGTTTCCCCTTCCTGTCCAACATAGCGGTTGTCTTGATGTAGAAAATCCTTATTTTCCTGGATAGCGTTGGTGGGATAGGTCCCCCAATCCTCCGGAGAGGCTCCCAAGCAATCGTTATGGGCTCCTGCGCGGCTGCGGTTGGATGCCGTGAACGCTTCATTGTCGGCGAGCGGCGTATTGCCGAGAATGGATCGCTTGATCCCCGGATAGCGAAAAAACACATTTCGATCGGGAGGCATGGCGCCGAGCAGGGCGAGCAGAATCTGTCCGTTGGCCGGGGGAAGGTGGAGCAGGTTTAGGGAACTGTGCCATTCCCCCCAAGCGCCCACGAAGCCGGCTTCCAGAGCGAAAATAACATCCGCGTTCCGTCGCCAATACGGTTGAAGCTGGGCAATGTGCTGCAAAAGCATGGGTAGTGTGGCATCGGGGCTGTTGGCATAATCGCCGGTAGGAAAGTTGTAGGAGAAGCGGGGAATATATTTGGCACCCGCCTGGCGCAGCACTTTGGCATCCGCATCAAGCTGGTCCAGGAAGGACTGCGGCAACAAAGTGTCGCGCCAATTGTCTAAACGATAATAGGTACGAACGAGCGTGATGGCATCGGTGTTTCGTGCTTTTGTCAAGGCGGTACCGTTTACGGATATCTGCTTGTAAAAGCCGCGCTCGGGGTTGGCAAAATTCGAAGTGTCGGGAGAATAATTGCGAATAGTAGTTCCACTTACTGCCAGACTGCCACCAAGCGTCAGGGCTGCACAAAAACAGACTGCGGAAAAACCGGTTGTCAGCGTGTCTTTTCTCATCGCATCCTCCTTGCGAACATGTGGCTGTCACCCGCCAAACCAAAGGAGCCGGGCATTTAGAAGATACTGTGCAGACCGCTAATAGCCTTGCCGAATCGTCGTCTTTAAATAGGGAATTGAGCACATCCGCATCCATGACCAAAGTTTCCACACATGGATCAGGTGATAACGCTTCCCAAATCTTTCCCAGCACCGAATAATTTGAGGTGAACGAAGCCGGTCAATAGTTTGGAAGTGACAATGACGAATTGTAGTGGTAATTCAGGGCCGGGCAAATATTCCCAAAAGGTCGGACGTAAATCTTCACCAAGTGATTCACCCAAATACGCCGGCTTTTTTTCACGAACCAATATATTTTTGAACTGCCTGAAACGGCTTCAAGAATCATTCGCTCAACGGTGTTGGATTCGTTGGCATTTTCGACAACATCGCCGAAACGAACTTTCTTTCACCCCTTGCGATCGAAAAGCGGCAGCTTGGCCCAGGCAAGGTTGGGGCGGAGTTTGCTGGGGATGGCGTTCACAGTTTTTTCGCTTTCAACAAGGCGCGACCCTTGGCGGTGATGCGGTATTTTTGCAGGCGGCTGTTGGGTTTTTCCGGAACGGTCATTTCGACTAAGCCCGCTGTGAAGAGCTTTTCCAACGCTTTTTTGAAATTACCAGTGCGCTGGGAATAACCTAGGACTTGAGCCAATGGGCCGCTTCCCATTGAATTCTTCTTCAATGCGATTAGCATGGTTTGTCCCGTGGCAGTCAACGCGACTTGGGCCTCGACTTGGGCCTCGACTTGGGCCTCGACCTCCCCTGTACCATCCGCGAAGCGCGCCTTGAAAGTCACGATCATAAAACCCTGCCGCTCCTCGAAAACTGGCGGCGCGATGCCATAGCGCTTGCACTCGTCAATCACACGGTTTGTGCCGCGTCCCCAGGTTTCCACTGCTCCCGTCAAATGAAAAGCTCCGGCGATGAGGGGATTGCGCAACTTGGAAAGATGGTGTCCCGAAAGCTGATCCACGGTGATACCAGTGGGAAGCCGTCCGTAACTGCGGATTTCGATGCGATCGTCGAAAATCGCGATGGCGGCGTGGCCGCCCGAATACGAATAGTCACGGTGCATGACCGCATTGAGCAGGATTTCCCGGAGAGCGTCTGGCGGAATGGGAAACCGGTCTTCCCGATAAATCTTTCCTTCCGGGAATCTGGCTCCCAAGGGAAGGGTACGTTCCAGAAAGGCCATGCCCTCACGCACGGCGGTAAAGGCATTGAAATATTCCTGACGGTTGTCCACGATTTCACCCGTGATTTCGGTGCCGCGAAACCGTCCCATTTTCAAGATGCATTGCGGATAGTTCGGCAGAAATTTCTTCCCGTAAAGCACCTGCGCGGCCTGGGTAACCACACCTTTGTCCCGAAGGCCAAGGCGATCCAAAATCTCGCCGATATTCCGGCTCGTACCCGCCGAAATGCGGCTTTGCTGAATCGCAAGTTCCCGCGTACGAAGAATTTCCTCTTTGTCCAAATCTTGCAGGCGCACGCCCTCGGCAGCCATGTTTTCCCATCGCCTTTTAGCGTGGGTTTTTTCCAGGAGAAGCTTTTCATACTTTTCACGGGGCATTTTCCGGGTGGTACTGCCAATTCTTTCGTAGGGTCTGCCTTCATAGGTGAAGGGGATGGAATCGGATTTGCCATCCACAATGAGAATCAAAACTTCCCGTCCCTCGCCCACTTGCAGTCGTTCGGGCTGAATGCTGACAGGCGGTTCGAAACCATTCAAGGCTTGGGCAATATCCCGCAGAGTCTTATCGGAAACGTCCTGACCTTCAGCTGCCCCATTGGGTCGGATTCCGAAGAGAACCAAACCGCCGGTACCATTCAAGAAGGCGCAAAGGGTTTGCATCCCCTCCTTCAACTCTCCGGTGGATCGTTTGAATTCCAGGCTTGGACCTTCTCCCTTTTTCAGAAGAGCGGCGAGTTGCCTGAAATTAGCGGGGGATTTGCGAATCATGGTTTTTTGGGATGAAAGTTTGATTCCATTTTGCTCTCCCATTCGAAACGTAGACATCTATTTCGATTTATCGAAGGCACGCATATTTAAATTCCGAGTTACTTCCCTATGCAGTACCCGGCAAAAACCCTCTGCAAAATTTCATCGCTGGAAATCTCGCCCAACAGCTCTTTGAGATGCAAAGCCGCCTCACGTATTTCAAAGGCAACCAGTTCAATGGCTGGCCGCTGCTGCAACATTTCCAAAGCCGCCGCTACCTTGGCCTGCGCCAACTCAACCGTCTGGAACTGTCGCTCGGTGGTAATTACAATGTCTTCGCCCACGCTCGCGGAGACAAAAACCATGCAGTTGAGTCGCTCCCGAAATTCCACCAAACCCTCGCCCGTGCGGCTAGAGAGGCTCAAATACTCGGGCCGCGCTTTAAAGCCAGGCAGATCCATTTTCGTGGCCAGACGTAAAGAAACCTTTTCACCCTGACCAAAACCTTCCGCTTCCGTAACCTCCCGGGTACTGGTACCGGTCCCATCCTCGACCCACACACATACGTCCGCCGCTTGCCATTGCTCCCGGGTTCTTTGCATGGCCAATGCATCAAGCCCGTCGATGGGTCGGCCCAGCCCGGCGGTATCGACCAGATGCACGATTCCGCCTTTTAACCGCAATGGCACTTCGACATAATCGCGCGTGGTACCAGGACGATCGGAAACCAGCAGCCGATCCGATTCGACCAAGGCATTGATGAGACTCGATTTTCCCGCATTGGGCGCACCCAAAATGGCCACCCGTCGCGCCCGCGCCAAACTACGCCCTCTTTCAAATCCAGACGCGATTTTACGCAATCCGGCGCTCAATCTTTCCAACCTCGGAGCCCAAGATGCAAAATCCGGATCGACTTCTTCTTCCGAAAAATCCACCTCCAGTTCCAAGCGGGCGGACAAATCCAGCAATTCATCGCGTAAGGTTTTAAACGCTCCGCTCAGGGCACCACCAACGATGCGCTGCGCATTTTTCAAAGCTTCGATCGTTTCCGCATGGATCAGTTCCCCCACCGCTTCCGCTTGGAGCAAATCTATTTTGCCGTTTTCAAAAGACCGGCGCGTAAACTCTCCGGGCTCGGCCAGACGGACGCCAGGGCGGGAAAGTAAAACTTTGAGAATGCCATCGATGATAAGAGGATTGCCGTGAGGAAAGAGTTCCAGCACATCTTCGCCCGTAGAGCTAGCGGGCCCAGGAAAAAAAACGTAGTTCAACCGGTCTAAGATGTCTGAGTCCGGTCGCGACATTGAAGCAGACGCAGGCGCGCTTGCACTCGTTTGTCCAATGGAAGGCCCTTCTGTCCGAAAAGCGCCGTAGTATACATGTCTGGCTACAGAGGCCCCGCGGCTCAGATGAACAGCCAGCACCTCCCGGCACCCAGGTCCGGATAGCCGCAAAACCGCCAATCCGGAAGTGCCTGGCGGTGAGGAAAGGGCAACAATGGTGTCGCCGATTACGCTTGCCGCGCTTTTGATATTTACTTCGCCTTAAATTTAGGCCGGGTGGAAACGATCACCTTGGATGCAGGCGCGGCTTTAAGCCGGTTGGTATAAAAATAAGTTTGGCCGATGGTGAAAAGATTGGAGACGGTCCAGTACAGCACCAGACCTGACGGGAACGCGCAGGAGAAAACGAACATCATAATCGGCATCATCCAAACCATCATCTTCTGATTGGGATCCTTGATGGTCAGTTTCATCTGGAAGAACATAGTGGCGGCCATGAAAAACGGCATGATCGTGATCCCTAAGGGAAAGATATACGGCACCTTGATGGCCTCGTAAACCACATCGGGCAGGGCCAAATCATGCACCCAAAGCCCAAACGGTGCGCCTTTGAGCTCCACCGCACGGCCAAGCACGTTGAACAGGGAGATGAAAATGGGCATTTGCAGGACCACGGGGAAACAACCCATAACTCCCGATAAAGGATTCACGCCTTCTTGTTTATAGTACGCCATGATTTCTGCATTGGCTTTTTGCGGCTGACCCTTATTCTTCTCACGAATCTTGGCTATGGCGGGCATGTGCTGCTGCATTTTAATACCCTGTTTAGTTTGGGCAATTGTCAGCGGAAAAGTGACAATGCGGACGAGCAGGGTAAGCAAAATAATAGCGATACCGTAATTGGGAATGATGCCGTGAAAAAATTTGAGCAAGTGCAGGACCATCCCACACAAGGCCACGTACCATACATCCGCCCGGAAAAACGATTCCCAACCCGAGAAAATTATTTTCTCATAATTGTCGTTATGGGTCAGGAGCTGATCGTAGGACAACGGCAGCACCACAAAGTCAAAATCGAGATCCTTGTCTTCATAGTTCGCGCCGATGATTTGCAGTTGATAATCTTTGGGGTAGGTTTTATCCTCTCCCACAACCTTTCCCGTCGCAACCACCTTGTTGGTAGTTTCACGATTGAAATTGATCAGAGCAGCCACGTATTTCCGGCGCAGACCCACCCATTTGATGACACCGCTGGCTTCATTAAAAGTCTTTTTTCCTTCAAAGGAAACGCGCTGTACATTAGAACCATTATCCATAACCACTTCACTGAAGAACGTGCTCATCAGTCCGAAGCCTTTACCTGCGCGAATCTTTTCGGTTTCCTTGAGTCCGGATTGCCAGCTGATGGCATAACTGGAAATCGGTTCGCTCGCTTCCAAATGCTGGGAAAATTTGTTGCTATCAGGATAGAACGTAAAGGACCTTTTCAAAATGGTTTTGGTTCCAGGCAAAGTGGTCTTGAAATTTACGGTCACCGGTGCGCCGGAAACATTTAGCGCGGTATCCTTAGTATCGAGTTCCCAAAGCGTTTTATCTAAATCATGGGCATCGATGGTCAGGGCCAGAGCCCCGCCGTTCTCGGCAAGTATATCGGGATTGTAAGGCGGCTTGCCCGCGAGATCTTTCAAAGAAAGGGTCGCCAGCTTGGCGCCTTCATTGTCCAGTCGCATTTTAAACCGGTTCGTCTCAACGTTTAAAAAACGATGGGGCACCGATACCTGCGAACTATCCGTTAAACCTGTCGAACTTGGAACTGCAGTTACTGTAGTTTTTGGCTCTGCTGCTTGGCCCATTGCCGCATCTCCCGTAGCGGATTTTTCCCTACCGCTTTGGGAATCCGTTAATTTGAGCCCACCGTTCTTGGCCACATTTGCCAGGGAATCAATGCGCTGTTGCTCTTGCTTGAGCTTCATCGCAGCCATGGCTTGCTTCTGCTTGTACGTTGTCCAAAAGAGCATGAGGCCCATGAGTAAGACCCAGGCCATGATGGTATTTCTATTCAAAAGATGCTCCTAAAGTTTTCGGCGCTTGATGTCATAAGGGTTGTCGAAGAATGTTTGGGAACCGGATCCCGGGAGACAGAGTCTCTTGGGGCAAGGTCCCGTGGGACCGGGTCCCGTGGGACTGGATCCCAGCCACCTTTGCAAAAAGGTTGGCAGCGGACCAGTCTATAGGCGGTGAGCATGAGGCCGATAAAAAATCCTCGCGACTCAAAGGCTTCTACGGCGTAATGAGAACACGTGGGATGGAAACGGCAGGAGCCAACGTAGAAAGAGGACTGTATGCTTTGATACATCCGAATCAAAAAAATGGCGATATGCCTCATGTTGTTTTTCCCGGCAGCAATCCCAATAGGCGGTCTGCTTCAGCGCGAAGTTCCGAACGTCGGCACTGGGATGCTTTTTGGGAAACATCGAACACCATCCACGTTGCTTCCTTAAGATGCGGAGCTGCGGCTTGGAATGAATTGCGCAATGTGCGCCGTATGGAGTTTCGCATCGGAGCATTGCCAACTTTTTTCCGGATGATAAAGCCTAGACGGGACAAATCTTGATCCGCAAAACAGTACCGCAATGTGAGAGGCGCACTGCGTAGCACCCTCCCTGCTTCGAAAACCTTTTTATACATATACGGCTTGTTGAGTCGATGATTTTTTAAGGGGGATAACCGCCCTGGAGAATCACCGGACGGGGTCGAGTTTTCCAAAATCCAAAACTCTCCCCGCGAGGTGGAGAGGCTAGATATCCTTAAAGGCCATGGTGTCGCTCACCGTCAAACGGTGCCGACCTTTGGAACGTCGACGAGCGAGCACGGCACGACCATCTTTGGTCGCCATGCGGCTACGGAAGCCATGCTTGTTGACTCTTTTTCGGTTGCGGGGCTGAAAGGTTCTTTTCATAGTGAAAATTCCAATTTATGGGATGAGGCGTTTAATTTAGTTTTCATCCCCTTGAATTTTCAAGGGTTAGGATGATTTTAGCTAACTTTTGACATTCATATTTACTTAAAAGATATTAATTTGCATATAATATGCTGTTGACACAATATATTTATAGGGCTTACATCCGAACCCTTTCCGCCCCACTTATTTTGGGGCTTATTCTTATAGGGTGGAAAAAAAGCCGGATTCAAACTAATCTCCGGATGCTTCGGCTTCCGGTGACTTTTGGCTTTCGCCTACGCTTCTACATCAATGCATCTATAGACGCCCTCGAAGCGCTCCACGGTCTTTATGGCCGAACGATTATAAGTCGCCCGAGGGACCATTTAAAGTTAAACCGCCTCCGCACGGGATCATCCATTTTAGTGTCGGCTCATTTTCACAACTGGGAATTGATGGGCTCCTGGCTTTGTATCGAAAAAGCCATTCCATTGCTCAGCGCGGCCCTACCTTTTAAGCATCCCGTTTCGCAATACTTTTTGGAAAAACACCGAAGGCGGCTGCGCATACCCATCATTCAAACGGATATTGCTCGCTTGGGCCTTAAGCATTTGCGGGCGGGCAAATGCTTGGGCATAGTATGGGACCAATACCCTTCACACGGCCAGGTGCGGGTTCCTTTTTTTTCCCATCTCGTTAGGGTCAACCCATTGCCTGGTTTTCTCGCAGATAAAAGTCAGGCCCCGGTTTTTTTTGGAGCCCTTCTACCAGGGGGCGTCTTTAGGCTGGTTCAGATTAGCCAGCGTCCTCGGCCCGGGCTGACTTTGGAAAAGCTCGCCAATCGGTACCATCGCGTTTTAGAAATCCTGATCCGCTCCCGTCCTGACTTTTGGTATGGTTTCGCCCACCGCCGTTTTAAAGATCAGATTCTGTATGAGGTTACAGAAAATGTTTCACGTGAAACAACTTCCTCACCCCTCCATTTGGTTTCACGTGAAACCAAATTGCCAGAATAGCACGCCTATTTTTCTTAAGCATTGAAATCCAAAAAGTTTATGATACATTTACTTGGCTTATGGGAAACCTTCTGTTAGACACGTCAAATTTTGATGAAAAGACCCTCCAAAAACTTAGAGGAGTGGAAACTTTTCTGAGAAAATGGAATAAGAATATCAATTTGGTAAGCGAAGCCGATGAGCCGGCCATTTGGGAAAGGCATATACTGGACTCGCTCCAATTGATGCCATTTTTCAAAGAGGTCAATAAGCTGGCTGATATGGGAAGTGGAATAGGCCTACCGGCTGTACCATTGGCCATTGCCAATCCAGACATCGATGTTTTTGCCATTGAGCCGAAACAAAAAAAATCAGCCTTAATGGCCGAAATCATCCGCGAGATCCGCATCCCCAATTTGCATGTGCTTTCTGAGCGTGTGGAAAAGGTGTTTCTTTCGCATATGGATGTGGTGTGCTGCCGCGCGTTCGGCGAATTTAGCCGTGATGCCCGCTTAGCCTATAAAATGCTGAAGCCTGGCGGCCTATTCATGACTTTTAAAACCGCTGAGCAATTCGATGTCCCCCAGGGATACGAAAAAGTGGAAAACCACGCATACGCCCTACCCAACAATCCCAGAAAATATTTCATCGTCACGGCGGCTAAAGCAGGAGAGATGTGAGCAGAATTATAGCTGCTTGTAACCAAAAGGGTGGCGTAGGTAAAACCACTACTTGTGTGAACACGTCCGCGGCCTTGGCTGCCATGGAAAAACGGGTGCTCCTTGTCGATATGGATCCGCAGGCCAACGCTACCCTAGGACTGGGCTTTGATCAGGAATTTGACGAAGACATTTACGATGCCCTACTCGCGGCCGAAAATAAATTGACCCGTGAAGAGGCGCGCCGTTGCATCAAAACAACAGCCATGCCTTTTCTGGAAATTTTGCCCTGTTCGCCTCAATTGGCGGGTTTGGAGCGCCAGTTGATGAACGCGCCAAACCGGGAGAAACGCCTCGGCAATATTTTGGAATCCATTCGGAATGAGTACGCTTTCATAATCATTGATTCTCCGCCAACGTTGAATATGTTGACATTGAACGCACTAACCGCCGCAGATTCCGTACTGATTCCCATCCAGTGTGAATATTATGCCTTACAAGGTCTATCCGAACTTCTGAATACAATTCGACTCGTGCAGCAAAATTTGAATCCGAAACTGGCCATTGAAGGCGCGCTTTTAACCATGTACGACAGCCGCCTCAATTTGTCCAAGCAAGTGGCTGAAGAGGTGCAAACCACTTTTTCTGAAAAAGTGTTTAAAACCATCATCCCCAGAAGCGTGAAGCTCAGTGAGGCGCCCTCATTTGGAAAGCCGATTATTCTATACGATGCTATGAGTACCGGTGCCGTTAAGTATATGGAGCTGGCTAAGGAGCTGATCCAAAATGACTAGAAAAGCCTTAGGCAAGGGATTGGAAGCCATTTTTGGCAACTTGGGCAATGAAGTCGTGCATCCAAAAACCGGCGCCTCGGTTCTAGAAATTGAAATTTCTAACATTTCTCCAAATCCCTTTCAGCCTCGCCAAGAGTTTTCGGAAGCGGATATTCAAGATTTGGCCAATTCCATCCGGGAAAAGGGACTTTTACAACCCATTCTCCTGCGGAAGCATAAAAACGGCTATCAAATAGTCGCCGGTGAACGCCGCTTTCGCGCCTACCAACTCCTGAAAAAAACCAAAATTTCCGCGCTTGTACGCGATCAGCTGTCCGATCAGGACATGATGGAAATGGCCCTGATCGAAAACCTCCAACGGGTACAGCTCAATGCCATCGAAGAGGCACTCGCATTTGAACAGCTCATCAATGCATGTGGCATCACCCATGATGAACTGGCACAAAAGCTGGGAAAAAGCCGCTCTGCCATCACCAATACTTTAAGACTGCTGAAGCTGGAAAACGAGCTGCAAACTTGGATACGCGAAGGCAAGCTGACTGCCGGACATGGCCGCGCCCTTTTGCAAAGCGAACCTCAACAGCGCTTAAGACTGGCCCAAAAAATTATGGCCGATCACTTGAATGTTCGACTGGCGGAAAAAACCAATCCCAAAAATGAACCCACACCCGTAGCCCCACAAAACGCGGATACCCGCGCATTTGTGGAAAAGCTGCGCTTTCTACTCGGCACTAAGGTTGTCATGAAAGGCACGGAACAACGTGGCATTCTTGAAATCCATTACATGAGTCGACAGGATCTGGAGACTTTGGGCGACTTACTTGAACGCGGCCATGAAGTTCAAGGCGCCGCAGGTTAACCGCACACATACGCGGGACCGGCCAGTCTGCTTTTCTGCCGAATGAACGCTTGCCATGTCCAAAAAACGTTACATCACTATTCAAATCATTCCGGATGATTCCAGTGAAGCCTGGACCATCAAGCTCCGCTATCGCTTTTTTGAATTTCTCTTTTATGCGGTTTTCATAGCTCTCTTTGCCGTGGCTCTAGCCGCGGTTAAGATAACGGAAATCAACGGCAAGGTGCTCACCGCCAATCACCTAGCCACCATGAATCGGCAACTATTGGATAAGCAAAAAAAAATGACCCAGCTGGAACATCAGCTCACGCTTATCGCCGAACAAGAACGCAAAATACGCGGCATTGTGGAAACGTTTGTGATGGAATCCGATCCCGATTCCTTGCGTGGAAAAGACGCAATGAGCCATTTTTCCCCAGCTGAACTCGACAAATTCGTATCTGACATTCGCGCCATAGAAAAAACCACCCAGGGCCAGAAACCCTTCCCGTCAAAGGAAACCGTGCCGGATATATGGCCTGTTTCCGGAATAGTGAGCCAACCCTTTAGTTCTGCCGGCAGCGCCGAAGTCCGTCATGAAGGTGTAGACATTATCGCAGAAAACAACGCCTTGGTGATCAGTGCGGCCAGAGGCATTGTGGTTCAAAGTGGACAGGATCGCGATCTGGGGCGCTTTGTAAAAATTGACCATTCTCCCGAAGTGCAAACCGTCTATGGCCACTTAAGCCGTGGATTTGTACAAGTCGGCGACCACATTGAAAAAGGTGTGACTATAGGCATAGTCGGAAACACCGGAAACAGTTATGGACCCCATCTTCATTATGAGATTTGGGTGCGCGGCAAACCAGTAGACCCCCAACTTTACTTGAAATGAGGAATTCATGTCCAAAAACGTAGCGTCAGCCGTAACCTACATCGGCGAGGGGACGGAAATTATCGGTGATATCAAGGTGGAACACGATCTGCGGGTAGAAGGAGACATAAAAGGCGGTGTGGTTGTAGGAGGGATGCTGGTATTAATGCCCTCTGGTAAAATAGAAGGCGAGGTTGTCGCCCGATCCGCAACGATAGCCGGACAGATCCAGGGAAATATCACCGGTCACGAAAAGATCGTGTTGGAAGCCAAGTCCGTTTTAGTAGGCGATTTGATAACACGTGAATTGGTTATCAATGAGGGGGCGGTTTTCCAAGGAAACTGCTCAATGCCAAGGAATGAAAAAAAGTAACCCGAATAGCCCCAAACCGGAACCGAATTCCAAGGTGGCCGCCACCAGCCAAGGCTTCGAATACTTAAGTCTGGGCTGGATTTTAGCTGGAACCATGGCATTGCCCATGGCGGCGGGATTCTGGATAGACAAACATGTGGGTACAGCTCCTTTGTTTCTGCTTATTGGCGCATTGCTGGGATTGGCGGGTTGCGGCTACTCCTTTTTTCGCTTGATTCAAAAATTGAACGCGACGGATAAGAAAAGATCCTCGCAGTAGCAGCCTGGGAAGCCTTTTGTTAACGACAAAGCCTTTAATTCAAACGCTCCCTTTGCTATAATTCTGACCCTAAAAAACAGCCGGACAGATCCATTTCCGGTCTAAGGGAAGCTTCTCGGTTTTGCTCACCTATTCCAAAAAAATTTTCCTGGTAATGGCTCTGCTCTCTGTCGCAGCCGTGTTGATGTCGCTTAAACTCGACGCCTATCCAACCGCCTTCGCCACAGGTGTTGTTTTCTTCATGGCTGCAAATGCATTGGCAGCCATTTATCCGCTTTACCTCTTTAGGGGCAAGAAAAATCCATTTAACGTTTATTTAATGGGAATGGTCATTCGCTTGGCCGTGGTTGGCGCAGCACTTATTTTGGTCATCACTTTAGGCGACCTCAACAAAGCCGCCTTACTTTCCATCGCTTTAACCGGTATGCTATCTTTCATCGCCTATTTAATGGTGGAAATCCACCATTTCATCCACCACAATGCCGGTTTGATGAGCACATGAAGCCAATCCAGAACGCCTTTTTTCCAACCCTACTCGTGACCGCCTTGGTCGGTCCACTTAATGCCGAAGAAAGCTTGGGCGACTTTTTAACCCATCATATTTCCAACTCCAACCATTGGCAGCCGCTGCCGTTCTTGCCGATGTTCAACTTGCCCACCGGCTGGAAGATTTTTGGAATCGATATTTCCATCACCCAGCATGTGCTCATGATGCTCATTGCCGCTACGTTACTTATACTCGCTTTCGCCAGCGCCAGCCGACGCAAAAACGGTGCGCCCGTTTCCCGCCTGGGTCATGCCTTGGAAGCCTTGGTCATTTATGTGCGCGATGAAGTGGTAGAACCCAACTTGGGTAAAAAGGAAACGCCCAAGTGGATGCCTTTTTTCCTGACTTTGTTTTTCTTCTTCCTGACCTTGAATTTGATCAGCCTCGTACCAGGATTTTCCGCCGCCACCGGAAATATCAATTTCACCGCGGCTATGGCCGTCATGATTTTCATCGTTTATAATATGGCCGGTATTCTGCACAACGGCCCCGTCCATTATGTGGCCAATATTTTTCCCAAGGGTGTGCCCTGGCCCATCATGCTTATCATCATCCCCATCGAACTGATGGGTCTTATCACTAAAGCCTTTGCTTTGTGCATCCGCCTATTCGCAAATATGACTGCCGGTCATATTTTGCTGCTGTCTTTAACGGGTCTTATCATTGTGTTCAAAACCGTTTGGGTCGCTTTCGGCTTTTTGCCCATGACCTTGTTTATCTATACGATTGAAATCCTGGTGGCTTTTCTCCAGGCGTACATTTTCACTTTACTTTCGGCCCTATTCGTGGGAATGGCCATCCACCAGGATCATTAACTTTAATTTTTTCATAAGGAGCGAAAAATGGCTATGGAATT
>JAYTHY010000130.1:0-20000 GCA_043732185.1 Fibrobacteria bacterium
AGGGCTCAAGGCCCAAGCAACAAAACCTCGAAGAAAACGAACCTGTCCTCGAAAGGTCCGGCAGCCTGTCACCAAGTGGCCACGACTCATCCAGAACGACTATCAAAAAGGGGAAATCCAATTCGAAATCAGGAGATCATGAGTTTCCGAAAGGCATTGAGCTTAAGCCCAAAGTATTTTCCTTAATTAGTGTGGTCAAAACGGTTTTGCAGAGCAAAGCATCACCTTTTGAAGCAGATGGATCAAACTCCAAATAGCCCCTGTCCATACAGCCAATGCCGCTCAGTAAATTATGGAGGACGGCGGAAAATACCTTGGCCATTTTATCCGCCCCAACCGCGTTGGGCAATACACCGGCGCTGTCTAAATCTGTGCCGGCATTGAACCCTGTAAATTGATCCGCTACCACAATCGGAGACGCAGCGTTAGAGTTTTGAATTATGAATTGGGATATCCTTAAATTCATCACATTCACAGAGGCAGTTTTTCCCTTGATGGGTATGATTTTGGCCAAGACGATTTTCACCTTTTTGTTTTTTGCGCGCAAGGCGTCGACAATTTTCTGCAAATTCGTGGCGGCAGCATCGGCAATGCTTTGGTCCAGACCCGTGCCGGAAACAATGTCTTCCGTACCCATATGAATCACAGCAACGTCCGGAACGTTAGCGGTGAGGAGACCTGAAATATTACTTCCAAACCAAGTGGAATTAGCTCCCCAATGGCCTTCGTGGTCATAATCAAAATAATAGGTACTGGGAATTGTGGAGTTGTTGTTGTGTTTGGTGCGCGACCCGATGAAATCCACCAAGTGGCCTTCCTGACGGATATACGCGTCCATATACCTGCGGTAGGAGGTTCCGGAATTCAAACCTTCGGTAATGGACCCGCCGATATGCATTATTTTGACCGGGACTAGCGGAGGTGCGGCATAGATTTTTTTGAGGATGGAATCCACGGCGCCGGCCCACAAAATATATCCTGCATTATTTGGATGGATACCATCCGGGAGCAAGCCCTTATTGACGCTGCCGTCGGAGTTTAAAAAAAGCTTTTCCAAATTCATACTGATAACTTGAGTAGTATCAAAATAACCCGCCGTGATCCTATTAACGGGCGTCCACAAAGTATGCCAGTCTGTAGGGAAAATCCCTAGCTGGATGACTCGCATGTTGGGAAACCTACGCGCAAATACCTGAATGATGGCACGAATCCCATCGGCCACTTCCTGAGGAGGTGTAGCTGGGCCTCGCATTCCTGGTATGTCTGTGCGGTGACAATTGTTTGTTCCAGCCAATATCATGACCACTTTTGGAGTGATGCCACTGGGAAGGCCCAGCCAATCCCTAACCAAAAGACTATGGAGCATGCCCGGTGTCACGTCGCCGGAGACACCCATATTCAAAACATTACGACCTTGAGTGAATGCGCCATAAGAGGCATCCCATTCCCAATAATGGGTGATGGAATTGCCCATTAAAACCATTCCAACCTGAGTGGCGGTTTTTACCCGAGTAGTAATAAGGTGGCAACGATTGGTATCGATAATAGGGTGGGGCGTCATAACTGTCCGCGTGGCGGGATTGTCAGGTGGTGGAGCCCAAAGCTCTTTTGGTCCTGCCATCAACACAGGGGCAACCAGCAACAGGAATTGAAAAACTTTAACCGTATTCATGTGGCTCCTGAATCATTTGGTTCCTAAATCATTTTGCCGATTGTATAAATCTGGCAACTCTATCTTGGCCTTAAATTAAGGAAAGATCACACTTTCCGATGCACATGGATGGCCATTTTTTTACCGAAAATGATTAATGGCCCCTAAGTAAGAGCCCTTTAAGGCGTTCAGGGCCCCAAATCGACACTTTTTTCAATTAATGAGAAAATGCCCGCTTTGCATGCTGCCATTATCATAGTGGATTTGGTAATGATATAAGCCTGATTTACCGGAGCTGTTTAACCAGGAATATAATCCTGGCTTGCTACCGGAAACGTTGCCCATTGGCTGTCCCAGGCTATTGAATAGGGACATGCTGAAAGAACCGTTGAAAGTGATTTCAAACTGAACCTTCCCCGCTCCTGTGG
Source organism: Fibrobacteria bacterium (assembly GCA_043732185.1). GTDB lineage: Bacteria > Fibrobacterota > Fibrobacteria > UBA11236 > UBA11236 > Chersky-265. The sequence goes on from JAYTHY010000130.1 coordinate 2,080, forward strand.
TCAAGACCCGATGTAAAACAGGGCTAGAAGCTGCTTGGTCTGCTGACCTGTTTTTTATGGCAGTGGGTGGCTCTCCGGGTCCACGATTGTTGAGCGTATACCACGTATCCTTTGCCCAAAGATCTTCACCCGTAGTGGAAAGCAAACCAGTCACTTTTATATGCACTACGAAACCAGTTTTGAGGCCAGGGATTTTAAGCTGAATTTTTTTTCCATCCACGGATACCGTGGCTGAGACCACAGCTAAGTTAGCCTTATCAACCTGAGGTCCTCCGTATTCTGCCGTAGGCACATAACGCCATTGCTCAGCAAAATATTTTGTCGGCAATCCCCCTCCCGTTGTGGGGTGCGTAAATTCGAGCTCAAACCCGTCCGCCAAACTGCGCACGGCCAGCATATCAAAAGCAGTGTTGCCCTTGGGAACCAATTTCTGTAGTCCGGTCCAAGTATTGTTCCAATTCCAGGTGCCGCCTCCAATCGATCCAAAATTTACTGTGTTAAGAGTCACACCACCAATGCCACCCATATATATTGCGCCAGTCTTATCGATTAGAAGTCGATGCACCCCGCATTCAAGGCCACCCGTGAAGCGGAAAACGGCCCCTTGATATTGGGGAATACCGCTGGAATCCTTTACCTTTTCAAGAAAATAGCGTGCCATTCCACCAAAATGCACATCTCCGGCCAGCATTTGCCCTTGATAGACTCCACCGGGAACCAGAATGGGATGCGTTGGGGAATATCCGATGGAGCCGTGTGGAACCCAAACTGCGGGCGGAGACTCCGCTCCATTGGCAAAGAGATTGAGAGTGTTATACCGATGGCCGTAGAACTTACCAATTCTTAAGTGAATCAACTTGCTGGAGGGTAACCAATTCCCCTGATTGTCGGTTGCGAACATTTCTCCGTCCGGACCCAAATCAATGCCATCCGCATTCCGCAAGCCACCTGCCAAAACCTGATAACCCACCCCAGGAGTCAATTTGAGCCAGGAATTCTGGTCTTTGGTCAACGGTGGTCCAGAGCCCCAGCCGCCTTGGGTTCCATAAAAAGAACCGTCTTTATAGACAAGTCCATAGGTCCAGTCTCCTACCGGCGGCGCCCAACCACCAACAACCTTGGTAGGTATCGCCATCGCTGTGCCGGCAGGCACGACAATTTTGGACAATTCGGTTTGTTGCATCACATAGATTTCACCACTGACCACCTTGAGTCCCATTGGTTCGACCAAGCCCTGGGCTATTTTTCTAACCTGCACCGAAGCTGGACCTGTCCCATCCACTCCGGATACCAGATACACTTCGCCGGTGGCCGTTCTATATCCTCCCCAAGTACAAATGGCTAATGTGCCATCCGCAAGAAAATCCATGCCGCCAATGCCTCTCGGCTGGAACGTGGCGGGGCGCAGGTTGACCAAGGAATATCCGGGATGCACCGTTTCCGGGAATTGGGCGAAAATGACAACAGGTAGAATCAGGGCCAAGTACAACCGGGTTTTAATTTTTGATAACATTGAGGTCCCTTTTTCGTAAGGTAGGCAAGGACAGCCGATCGGACTGGCCGAATATGCATTAAGATTAGTTTCTGGTACGCCGAAAGCTATCCAAATTTACCATCGGTTAAAAATATACCCTTTAGCTTCTTGAATTTGGTATGGTTTGAAAAAAGCTTCAATATTTACCAATCGGAATTAGTCTAACGAATTATCCTGGAATTGAGTTTAAGTTCTCTCAAACCAAGTGGTTTATGAATTTTTTAAGGAGCATGGCTTATGCACAATAAACGACCCGGATTTTCTGTTCCCAGCTTCCTATTTGTAGTACTTACCAGCTCGCTCCTATCCTTTGCACAAGGACCAGTAACCTCCAATTTAAGAAAGGTGCTCGTTTGGAACAGTCCAAATGGGCATGCGAATACGCCTCAAGTCAATGACATGATTAAAACCATTGGGCTGGCAAATGGATTTACCGTGGATGCGACTACCGACCCTACGTTATTTACGACATTAGGGCTTCGAAATTATGATGTCATCTACAGTGTCAATGGTGATTTTTTCGGCAGTAAATTCAGCCCTGAGCAAAAAGCAGCCGTGCAAGCTTTTTACGGCTCAGGAAAAGGCTTGGGTTGTTTGCATCAATGTGACCGACCTGATCCTACTTGGACTTGGTACCAGGGCATTCTAGCCTGTGAATACAAGAATAATGCTGGAGTTGTACCCGCAGATTTGTACGCGGATAAAGAAGGCGAAGGCAGAGATGCGCGGGGCACCTTATTAAAAACGGGTGATAAATTCAATTACAACGAAGAATGGTACAACCCATCCTGCAATCCTCGCGGATTACCAGGAGTTCGAGTCCTTTTTACAGTTGATGAAAAAACCATCCAAGGCGGTGGGGGAACTTTGGGCATTGACCATCCTATTGCCTGGACGAGAGACTATTTAGGCAGTCGGTTTTTTATGAATCTCGGCGGACATACCAATGAATTCATAGCCAATGCAATTATCAAAAACCACGTCTTGGGTTCTTTAAAATACCTAGCCGGATATGCCGGATGCATGGACTCGACCTATATTGAGTATAATGCCAAAGCCACCAACCAACCGGTTGGCGCTTGCGTTACCAAAAAGTCCGTTGGCGTATTCATTTTCGATCACCAAGGGGATCTCGCCGGGAAAATCAATGCTTTGAATATCATGATTAAAGACCCGGGTATTCACAAAGTGCGCATTGCCGATGCTCAAGGAAAAATTATTTATACCGTTTCCGGTTCTGGTCCAAATTCCTATTCGCCTAAAAATATCGGGCGCGGTATCTATTTCGTCAAAGTCAACACATCACATAGAAATTACCAGAAAAAGGTAATCTTTTATTAAAAAACTTCACAAAAGCAACTTCAGTTTCAGCGCCGAATAGTTCCGGAGAAATACTTTCATGAACAGTAATGTGTACGTAAATTCGGGCCGAGGCAAAAAACTTGCACTGGCTCTATTCGTCTTATCCGGCTTACTTGCGGCTTCCATACCAGCCGACGAAATACAAAGAGACCGTTCCGAAGACGATAAAATAGTTTCCCGATCCCCTCTTTTCATCAACTCCTCCCAGGAAATGGGACAGATGGTCAAAGGCCGCGATCCCTGGCAAGCGGTGGATATCAGCGGCGTTTTTGTTTCGCGGACGGGTGTTTGGCTCACTCAAAAAGCCACCATCAATGACCCGGTTGGCATGAGCGGTGGCATTGAATTCATTATGGGGGCCGGCGGTTTATTTTGGTACTCCTTTCCGGAAGAAATCGGCCAAGCGCACACTCGAGGCACAAAATTCGGTCCGGGTATTTCCCAGGCACAAGCTATTTACAGCATGGGCGACATCACCGATCCAAAAGCCATCATCCAATTTGGACTCTTCCCCATCAAATACAACCCGGATGCCATAAACCTAGGCGAATACCTGTTTCGTTCCGGCACCTACCCTGGTTTTTTAACAACTGGCAGCTGGAACATTATAAACAGTGCGGCGTATATGGGTCAGGGAATTCGCCTCCATTTATCCCATTTGGACCATAAAATCACTCAAGATTTCACTCTTTTCATGGAACGCGATAACGTACCTCAGTTCGACTTTACACCAAGTTATTTGGTCGCTGCAAATTTTGACTTTATAGAATTTGGTGCTGGCATCTCGTTCAACCATTTTTTACCCGTCAAGCCAAGCCTACTTAGACCCAAATTGGCTTCCAATGCCTACGTCAGTCTGGAAAGCTATCCGGAAATACCCACCCAAGTTTCAGGTAAGGATACCGTCCAGTATTACCATGCAGCTGGACCGCAAAAGGGTTTGGAAAAAGAATTTGAAAACCTGCAACAGGCCAATGGAAACAACCCATTTAAAGAAAAGTTCTATACCGATACTCTAACGCATGCAACCAAAACGACCAAGGACGACCCACTCTATTTGGCATCACCAGGGGCATTTGTAGAAACGGACGAGTTCCGGTATAGGCGCACAACCTCCTACTACACTTTCCAGGGCATCAAGTTGATGGCGCGGGTATCTTTGGATTTTAAGGAAATTTTTCCCTCAACGCATTTCACCCCCAATGACATGAGATTGTTTGCTGAAGTGGCCATGTTAGGTGTAAAGAACTACCCCTTCTATTATGAGAACCGGCTGGAACGCATACCTGTCATGGTTGGATTCAATGTGCCTACCAATCGGTTTCTGGATATTCTATCCGTTCAAGCAGAATATTACCGATCAAGGTTTGGGAATAATCTGGATAACTTCTGGAAACAGGGACTTCCAATCTGGACACTGGATAAACCGGAATACCCAAATCGATACAACCCCAAGGATTTTACCCGAGATGACTGGAAGTGGTCTGTTTTAGGCAAACGACATATCACCAAGGGTGTCGAATTATACTGCCAGGTCGCAACGGATCATTTGCGTTCGTTACATTATGAAGGACGATTTTCATACTGGCCTATTTCGCAGAATCCTTCGCAGTGGTATTACATGACCCGATTGGAATTCGGCATCTAGAATCCGGATTTTAGAATCTCGTAAATAATTTATTTCAATATTTACCAATCGGTAATTTTATAAAGAAGAACGCTATGCTTCTTCATACCTTAAATCACACTTAGTATTGAATTGAGTTGAATTTAATCGAATTTAATCTGGACTAAAAAGGAGACTCCATTATGATGAATATAGGCTGCTTTGCACTTGTAGAACCATTCAGTCCCATGAAAAGACAGTTTAAGGCAATCGCTGAAATGGGTATTCAGTATGCTGATGTCACCGACAACCACACTGGGGCTTCACTCGGAGTGGAGTTCGACTTTGCTGAAACCATTAGCCTTGCAAGTCGACCTGGAAAAATCAAGGATATGTTAGCGGAAACCGGATTGACACTTTCCACTTTTTGCGCGCATGGCAATTTGCTGGACCCGGCCTCACCGGATGTTTACGGCACAAACGAAATCATCCAGGCGATAAAACTGGCTTCCTTACTCGGTATCAAGCATGTCATCACTACTGAAGGACATTCTAAAACACGGTTTGCCGCAAACCTGACGGCTAAAGAAAGAATCTTTACCATTAAAGAAAAATTGCAGAGCCCGATTGAATGGGCGGACGAACTCGGCGTTGAACTGATTTTGGAGCCACACGGTATTGTCACGGACAATGTGCAATCCATGGGCGATCTTTTGAATGAACTGGGCGATCAGGTAGGCATCTGCCTGGATACCGGTAACAGCTGGTTGGGCGGCGCCAATCCTGTAGAATACGTCACTACTTTTGGCAACCGGATCAAGCATGTGCATTGGAAAGACCTCGGTGAAGAATGGGTTGCCAAAAGAGGTACCATTTATGGTTGTGGCATGGGAAACATAAAATTAGGCGAAGGCCAAATTGATGTAAAAGGTGTTTTTGACGCGCTCAAGGCTATCAATTATGAAGGCGGAACCACCATGGAAATTTTTGGACCTGCTACGGTAATGGCTTCCGCTCAAATACTGCAAGACTGGGACATCGATGGAACCTTCGTGGTACCTACTCTTGGCGCTAAAAAGGCGGTGTTGGTATAATGAAGAAAATCATCACCATACTAGGAATCATTGCCTTAGCTACTGTTGCACAGGCCAAAAAGCAAATCCACATTGGATACGTAATGGCAGGCCCGGATATTTATTACCGGACTTCCGCTGATGTCTTTACCCAACTTGGTGCAAAATTGGACTGGGATGTTTCCGTAACCAGTTCTGAATATACCGCCACAAAAGAAGTAGCGAATGTGGAAGACTTCATTGCCAAAGGCGTTGATGCCATTGTGCTGGTAACGGCAAATGCTGAAGTCGCCACTAAAAATGCTGCCAAAGCCAAGGCCGCTGGAATACCCCTTTTCATGGTGTCCGCGTTGCCCAGCAAACAGGGGTATGACTTGCCCACTGGCATTGTAAGTGGCAACTGGCAGTTAATGGGTGCCTATACGGGAAAGTATATAGCCAGCAAATGGAAAACGCCCCGCATTGCCATGATTGAAGGCGCATATGGCCAGGGCATCGCAGAGTCGATACGCGAAGGGTTCTTGAAATCTCTGAAAGATGCAGGGGCCGAGGCCACTATTGTTTCGAAAGCTTCCGGGGGCTGGATGCGAAAAGGTGGCTTGGAAGCCGCTCAGGATATCATTGCCACCCAAAAAGAAATCGATATTCTCTACTGCCAAAATGAGGAAATGGCTGCCGGAGCGCTGCAAGCATTCAAGGAAGCTGGTAAAAAAGGTAAGATCACGGTGTTTTCAAATAATGGCAAGGAGATGGCGTGGAAGTGGATTAAGGACGGCGAGATGGAAGCCACAGTAGCCAATGCCCCTACTGGCGAAGGAGACTTGGCCTTTCAAATGGTAGAAGCCTACTTTGCGAAAAAGCCGTTCCCGCGTCACGTGTACATGGATATGACATTGCTCACCAAGAGCAATATCAATGCGGCCGTACCCTGGAAAATCCAAGAATACTTCAAGAAAAAACAATCCGGTGAATTGAAGATGGATTTGTTTTCAAGAGAACCTGTTGCCGCTTTTACTGAGTAAGCTGTTCATAAGCCTCCTTTTGCTAGGCTAATCGCAAGAGGAGGAGTTGTGGCTGGTTCATTGTTACAGCTGAGCGGAATCAGCAAATCATTTCCTGGTGTAAAGGCATTGGACAATCTTTCCTTTGCCTTACACCGCAGCGAAGTGCATAGCCTGTGTGGCGAAAATGGCGCGGGTAAATCGACCCTGATAAAAATTCTCGCCGGCGTTCACGCTCCCGATACTGGACAAATCTCGATTGACGGAAATGTTGTTCTAATCGATCACCCCCAGACCGCAAAAAATCTGGGCATATCCACGATTTACCAGGAAAATTCGCTCTTTCAAAACCTGAGTATTGTTGAAAATATTTTCGTCGGGCAAGAAATACGCAAGGGCAAAATATTTTGCGATCGCAATGCCATGCTCACTAAAGTAAAGGAAATGCTCGAGGTCTTTGAACTGCATGCCTCCCCAAAAACGCTCGTAAATAAATTAGGCTCTGCAGAGCAAAAAATAATTGAAATTTTACGCGCTCTGATAAGGGAAGCTAAAATTCTTATCCTCGATGAGCCCACCGCTTCCTTCGGTAAAGCGGAAACCCGCAGATTATTTTCCGTACTGGATAAGCTGAAAAAAAATGGATTAGGCATCATTTACATTTCCCATCATCTCGAAGAAGTCTTTGAAATTTCCGATCGAATCACTTGCCTTCGCGACGGCAAAGTCATCAGCACTTACCAAGCCCATGAAGTGGATGAAAATAAAATAATCAGGGATATGGTTGGCCGTGACGCCTCACTGTTTTATAAAAGAGAGCCCGTAAAAACAGGTGAAACAGTTTTAGAAGTAGAAAACCTTTCCGGTAACGGCGTACAGGATATTTCCTTTGAACTCAAGCAGGGGGAAATTCTTGGCATTGCCGGGATCGCGGGAGCAGGCAGAACCGAGCTCACCGAATTGTTATTTGGTGCCAAACCTAGACAAAAGGGAGTCATCCGTAAAAACGGGGTGGAACAAGCCTTTCATCATCCAGAAGAGGCTATTAAAAATGGCATGTGTTTGATTACGGAAGAACGAAAACTGACAGGACTGTTTTTGCATCAGGATATCACTGACAATACCGCCATCGCGCAACTCTCAAAAGATAAGCAGAAGCTAGTAGCCCGCGCATCTTTGAAAAAAGATGCGGTACGTTTTGTGGAACAATTTAAAATCAAAACCACCGGGGTTGGCAAACTGCTTGGCACGCTGAGTGGCGGGAATCAGCAAAAGGTTATTCTGGCCAAATGGTTTAAAACAAATCCTGACATCTATTTATTCGATGAGCCCACCCGGGGCATTGATATCGGGGCTCGGGAAGATATCTATGTCATGATGGTGGAACTTTTAAAATCCGGAAAATCCATTATTATGGTTTCCTCCGACCTGCCCGAACTGACGGCGCTAAGCGACCGGATTCTGGTTATGAAAAAAGGCAAAATCAGTGGAATCCTGAGTAAAGAAGAAATATCGGAAACATCCGTAATGGAATTGGCATTATGAAAAACATATTGGAAAGTTTGAAGCAGAACAGAACCATTCCACTTTTTCTGACAATGGTCGTTTACATAGTTGTGATCGCCATACTGGAACCCCAGTTTGTTTCCGCCTACAATATCAAAAACGTACTGCTCCAAGTTTCTGTCACGGGTATTGTTACTCTTGGGATGACCATTGTGATCATATCCGGGGGCATCGATCTTTCTGTCGGCTTTCTCATTTCTTTTGCCTGCTGCGTCATGGCCTATTTGCTGAATAAGGAAGTAGGCGAATTTTGGGTGGCTCTGACTGGTGTTGTCATGTGTGTGGCACTCCAGAGTATGGTTGGATATGTCATTTCTCGCACCAAGGTGGAGCCCTTTATCATTACGCTGGGAATGTACAGCATCTACAAGGGCGCGGCGCTTTTGACTACAGGCGGGTTTGAAATTCCGCTGGTGGATCAGTTTGAAACAATGGGCCGCAGCACCCTGCTTGGCCTGCCAACCCCGGTGTATATATTTCTGGGTCTGTGTCTAATTTTCACTTTCCTTTTCCGATACACGGTATTTGGTAGACAACTATTTGCAGTGGGTGAAAATAATGACGCGGCCTTTTTGGCTGGTATCCAGGTAAAGAATTTCAAAGTAAAAGTCTACGCCATCAATGGGTTGTTGCTGGGTTTGGCCTCCATCGTGCTACTTTCCAGAATAGGCAGTGGAAACCCGAACATCGGTTCCGGATTGGAACTGGATTCCATTGCTGCGGCTGTGGTGGGGGGTGCCGCTTTGTCCGGCGGTAAGGGCACGGTTTTCGGGACCTTTATTGGGGTGGTGTTTTTAGGTATTATCGGAAATTCCATGAATTTGGTAGGCGTTGAATCTTACTGGCAAAATGTGACGCTTGGCTCAATAATTTCGGTAGCCGTCATCATCAGCAGCTTAAAAAAGTAGTCTTACTCGAAGAATTCGGCCTTTTGGGCCAACGGATTGCCGGAAAATTGCGGTAATAGGTGAAAGGTTGGCCAAAGATCTAGGAATGTGCTAAAAAAGATTCTTTATTTTCAAGCCTATGAGGCCTTCCGCAAAATTTATCGATGGGAGTAAAATTTTCCATGCAGACGCATGCGATCCCTTGGTAGAGGCCGCCAAAAATGGCGAAATCAAATTAGCAGCAGCCCGCAGGGGGAACTACCCTGGTGAACCTCTCCCTGATGGGGTTATGGAAGAGGTTGTGTCTATAGGCTGCTGGAACGCCTCTAAAAATCAAACTTGGGGATTGCCTTGGCACCGCAATGAGGGCATTGAATTTACCATGATTGATTTGGGCAAGGTTGCCTTTGAAGTGGAAGAACAGAAATTCCAACTCTTCCCTAACAATTTTACCATCACCCGACCTTGGCAGCGTCATCGGGTTGGCAATCCCAATATTACAGCGAACAGGTTGTATTGGGTTATCATCGATGTGGGCGTTCGGCAGCCACATACGGAATGGAAGTGGCCGGACTGGTTGCTAATGGCCCCCCAGGAACTTCAAGCCCTTACAAATATTTTGCGCGGCAATGAAAATCCGGTTTGGCAAGCCACAGCCGGAATCATCCGGTCCTTTGAAAAAATTCGAGACTTGCTTGAAAACTATAAAGCCGAGCCGAACATCAGCCGGATGAAACTGCACATCAATGAGCTCATCATGGAAACGTATGAAATGCTCAAAAAGTCTAAGCAACCCTTGGACACATCACTTACGAATGCCCAACGGACAGTAGAACTGTTCTTAATTGATTTGTTGAATCATCTCCCTTTGGAATGGACCCTGGATTCCATGGCTAAACATTGTGGAATGGGACGCAGTCAATTCAGCAATTACACCAAAAAAATCATCAACCAATCTCCCATGAATTATTTGATTGATATACGGGTGGCGGCGGCAAAAAAGCTACTTCTAGAAAAAAAATCGTTTAATATAACGGAAATTGCGCTGGCCTGCGGATTTCAATCGGCCCAATATTTCGCCACTCAATTTCGAAAAAACACAGGCATTTCTCCGCGAGAATTCCGAAGGCTGCCACCGGCGAATATTATATAGCGACCAGAACTTCCGAGGCTTTGAGATTGTGCTTCTTCCTGAACTCCATTGGAGACAGCCCTGATCGCTTGCGGAATTGGGTGGCAAAATATTGACTGGTTTGGAATCCACAAATCCCTGAAATCTCGGAAATATTCAGATCGGATTGTTGTGCCAGTAGGGTCTTGGCGGCCTCATATCGGCATTCTGACAGGTATTGCATTGGAGTCCGGTTGGTTAGTTTTCGGCAATGCAATGTAAATTGACTTCTGGCCATCCCGCACTGACGGGCCATAATCGTCAAATCCCATTCGAAGTCCAGGTATTTTGGTAATTGTGACAGAAAGTATTTTACAGTTCTGTTGACTGTCGTCAAAGATGGATTCAGGGCGGTTTTAGACTTTCTCTGGTTTTCCAAAAGGGACAACAAAAGCTGGTTTATCTGAACCTTTAGTCGAGACTCCAAAGCAGCGGCATCTCCCGCCTGCAAAGTGATAGCGATTTTACGGAAACACTCGCTTATTTCAATACTACTGCCCCACACTGGTTGTTCATTTCCACGTAGGTATTCGGTAAGGCTTGCCAGGTCCGTTGGTGAGAGAATAATCCAATCCGGCCAATGCCAATCAGAATGCGGTTGTCGCACTCCAACATCCAGTATGAGCCAATACAGGCGACTCGCGCCCACTTGTGGATCACCAACTCGATGTTTTTGCCATGGGCGGGTAACAGTCAGATTACCCGGCATCAATTCGCCTTCCCAATCATCAACTGAGAATCCCAAGCTTCCCTTTTCCAAAAAAGTGATTTCTACGCCTTCATTGCGGTGCCAATCCAGCCCCCAGGTCTGAGCCTTGCTGGCATCCCATATACCCACGGAACAGATTTCCTTTAAGCACATTTCCGGAAGACGTTTTCCGGGATACGCACCACGACCCCACGCGCATAATTCTAACTGGCGCTGATCGGCCGCAGAGGAAAGCGGCTCGCACTTGTCCGCATGGTAGACGATATTTTTTTCAATATAAATGGCAGGAGTTTCGCTCATAGTCGTGTCCTGGGCTGGATGCTCATTCCAATATAACGAACCGAGCCAAATCATGAAGGGCGTGAATGAAATTTCGCCATGGTTTTAAGGGCATTCAAACCCGATTTTAGGTTTTTAAGGGGAACTGGAGACGTGAAAATCACAGCTTCCCAGCTTTTGGACTTAGAGTAGCTTGCCCTTAAGTAAAATCAGGGCAATGTTGAAATAGATGACAATGCCAGTGACATCGATAAAAGTGGCCACAAATGGGGCGGAGGAGGTGGCCGGGTCCGCACCCAGGCGTTTGAGAATCAAGGGGAAAAGAGAGCCAATCAATGTTCCCCAAGCAACTACAAAAATGAGTGAAAAATAAACGGTCAAGGCAATTAAAAACCAGTGATCGCCATAGGGACTGGCAAACGCATTCCAAACTACGATGCGCAAAAGTCCTATTAGACCAAGTGCGGCACCAAGAATAAATCCGACCAGAATTTCCCTTCGAAAGACAAACCACCAATCGGCAAAGGTGACTTCGCCTAGGGCAATGGCTCGAATGACAAGGCTGGCAGCCTGTGAACCTGCATTGCCGCCCGTTGAAATGATCAATGGGATGAAGAGGGCAAGCACTACGGCCCTTGAAATTTCTTTTTCAAAAAAACTCATCGCGGTAGCCGTGAACATCTCCCCCAGAAATAAAATGGTAAGCCAGGGAGCGCGCTTGCCGACCATTTCCTTGAGAGGCGCGTTGAGATAAGGCTTATTCAAGGCCTCTACGCCGCCCTGTTTGTGAATGTCTTCCGTTGTCTCTTTTTCGGCAAGGTGGAGAATGTCATCAATGGTAACAATGCCCAGCAGGAATCCGCCCTCGTCGCTAACTGGCAACGCTGTGCGACTGGAATACTTCTTAAAAACCTGGATGGCTTCTTCTTCCGGCTGGTAGGCGCTCAGAGTTACAAACTGACGATCCATGATGTCCACGATTTTGCGATCCAATGCCGACAAGAGCAATTTGCGGATGCTGATCTCATCCACTAGCCGTCCCTTGTCATCCACCACGTACACTTCGTTCAGGGTTTCCTTGCCCTCGCCATTTCTGCGGATGAAATCGAGCACACGCTCCACGTCCCATTCCTGCTTGATGGCCAAAAAATCCGGAGTCATCAGTCGGCCAATGCTGTCCTTGGGAAATTCCAACAGCCGCTGCGCTTCCTTTCGTTCCCGCGGCTTGAGAAAACTCAGTAACTGACGAGTTACACTATGCGGAAGAGATTCCAGGAGTTCCGTTCGATCATCCGGATTCATCTCATTGATGATGGCTGCCACGCGCTGATTGCTTAAAGAGTTCAGTACGCTTTTTTGAACGTCGACGTCAAGCAACTCGAAAATTTCTGTCGCCTTTAATTCTGGTACCTTTTCAAAAAAGTTCGCTAGACCCAATGGTTCCAGTTGTACCACGATTTCCGCTAAATCTTCGGCAGGCAGGGTTTCACAAATCTCTGATAAAGCTTCCATATCCCCAGTTTCCAGGGCGGATTCCAGATCAGGATAAAGCAGCTGGGTTTGCAGTTTTCTTCCCGGCATGTTCAGACCCGTTCGAATAGCCTAAAGCGGTAGGCGATGCCTTCTTCTTCCAATACGGGGGAGCTGGCCGTTTCATGAAAGTCTTTACCCAAATCAGCCAGAAACGTATCGCAAGTAAATTCAGTGTCGATGTCGGTGAGGTAAACTTTAGAACAATCCGGCCGCTTGAGCGCTTCCGAAAAAATCTCACCACCTCCGGCCACAAAAACATTTTTCACCGAAGGGTTCCAGGCGAGGTCCTCAAGCGCAGACTGCAAGGATGGCCAAACATGATGCGAGCCGTGAAAAACACCAGGGGTTATAGTGCGGCTTAAAACGCCGTTGAGACGGTCTGGCAGGGGCCGAAAGCGAGCCGGCAAAGAGTCCCAGGTCTTGCGCCCCATGAGCACTGCATTTCGAGACCCAGGATTGGGGCTGGAAAGTTCGGAGTCGGCACCGATGCGTTCTACCAAGCTCTCCCAGGTAAAATGCCGTTTGTCCTTGAATGCTTGGTCCATGCGGTAGCGCGCAGCTACTGCGATTGGATCCGGACAGGAGGTCAAGTCCTTGAAGTAACGCATGTCGCCTTTAAGCTTCCACGGTAAGGCTCCGGCTTTTCCAATGCCACCTTTTCGGTCCGCAGCAACCACCAAACTGAACACTTAAACCGCCACCGGGAATTTAATGAAAGGCTCGTGAACATAGTCGACCAATTGAAAGTCAGAAAACTCCAGATCAAAAAAAGGCTTGGCTTGGATAAGCACTTTGGGAAGGGGGTGAGGCCGACGCTGCAACTGCGTTTGCAAACCTTCGACATGATTGAGGTAAATGTGCGCGTCACCCAAAGTGTGCGTGAGTATTCCAGGTGTGAGCCCACATTCCTGCGCAAACATCATGAGCAGTAAAGCATAGCTGGCGATATTAAAGGGCACACCCAGCGCCAGGTCGGCGGATCGCTGATACATTTGCATGTCGAGTCGTCCATTGATCACGTAAAACTGGAAGAAGGCATGGCACGGAGGCAAGGCCATGCGATCGATATCGGAAACATTCCACGCGCTGACAATAATTCGGCGCGAGTCCGGATTATTCTTGATGGTGTCCAAGGCAATTTTAATTTGATCCACGGATTCACGCCGGAGCGCGCCAGTGGTGGGATCTTCAACAAACTTGGGCCATTTACGCCATTGATACCCATAAATGGGGCCTAACTCACCCTCTTCATTTGCCCAGGCATTCCAAATCGGTGTATGCTGTTTAAGGCCATCATTGATATTAGTCGAGCCCTTTAAAAACCATAGGAGCTCTCGGAGTGCGCCGTCAAAGAGCGTCTTTTTGGTGGTGACCAACGGAAATCCATTGCGCAAATCGTATTTAGCATGCAGGCCGAATAACGATATCGTCCCGGTTCCGGTTCGGTCTTGTTTCTTGTCCCCGTTTTCGAGAACATGGCGGACTAAGTCCAGATATTGCTGCATGTTGTACCGGGTGGGAAAGGTACAAAAAGGCCTTAAGGCTGGAATCTATCGCGGCATCACCCTATTACCGCTATTTTCCATCAGCTCCTTACAGGATATCCAGATCAATTCCCACCTATCGGTCACCTGATTGTGAACCGGTTCCGCCGCTAAACGGCAGCCGCGGCGAAGCGCCTCACGCAGTCCTGGTGGTAAGCTGGCACTGTTGAGTGCATTCTTGGGGCAATAGCTATCCTGCACTGCTTCTAAAGAGCCGCTGCGAAATTTTGAAAAAGCCTCCGCTTCCAAATCAGGATTTAAGCCATGCTCCTTCATGAGCAGTGCTAAGGATTCCACACCATTTTGGAATTTTGGCAGGATGTCACTCCCCATTACAAATCCAAAGTTTTTCCTTGCCATATAGTGACTCAACCCGCGCCAAAGCAGCTTAGTGGCTTTCACAGTATCACAACCCGGCAAGAATGCCGGTGAGCCCATTTCCACTACCTGTTCGCGAGAGTAGCGAAGGGCAGTCACGAGCGCTGAAAGTTGGAATCTCCCGGTTTCTAGAGGACCTAAAATGGGGTTAGCGCCCCCCAGACCCATTAGCCGAGTGACCGCTAAGAGCTTGCCAAAACCATTGTGTAGCATCAAAAATTCGCAATACGGTACAGCTGAAGGAGAAAAAATTCCCGTTGCCTGGGTAGCATGGGGGAACCCGCCTGAAGCGCGTTCCAGGGCCAAGCAGTTTTCCAAGGCCTCGATATCTTCCGCCAGGGCAAGACTATGCCCCAAAATTCTCAAGGTCGCAGGGGCAGAACTCTTATTTGAGGATTTAGGGGTTATCCTGTATGGAGGATTGTTGAAATGGGTGTTCATGAAGTGGAACTCCTTTCAAATCAATGGGTTTACAGCATTTTCCATGTTTTAATAAAATACCTTCCCAATGTTTCAGTCTTGATTCAAAGGCCATTCGACCCTATTTCTGAACGTTCCTTGGATGCTACCGTGCCTTGCCGGGGAAGTCACCGAGAGGTTAACCCTGCCAAAAGGCTCTATTCACAAGTGTTAGGACAATGTGAACAGCGCTATTTGGTAACACAAAACCCACCTGAATTTACTTTCAATCGCCAGAGAATCCCCAGAACTTCCAGCCCCCATCCATTGAAACCATGCTTTTGGAGAAGTGCAATTCGGTTTCTCTCCCATTCCTTTTAACCCAAACATTCAAGCCATGCATGAAAAACATTCGGCCACATTCCTCTTTGACCCCAGTAAAGGCAAACTTCGAAAGTGAAGTTCCTGGACCAGGAAAATTGGTGAGTTCACGAAGCAGCATCTTGCGGTTATCCATCAAAAAAAAGCCCATCCGAAAGTTCATGTCATCGGTATTTACAGTGTCGGAATTTTGTAAAAAAGGATAAAGGGCAATATACTCCTCCCGCATGACACTTAGTCGATAGAGGCCGGCGGTATCTCCTTGATTCAACAATACAATTGCTCTTTGCAGCAATTCTTCTGGGCTTTTAGCCTGATCGATAAAAATCGGTTTATAGATGTTTTGAGATTTTACAATAGGCTTCGATTTTGGCTTGAAGGTGATTTCTGAATACGAAGCGCTTACAACTAAAAGACAGAAAAAGGCAAACACTTGCGCTGAAAGTGCTTGCCTCCATAAATAAAAGGCCGACCTCGAACGGTCGGCGGCAAAAACTGGAATCAACGGCCACCCTCAGTATGCGTGATCATTACCTTGGCGCTATGGGTCTCACCCACCGCGGTTACACGGACAAAGAATAGACCATTTTGCAATGTCTTGAATTCATTCTTGCCCAAGTGATTGCGTCCCTGATGCAGATTAACTGTACCAAGGTTTACTTGGACTCTTCCGGTTAGGTCCAGTATTTGGATATTGGCGACGGTCGCGAATCCGGCCTGAACAGTTAAAGCTCCTGCCTCCATGCTCAACATGCCAATTAAGGAAGGCTTTGCCAAACTGCGCGCCGCGATGCCTACTGTTGGGCGAGCCTTACCATTAGCGTAAACAACGGTGCCTGGCAGGGTCCAACCCTTATACCAGTAATTGGCAGTATCCGTTCCGATGATGGCGCCTACGGAATCAGCCGCCAAACTGGTACTGGCTAAACCCATATCCATGTAGAGCGCCGAGTCCACATACTTAACTGTTGAATCAAACAAAACTTTTAGGCCTTTGCCGACCACGGAAGTATCCTTGACATCCCATTTGGATTTAAAGGTACCGGTGATAAAGGTTTTGTTCAAGCTAAGCGTGGGAGTAGCGGCAATCATATTGTTGGCGCTCGCTAAATCAAGTACCGATACCATCCAAGCCGAAGAATCTCCGACCAAGAGCATGCGGTTATATTCTCCGCCCATATTTTCCTTGAACTGGATGGGACCCTTATTCACGCCATTGTCGACCACGGTGATATTGGACCATTTGGGATGGGACTGGGGTACCTTACCGGCTACGGGATTGCTGGAGGCTTCAATGCCATTGTCTCCGACCTTTTCGGTATAGGTGGTATCATGGTACTGGCCATCCTTGGGACCGCCGACATATTTCAAAGTATCGCCGGTAGGGCCGTAGAAATAATAATGGCGTGCCTGAGCAGAATCCTTGCCCTGGATAACCATCATGTACTGACCGGTTCCCGAATAACCATTATCCATATCGAAACCATCGTCGGTTTCATTGGTGGCTACGAAATGGTCGACATTGACCGTGCCCCCGAACCATTCAAAGGCATCGTCATCGCCATTATTGCTCTGGATATGATGGAGCACGGTTTTGTCGCCCACACCGCACAGGGTCAAACCATTCAGCTCTTTATCCACTTCCACGGCAAAGCCAGGATAGTTGATAGTCACATAGGTCATGACACCGCTGCTATCATGGGCATCATTGCCACCATAGGCCCATTCCGGAATGGCTTCAAAATATTTTGTCGGCTCATTGGTAGGCGCTTTGCCCAAAAGGACAATGCCGCCCCAGCCGCCGCGTTTCAATTCCGTAGAGGTGAAGTTAATAGGTTTAGCTTTGGTGCCCGGAGCTACTAGATAGGCTCCCCGGTTGACACATAGAGTACCTCGTGTCGAGTACTGACCCTTAATGGTTGTACCGGGTTGGATAGACAATGTAATGCCCGAATCGACGGTGGTACGGCCCTTGATTATCCAGACATGAGCACTGTCGAGCATTTTATTAGCCATGATATGACCTGAGATGGTATCCGTAGGCAGGTCCGCAGAAGCGAATCCAGCTATCAGGCCGATACCGGCCAAGGTGGTGCGTAAATTAATCATTTTTGATCCTTTCAAATTTGGTTTGATAATTAAATGAAAACATTTTTTTCGACTCAAAACTCAAGGGTGTAACCCAATTCATAAGCGGTGCCCTCCTGAGACTCCTCTAAAGTGTATTGACGTTTAACCGTGGCATAAACTCGTTCTAAAACAGCTGAAGGCACGGTATAATAATGAAGCAAATCATTATATTCC
Source organism: Fibrobacteria bacterium (assembly GCA_043732185.1). Classification (GTDB taxonomy): domain Bacteria; phylum Fibrobacterota; class Fibrobacteria; order UBA11236; family UBA11236; genus Chersky-265. The sequence continues at coordinate 19,807 of JAYTHY010000130.1, forward strand.
CTAGCCTTAATTCGCTTGCGTGAGGAAAGCAAATTTTTCACTTTTATTGTGAATTGATGATGTTTGTAAAAAGTGATGCGACCTAAATAGTCCAAGCTTGGAAAAGGTTGTTCGTATTCATCCGGCACAAGCTGAATGCCAACATTGCGAATCCGTTCTCCCGCTACATTGAATGCCAAAGACTGCGTCCACGC
>JAYTHY010000131.1:0-19916 GCA_043732185.1 Fibrobacteria bacterium
CAATCAAGTGGCTGCGTTCACTCCTGATGAGATCAAAACGCTCTCACCTGGGCAAATCAACGCATTGGGTAAAAACATTAAATACCTTAGCAACGCGGCACTGGGCGTCCTGACACCCAATGATCCTGTGGGGCATCAAATTTCTGCTATCAGTCCGGAGCAAATCACAGCGTTATCCCCCGAACAGATTAGTGTAATCGCAGGAGTAAAAAATAACACCGGAATTGCTTCGCTGAACGGAGAAGCGTTTGCAAGCCTAAGTCCCGTCCAAATCGCAATCCTTACTGCTGCCCAAAAAGCATCCTTATCAGCAGCACAACACACTGCATGCGGCTGTTGAGTTTTTAATAAAAAAATCTACCCCCTACCAATGCGGCGGGCGCCTCAAATATGTTACTGATGCTGTAGCGTCTATGAAAACCACTAAGTCTAAGGCACGCAGTTCGCTCCCAACGCGCAATTCATGGGCTCATCTTTTAGCGTCTCCGCATCCACCCAATCGGCGGGCACAACTGTAAGGTTTAGACGTTTGCATTCGTCCATAACCAACTTTGCGCTCCAATCGAAAACCATTCCATAAAACTTGCTGCCTTCCACTCCTGGACGGCGGGCAATAGCGCCGATGAATCGGCCTAAATGATCTTTCAGGAATTTTCGGGTCGCTTCACCGACTCTTTCCGCGCCTTCGGAATCATTGGCTTCTGTTAGATGCACTTCCTTCATCAGCATCAGGGAATAGAATTCCAATTCGATGGCCACATGGTCCAGCATTTCCATGCCACCCAAAGAGGTGTCCAGTTCAAATCCAAAGGCTTTATAGAATCCGGCGATATCGCTGAGTTCAGTACCCTTGGCCATGGCGCGGCGACGGTCGTATTCGGTTTCATAGATGGGATTGGAATCCTTGCCATTGTCGAAAATGGTGATGTATTCCGATTGGAGATCCTGAATGTTTTCCGGTAAGGTTCGTTCCAGAATCATGTCGCGGAGTTCCTCTGGAATAGTGATGTTATCATCATCAAGCAGTAAAGGGACGTTTTCAGAAATGAAATCCATAGGGTATGACGTTAAAATGGAAGCCAGTACAAATGGAGCAGGATTGGTTTTGGTTGGAAGGGAATCTTTGGCCGGAATAGATTCGGTAGTCATTTTATTTCTCCTCGATTTGGAAGGGCGTCCAAGCCATGGTAATGGCTTTGCGCGATCCGACTTCATCTTTTCCACCCTGCCAAACCGCAACCCCGAAGGAAGATCCTTTACCGATTTCTAATACCGAACCACCCGGACACTTGAGCGCGCGGGAAATGACAACAACCCATTGGCCATCTTTCCATTCCCCATGCCCAATGGAATTTCCACCTGCTGTGACAACGGATGTTCCAAAACCTTCCGCTAGCATTTCATCCACAGCGCGTTTGCGGCTCGACTGCGGATTGCCTGCTGCGATAGCGGGAGAAAAAGTTTCCATTTGCTCTGTCGTTGCTGCCTTCAACTTGCCCCGATCCGGAAATTCATTGGGGTAGATATCGGAATGCATATTGGGGTAAATATCCTGCACGGTTTTTTTTCCGACTTCCGCATCGTGTTGGTATTGGGCTCGCCAATGGAAGATGTTCACCGGGTTCTTGGCAACGCCCATGAAGATGGGGGGAGGCGCGGCATTGTCCAAAACCGGAAACTCCAAGGCAACGGCATCGGAAAATTCAGCCAGTCTACCCGCTTCGGAATTTTCCTTATCGGCCCATCGCAACCGAAAAGCAATGTACTTGCCATCATGGACGATTTGCACCATGACCTTTTCGGTTTCAGCTTTGGCCGGCATTGGCTTGGTTATCATCTGGGCCATTAACATTACTGAGTCAGCGGGGACGCCACTCCAATAATCGGCGTTTATCATGGGCGGCTTGGAAAGGTCCGCGGCCACTTTATGCACGGAATAATCATCTGCCCCAGCCATGGAATAGCAAAGGGCAGCGAGGGATATCGATAGGTAGTTCTTCACCGGATTCATTCCGACTCCTTAAGGTGTATTGTTTCTGGAGACTTTGAGCTTGTCATCATACATGGCCCGTTCGAAAATGGGTTCCGTTACCGGTACCCGGACAATTTCATCGCCCTTTTCGTCGAAGCCCATGGCCATGCCATCCTTCACCTTGAAGCTATGCATGATGCGGTCTGTACTGCCAATCAGGACCATCAATCCTTGGGAGATGGGATCATTTTTCAAGTTCTTGTAATTCTCAATCGCCTTATCCACCTTGGGGCCAAACATCTGCAAGAGGTAATCCCGGTCTGCATGAATCGGCGGGATGTAATAGATATTCGGTTCTAAACCCAATTGAGGATAGTAGGGAAGGGCCAGTTCCTTTTTATGGATAAGGTAATCCACTGGATTGTCTTCACGCAGATTCCAAGGAGGATTCACAAAACCCATCACCCGGATTTTTCCGATGCAATTTTGCACACACATGGGCTGATAACCCTTCTCCACGGCTGGATAGCAGCCAATGCATTTTTCACTGGTGCGGGTATGTGTGTTGTACATTGATTTTTTATAGGGACAAGCTCTAACGCATTCGCCATACCCTTTGCAGCGGCTTTGATCGATCAAGACAATGCCGTCTTCTTCGCGTTTGTAAATGGCTTTGCGCGGGCAAGAGGCCAGACACGCTGGATAGGTGCAATGCGCGCAGGTTCTCGGCAGATAAAAAAACCATTTGTCATGAGGAAGACTTATTTCCTGACCGGTGGTGACATTGCCTAGGCAGTCGTCTTCACCATTATTGGGATACATCCAATCTTCATCCTTGGGGGCGAAATGGGCTACCACTTCCGTAGGTTTAGCCGCTTCGAATATGGTTTTACCATAGTACGGCTCTTTCGCCTTCCATGCCTGTTGGCCCAGTTGCTCAAGAACACGGACGTCCCAAGCCAAGGGATAGGAGCCATAAGGTTTGGTCTCCACATTATTCCAGAACATGTATTCCTGGCCTTTGCCGCTCGTCCACGTGGTCTTGCAAGCCAGCGAACACGTTTGGCAAGCGATACATTTATTCAAATCGAATACAATGGACCATTGCTTTTTGGGACGATTCTCCGCATAGGGATATTCCATCTCACGCTGTAGGTGCCAATTCTTTACCTTTGCCATGTCTTAACCCTTCTTCTTCATAAAGTGGCCCTTCAAGTATTCTTTCATCGCTTGATTTTCGTAGGTCGGCCGGAAGCCTAGGGCCGCCGGTCTCCACATGCCTTGACCATTCAAACCTCCGTTTTCGGCCTTGGTGATTTTCACGAAGGATTCGCGCGGTGCGCCTGTGGGGCAATGGATATCGGCCGCAAAACCTTTCTCTATGCCTTGACCAAACATGGTTTTATGCACCAAGGTTTCGGTCATTTGCGTGGGTCGTAGCCAAGCGCGTGTGGCGCTTTGATGGGACCCATACCGGTACATGGACTGATAATTGGTTTCCGGACTCTTGGCCAAACCATCCGGCCTGGTTTCCGCGCCCTTCACGCTCCCAAAAGTAGACCCGTACATATTGTGCCATGTGCGTGTTACCCCCCGTGGTGTGCCTGGATAATACCTGGCTCTGAGCATCAGCCTAGCCACCTTATATTCTTCCGTTCCCGGTTTGTGACCTCTAAACGGGCGGTCTTCCGGATCCGCATCGATATAGACATAGTCTCCGTCTTCCACACCCAGTGCCTTGGCGTCCAGTGGGTTGATGTCCACGTACCCTTCCACGATGGACGGCATGCGCTTGTCATGGCGATACACGTCACCGAATGGACCAAACCAGATGGCATTGATATCCGTATCGACCGGCGTCGAGTGGGCGCCATGGCGATACTTGGGGGTGTGGTAGATATGGGTGTAGTTTTTGAGCTTGAGCGGATGTTCGCTCTTGAGCATTTCTTCACCGGACATCATTACATTACGTGCTTGTCGCGTTTCAGAGCTGACATCCTTTTCGTCAAAGCCATAATCCTTCGGGGTTTTAAACCGCATGGCGGCATGTTTCTTACCTACAATGACATTGGGCTCATGGGGCGTCGAGTCCACCGGTTCCCGGTAAATGACCATGTTCTCACCGCCTTCGACGAACTCGACCTCGGGACGATAGAATTCCAGGCGTCCGGATTTCGTATGCCAGGGTTTTTCCGACCTCGCCTGTTCATAGGAAGAGATGCGCGGATATGTGCGATTGTTCATCAAAGTGGGAATACCCTGTTTGGCCTTATTCTCCATATCGTTGATGGTATTGCCCTTCAAGGTTGCCGATGCATTGACGATTCTTTGGAGATATTCCGATGTGTTTCCTTCGGTGGCAAACTTCCACATGTCGGACATGCGTTTGTCATTCGTCACCTTGGCCATGGCATTGGCCACGCCGGCGATGATTTCAATATCGGCTTTCGTATCGAAGATTCTCTCCAAGGGTGTTCTTGGAAATACTTGTAGGAATGGATTCGAACAGGATCCACACATATCCGGTTGCTTGAACTCGGCCCAGGAATCGCAGGCAAAGACCAGGTCCGAGTACTCGCAGGAACCGGTCCACCACCAATCCGAATAAGCAATGAATTCCAGTTTGGGAAGCGTGTTGTTTACCACATCAAAATGCCATTTGATATTACCGATTACTGAGTTTGAATTGTTGAGCCACATGCCTTTGGTTGGAGCCGGCATATGACCCTGGCCCGTGAACATTTTATCGCCCACCTTTAGCGGCCGGTCCCCGTAGTTGAAATAATGTAGAGATTCATAGTGTGAATATTTTTTGACCGTGGGTTTTCCGCCCACTTCCATTTGCAAATTGAAAGGATCTTCGGCAGCGTATACCGGCTCACCGCCAATCAAAGCTGTGCGATAATTGCCGGCATAACTTCCGACATTGCCACCGGCAAAGCCTACGTTTCGGGTTAAGGCCGCTACCATGAAAATGGCGCGATCTTTAAGGTCGGCATTGAAGAACTGATTGGGTCCCATGCCGCATGCAAAGATGGTCTTTTCCTTATTCTTGGCGATTTCCTTGGCCAATTTTATGATGCCGGTAGCGGGGCATCCAGTAATTTTTGATACTTGAGCCGGGGTCATATTTGCGTCCAGGTATTCCTTTGTCAGGCTATACACGGTGCGCACATCCACCTGAGTTCCGTCCAGCAGTTTAATCTTTGCCTGATGTTTCAATTCAATGGTTGCATTCAATTTTTTGGCATGGTCGCCATAATCATCGCGGGACACGGGAACATATTTCTTGGTCTTTTTATCAAAGACGACAAAGGGCTTAAAGTCGCCGCGCATCGCCTCGGGAACAAACTGTTCCAACTGCTCGCTGCCAGGCAAGGGTTTGTCGGTTTTCTGCATGAACTTTACCGACGTCAGCTCCGGCGCCTTGAAGTCTGCGATGAATTCATCTGGGCGGAGAGGTTGCAGGGTATCCAGTCGTATCAGAAACGGAAAATCGGTTTTGTTTTCCACGAAGTCTTGATCATAAAGATTATTGGCCATGATATATTGGCAAAGACCCAGAGCGAAGGCCGGATCTGTTCCCGGTCGAATCACCAGCACATCGTCCGCCTTGGTTGCGGTGGCGCTGTATTCCACCGTTACGGCCACGGTTTTGGTGCCTTTGAGTCTGGCTTCCGTCAGCCAATGGGAGTCGGGCATTTTGGTCGTAATCCAGTTCATACCCCAGACAATCAGAAGCTTGGAATTTTCCACCGTGAACAAATCGAAATCGTTAGTTTGCTGGCCCGTGACCATGGGATGTCCGGGAGGCAAGTCGGTGTGCCAGGAATACGAATCCCAGCCGCGACCTCCAGTGGCCTTGTCCGGTCCCACTCCGCGAATCTTGGAATCCAAAAGCGCCAACATATTGGCGAACCGATACAAACCGAAAATGCGCGTAGCGCCCAAAAAGGCCATGCCCCCGCGGAACTTTAAGGTTTGAACACCTGCGCCTTCCATGGAATGGATCATGGAGGGATCGTAGTTTTGCTCCTTTAAATACTCCTCGCCCTTGGGTCCGGAATAGGTGGTAGCGATATTGGTCATGGTCTTGGCGGCGTATTCGTAAGCCTGATCCCACGGCAGTCTTAGCCACTTGTCTTTTCCGCGTTGGAAATACTTGGCATCCGGTTTTCCAGTTTTGGCATCGCGTGGATAACCGGCATCGACCCATTCCTTAAACCCACGACGAATCATTGGGGCTTTGACGCGCCGATCCCCGTAGAACCTACGCACCAGGGCCAAACCCTTTTGGCAAATACGCGGATCCCAGCGATGCGAGCTTTGATTCCCATACAGATCCACCGCTTTGCCATAACCATAGCTAGGGCCGATTCTTTGCAGCACACCGTTTTTGACCTTGGCTTTCAGTAGGCAATTATGCGTGTCATTGGGCGCGCAGAGAAAGACGAATTCAGAATCGTGCTCGAAAATATTCCGGTAGGTTTTTTCCCACTCCCGATCCGGATAGGCCGCCAGTGGATTGTCGATAGCCGTCGGCTTAAAATAGCGGAGCGGGGTTGCCTGCGCCCATTTGGCTGCCGCGAGCGAGCCCCCCACAATGCCCATGCCTTTGACGAAACTTCGCCGACTGATTCCTTTATTAATCTCTTCGCTCATGTTCTTTCCTCCAATTTCGTGCAAAGACGGGTGGGCTCACCGGTCATGATCGAGAAGACCATGTCGGCGGGCCAGGTTATGTTTCGATTCACACTGAGTTCACCGGCTTGATTGGCTGCAATCGCATAGTAGATAGGGGATTCGGAAATGGACCGAATGCGCAAGCCTTCAGGTAGAGATTCTACCAAGAGGGAGTCGGATCCTACCGGCCTTTCAGTTCCAACAGGAAAATCGGATAGCCTTCCGATTTTAAAGTTCGATAATTCGATGGATCGTCGTCGTTCGTGGGCTGGCATTCGAACCTTGGCCATCGATGGGTCGTTTGACTGTGCAATGGAATTCTTTTCCCAAAATGCTCCAAATAAAAATGACCTTCTTCCCATCGTTGCCATCATGAATTCCCTAAGCCGCCGTGGTTCCAAGCACCGCTTGCGGTGTGACATCTTTAAGGGAGAGCCCAGGAAATTTTTCTTTTACGAGGTTGTGAAATTGCATTCCCAAAAGGTTGCTGTTCCCGCATAGCAAATCAGTCGAGGACGAAAATTCAAAAAACAGGACCCCTTCGCGGAAACCTTTGAGGACGATGGAAATTCCCGAAGTGCGTTGAAAGTAAGCAGCGATTTCGAAAAGTTCCAAGGCCATATGTTCGGGCAGAGGCCCCCAGGCCAATGCTTCTGAATCGCTGCGGGCCGATTCTGTAAAAAAAACATCCGTACAAATAGCATCTCCATGTCTGACCGTGGCATGCCGAGCCAATCGCTCCTTTTCTCCCAGTCCCATCACCAATCCATCCAAGGCTTCCCGCCAGTAATCGCAGGCATGAGAACCGGATTCTACGCAGTAGTCACAGCCTTTACGATTCAAAGTGCGGGCGTTTTCGCTTACTGTCCAGTCCCCTTGTACGCAAGGTATATTCGATTCAGTCAAAATCTTTTGAAAATCCTCGACTTCAAATGTTAGTCCCAGGCGTTTAGACAAGCTCAGCGCCAATTTCCTGCTTTTATCAAATATGCTCCGTAAAAGCGTATCCTTGGCCTTTTCCTTTTCATCCGCATTCATGGATTCGGATTCGATATGCGTGAAAAAAAGATTTACCAAGTAGGATTCAATGGCAAACGATTCCGATGTCGTAGTTTCCGCCCACGCAGTAGCCGATCCTGCCCCTTCTGCCGGATCAATTTCCGGAAATGCCGAAATTCTTGCTTTAAGCCATCGTTGGTTAAAATCGAAACTGTCAAACTGCTGTAGAACTTTTGTCGCGTCCATTGATTGGGGACTGAAAGCAAGTAATGCGCCAGATACTAAAGTCTCACTATTAACGAAAATTCCACTATTACGAGACTTAATTTAAACCTAAGGCTTGCCAGTCTGGCAATTTGGCAAAGGTGTAATGACTGCTTTGTCAAATTGCGGGAAAGCATAAATGCTCTATTCGATTCAAAGTTGCATTCAGAAAAATCTTTATCACAATGCCTGGGAATATTGGGGCGATGCGTTTGCCTCTTTGGGTTTTAGCATCGGATCAAAGGCGGAAGCAACAGCCCGCGAAGCATAGTGACCATTTTCTGTTAGGCAAACGTAGTTTCCGACCAGCGTGGCGAGGCCATCAGCAATCAGCGGCGCTAGGTTCGCTTTAACATCCACCATGTAGGAAGTCTTCCAGTCCCTTGTAAGCTGCTCTACTTCCAGGCACGCTTGGATTTCTACTTCACCATCGCAGAGCAGACTGTTGATAATATTGCGCACGGCTATGTCTTGAGGCCTCATTCGGTAGGCCGTTTCATGGGAAAGGTTTCCGGCATTTACCAAAGTCAAATACTTATCCAAATCCTTGGCGTTTTGAATATACCCTTCATGCAATTGGCTGATGGCTGATGCGCCCAAGGCATATACTTGGCCTGCTCGCGCTGCAGTGCAATAGCCCTGGAAATTCCTGTGGAGTCCGTGGTTATTGGCCGCGATGGCCAATTCATCCTCCGGTCTTGCAAAATGATCCATGCCGATGGGAACAAATCCTGCTTCCATCAAAGTTTTTCTGGACTCCCAGGCAATGTCCAGGCGTTCTTGCACTCCAGCCATGGGCAGCGTTTTGAGTAGGCTTTGGTGGCCCTTTACCCATGGAACGTGCGCATACGGGAAGAGAGAAATTCTATCCGGAGCGGCATCGATGGTTTTTTCTATCGCTATGCGAAAGGACTCGGGCGTTTGATAGGGTAGCCCATAAATCAGGTCAAGATTATTTCCGCTGAATCCATTTTCCCTGGCCACCCGAAACAAATCTTTAGGCGGTACCTTCGGAAATTTTCGATTCACTGCCGCCAAAACCTTTTCATCAAAATCTTGAATACCGATGGACAAGCGATTGAAGCCCATGGAACCTAGCTCTTGTACTTTTTCCAGGCTTAATAAATTTGGATCGCATTCAATGGCGATTTCCGCATGGGGATCCATGTGCATGGTGGTTTTAAGCTTTTGGAGCAATCCCTGTAAATAGCTATAAGGAACAGTATTGGGTGTCCCGCCTCCAAAATGAACTTGGGTTACGGTGCGAGTAGGGTCGAGTAAGGATAAAAGAATATCGAATTCCTTATCCAGTGTCTCCATATAATTCCTGATGAACGCGCCAGGTCTTCCAATCTCGGTATGGCAACCACAAAAGAGGCAGCGCTTAGGACAAAAAGGAATATGAAAATAAATTGAGGCGTGACGTGGCCCTACGTGATTGGAACGGGTGATTAAATCTAACGTTCCGGCTTCACTTGGGCTTTGCGTAAAATAGGGCGCTGGTGGGTAGGAGGTATACCTCGGAACTGCCCAATTGTATTTCTTAATGATCTCCAATCCCGAATCCGATGCCATGTAAAACTCCTAGCTAGGTAAAGCGATTCCATATGGGAACCATACGGAATACATATGCACCAATCGCAAATTTGGTGCCACCATTCCCTACACTAAAACGGCTACATCAGTTCAAAATTTGAATATCCCATGTCAAAATGGCAAAATAATTGAAATTTATGACAAAATGGCAGGCTTAAAATTATATGGATTACCGATGAGCGTTAAGCATTTGAATATTTAAAGTGTCGGTAATATCTCTAAGATCAAAGGGGTTGGTTCTGTTGGAAAAAAAAGTTCTGGCATCAAGCAGGGGCAATCCCGTATTAAAAAGGTGATTGAAAATGATTCTAAAGAAATTGACTGGTGAAACAGCTCCAGTGAATTGTTTTTCTTGAGCGCCGCCGGGTAGATACAGCGCGGCCAGAATGCCATGCCGTTGATGCAAAAAGTCCAGCTCGTTCGAAAAATCCATGACAGATTCACCATGGTCGGAATGAATAAGTATTACAGCTTGTCCCTTTGAGTCCTTGATAATCTTGTCAACTATGGCTAGTAACCGTTGGTTGAGATATGTGATTTCGTCGGTGACAGAGAGGCGGAAAAGCCTAGGATCGGTTTTGCGCAAAATATTCAAGTCAGGTATATCCTCCCGTAATTCGCCATTTGCCCCGAATGCAATGGGTGAATGTGGCGCAAGAATATGGCAGAAAACATATTTTGGGCCTGGCTCTAGAGGAGCCTCCATCAAGTAATTAAAAGCGAAAAGAATCCGGTTCCTGTGTTGGGATTGAATGCTAAGATCATTATACCCAGCAGTTGCAAGCAGGTGTGGGATTGGAGTCATGTTCAACACTCCGTTTTGAAATTCATTCAAAATAACATTGCTGAAAATACCTTCCGGAGCTTTAATGATATCCGCTTTTAGGGGAAAGGTATTCTCCCATCCATTAGGGATTACTTTCCATTTGTACCCGTTAGAGAGTAAAAACTGGGGGACCTTGGCGTTATTTTTTAAAGATTCTAGTCTCTTCCAATTAGGTGATGTATGTGAAAGGTCAACGAAGTGGCTGTCGAAGTAGTTAAAATTTAAAGTGGACGTCAAGGATAAAGCGGTTGTGGAGTAATTGGAGTAACTTTCCCCTCCGATGTTAAATCCCCTTTGGCGTAGAGCTTGGATGAAACCGCTATTGTCAAATCCATAAATATCCTTAAGTATGTCAGCGCGTGAATACGCATCCAGCATTATATGATAAATATCCGGACGGGATTTCATTTCTAGAGTTGCGTTATTTACTGTAAATAGTTTATTCAGTGGAAAAGGACGGTATTGCGGATTTTCGAATGCTTCGCGATAAAAAGATTTAGACACCGAAATTAAAGGAAGGGATAACAGAAGCAGGCCAAGGACATTTAGTCGCGGGGACCAGTTCATCAGCGATGCTTTTTTTTCCAGAACAGGAAAAACACACCCATGTTCATGCTGATAAATATGCTTAGGATAATGAAATTGGTCCCAGAAATAATCTCTTTGAATTGGGTGTAAAGGCTCCCGTATAAAAAGAAAATTCCGAAATTGGTGCTTAACCAGAAAGCAGCTTTGTGGACATCCTTGAATAGGCTCCAGCTAATCCCTAAAAAGAGTGAAGCAGCGAGTAAAGCCCAGAGCACGGGATATAAGGCAACGAGAGGTGAGTAGCGGCTTATGTTTTGAGAATAAAGAAAAATCGGAAAATAACTGGCCAGTAAAAGTGGGTAAAATGGAAAGCGAAACGACATGATATTCAAGAAGGTTTTGAGAAAAGATAAAGAATCCGTTCGCTCCCTTGTAGTGCGATTTTGTCTCTTAGTTCAAACTGTTTCTTGAATGCGGCTTCAAACCCTTCTTCAGAATATTCGCAATAAGTGTCTTCTCGATTTTCAAGCAGTCGGATAAACTGTGGGTCGGATTTTGGCACGAATTCAATGATGATATTGGTAGCCAGTCTGGCTAAAAACCTTACGATGTGCCCAAGAGGGATGTTCAATGCCACGGCTAAGTGGTGGACAAGTGCTAGGGCCAGTATCGTATCGGCATTGGCCCTGGAAAATAAGGAATCTCTTTCCTGATTTCCCCAGCCGATTCCCGGCGTGGGGTTGCCGAGGTCCATGACTAAGGGTAATAGATTCGACTCCTTCTCCACTTTTACTTGCTGCCAGTTCAAATCCACCGACATGGGATCTAAATCAAATGCGATGGTGGAAATGCCAGCGGCGGATGCCAGCCGACTGAATTTTCCCGTGTTGGCTCCTAAGTCCCAGATTATCTTGGCATTCACCTTTTTTATCAGCTTTTTTACGTACTCCTTTTTGTATTGAAATGCGGCAGTGCTGTAATTGTTGTCTGCATAATAATTGGACCAATCGGATTTTTGGGCCTTGATTTTCAGCCTGCTTAGACAGGATTCCAAATTGTCTATAATCCCGGATAATTGATATTGACTGATGCTTCTGGGGCCTGTGCCTTTTTTGGAGAAGCTATTTTGCGCCCAACCATGCAAGTGGATATGGATAAAGGTGGAGAGCTCCAGATAGGTGCGTGTGGGCAAAATAGAACTGGCCACGTGAAGAGGAATCCCATCTAGATAGACGCGCATAAGTTTGGCCAAGCCGATGTCCACTTTCGACATCAACATTATCGGTGCCAGAAAGTGCTCGCAGAATTGTCTATAGGCAACCCATGGAGTGCCTTTCACGTACATTTCAAAAGACAGTGTATCAATTAAAACCGGCTTGCCGTGATGAAACTGGATATTATAGGCGCTGGCATCCTTTAGGGACATGCCATATTCCATGGCGAGTTTTTGGATTTTTAAAGTTGCTAGGGCGGCATCTTTAAATTGTCCGAAACACCATTCACATGGGTAGGATACAAAGGAGACTTTTTCCGGTTTAATCACGAGATAGCTGTTGGCATAGTCTAAGGGTGAAACGGAAGTGACTTCATGAGGTATCAACAAACCTTCCGATAACAGTCTTTGATACAGTCCCGATTCCATCAGATGGCAATAATGCTTTTGGTAAGTGAAATTTATTTGGCGGTACACCGTATTCTTATAATTGAAAACGGTTCCGGATCGGTCACGAAAGGATCCGCCCAAGGCTTGGGGGGAGTGTGTAGAGAGACCCGTTTCAGGATGGCTTAAAGGCATTGTTCCGGTTAACGAACTTTGGCGGTCGAACTGCTGGACTCAGTCTAACCAAAAGTAACGGCGTTATTCCTTTCTGAATATGGGCAAAAATTTGTAGAAATGAACGACCTTTTTCAAAAATGCTTTAATGAAAAAAATCCCTCCAAAAACCGTTGCGGCGATAATTTGGACAGCCATGCTGCCCGTACCAGGATCCAAGTATGCATGGGTTGGAATGGCTGTAATTAAAAGAAAAACGAAAATGGGTATAAAACGCATATCTGATTATCCAATATGGCGACCCATTTAGGTCCGATTTTAACATTGTATCAAAAGATTAACCTGTATTTTACCATAAATTCGCCATTTTTTAAAAAGTTGAATAAGCCCGCACTGCTTAAAGGGACTGTGGACTAATTGTCAAAAAAATGGTTTGGACTATATATTTTGCACTTGCTTCCAAGTTTGCGTTTGCTGACAGCTGTGAGGCTTTCTTCGCTTGATACTTTAATCCAAGTAAAAGTAGGGGCCGAAAATAAATGGGGAAAATTTCGAGTTAATAAGGCTATCCTTAGGCATCGCCCATGCTTTTCAATTCACTGAGCTTCCTCTTCTTTCTGCCCCTGGTTCTCACCCTGTATTGGTCTGCAGCAAATAAAAGCTTAAGAGCACAAAATGGATTGCTTCTGGTGGCCAGCTACTTTTTCTACGCCTGTTGGGATTGGAGATTTCTTTTCCTCCTGATTTTTTCAACTTTGCTGGACTATCTTACTGGAATAAAAATAAGTGCGTCCGTTGGAAACCAAAAGAAAATATGGCTTTGGACCAGCATCGGTATCAATTTGGGGTTCCTGGGCGTTTTTAAATATTACAACTTTTTCTCTGAATCGCTGGCCAGCGCCCTTTCCCAAATCGGATTCAAAGCGGATCTGGGAACCCTTCAAGTGATATTGCCTGTGGGTATTTCTTTTTACACGTTTCATGGATTGTCCTATGTCATCGATCTTTACAAAAACAGGATAAAGCCGGAAAAAAACTTCCTGGATTACGCCCTATTCGTGGGGTTTTTCCCATTGTTGGTTGCCGGCCCAATTGAGAGAGCCACCCATCTTTTACCACAAATAATTAAAAAGCGGGAATTCAATTATTCAAAAAGCGTGGATGGACTAAAACAAATACTTTGGGGGTTTTTCAAAAAAATAGTCATTGCGGATCATTGCGCCGGAATCGTGAATTCCATTTTTAGGGACTCATCTTATTACTCCGGGAGTGTGCTGGTATTGGGGGCAGTATTTTTCGCCCTGCAAATCTATTGCGACTTTTCCGGTTACTCTGATATTGCCCTAGGCACGGCGCGTCTGTTTGGAATTGATTTATTGCGGAATTTTGCCTTCCCTTATTTTTCCAGAGATATTGCAGAATTTTGGAGGCGCTGGCATATTTCGCTGTCCTCTTGGTTCAAGGATTACGTCTATATTCCACTAGGCGGTAGCCGTGGTGGAACATCGCAAAAAATTGTAAATACGATGGTGATTTTTCTGTTGAGCGGATTTTGGCATGGCGCCAATTGGACTTTTGTCATTTGGGGCCTATTGAATGCTGTCTACATAATGCCCTCTATTCTGTTCGGTACCCATAGAAAAAACATGGATGCCGTTGCCCAAGGACGAGCTTTTCCATCTATGCGTGAGGCCCAATCCATGGTGGTCACCTTTGCGCTTACCACCTTTGCGTGGATATTTTTTCGATCCGATTCCATTGGACATGCCTTAAGATATATATCCGGGATCATTTCCTTCTCATTATTTTCTTGGCCCAATTTCCATGACATTGATGGTGTAAGTTCAGTCGCGATGGTAATCCCGATCTTTTTACTTATTGAATGGTTTGGTAGGGAACAGGAATATGCCATTGCGCGACTCGGCATGAATTGGCCAATGCCGCTTAGATGGGGACTCTATTACGGCATACTGTCGGTCATTTTCTTTTTTTCCGGTCGGGATCAACAATTCATTTATTTTCAATTTTGATGATGAAGGAGTTTATTCGAAAGTTTGCTTTATTCCTTGCGATTCTATGCCTTCCGGCTGCACTCTTATTCGTTCCATATATTTATTTTGACCCATTTAAGGTGATTCGAAAATACGATCACTACCATGAATCAGGGCCACCGCAGTATGTGGCCTTAAATGCCGATTATGTCGCAGTGGAAACATTTATTCGGCTGTACCCATTTTACTTATATGACTCATTCATATTGGGAAATTCACGTTCCCGTTTCTATGAGGTTGAGGCATGGCGTAAGCACATCGAGTCGGATAGATGTTTTCATTTTGACGCCGCCAATGAGACTTTATATGGGATTTACAAAAAAATAGAGTTCCTGCATAAACGACATATAAAAATCATGAATGCACTGATTGTAATGGATAATTCAACTTTACGTGGTATTTCCAACTCGACCGGACATTTATTTGTCAAACACCCATTACTATCAGGACAAAGCAGCCGAGAATTCCAATTGGAATTTTTTCGCGTCTATTGCTCTTTTAATTTCTTTCCAGGTTATTTGGCTTACAAGATTTCTGGAAAGGAAAAATGCAATCCGGTTTACACTTTGCACAATCCAAATTTGGAATACAGTTTGAAATACAACGAAACTCGGTTTAAAACCTGGAATGACTCCATCAGGTTGGATCCTTCACACTATTATACTGTAAAGTCCAAAAGCTTCTATAGCCGCCCCGCGGAGCAAATTGTCTCTCCGCCTGTCATTAAAGCGGAGCAGATCGAAATGCTTATGGCCATTCAGAAAATATTCAAGGACGCTCCGACACAAGTAAAAATCGTAATTAGCCCATTATATGATCAAATTAAATTAAACGATCGAGATTTAGAAATATTGAAAAATATATTTGGTGCAGAAAATATCAGCGATTTTTCAGGATTAAACCCGATAACTGCTAACATCGAAAATTATTATGAATCGTCCCATTACCGACCAGAGGTTGCCAATAGAATTATGGACTCCATATACCAAAACAATTAACTCTCATTTCAATCCGTTAATTCTTCGGAAGCCGTAAAAGACTAATAAAAAAAGCTGAAAAAATGGTTTGCAATCCCATAACCATCATAACCATGCATAATAGACTTTGCTTGGGCATCAAAAAATAACCTACAAAATTGATTTTCACCCAGAGATAGACAATGTAGGTGCTGCCAGCCAGTCCCGCCAGAAAAAGGCATCCGCCCAGTGCAATGCTGCGTTCCAGAGAGAATACTTTATAGAAGGCTTCCAATCCTTGACTAGGTAGGCTAAATCCTTCACGTACTCCAAAAGCCTTTGCGAATAGGCCTGTATTGATAATTTGAAATCCCAACAAGGTGAACATTGCGAAAAATATCATGGCATGAATATCGAATACATGTCCAAATAGACTGAGCCATCCCATAGCCGTATCCAATAAAGCTATCAGCCCTCCGCAAAAAAGCACTAGGCCGGGTATCAAGAAAAGCCAGTTTGGACTGAACAGCAACATGAACCGCATGTGGCGCCAGGCATCGGAAAGGGACTCCAATTTAGAAATGCCTTTGCGCGGGTAATATGTGATGGGAATTTCGACGATGTGAATTTTATTGCGCAAAGCGGATACAATCATCTCAGATGCGAATTCCATTCCTGTCGTGGTTAGCTTCAGCTTTTGGATGGCCTCTCGAGTGAATGCACGGAATCCGGAATGGCAATCTGAAATATGCGAATGGAAAAATAGGTTGAGGATACCGGATAGCACTGGATTGCCAATATACCGATGCGAAAACGACATGGCACCTTTTAGAATCGTTCCCTTAAACCGTGAACCAATAACCATATCGGCACCTTTATCGAGTTCAGCGAGCAACTTGGGAATATCCAGAAAGTCGTAGGTATCGTCCGAATCGCCCATGACGATATACTCGCCTTGGGCCGAATCCAAGCCTTTTAAATAGGCTGCCCCGTAACCGCGAATGGGCTGATGAACGACTTTGGCTCCAAGTGTGATGGCTAATTGCTGGCTTCCATCGGTGCTACCATTATCCGCCACCACCACTTCGCCGGAAAGATTTGCAGATGCAATGGCATTTAATGCTTTTTGAATACAAATGCCAATGGTCTCGACTTCATTTAGGCATGGGAGCACCACAGAAAGAGTTTTTCCGGACATGCCATCCTTACCAGGTCGAAGGTTTTGCAATCATCAGAAGATGGATTATTATAGGATGGATGCTTTCCAGCCTTCAACTGAAATATTCTAGAAAGACGTCGGCTGTATTTTGTATTGTGCAAAGTTTAGATTTGAGGTAGGCTTTTTCGCCTAACCGGTTGCGAAAGGCAGGGTCATCGGCCAATACACTTATTGCAGAAGCCAGAGCTTCTACATCATCAAGCGGGACCAATATTCCGGTTTCATTGTGCAATACGGCATCACAATTTCCAAGGGTATGTGTAGCAATGGTAGGCACACCAAACATGCCTGCTTCAATAACTGTAGTCGGGTAACCCTCTACAATCGATGGTAAAACAAGCGCATAGGCTGATGTGTATAGTTCGGCCATGCCTTCGAAAGGGGCGACAGAATGAAGAGATGCCACGCCGTTCAAGTTGAGCGCCACTATATTTTGTTGGACTTCGGAAAAAAGGGTTCCGCTTCCTACGAAAACAAATTGCAATCCTACAAGTTTATTGGTTCGATGAAGCAAGTCAATGGCTTTAAGAAGCACCATGGGATTCTTTACCGGTTCCATCCGTGCCGCAAAAAGAAACACTTTATTTCCGCTTGTATAACTTATGCGGGTGTCACATTGGATTCGGGTTGCATTGGGAAGAATGCCCATACCTGGGATGATGCCATACGTTTCCGCTAATTCCTTTAAGCTTTTTGAAACAAACAAGTTTACGGAAGCACGCTGGCCGATAAATTGGTACGCCCATCTGAAAAGAAAACCTGCTCCAGCTGCGCAATTTTGGGTCACTTCTGTATTGTGGTACCAAATTGCATGGGGAATATTTAGTGCGCGCCGGAGTATCAAACCTGCGATGCCAGCTGGAATAGACATATTTGAAAACACCAAAGAATGGCCTTTTGCCTTTCCAGATAGGCAATAAAGCAAGGTTTGGAATAAGTAGAGTAACATGGAGGGTACGTTAGTTGTAAAGCGTTTTTTTCGGAAGGTGGGAAAGTAGACCACCTCGAATGGAAAAGTTTGTTTGATGTCCCTTGGCGGTGCGGCGGTCAGCACGGTCATGGGTATTCTGCGCCTGTGCAACTCTTCGCATAACAGGGATAAAATTCTACCGGCACCCCCACCAAAAGGAGGAAATTCGTGGGAAAGAAATAGGATTTTCATTCAATGGCTCCCACACAAGATGAATAAGTCAATTCTCTTCACGCTTCTTAGATTTTCGCAAACAGCAGAATATATTGGCCCCACTTTCCGGAAAACGCAATGCCAACCATCTTGCGTAGCGTTCCAGCCAATTGTTTCGAATAAGGATTTTATTCAAATGCGTATACGTTTCACAAAATTCAATTTTATAATCTGGAAAATAGCCGGAATAAATTTCTCGCGAAAAACCACGATTCTTTTGCGGACCGCCGGCAGTTGGAGACTGGGCGTCCAATAAGGAGGAAAGCGTGTCAGCAGGCAAGGGTTTGTGGATAAATTTCCCTGCAAGCAAACGTTCATTCACGGCCTGCAAAAGCAGGTTATGGTCTTTTAGTTCGGGTATGTATCTGGCCAAAGGATGTCTTAACGTTTCAAACCAACCCAGCCTTAATATGATCTCATAACAAAACAATTTAAAATTCATAAAGGGAAGTAACATCCAATAATTAAACAGCATCAAGCGGCTATTGGCATAGGTCACGGTGGGTTCATGGCCTATCCATACCTGCCCCCCCGGCTTCAGGAGTCGGTCTATTTCTTGGCAAACAAATTCAGGTTTTGGTAGGTGATGTAGGACGGCATTCAGAGTGATAAGATCTTGCGATTGGTCCGGTAGACCAACTTGACCACCATCCAGCTTGAGGAATGTTAACGAATAATCGAGCCTGGATTTTTTCAAATTATCCTTACACGCGTTCAGCATTCCGGTCGATATATCCGAACACGTTAACATATCATCCGGCCTCAGCCATTCTTGAAGTTGCAAGGGGACGAATCCTGTGCCGGAACCGATATCCAGAATGTTGAAAGGGGATCGATGGCCAGCTAGAGCTGTTGAGGCTAAGCGTCTCCAACGGGAAATTTCATCCTCAAAAATATCCGGATGCTTGGCAGTATAAGCTTGATTTTCAAGGTCGTGGTAGATTTCATTCAGGGCTAAAATCAATTTTTCGCGCGATCCTTCTTTTTCAGGCGACATATACTTGCGCTCCGGAACTTATTTTGGATCGATGTTTCAAGAAAAGAATCCAGCCCAAAAAGGCAGCCGGCAAATCCATGAGTCGAAGCAAGAGCGAAATGACTACACCAGTGGAACCTAATGAGCCGGCATAATGATACAAGATTCCTAAGGTGCCTTCGGAAAGCCCCCAGGTGCCGATAGTAACAGGAAGCACCATCACAAGAGTATAACAGAAAAGGAGTAGCATGGCTTGGGGTATGGCCATCGAACCACCCACTGAATGGTCCAGCAATAGAAAAGTGGTGACCACCAAAATCTGGCTTCCCAAACTAATACCCACTACGGTAAATATACGGTTTCGGTCGGTTATCAAATCCGATAAAGCTTGTCCAATGTCTTCAGTTTCCTCGTTTACATGGCCACGTCGCCGTCCATACCAATCGCTCAATTTTTTAACGCTTAGCGCTGCCCAGCGGTACCCTCTGAGGCCGATCCAAAGACTTCCAAGTACACACAGCAGGGCTGCGGGAATCGCCACCCAAAGGTTGATGCGCCCGCCGATCACAAATAGCCAAGCTAGGGTGGCCAAAAAAATTTGGGCCCAAAGTCCCGTGGTCCGATCCAATAAAATTACGGCTAAGGCCAGGCTTTTGGATTTGGATTCTTGACCAAGGTAGGTCCATCGGGCGAATTCACCGCCTATTCCTCCGGGAAGAAAAGCCGTGAAAAAGACGGTGATAAAATTGACGGCTACGATTTTATAGAAAACTGGACGCGGTGCCGGAAATAGAAACCATATTTTCGCTGCATTTAAAACTTTTAGGCCCAGATTTAAAAATACCGCAATTGCAAAATAAAAAGCTGAAAGCGCATGCAAATCCTTACT
>JAYTHY010000132.1:0-19667 GCA_043732185.1 Fibrobacteria bacterium
AAATTTTGATGACCCATAAAATCAACAAATCCCTTGCCTACATTGGCCTACAGGACATTTCGGTCGCTATTTCACCCACTCGATCGCCCGAAGAGCCAATATTATTAACCTGCATACACTCCCGCACCTTGGCAAGCCAATCTCTCCTTTTTCACAAATTTAGAAACATTTGGCTTCGCCTTTATGCTGTTCATTTCTTTAACCTGCGAATCCTAGACGTTCCCTTAAAGCTTGTTCCCAAGTTTTTTTGAGGCATTGTGATGGTGTGCACACCTTCCTTTTTCAATTTGGATTTTATTTAATCTTGGAAACGGCGAAAAGGTGTTTTTTGCTGGGGGTTTTTTGGATTGATACGTTGCGGGTCATTTGATTGAACCGCTATGGAAGGGATGGGGGTGGAAGATGGAGAATCGTGGGTCGTTCGTGGAGTTAGTGGGGAGGTATAGGGGTGTTTTGGCGTTGGAGTCTGGGATATCGGTTCATCATCGGGAATTTTATATCAAGTGGCTGTTGGATTATTTGTTTTTTTGTCGGCCGCGCGAATTGGCTATTTGTGAGTCGCACAACCTTCCGCCATTTACTGAGCATTTACGGAAAAGCGGGAGGCTAGATTTTCAGATTAGGCAGGCTCAGGCTGCGGTGCGCTTGTACTGGATACGGTTTTGCCTATCCGATGAAAATCGTGGAAAAATTAAGGATTCAGTTGAGGGTAGCCTTAACAGTAGAGGTGACGAGAAGCATAGGGATCGTGAACCGGATTCGGATTTGAAGGTGGGCAGGGAAACCAATTCGTTTTCGGATAATACAAGTTCTGTTCATTCTGGGCTTCCCAGTAGTAGGACCAAGGATCAGGTTGTTGCTTCGCATCAGGATGCGATGAGTTGGCATGTGGAGATGCATCGATTGCGCATGGAGATTAAGCTTCGTCATTATTCTGTTAAAACCTTGAAGGCGTATGTTTTTTGGGTGCGGACTTTTGCCAAGTATTTGAAAACTCGGTTGCCGGCGAGTTTGCGTGAGGAAGATGCAAAGAAATTTCTGGTTTATTTAGCGACGGAGGAAAAGGTTTCCGGTTCCACTCAAAACCAGGCTTTTAGTGCTTTGCTGTTTTTTTATACCAAGGTGCTGAGGCTTGAGTTTCGAGGCTTGCAGGATACGCCCAGAGCCAAATCCAGCATGACTGTGCCTACGGTGCTTTCCCGGAATGAAGTGCATTCGATTTTGGCGGAACTGGATGGTGTGCACAAAATATTTGCGCAATTGATGTATGGATGTGGGCTTCGGTTGGGTGAGGCTTTGACGCTTCGGGTTCAGGATTTGGATTTGGATGCTGGGGGTCTAACTGTTTTTAATGGTAAAGGAAATAAGAGTCGCTGTTTGCCGTTGCCCAAGAAGCTGATTCCGGCTTTGCAGATCCATCTTGATGAAATCCGGGTGCTTTGGGAAAGGGATTTGGCGGGAGGGTATGCGGGCGTTGTTATTCAAGATTCACTGACTAGGAAAATGCCTAATGCCGCTCGGGAGTGGCCGTGGCAGTGGGTTTTTCCTTCAACGCGATTGGTACTGATTGAAGGGGAAGGGAAATTTAGGCGCTTTCATTGGCATGAATCGATAGTCCAAAAAGAGTTCAAGCGAGCTGCGGGAGTTTTGCAGCTGAACAAACGGGTGACACCACATACGTTACGGCATAGTTTTGCTACGCATTTGTTGCAGATGGGATATGATATTCGCACGGTTCAGGAACTCATGGGGCATAACGATGTGTCTACCACCATGATTTATACACATGCCGTACAATCCCTTTCCGGCAAAGTCATCAGCCCGCTCGATATTTAAAGCGAACCGATTCTTTTAGGGCTCGGCGTCGTACGTATGAACGCCCATGCCCATGCGTTCCTTGCGTTTTTCCCATGAGTAATAGAACGTTGGCACCACTACCAGCACCAGCAAGGTGTTGAAGAGCAGACCCCAAAAAATTCCCCAGGCCATGGGTGCCCACCAAAGTGAGGATTCACTTTTCAGTTCGATGCCGAAATTGATAAAGTCGATGCCTTTTCCTGTGGCCATGGGTAGGAGTCCAATCATCGCGGTGATGGCGGTTAAGAGTACGGGGCGCAGCCGGGTCGCGCCGCCTTTAATTACCGCTTCGCGTAAGGGGGTGCCTTGCCTTCTGAGATGGTTGATGAAGTCGATAAGTACGATGCCGTTTTTGGCCACCACACCTGCTAAGGCGATAATACCGATTCCCGTCATCATGATGGCGAAGGTGGTGTGCACGATGAGCAATCCCCAGAAAACGCCTCCCAAAGAAAGGATGATGCCTATTAGCACCAGGAAAGGTTGTAGCACGGAATTGAACTGGGCCACCATAGTTAGGAACACTAGGGATACGGCGATGAAGAAAGCGCGTTTTAGAAATGCTGTCGTTTCGTCCTGTTCTCGATTGCTGCTTCCGGACTGTATTTTGTATCCGGGAGGGGCGCTGATTTTGGCGATGAGATCGGCGGAAGCTTTCTTCGCTACGCTTTCATCTTTGACACCTGGAGCCATTTCTGCCCAAACCTGGATGGTGCGGTCTCCGTTCAAATGGTTGATTTTGGCAAGGCTCGCGCCCTGGGTGATACGTACCATTGAGGTTAACGGCACTATCGTACCTTCGTGTGGCACCGTGATTTGATCAAGCCCGGAGAAGGATTCACGGGTTTTGGGATCGAGTCGGATCATCACATTGTATTCGTCTTTACCTTGCCGGTATTTGGCGGCTTCTATCCCGTGGATGGAGCCTCGCACGGCCATGGCCACATCGGCAGTGGTGACGCCCATCAGCATCGCTTGTTCGCGGTCGATATCGACGCGCAGCTCCGGCCTCACGGGCTCATAATCCCAGTCAATGTTGACCAAGTTTGGAACGGTGCGCAGCTTGGCCTTGATATCCTCGGCCAGCTTGCTCAGCTCGGCAAAATCTTCGCCGGTTACTTCATAGGAAACCGGGAAACCTTGCGGTGGCCCTTCTTGCTGCTGCTTGACATTTACTTTCCATCCTGGCAAAAGGTCCTTGGAATGATTTTCCATCCACGTCATGGATTTCCAGGAGGACACCTTGCGTTCGTTATAATCCACAAAGCCAACATCAAGATAGGCCTTGTTCGATTCCGGGGTGCGATCCCCACCCATGGCTGTTTTTCCAAAGCCAACCACACCAGAGAAACTTTCCACATCGGCGCTGTCTTCGGGCATGGTAAACATTCTTGCTTCGATGATTTTTAGAGCCGAATCCGTTTCGTTGATATCAATGCCCAGCGGACCTTCCACATCGACGGCTACTACCAGCGGATCGATTTTTGGGAAGAACACCACTCCGGTTCCAAATTTACCGTAAGCCATAATGCCGCCTACTACAAACATGACGCAGAACAGGGTGATTAACCAAGGATGCCGCAAGGCTTTATCCAGCACGCCGCTGTACCAATTCTTTACTTTTTCAAAACGTTCTCCGCCACCCTCTTCCATGCCTTTGGCATTGGAGTTCATAAACAGAGAAGCAAATACTGGATTAAAAACAAATGCCACGAATAAGGATCCGGCCAAGGTAACCGATACGGTAATCGGCAGATATTTGAAAAACTGACCCATCATGCCCGGCATTAACAATAGCGGAAGAAACGCAAATATCGTCGTCAAGGTGGCCGTCGCCACGGGTAACATCACTTCCTTGGTCCCATCCACCGCAGCTTGGGCTTTGGTTTTTCCCATTTGTAAATGCCGGTAAATATTTTCCACGACTACGATGCCATCGTCCACCAGCATGCCTAGTCCTATGACTAAGGAAAACAGAACCACCATGTTCAGGGTAACGCCCATATAATCGAGCACCAAGAATCCCATCATCATTGAGAAGGGAATGGCGGTGGAGATGAAAAAGCTGTTGCGAACGCCGAGGAAGAAGGAAAGTATGAGTACGACTAGGACAAGACCGGTGAGAATATGGTTTTGTAATTCGCGCGCCATACGACGGATGGCAACGCTCTGATCGAATGTGTAATTGATATGGGTGCCTTCTGGCCAAGTGAGCCGCAGCTCTTCCACGGTTCTTTTGGCTTCATCGACAAGATCGACAATGTTGGAGCCGCCCCGTTTGGTGACGGCGATGGCCTGTGAATTCTTGCCGTGCAATCGGAATACGGTATTGCGATCCCGTGCATATCCAAAATGGACATTGGCCACATCGCGAACGCGCACCAGGCTGGCGCCGCTTCCGCGCACTACCAGTTCGCCGAATTTATCGGGATCGGTGAGCTCGCCGGTTAACTGTACGGAAAATCGGCTGCCTCCCGCTTTGAGCGTGCCGCCCGGGATATTGCGATGCTGGCCTTGCACGGTTTTCATTAAATCATTAAGGCTAACACCGTATTGACGCAAGCGGGCGGGGTCGGCGTCGATGGCCACTTCTTTTTCCTGCTTGCCGGTGATGGTCGCGTCGAGAACGCCGGGAATGGATTTGACCTTGTCCTTGAGTTCTTCCACCAGTCGATCGAGTTTCTCGCTTTCATAGTCGCCGGATAGAGACATAACAAAGATTGGGATGTTGGAAAAATTGAGCTCTTGAACCATCGGTTCTTCGGCATCTGCAGGCAAGTCTGGTTTGGCTTCGTCCACCTTGTCCTTGACGCGGCGCAAAGCGGTTTCCACTTTCACATCGGCATTGAATTCAACCTGTATGGAACCGATGCTTTCTTTGGATTGGCTGGAAATCTTTTTGACTCCGTCCATTCCCTCGAGCTTGTCTTCGATTTTTTTGGTGACGGTTTTTTCAATGTCTTCCGGGGAGGCGCCTGGATAGACCACGTTGACAAAGATGAGGGGAATCTTCACTTCCGGGAAGGATTCCAAAGGCATGTTTTTATACGACATGGATCCGGCTAGGAGCAGGATAACCGCCAGCACGAGCACGGTGACGGGGTTTTTTACGGCAAACTTTGTCATGGATAGACTCCCTGTAAACTTTTTACACCCCGGCAGCGCCTAGTGTTGGAACCGGGTTCCTGTTTAATACTGGACCTGAGTTCCTATTTAAAACTGAACCGGGGTTCCAGTGGACACCTGGAAGGCGCCAACGGTGATGAGCATGTCACCCACTGTTAGGCCTGCTTCCACGACCACAGAATCACCCGAAGCGGGGCCCAGGTTTACCGGCACTTGCACGGCCTTGCCATCTCTAACCAACATGGCCATGGTGCCATCTTGCAACCGCAAAATTGCCGTCGAGGGCACGACCACAGCTTGAGCATATTTTTTCCGAAGGATCCGTGTGCGGCCTACCATTCCCGGTCGGAGTACGTTGCCGGAGTTGGGAATGTCGATGCGGGCCATCACGGTGCGGTTCTTGGCTTCCACAGCGCGGTCAATGCTTTTGAGTTTGCCGGAAAAAGTCCGAGCGGTATCTTGTACCTGACTGAACTCGGCGCTTTGGCCTTCATGAAAATCGCGGGCTTCCGCTTCCGGAATCGAAACCACGGCCTCTAAACGTGACGTTGCAGCCAGACGCACGGTGGGTTGGCCCGGCGCCACGGTTTGATAGCGTTCGATCATACGACTGACCATCACCCCACTAAAAGGTGCCTGACAGCGACTGTCTTCATAGGCCCGCTGCGCTTGCAGCATGGCAACGCGCGCTTGCTGGAAGCCAAACTCCGCCTGATCTTTTACGGCTTTGCCTACAAAACCTTTTTCCACATTCACTTTTTGCCGATCGACTTCTCCATTGGCCACTTCCACCGCGGACTTGGCTTGCATGAGCATAGCCAGGTAGCGATCGCTTTCGATATTGCACAGAGCTTGACCCGCTTTCACGGCCTTGCCCACTTCTACCACGCTGGCTACGCGTCCGCCTTGCATGGGGGCGGCCAAGGTGGCGTCATCGGAGCCGCGCAAATCTGCGCTGTAATTGCCCCAATCTTCAAAGGCGTGAGCGGAGACGGCAACCGCCACCACGCGAATCGAAGCTTTTGCGGCAGACGATGCATCTTTGCCGTCCTTGTCTGCACCAGCTTTCTTTTTTTCGCAGCCGACCAAAGTCAGAGTGGCAGTAAGTGCCAGCGTAGCGGCCAAGGCCAAGGTGATTGATTTTGTGGTAGAGAAATTCATGGAGTCTCCTCGTTAAGCAAACTTTTACCCAAAGCCAGACGCAGCGCCGCGCGGGATCGCACACTGGCATAGCGTGCGCCTAATACACCCAAGGACGCTTCTCGCAGGGATTGTTCCGCATCCAAAAGATCCGTAAGCTGACCCTTGCCGGAACGGAATTCCGAAGTGACCATGGCTTGCGCTTCTTCTGCAGCGAGTACAGCTTGTTCGGCTGCGGCTAGCGCGGAGTCGGCGGCTTTGTAATCCATATACGCACCGCCGATTTCCACCACCGTCAATTTGCGGATTTGCCTGGCCGTTAACCCTAGGGTGCGAGATTCCGATTCCACTTGCTGGGCCTTGGCAGCAAGCGTAAAGCCGTCAAAAATCGGCCAACGCAAACCAATGCCGATTTGCCATTCATGATTTTTTGCGATATCGCCCAACTGTCTTGTTTTGAAAGCCGTAATACCGTATTTCCCTTGCGCGCCCAGTGAAGGCAGATACAACATGCGCAAATATTTTGCTTGCCCTTCTAGAGATTGGCGGTTCAGCTCCATCGATTTTAAGTCAGGCCTATCGTCGAGAATTGTTTCCATGGCCTTGGCATCGGGAATTGCACCCATGGCAGCGAGCTCCAGGGTTGCACTTTCATCCAGCTCGATGGGCGCATCCACTTCCCTACCTAGAATCCGATTTAGAAACATGCGGGCGCCTTCCGCATCGCGTTCGGCATGGATACGCTGTGGTTCCAGGGATTTCAGCGCGGTTAATGCACGCAGCACATTGGAGCGGAGGCCCGAACCCATTTTGAAATTGCTTTCCAGAAAAGCCTGCGTTTCCCTGGCTCTTTGTTCGGAGGCTTGCAGGGTTTTCAGGCGAGCGCGGGAGTTGATCAAGTTGTAATAGGCATCGAGTACTTGCAGTTGCAATTGCTGTACCGAACGCCGCCGCGAAGCAGTTTCGGCATTTTCCTGTATATTGGCCACTTTGACAACTTGGCTGAGCCTGCCAAAAGAAAACAGGGATTGCTGAAATTCCACATCCCAAGCGAAGCGGTTTTGCTCGACATTAAAAACGGACATGGAGTCACTTCCGCCAAAGGGAAACACGGAGGGATCCACTGCGCTCGCGCCTCTGCCAACATTGGCGTTGGCGGTGATTTGCGGATACGCGCTGGACCAGGCTTCGCGTTTGAGGGCCTCGAACTTTTTCTTTTTTTCTTGGAGGATCAAGGCCTCTTCGCTCTTGGACAAGGATTCGCGGATGGCCGCTTCCAGGGTCAAGGGCGTGGTCCCGGAGGAAAAGGAAAGGGCAAGGCAAAACAGACTATTTAACATGGTATTCCGTCCTGGCTTTATCGGTGAGCAAACCCTGAAACAAGACTTTGACTACGGTGTCAAAGACCTGATTGGGTTTAAAGGGAAGTTCCGAAAGAACTTGCGGATTGAGGATATCCCGCAGCACATGGGCATAGATGAGCACAAAAAGTCTTTCGTCCACATCTTTACGGAAGTGGCCTTTTTGCCGCCCTTCCTTGATCAAAGCGCCAAAGTGCGTATTCAAACACGCCTGCCGTTTGCTTTCAACCTGATTCCAGATTTCCGGGGCATGGCGCTGCAAATCGTACAGCAAAGCGCCGCTCATTTTGGCATAAAGAGCCGTCAAATAATTCAGATAACGTTTGAGCTTCGTTAAAGGATCGACGCCTTCCTGCCTACAAATGGCAGTCAGCTCCTGATCGCATTCCTCCAGATGAACACGGGTGACTTCCTGAAGCAGTTCCTCCTTGCTGGGAAAGAAACGATACAGGGTTTTTTTGCTCATGCCCAACCGCTCGGCAGTTTCGTCCATGGTGACTTGGCTGAAACCCAGGCGAAAGAAAAGTGCCTGTGCCTCCAGCAAAATGCGTTGCTTGGTATCCACATCGGATTTTGTAGCCGCGATTTTTCTGGGCGTACTTTTTCTGGGCGTACCTTTGCTGGGAGTGATTTTGGAGCCTGCCGTTTTGGAAGAAGCAAGTATGGCTGTCATAGGGCTTCCAAACATCCTTAGAAACGCAGGAAACTTTCCTGGTACTCTCAGTTTCCAAGGTACTATTGCGAGTGGGCGATTGGCAAGGGAAGGGTGAATTATTCCTGTTTACCAGTAAAATATGTAGCAACTGGGGGCCATTATTCGCAATGGTGACAAAGTGGTAACTGCCTTTACTTTACTTTTAGTGGACTTTTGAATGTCCTTTTAGGGCTATAATTCATTCTATGCAGAAGGAAATCGTGGTCGATACCAGCGTCATTCTGGATATTCTCGTAACCTCCCGGCCTGGTCATAAATTTGGCAAACTTATTGGCGTCTATCTTATCGACAATGGTATCAAAATCAAAGTGCCCATGCACGCCATGTTTGAAATTAAGTCCGGACTGCTACATGCCAAAAAAACAGCCGTCGATCAGGGGGCTTCCCTTAAAATAAACGAAGATATCAGCGAGTCCACACCCTTGCAATACGATTTCCTTCCTATCGACACTGCCTTCTTTGCAAAATATTTCGATGCGGAATTGCCGTATATCAAGGCCGGAGATTACATGAACGTGGCCGTGGCCAAAGTGGATGGACTAATTCTTTTGACGGAAGACCCCACGCAGTATACCGCGGCTCTGACCGCTGGCGTTACAGTCTATACATGCGAGGAGTTTCGGAAAATATGTCTCAACGCACTGCAATGACGGGCCGATTCGCATGACCGCGTCTCAAGCCTTTGTCTGGGTCTTTTTCGGATTTGTCGGAATGGGCTATTGCTATTCGGGCAAGCGACGCGGGAATGGCCGCCTGTTTCTATGCGGATTGGCGCTGGGCATCTTCCCCTATTTCGTGCATGCGATAATTCTTCAATTCTTAATTGGACTAACGCTTACCGCGTATCCTATCGTGTTTCGAAATAGCTAATCGCTATTGGAAATACACACAGGACAGTTTATGCGTCCAGGGTAGGAGTATCGTCCATCTTGGCTTCCAGCTGAACGGAAATTCCGTTTTTCTTCATCATATCGTATAAAGTGGGGCGCGTAAGGCCGGTAACCTTGGCGGCATTGGAGATATTTCCCTTGGCCTGTTTGAGAGCGTTGAGCAAAAAGTTTCGATCGAACATTTGCCTGGCGTCGCGATAGGAAAGCACGGTAAAGGAGGTTTCCGAAAGCTGCAAGTCGTCGCATTCGATGACCTGCGAGGAACACATGATGGAGGCGCGGTTGAGCTTGTTTTCCAATTCGCGCACGTTACCGGGCCAACTATAGTTCAACAGCATTTGTTCCGCCCGCTTGCTCAGTTTGAGACGAGCCTGGTTGAACTTGGTTCGGTTGTTCTCAATGATTTTATCGGCGATAAGCAGGATGTCGTCTTTCCGATCGCGCAGCGGCGGCAAGGTGATCTCGAATTCGCTTAGGCGATAGTAGAGATCGGTGCGCATGGCGGAATTGTCCTTGTCGGACAGATTGGTTTTGTTGGTGGCGGCGATGATGCGGACATTCAAAGAACGGAAAGTGGTCTCACCCACGCGTTGCAGTTTTTGATCTTGTAGAAAGCGTAGCAGCTTGACCTGCAGGGCCATGGGCATGTCGCCGATTTCATCCAAAAAGAGTGTGCCCTTGTGGGCGGATTCAATCAGGCCCATCTTGTCCGTATTGGCTCCCGTAAATGCGCCGCGCACATATCCGAAAAGCTCAGCCTCAATCAAGCTGGCAGGGATGGATCCGCAATTGATGGGCACAAATATTTCATTACGACGCTGGCTGTGGAAATGCACGGCCCGGGCGCAAAGTTCCTTGCCGGTACCGCTTTCACCCGTGATCAAAACGCTCACATCGGTGGCGGCCAATTTACGGATATTTTCAAAAATCTTTTTCATCGGCTCGCTGCGGCCAATCATCAGGTCGTCTTTATCGCTCGGGAGGCCACCGGTTTCGGTTTTTTCCGTAACGGGTTTTTCCAACGTGATCAGTCGGCAGGCCCTGGCGAGAATCACTTTGAGTTCATCGATATCCACTGGCTTGTGCAAATAATCGAATGCGCCCCGCTCAATAGCCCGGTTGCCTAGGTCCGCATGCATATTGGAGGTGATGACGATGATTTTGGCCATGCGGTCTTCACTGAGAACGGCATCGATGATTTCCAGACCCCGTTCCGGTTTGTTCTCAAGACCCATATCCAGACAGATGAGGCCTGGACATTGTTTGCGTAGGTTTTCCAGGCAACCGGCCAGAGTTTCACTTTCAAGAATTTCATAATCGGCATTGAGAGCCCATTTCATTTGCTCCCGCAGCCCGATATTGTCTTCGACCAGCAACAGTTTGATCATGCGCGATCCCGTTTTGAAAGGAGTGAACTGAAAACGAAGGGAAAGATACTCATCCAAATCTATCCAGCGTCGCTTTTACCCGTCAATAAAATGCAGAATTCCGTGCCCGCACCGGGCTCGCTATGGCACAAAATGCGCCCACCCATTTTTTCCACCAGCGTCTTGCATTGATAGAGGCCGATGCCCACACCTTTTTCCTTGGTGGTGGCAAAGGGTTGGAAGAGCCTGCTGCGCACGAATTCCTTTTCCATGCCCATGCCATTGTCTTCAACCAAAATGTACGCGCCATAGCTGGCGAAAAACCGATCCCCACCGCCGAAGAGCGTTCGCAAGCGGTCCGGCACCTGCGGGCTTAGCGAGCCGTAGGATAAAGCGATGCGCGTCCTATCGCTTTTGTCCTGCATGGCTTCAAGGGCATTGTTGATGAGGTTGCGAACCACAAAAAACAGGGACTTGCGGTCCATGGACACGGCTTCTGCATCTGCCCCGCTAAAGCTGAAGTCCATTCCCGGCAATGCGGACAAGCCGGAATTGGCAATCACCTCTTCCAACAGTGGACGCAAGGGCGCGAAAGCCAGTTCGAGCACTTCGCGTTTTGGCCCCACGGCCAGCCTGTCGATGAGGCTTTGCAAATTTACCGCGCAGCTGTTCACGGATGTCAGCATGCTGGCTTGGAAGGACGCGTTGCCGATATTGCGTTCAGCATTTTTAAGCAACAGATTTAAAGTGGCAATTTGGTTTTTGATGTCATGGATGATGAAGGACGCAATATGGTGGAAAGATTCAAATTGCTTGAGCTCAATACGCTCGTTTAAAACCCGGTTTTTGAAAAGCACATCTCCAATAGATGTTGTAAAGACGGCGATGAGGTCGAGATCCTCGCTGTCAAAAGCGTCTGCGCGCCCGCCCTGTAAGGCCAGAAATCCAACCAACCGGTCTCCGATAAAAATGGGAAAGATAGCGTCGATTTTAAGTTCGGATAACAGCGGCTCTTCCAAGGCTGACTTTCGCCTGGCTTGGCCGCCAACGTCATTGGCCAGCAGATCCACGGGATGTCCCTCTTGAGACAGCATGCGCGCCAGCGGGCTATCGCCGCTGATGATCAATCCGCGCTGCGTGGACTCTTCCTTATTTTCATGTTGGTAAAAATTCCCGTCCTGCCAATTCAGAATAAAACAGTAAGCGTCGTCCACGGTAACCGAATACTTCATGTTCTCGACCAGTTCCGTAAGCGCAGAATCCACGTCGGCTCCCGCCATGGCGGTTTTGTGGAGTCGGAAGAATTGATCCTGATAGTCGTACTTGCGGGAATAAAACTGCTCGTTTACAAATCGACTGATGCGCTTGCGCATGGTTCCGGATCCCAAGACCAGAACCGCCAGAAAGCACAGTGAAAAGCCCATCAAGAACCGTTCGAAATAGGAAAAGTCGAGGTGCATCCATTGAAACACGAAAATGGTCAACGCTACGCCAAGAAAAGCCGCTCCCGTCAAAAAAACCGTGGCCGAAGTGTAAACAGTATCCCGGGGAATGGATATGCGTTCCGAGCCTAGACGATAGCGCAGAAAGCCCGCCAACACCACCGGATAGGTGACTCCATAAAGAACGGAAGAGGCTTCGGCGAAGTGGGCGGGAAGCACACGATATAAAAGCACATGGGCAAAGTAGAGGAGATGGAAAAGGGACAGACAACCTAGGCCGATAAAGCACAGCCGCGCGATACGGCGCTGATAGGCCTTGGAATACCGATAGGTGCTCTCGAGCAGATAGAGCGTATAGATGGCCAGCAAAGCGCGCAGGGTTGGCACGCAAAGGCCCAGGCCTTCAAAGCGAACCAGAGGGGTGGCCACATCACCTGCAGGTACCAGGTTTCCTGGTATTCCAAGCAAAATGAAACCGGCCACGGCTCCAATAACCGATAGGGTAAACAAGGAGATCCGCCATCTGCCCCAAGTCCACCCCGGTTCCAGCTCCCCGCCCCGCAAGAAATGCCGCGTCAACTCCAGTAATGCGACGGCGATGAGCAATCCCAGAATCTGGAGCACCTTTTGATAGTGAAACCAGTCTAGTGGTGAGGCGGAGAAAAGAGCCAGGTAAGAAATCCACAGATGGGCGACAAAAAGCCCACCTAATCCTAACAGCACCAAGCGCAGGGATTTTTGATAGGATTTGAACTGAACTAGGAAACCGAGGGCCAGATTAAGGGCCGTGCCAACAGTCAAGAAGGTTAGAATCAACATGGAAGTTTAGGCTGACGGCATTTCGTTCTTGCCGGGCCCATAGTAATAGGAATATTGCGTGTAACGGTTCTGGATGAAAGGTGAGGACTTGAGCCCATTGAGCACGGCCGCCACTTTAACACCGCGCTCCTCCAATATTTTTACCGCTTCCAACGAATCACTGATGGACGTGTTTCCGGAGCGGCAAATATAAATGACCCCGTCTGTGACTTCCGCCAAGGAGAGCGGCTCGGGCGTAATCATAACCGGTGGCGTATCGATGAGAACAATATCGAATTGCTCCCGGGCCAAACGGATAAAGGCTTTAAATCGATCGGAGCTGACCATTTCACCGGCATTGGGATTGAATTTTTTCCTCGGAACCACAACTAGATTCCGCTGCATGGTGGGCTGAAAACACAGGGTGACGGTTTCCATGAATTGCTCATCACTCAAATCCGTTTGGCTTAAAAGTTCATCCAGTCCCGTGGTTCCCGGTAAATTAAAGACCTTATCCACCCGGCCTAACCGGAAGTCCGCGTCCACCAACAGAGTCCGTTTTCCCTTGCGGGCAAAGGTCATGGCCAGATTGCTGGTAATGATGGTTTTGCCTTCGCTAGGCTGGGTGGAGGTGACCATGAGGCAGCATTTCCCTGCCCGGGTATTGCGGAAAAAGTTTTCCGCTTCTTCGCGTATCACGCGAAAGGCTTCCAAATCTTCTACACGATAGGCTTTACCGTAAAACAACAACAAGGGATCGGGCGGCAATGCAGGAGGCTGGGCATTAAGGTCCGCCACCGGCTGCTGCTCCACTTCGGCCTCTCCCTCCGAATTTTTCTTGGCATGGCGCGGATTTTTTTGGGGTGCCTTGGTTTTCTTGTCTTTAATTTTTGCGTTGGCATTAGGGTTGAAAGCGATGGCGCCGAGCACTTTCATTTCCAATAAATTACTGATGTCTTCTTTGGTCCACACCTTGAGAAAGAAAACATGCCAAAGCAATAATAAGGCCGGCACAAGAATCGACAAAATCAATTGTGCAGCGGCCGCAATTAATAGTCGCGTCCAGAGGGTTGGTTTTTTATAAATGGCAGGCCGAGCCGGATCCACCACTGTCACCTTGAAAAATTCCGAACCCGTCATAAGCTTGGCCCGATTGTAACTCTCTAGAAGATGGTCATAGATTTGCTGGCTTTGAGAGTTGATTTGGGTCAATCGTTCCAGCTCCAATTGCAGTTTCACAGGAACCTGCGCAACCCGAGTAGGGGCAGAGTGCGAAGCGCGAACCCGCGCATCTCCCAAATCCTTTTCCAATTTTTGCGTCAGCGATGCCACCACTTTATCAATTTGTGCATAGAGGGTGTCTCTTTGCAATGCCAACTCCGCCACCTTTGGATGTTCCGGACCCAAAGTGCTTTTATAAGTCGTCGACTTGGCATTCAGAGTCGATAAAGTGCCACGCAAAATAACAGCCTTGGGTTCATTGGCCTGCATCATGGTTTGAACCATTTCCGCGCCCCAGTAAAAAAGCTCGTCTTCCGATCCACCAATCGGTTTTGCTTGCGAAACGCTTTTGATCTGCTGGAGGGTTTTACTAATCCTATCCAATTCCTGCCGCGATTCCAGGTAGGTGAGATTGTCTCCCGGTTCAGGAGCGGTTTGACTGCGCATCAATTCTGGATGCACCTCGTAGAAATTGGAGACATCGGCCTGGCTTACATCGAGTTTTTTCTTGGCTACATCCAAATCCTTTTCCATCTGAACCAAGATTCCCACGTCTTGCACTTCGGTAGTGCCGTAATAGACTTCCAGGAACTGGGCCCGAAGGGAATTGAGGATTTCTGCAATAAAATCCGGATCGCGATCCTTTAGTTTTACTTCAAGATTGTTGCTGCCCAAAGATCGGACCTTGGTCGCATCGCGGAAACCCTCCACCGTCTCTTCGATGGACAGAAATTCCATTTCCAGTTTGAGCCCAGGATGCTCCTGAAACACGCCCTCATTTAACACCAATTCCAATCCATTGATGCTGATGCGATTATCAGCCGGGATTGGGCCTTTGAAAAGGTTGTACTCTCCGTTAGCCTCCTTGGGCTTGTAAGTCAGCGTGGCTTGCCGACTCCCTTTTTCGATTTGCAGAACATACTGTCCTTGTCCCAGGTCTTCGCTATACGTAACGCTTTTAAAAACTTTTTTCTGGAAAACATCATGCGTGGTTATGCGCATACGCAAGCTGAGTTTCCGGATGGTGGCTTCCAAAACCTGCCAGCTATTGATGATCCCCAGAATACTTTCTCGCTGGGTAATGGCCACGTCGCGCATAACATTGGTTTGAGCGCCTACCACATTTGGAAAACGAAGCACTGTGGTAGCTGAGTAGGAACGGGGAATATCGAAAATGGAGAGCAACACACCGGAAGGAATTGCCAACAGGAGCCATACTAACAGCACTAGCCATTTCTTTAGCCAGAAAATATGTAACAACGTGGATACCGAAGGGATTTTTGGCCCTGCAGCACGCGTTTCCCCAGACGTTTCGCGAGCGTTTCTACTTCTATTGGTTTCGTTTAGAGTCACAATGGCTTGCCGGATGATAAGTTATTATTAAAATTTAACTCTTTTCTAAGAATTTCGGCCTCACACTCGGTTTTGGAAACCTACAAACGACAAGCAGCCCCATGAAAAAAATAATCCTCATCGCAATAGCCCTTCTTGTGACAGCCGGCGGTGCCTTTATAGTCCGGCAAAACCTTCCGTCCAAACGCTATGCGCGGCATCTGACCAAAGCGCGCCTGTTTGTGCGGGAACAGAATTATACCGCCGCTCGCCTTGAATATGAGTTGGCCTTCAATGCCAAGGATGGCTTTACCCCATATGCCGATTTGGAAGTGCTCAACTTCACCAATGCCGTGAATCAGCAGGAAAAACACCTGGACCAGGCCATCGCCAATACCAAAAAATTCTTAGATGCCAATCCCCATAGCAAAGACGGGATGATCATCCTTTCTCAACTGGCTTTTAAAGGCGGGGACTTTGAAACCGCATTCAATGCCGTACACAAGGCAGTGGAAGAAGATCCCAATTACTTCCCGGCCCGTCTACTATTGACCCAGGTGCGCACTAAACAAGGTCGATTGGACTTGGCGGAAGAACAGCTGCGCTACCTCTACAAGGCCTATCCCGAATCCGTTTTGACGCTTCTTCCCTTATCGGAAAACATGCTGCGTCAGGGCCGAGTTAAGGAAGCCCGGACCTATATCGATGCAGCCTTAAAAAGCCATCCCGCCAATTCTTCCGCCCGCTTGATGCTGCTCGACAGCTACCTGATGGAAGGCAATGCTGATTCGGCACAGGCGGTTCTCGATGCTTGGCAAAAAGCCGATCCCAACTTGGCCCTGGCTACCCAAGTGCGCAAGGCTCAAATCAAATCCATGCTCGGCAAATACCCGGAGGCGGAAGAGATTCTGGCGCCATACTTGCAGCCCAAGGAAGAAAATCTGGTTGCCTATTTTGAAATGGCCATGGTCAAGGCCAAGGAAGGCCGATATGATTCGGCGGTCAAACTCTATAATAATATGGTGGAAATCAGCCCGGCCAACGCAGCCCAGCCCACCATGCTCACTGTGTATCTCAATTTGAAGGGTCAAAATCCCGCCAAGTCTTTGGAAGCCATTAAGGGTTTGCAAATTGGAAACAAAGGCGGGGAGCTGCCGACTTTGACGGCTGTGGCCTACATGGCATTGGGTCAAGATGCCAAACTGACGACGCTTATCAAGGAACAACCGGATTCACTGAAAGCGGGGATGCAAGCCTTTCTCAGCCAACTGGAACAGGACAAGGAATATCTTGGTCAATGGGCATTGGTCAATTATTATACCGTGCTGCGCCAGCCCAAGTCTGCGGGTAAAGCGATAGAAGAACTGCATACCAAATGGCCCAAGAATGCTCTCGCGACCACGCTTTGGGCCGGACAATTAGCTACCCAAGGTCAATTTGCAGCAGCGGGCAAATTGTTGGAAACGGTTCCTGCCCTCACCTTTCCGCAGCAGGCCACGCTTCTCAGCTTTTTTGTTAAGGCTGGCCTAAAGGACAAAATTCTAGCGCTTGGCAATAAGCTGCTACAAGAACGGCCCAAGCAGCGCGGCCTCAATCTGTTCCTGGCGGATTTCTACACCTCGCAAAAGGACAAGGCCAAAGCCAACGAGTATTACGAAAAAGAACTGGCCATCGATCCCAATAGCCTTATCGCGCTCAACAATCTGGCCTGGGAATACGGTATTGTGCAGGGGAACTTGGAAAAAGCGATGCCTTATCTCGATAAGCTTAAAACTCAAGACATGCTCGACCCGCGCATACTCGACACCATCGGTTGGATCCTGGCAAAAAACAGCAAAAATGAAGAAGCTGTGAAGTATTTCCACACCGCCCTGAACTTGGTCCCCGATCACCCCGGCTTCAATTATCACATGGCCTTTTTGATGAACCAGATGGGGAAGAAAACGGAAGCCAAAAAGTATCTGAATGTGGCATTGGCCTCCAAGCTTTACTTTTCGGAACGGAAAGACGCCGAAAAACTTCAAGCAGAGCTGGGCTAAAAGATGACTGGAAACTCCATCCTGGTCGCCATGCTAGCCTTAGTGGGCTGGAATTATTGGCCCACCTTAAAGTGGATGGAGATGCGCTGGGACGAGCCGGAGTCCTATATGACCCACGGCTGGCTCATTCCCTTTGTCACCGTATGGCTCCTATGGATGGAACGCGAGAGAATAAAAGCGGCCCCCGCTTCCCCTTCTCGCCTCGGTTTTTTTCTGATCGCCGGTGCCTTGCTTTTTCACATCGTGGCCGGACTTGCCGATGTGTCCTCGATTTCAGGACTGACGGTAATTCCCGTGCTACTCGGCATAGTCTTGCTGCGCTATGGCATGCCCACTTTTAAAATCGTGTGGTTCCCGATCTTTTTTCTCATCTTCATGGTGCCGCCGCCGGAGTTCATCATCAGCACCATGAACTTTGCGCTAAAACTTAAAGCTGCAGACTTGGCCACCTTTCTGCTCGACGCCACCGGTCTACCGTCCATACGCCAAGGCTCCTTCATGATGTTCGGTGAAGAAAAGCTGGCCATCGGCGACGTATGCTCGGGACTGCGGAGCTTGTTGTCTTTACTCTCCTTGAGCGTGCTCTATGCGTACCTCATCCGTGATAAAGGCAAGGCCCATGTGATTGGCATTCTACTCACCGGCATTCCCGCCGCCATTATCGGAAATGGAATTCGCATTTTCATGGTCGCGTATCTGGTGACCTGGTTTGGTACAAAAACCGTTTTCAAACCCATCATCGGAACTTGGGATCTGCACCTGTTTACCGGAGCCATTATTTTTGTAGCTGCCTTCGGCTGTCTGTATCTGGTCAACTTTATCCTCGATCGCGTTTCGCAAAGTAAGGCATTATGAAGCCGGGTCAGCTAAAAATATGGACCGGACTCACCCTCGCCCTCCTGGCCCTTTCGACGTGGTTGTCCAATGGTGTGCTATTCAAGCAAGTGGTGCACACGGATTCCAACTTGGCCCAGCTTATTCCCTCCACTCTCGGTCCCTGGAAAGAAATCCAATCCAGCCCAGCCACAGCTAGTGAAATTCGAGGTTTGGAAACCCGCGATATCATCAAACGCACCTATTCCAATGGTGCACAATATATCGAACTGGTTGTGGCCTATATCGCACAGAGCAATCGCAAATCCGCTCATGCCCAAGAGGCCTGCCTGCGTGGGTCCGGGGCGTTGGTTGGAAGCGTCAATCGCGTCCACTTGCACAACCTGCCCATCGATGCCAAAGCCATTTCCATCGACAACGGAAGCAACCGCTCCTTTGTGTATTACTGGTATAAAATCGGAACGGTGTATACTGCCGACTATCTCAAATCCAGCTTCCAAATGTTTTTTGGCGGGCTAGTAGGAAAGAAAACGCATGGCGCCTCTTTGATACGGCTTTTGACGCCTACCAACAAAAGCGAAACCGAAGCGACCATCCAAGAGCGCATCGAGGATTTCAGCCGCTTTTTGCTCCCGGAACTTGAAAAAAATCTGCCGTAGAGGTGTTTGAGCTTTCCGTTTTTACCGTGTAAAGCCTTTCGTCTAATGTCGGATTCTTTTACAACCCACCCAAAACCATCCTTCCTATACTTCATTTCCCAATTAAAAAGGCCCATATGGTCAGGCACGGTCTTCGCTCTATGAATGATAGAGAAAAACCAGTTAAGGACATATTATGAAGAAACTACTCCTCGCTCTACTGACCGCCGGCATCGCCAGCACGCAAGCCGCCGTTATCGAATGGACCACCAGCAATGACGTAGGATTCGGTGCCGATGCCCTGTTTCACGACGGCATCTATTCCGGCAAAATCAGCGACGTAGCCTATGACGATGGCGGAATTTCCATCAGCGACTGGGTCGTGGGTAAATATGCCATTATCAATTTGAACACAAATATGTTCTTCCTGTCGACCACCAACAATCCTGCCTCTACGGGCGCATTCCTCACCGCTTCGTTCGGATTTGACATCACCGCCGCCAATTTCGGAACGGCCACCGGTTACACTTTAACCGGCGTATCCGTTGACGTCTCTTCCGGTTCGCAAGCCTTGACCGAATTCGCAGCAGCCATTGCAATTGCCCCGGCAGCAACCTACAAGTTCTCGTTCATCTCACCCCTTGGCAATGGTCAAGTCGCTTCCGTACCCGAGCCCACGACGATTGGTTTGATGGGCCTTGGAATTCTTGGCTTGGCTTTCGGCGTCCGTCGCCGCAAAGTCTAAGGAACCTGGAACAGGGCTAACGCGTTAGCTCTGTGTAAATGGCCGAATACGCGGCCGTGCACGTGTTCAAACTGAAATTTTGACTGTAAGACTGGGCTGCTTGTTGGCCCAGTCTTTTTTTTAGGCCTTTGTCGCTCGCCAGGCGCGTCAGGGCTTGAGCCA
>JAYTHY010000133.1:0-2855 GCA_043732185.1 Fibrobacteria bacterium
TGTCCATCCAGAAGAAAATCATGGGCTGATCTTTTAAAACCTTTAGGATTTCCGTGGGCGTTGGAGCCTGTTTACGGCCCGGCAGCACGTTCCGTAGAATTTTATCCACCTCTTTGGAAACCAAGTCCAGCAGCATGTCTTTTTGATTGGGCTTAATCAGGCAGCCAGCCATTATTTCGTACACATGCGCGCCCTTTTCAGAAAAAGGCACCAACCGCCCCCCTACAATATCATGAACTTTTAAGGTCAAGGAAAGATTTTTATCGTACACATTGAAAGGGGTTCCATCAAAGAGATCCACCATAACGGCATACCCCTTTTCCGGAAAAATTTCCTTTAGCTGCATATAAGTCAGGCGGGCATTGGAAAAATCACGAAGAAAGCGCACTTCCATAGTCGAATACTTGCTGGTATACCTCGATAGAAAAAAGTCCACCGGAAAGGCGCCGTCAATCTTCAAGGCGCTACGCAAAGCATATTCCTGTTGCCCTTCCAAAGCCTGAGCCGCCTTGGGATGCTTTGACAGTGCTTCGAGTTCTTGCTCCTCCAAAAATGGCGTTTTCCAATATTCACCTATGAAGCGTTCCAGCAACGGTTTGGTCGCAATATCCAGAATCATTTGATCGATTTCTTCCGTCATCTTCCCGCGGATGACCAAGTTGGATTCATAGGAAAAATCCAGAGCCGGGCGCGCCACGCTGGCCACATCCTTTTGCAAACAACACTTCTTGTATTTCTTCCCGCTCCCGCAGGAGCAGGGGTCGTTTCGTCCAATTTCCATAGTGTGCAAAGGTAAGTCAAATTCCCCGGTTTTGCGGAAATCCTTCCCATCCATCCACATAGGTATTAATTTTCCAACATGCATTTTTCACCGTTAAGCATCAAATTGCCGCCATGGCCCCAGCCAGCAAAGCGAAAATGAAAGAGCATCTTTTCTGATCAAACCTACTCTTACCCGCATCACCATTTTTCCAATCAAATCCTTAGATGGCATGGAAGTGCAATCGGCTGAAATTTCTGAAGGTGGCTGTCTGCTGCACGATAGGGAGTTTGCCATTACGGACAATACAGGCAACCCCATCATTGGAAAATCCACTCCACTCGTGCATAGTTTGCACGCTTCCGTCGATTTCAATTCCAAAACATTGTCGTTTAAAAATCGATTGTCACAGGCCTGGAAAACATTCCAATATCCGGATCAACTGGATGCAATCCACGCATACTTAAGCATTTTTTTTGGAGTACCCGCCCTGTTACACCAAAATAAACAAGGCCGTTTCCTGGACATCCCCGACGTAAGCGGTGTCACCCTCCTTTCCACGCAAAGCCTGGAATCCGTCGCCCAATGGTTTACCGGCATTTCCCTTTCAGAAATTCGCAAG
The DNA here is from genome assembly GCA_043732185.1 of Fibrobacteria bacterium. Taxonomy (GTDB): domain Bacteria; phylum Fibrobacterota; class Fibrobacteria; order UBA11236; family UBA11236; genus Chersky-265. The sequence goes on from JAYTHY010000133.1 coordinate 1,383, forward strand.
CGCTTTAGGGCTACCCTGGAAATTCAGAGCCCTCAGCCCTTTTGGGAAGACAAACTTTTTTCCATACCAGGTTATGTGGTCGAATACCGTATCGGTGATGTTACCCTTTTCGGCATGAGCCCAAGAGCCCGCTGCATTGTACCCACGCGACATCCCGAGAATGCCAAAGCTTGGCCCGGCTTCGCAAAAACATTTACAAAAGCTCGCGCTAAAACGCTTCCAGCCTGGTCTGATCTGAATGCCTTTGGAAACCATTACTTTCTATCAGTTGATTCACTCATCCCTGCGAGCGAAATTGGAAAAACTCTCAAAGTGGGCGATAGCTTGGAGATTGTCGGAATTCGATCCAATTCGTGAGGGCGGCTGGGTCCCACGGCAGGGCATTCGGCGCCGCATCTCCGCTTCCGGGATTGGGCTTAAATTGGGATTAACCCAGCGCCAAGTGGCCACTCGACTTGGATTCAAGAACGTGATTCAATATCAGCGGCTGGAAAAAGGGTCGGCAAATCCAGAGTTATCCACCTTGGCCAAACTCAAAGGAATATTTCCGAATTTCTCCGTGGATGCTGCAATCACCTAATAGTCGGTGGGCAGCCAGTAACTGGAATCAAATGTGGGTATTAAAGCTTAAAAGAAGGGAACCCCGAAGAAAATAACAGTGGATTTTCTATCACGCTATGGGCGGTGGATCCAAACGGATTTTCATAAAAAAGTCGCGGCCCGATTAATCCCAGGTCATAGCCGGTCAGCCTGGTTTTCCTTAAAAACCTCCTGGAAACACAGAGTTATAAAGTAGCCTGAAGTGCGTTTTAAGCATTTCCTTATACCAGCATTTTATTTACTCCGGACTATATTCCTTAAGCGCAATATTGTTTTTGGGAACACAACAAGGGAGAGCTCCGCGATGAATTTAAGGTATTGGAGTACTCTGTTAGTTATTGAAGTCCTAAGCAGCATAGCATTCTTTACCGGCACAGTTTCGGCTGCCGAGGACTATGCTACCTGGACTTATAATGCCGATGTCACCCTAAACACGTCTTCAACAGGGGCCGCAGTCGCGGGAACGGTTACCGGCTTCCCGGTATTGTTAAGGCTTTCCTATAAAAATTTTCTCTTCAATGAAGCAAAAGGAAACGGTGCGGATATTCGCTTTGCTAAGGCCGGCTTGCCATTGAGCTATCAAATTGAACGCTGGGATTCAGCGGGAGAAGCAGCTGACATTTGGGTCAAATTGGATACCGTTCTCGGAAATACTGCGAGTCAGACCATAAAGATGTATTGGGGAAAGGCTGAAGCGCCGGACAGTTCCAGAGGTGGTCCGGTTTTCGATACGGGAAATGGATTTCTTGATGTGTGGCATTTGAATGAAGACGGCAATACCAATCCAGGCAATTACAAAGACGCTACTTTCAAGGGAGCTCATGGGCAGGGCGTGGGAATGGGGGCAGGATCCAAGCAGCCTGGAGCCATTGG
>JAYTHY010000134.1:0-7500 GCA_043732185.1 Fibrobacteria bacterium
GGGCACCCCCGCGGGCCGCGACCACGCAGCAGTATTCTCTTCCCTACCGGATAACCCCAAAGCGCACAAATTTTTTAAGCTTCCCACCTGGAAAAGTGACCTCCACCAAAGCGGTATATACGTCCGCCCCCAATCGGCTGAGATCCAAAGTTTGTGTGTAGGCCTGAAGGCCTTTAGGAAGGTTCTGCCACGCATGGTCTTTGACTACATTGCCCGCCAGATCATACACGCGAACGCGAGCCTTTAAAGCATCAGCGCCAAGCCGCAAATGCACAGTAGCCACAGGCCCACGCAACGGACTGGGAAACAAATAGAACTCTTCAATCGATTCCGTACCCGCTCCGGTCGCAGGCATCGGCCAACCGCTCACGTCCAAATAATTTTGGCGCGCACCATTGCCTCCCGGCATCATCCAATCCGCACCCGACTTCGCCAGACCCTTGCTCAAGGTCCAGACATTGAGAGTACCTGTTCCGGACTGTGCCATGAGTTCCAACTCACCATTCCCGTCCAAATCGTACGCGGACAAGTGCACCTCTGGATTGTCATTGGAATCCAAAGTCAAACCGCCCATGGTCAAGGGCCAATCCGAACCATCCACTGCTAAAATACCCATTCGCGCTTTCTCGGCAGCGTCGAAGGAACTGGTGGTCAATTTTTTCCCAAGGCTGTCTACGGCCAAAATCAATCCATCCGGTGAGCCGATCAATACTGTGGTGTGCCCGTCCAGGGCCAAGACCAAAGGCGTAGTGTGTAATGCGGTTTCAGGATGGAGTGGACTTCCATAAGTAAACCCAACGTTCTGGTGCTGCTCCAACAGGAACGGCCAACCTTTAAGCATGGCACCATGATAGTCGATGGCGAAGACGGAATTGCTGCCCGCAAAGAGAATGTCTGGATGGCCATCGCGGTCTAGATCGGCCAAGGCCGGACTGCTGCGATCCTCGCTGAAGAAATCATTGACCTTTCGTACGCTGTCTCTTTTGTCGTTGTAAACCGTATCCACAAAATGAACGCTACGCTGGAAGCGCTGAGGGAATCCCGGAAATATCTCGGCTTGGGAAAGATTTTTCAAACCAACCAAGGTGGTGGCCCCTTTGGAGCCGAGCAGGAAAAGATCCGTTTTGCCATCTCGGTCGAAATCAGCCGTGGTAGCGGTAAATATTTCTTTAGCGTCTGGAGCCAATTCGCCAAATGGCTTCTCGATTGCTTGGGCGCTGCTTGCATCAGCGCTTATAACCACCGCTTTGCCGCCCAAAGCCGCGGCGACAATGTTCATGGGTTGGCCGCCATTTCCAGGAAAGGCTGCTAGGCTGCAATACTCGAAATCCGGCAGCAGGATGCTGGCAAGGGCCGTACCATCGGGCCGAAAGGACCTGGCTCGATGATCTCCAGTCACAACCCAGAACCGGTCTCCTGCCGCCAAAGGCCCAGCCACACCAGGTAACGCTAAGGCTACCGTAACTGCGGAAGAATCTTTGGATTTGACCGCCAATCCTGCCGCGCGTACAGCAATAAAATAAAGTTTGTCCGCAGTCAAAACGGCCATTACGGAATCACCAAGCGTCGCACTCCCAAGCGGATGGCCCAGCAAGGGCGACAAGGAGTTCACGGGAATCGGCGTCGTGTCCTTGGTCATGCCGCTGGGAAGCAGGGTCTTGACGGAATCGTACCCAGGCTTCGGTTTTAAAGTGTCCCGGGCGGCAATGGCAGGAGCGCCCGAGGCCGTAAATGCTTGGGAATACCCGCGATCGCTTAAGGAGACAACCAAAGAACCACCCGCCGGATTTTTGATCACATTCAAAGATTGCGAGGAAGTGGCGATATCCAATTTGGCGGGCCAGGCAGAACCGGCTGCTTGTCGAACGGTTTTATTGTCGGGCCAGTACACCCTGAGATTCAATACCGAATCACGCACGCTGAATATGGAGTCTCCGCTGAAAGAGCTCATGCCTTTTTCCAAGTTGGGCTTATCGGGTACTTGCGCTTCCAGGCGAATATGCGTTCGACCATCATTCCATGCATTGGTATTGGCGGCGCCGTAAGGTCCAATGGCATTCAATACGGTGGCATCTGCCCAGGTTGTATCCTTGGGTGGATTTTTTCGCTTCCTACTCAAATGCGGCAGCATGTCAGACCCGGATCCATAATCAAACGCAGGTTGTCCCAGTTGGTCCTTGAATTCCTTGCCGATACTGAGAGAGCCATCGGCCTCGACCAGTTCCACGCCCTTGTACTGGCTGCGCAACGTATCTCCCAAATAGGCATTGACGGCGCCGTTTTTCAGAAACTGGGAGATGAACCATTCGTTCACATGCCAAACCAAAAGTCCGGAGGCGGGAAGCCCTAAATCATAACTGCTGGCACCGGTGATGATGCCACTCGGTTTGTGCGGATTGACTTTGCAATTCTTGCCCTTGGTATCGCAAACCGAATCGAGAAAAATGGAATCCACTTGGGAAAAAGGTACTGTGATGGACTTCTTATTGTTGAATTCCACGGCGCTAGAAAGGCTGTCGTAGTAGATGGTTACGGAATCGCCCGCGGCGCGCTGACGGTTTTCTACCAGTAGATATTCCCGATCATTGAGCGGCACCTTGACCGTGGTGGTGCGGGAAGGATCCGGTTTTGCCGTTGGACTCCAAAGGGGATATTCGCTGAACGCACCACTAGCCTGCGGCTTTGCCGTTACCGGATCCTCCCAGCCCATATAGGCCCTGACCCAAGCGGACGGATACACAGGTAAAAATCCATTCATGGTATTGTAACCTGCAAAGTCCATGAGATCGAAATTGCCCAGCTGGGATATGCCCTTGACGATATCGAACATGTCCGGCATGCCCATTTGCCGCGCTAGCTGATTCACGAGTATTCCGTTGATGCCCCAGTTCACTTTATCCTGGCTGGCGGACTCGGACAACATCATGATTTCCGAAAGCGTATCCCCGGTGCTGAGCCTCACCCCATGGGCGGCAGCACGCTTATCCGGATCGGGCGCGCCACCCTTATTCCCGGTTTTAGTGGCACTGTCCAAGGCATGGAAATCTTCCTTGGTGACAAAGAAGTCGGTGAAGTCATTGGGTGTGTTGGCTCCAAAAGCCCCGAGCTGCCCGCCGTCCAAAAGCCTCGAGTGGCCGGCATGGAAGATGAGGTAACACCTGTGTGTCTTGGTATTGTGACTGAGAGAATCCCGCTGAGCCGCCTTAGCCGCGAGCATGAAGGGATTTCGTGTGGTGTCCTGGCCACTGTCCGCCTTCTTGACGCTTTCGTACACAAAGGACAAAAGCTTCTGCCCACGCTCCTCGGCAAAGTCGCTGATCTTCTGCTTCCCTTCCTTGTCCAGTTCCGAAGGGTTGTAAGCTTTCATCCGCTGCGACACGCTATAGGGACTCACCTTTCCCGCCCCATCCGGTTCCGGAAAAATGCGCGACTTCACGGTCACGCGGCCATTGGAAACCTTTTCAAAATAATTCCGGGCAAATTCAAAATGTTTATCCAGATACCAGCGATACAAACGCAAATTTCCATTGGGGTCCAAGGTGTACTTATTGTCCTTTTCCGGATCCGTCTTGGTTGTCCCCGCCGAACCGAAAGTCCCTAGGCCGGTGGTCACGGCATCGTCGGTGCCTCCATCCGCAGTTTCACTTTTAAACTCAACATAAAGGCAATAAACTTCCAACGTATCTGGCGCTGAAGCTCCAGCTTCGGACGCAAAAGCGGAAGCGGAAGTTTTGAACAGGGGCTTGCGCAATTGGGTGCCGGATGCAAAGGCCAACGAGCAGGCGGCCAGACCCCACAAAATCTGTTTTCGAACGATGTTATGCATGGGTGTCCAATCTACAAACTCGCTGTAATAGGGGGTAGATGAGTGCACTACGGCTTGTCCCTCCACTGGCATTTTCGTGCCCTGTACCGCCCTGCTCACTTGAAAAGCTGCAATTAGACGCTGTGAAATCATAGGAACCGATCCAAAATTCCTAGACAAGTTGTTTTCTGGTCGCTTCAAGTTGGAAAAGCACACCCGGTTGGGTTCGCAATTACCTGGAAGCCTTGAAGAAAGCTTTACTTTTCACCACTTCCGAGACAAGGATCAAGATGAAGTCGACGTGGTAATCGAGAAAGGCGCCAGTCTAATCGCGGGGGTGGTTAATCATTGGGCTAAACAATATTCCCCTCCAATGTTCTATGCAACTCTTGCATTGCATACAGCGGTATGGATACCAACTCGCGCTCCCTTTCTGAATTCGCCTCGGACACTCGGATTCCAAACGGAGCCTGATACTCTAGAAGGAATTGATGCAGGCTTCGCAATGTACCGCTTTTCCCCGCTTTGACTTCTAGCGGAAGAATACGAGAACCGAAAGGGACAAGATAATCGATTTCGGCATTGCTGGTTCGCGCTTCCCGAGCCCAATAATACAAGCTCGATTTCAGATAAGGGTCCGCATGACCCCGCAACTCCTGACCGACAAATTGCTCGGCCACGGCGCCCGCTTGCACGGTGAGCGGGTCGGAGGAGGAAAGTAATTCACCCGGCATGCCACAGAGATTTTGCATCAGTCCCACATCCAGAAAAAGCACTTTAAAATTTCGCTCGCTGGCTTCGGCTTCCAGCGGAAGTCGGGAACCGGATGTTTGTTTGATGCGAACCACGACTCCAGCGTTTTCCAACACTTCCAGCGCAGTTTTGATCTCACGCGAAGGAACCTTATCGTCCACGGCCGAATACTTGAATTTGTTTCCCACCATTTTCGGCACGGCTGCGAACACCTTCTGCAAATGAGGCAAACCCGCTCGGGTCGCATACTTGCTGAAGTCGTCGCGAAAGGTTTGTGCAATACCAGCCAGAATCCTTGCGCAAAGGATTCTATTTCCACTGGCCACATATTCACGAACCACGGCCGGCATCCCGCCAATAGCCAGGTACACCTTGAGCTGCGCATTCAAATGATGGTGGATGGCCTCTGGATAAGGCTCGTTTATTTTCTGTTCGCTGATGCTGCGAAGTGCCGATTGCTGATGCGTCGCGTCCAAGAATTCGGCGAATGTCAGCGGATACAGGAACAGATGCTGAACTCGCCCCACAGGCATGGGAATCTCTTCTCCAGTAAACGTGAACTCCATACGGGAACTTGCGCCGATCACATGCAAGGCTGGCAGCTTTTCATAGAAATATCGAAGTGCCAGTATAGCGCGGGGACAGCACTGGATCTCATCCAGAAATAAAAGGGTTTTCCCAGGTAGGATTTCCTTGCCTGCCAAAACGGAAAGGGACGCGCACACGTCCACGGGGTCCAATGAACCGGCAAAAGAGTTGGCGTACTGGGGGTAGAGATCGAAATTTATTGTAACGCAAGATTCGAAATGTTCTTGGCCAAACTGTTCAATGGAGAAGGATTTTCCCACCTGTCGAGCGCCGCGAATCAAGAGGGGTTGACGGCTTGGGCGGGATTTCCAGGATATAAGGTGCTTTTCGATATTTCTGCGCATTTTTAGCAAATTTCCGGGATTTTACGGAAGGCGCCGCATCAAAGCGTACAATTAACAATGGTATTATCTCCAAATAATGTCTAATAATCCAGGGTATTTTGAATATTTCCTCATAGACGCTGGATTCGTTTTGTGTCCGGATTTTTGGAAGTAACAACCTGTACGATGTAAATTCCAGCCTCGGTGGAATTGATGAACTTAGGATGATGTAAAACTTGTGTCTAGTTCATTTCGTAGGGAGTCCAAACTGCACCAATATAATTTGCGCTCATCCAATTTTAGAGCTATGGCCAACTGTCAGTAGAACCGCCGCTCTCTATGGTGACAGGCAACGCTGCTGTTCCGTAACCACCGGCGACAAAGACTTCGATAACATCCTTTTGCGTTTTGTTTAAAACATGTCCTTTTCCTGATACATTATTCATAACCAAGCACTCTACGCCTACCAAATGTTCAGCGGTAATATCAGCAGGAGATTCGGTAACGTATACCTCAAACACATGCTTATCCGGATTATGACCTTTTTCAAATTGGGGGAAATTTAGAGTAATTTCTTCCATAGTCTTGTTTAAGTTGATGACGAAAAAAGGAGAATCAAATGTTGAGAATCAAAAGCCTTTTGGCGATGCTTCTGGTGGTGTTCATACTCGTTATATCTCGAAATGCAGTAGGAACTCCAATCACTTATTTCATACAAGTTACAAGCTCCCTACCCTCGTTAGCGGGCACAATCTATCTCGATTTAATCGATGGTGATGGCCTCACAGGCAGCTCGGTAAGCTTGACGAAGCTATCCGTATCCGATCCCGGATCGCAATCAAGCACCGGAGCCATCCCCGAACCAACTTCCATGGCACTTTTTGCCTTGGGTTGTGGACTGCTATTTCTCACCGTTTTCAATAAGAAAAAGCACCTTGCTATCCTATCTATACTGATGATTTCAGTAGGTTCAGCTAGAGCTGAGCTCAGTGATATTACCAGCCAAGTCGCCTTGGACCGTGCGCCCCTAGTTTTTAATCGAACGAATAAAACTTTCAAGGGTCTTGTTACACTCCGTAATACGTCCTCTTTGACTCTCAGTTCTCCCCTGTATCTCGTTGTAAGCGGACTTCCAAATGGCGTTACCATTACCGGCGCTTTTGATTTAAGTCCAGATCAATATCCCATGCTCAAATTGCCAGTCCCACAAAATGGCCTTCTACCTGGTGATACAATTCCCAACTTTACCATCACATTTGTGAATTTGAATAACCTGAAGTTTACCCCTACTTTAAGAGTGATGAATTTTATTGGGTCACTCCCACCAGACCCTGGCGCAGAAGGAAAAAAGACACTGGCTGGAATTGATGTGAACAGAAATGGTATTCGTGATGATGTTGAGATATACATTAGAGTCAACTTTGGGAAATCTGAAAAGGAGGTACAGGTACTTAATCAGTTTGCTAGAGCCAACCAATTAGGACTCATCTCAAAAACAGAGGCTGAATCCATAAAATCAATGGAAGCTGCGATGCGGTTTATTGATTGCCAAAATTATACCACTCCCGGTTCACAGGCTTGGAAATCCGTTGAGGCAATATGTTTAAATACACCCGAGCGAATAGATGCTTGGCAAGTCCATGAAACACGCATAAGCGGACATACTTTCAAAAGTTCTGACAACGAAAAAGCAAGCTGCACTTTCGATCCTGACATACAAAAAAATTAAACTCTTTTAAATTGAATTGGAGATTTAAAAATGCGCATGCATTCCAAAATAATAATGTCATTACTTGTACTTTCAATTTCACGACCTCTACTCGCACAAGCCTCACTTTGCCAGACGAAGACAGTGGTTTATTTTGGAAACGGAATTGGCAGTGGAATAGCCACTGCAGTTAATGCTGGCATTTCATTAAAATCATTAAAAAATGGTAACTACTCAGGGTATTTGACAACCTCGTCCATATAATTTAGACTATAATCATTGGTCAATATGGAATTTACTGAACTGGAAATCACCGAAATATT
>JAYTHY010000135.1:0-19337 GCA_043732185.1 Fibrobacteria bacterium
CTGGTCCCTGTTCATCTAGCCTCCTTGGTGAAAACCATGAGAGAATAGACATCCATGCCGTTTTCTAAAAGATGGGGTTCACCGAACGCTTACATTCATCCAAGTAATAACTATTACAAAGCAACATGCAAATACTTGGAATGATAGCCCCCAAAATTCGTGATACATTTTGCTATGTGTATTATCAATTTCCGAAGGAGGAATAAGCCAAAAATCGATGCCAGTCATTAGGCTTAGGATAAGGATACTTACACCAAGTAAGGCGAACATTTTATCTTCTTTAAGGCTTACCGCCAAAAAGATAAATTGCAGACCTAGTGTCATGACTCCGCACCATAAGACTTGCTGGCTTGTAGTTAGAAATTCGAGAATGCTCATACTTGGAATGATTCCTCAATCCACATAGTTAAACTTTCTTCAGTGAACAGAAAATCTGATTTATCCTCACTTCCCCCTCTGCTCGTCCGCCTAGCTGTACGATTTGCGCCGACCACAACTTTTTTTCTCCATTGCCAATTCATTGGCAATAGCCTGGTCACAGATTCTTCCAGCAAAATCGGTATTTGGCTTCCAGTTTCCCATTCAGCAAGGTATGAGTATTCCGCAGGCAGAAGGATGGGATTGATTCCTAGGTGAATTATGGGCTGAACCAAATCACTGCGAATGCGAGTATCCAGACTGAGAACCGGTATCTCAATTGCAGGATGAGAGGAATTTTTATCGGCAAGATTTGGAAAGACGAGGTTTAGAATCATTCCGGTCTGGGAGGCGGCTAAGGCGTTTTTGGAGTAGAATCTGAGACTGGCCTTATGGTTCTTGAGGATGGACTCTGCTATGGAACAGCCCAGCCCAGTGCCTCCGGAAGCTTTTTTTGTAAAGAACGGTTTGGCAATTTGTTCCACTTCTTCTGGCGGACACCCGGTTCCATCATCTTCGATGGCGACAACCAATTTATTTCCGAAAATTCGAAGTCGGATGTCTATTGAATTGGAGCTCGCTTCCAGGGAATTCCTAATGAAGTTTACAAAAACTTGTTCTAACTGAAATGCATCCCCCAGTATGGAGTTCTGAACGGGAGATGCGTGAATCCGTATGCTATGTTGCTGTTCTGGAAACCAATTGGAAATACAGCGTTCCAGCAATTGATCCAATGCCACAGGCTTGCTCACTATCGGCATTGAGGCACGGGCATAAACGGCTACATCCTTCGCTATGTTTTCCATGCGTTCAGCCGTGGACCGAATTCTATCCAACTCTCCCCGGTACTGCTCATCCGGCAACTTCCGACCCATGAGAATGGCATTGCCTTTGAGCGCGGCTGCAAAATTCCGGATCTCATGGGTGATGGATGCGGTGGACGCTCCTAGCTCTTTCAACTTAGCCGATTCCCCTAATGTGGCATATGCGGCTGCCAATTGGTCCAACGTGTTTTTATTGGCTCGATGCAAAGAAAGAAAGCGGTGCATCAGAAAATAAACGGTGAGTGCGGCAAATACTCCCGCACCCAAAAAGGCCAAACCCTTCACCGGCCAAGCAAAAGTGATGGCCAACAAATCGGCCGCGCAGCCAAGCGTAAATAAACTCGCGCCTATGGCCAAACAAACCAAGGGAGATTTTGCACCCTCGATGTGCGCTCTCAGTGAAAAGAGCAGGGAACGGATTATGAGGACATACATAAAAAACACTAAGGCAAGGATCGGGAAGCTGAGCAACGGAACAATGGCAAGGGAAGGACGTGTCGTTCCCGTAACTAATGGCTTTCCGATTAATGGGGCGCAAAGTATTATTCCAATTAAAGTGGCATCTGCCGCACAAAAAACCCAAAAGGCTTTGGGCGGTTTTGATTGAGTCGCTTCAAATATAAAGCTAAGCAACAAGGGTAAATAAAGGCTCGCCATAAAAAAGGAAAAATACGTCCAGCTGGAGAGTGTTCCATTTGTATTGATATAGCGCAGCGGCCACGCTTCCCTCAGGAAGGCCGAAGCCAATAGTAAAACGGATGCCCCGAAGAATCCATAGGTGCGATCGAAACGGACGCGGTAGCCAATATACAGGAACTGAATTCCCAAGGCCAAAAGGCCGCCCCATATAAATGTATCGAGAAAATTACTCATGTATCTTAAAACTGCATCTTTGACGACTGCTCAATGCCAAAGTGTACCCACTTTTTCCTTAAAACCTACTTTTTAATTTTGGTTGACCCTGGAAAGTTAACCTTCTATTATAATGTTTAAATTGCATCGTAAATCACCCTTTAAGGCATTATGTGGGCAAATGAAACCAATCACACAAATATCGGTCATTATGGTAGAAGACAACCCGGACATGGCGTTTACGATTAAAGAATTTCTTGGGAGCGAATCCCAGATATTGCTTTTAGGGGAGGCTCGGGAGGAAATCGGTTTTCAAAACTTGATCGCCGAGCATTTGCCGGAATTGGCCTTGGTTGATATTGGCCTGAGCCATTCCCGAGCAGGATTGGAACTGCTACATTGGCTTCGACAGGAATATCCGGTGATTAAGCCCGTCATCATGACGGTAAATGAGGGCGATGTTTTGGAGGCCTACCAGCTTGGCGCTCGTGGTTATGTGCTCAAATCAAACCTCGAAATTTTGGTTCAAACGCTGATGGAAGTGAGTGAGGGCCAACTTATCATTCCACCGGAAGTGGGTGCTTTATTGGTACGTCAGATGGCGGACTCGACCGTGCTTTGGAAAAAGATTCTGGAGTTGGCGCAATTATCGGAACGAGAAAAGGCTATCCTTCGGATGCTCAAAGAAGGCGTTACCCGTGATACCATTGCCGCGCGGCTTAATATCTCTTTTTTCACTGTACGACGCCATATTCAGAATATCCTCACCAAGTGTGACGAATCCAACATGCATACGGTTATAAATAAATTCAGCGCCGCACTCGACGCTTCGCCTGGGAAAATCTGATGCTCGTCAATGTCGTTACTATTCATGTCCAAACGGAGCATATTTCCGAATTCATCAATGCGACTTTAAAGAACCATCTGGGCACGCGCCAAGAACCCGGTAACCGTCGTTTTGATGTGTTGCGTTCCGATGAAGATTCCGACCGCTTTCTGTTGTATGAAGTATTTGTTTCCAAAGAAGCGGTAGAGGCCCATCGACGCACCCCCCATTACCTGGAATGGAAACAGGCTGTCGAACCTTGGATGGTCAAGCCTCGTGAACCGAAGTGGCATTCTATCCTTGCCCCATTGGATGAGACGGCCTGGTGAAAGACGCTTTCGATTTTGCCCGCATCCCCACAGTGCATTTTGGGGCGGGTAAACTTGCGGAGTTGCCCAAGATTGCAGCCGGGTTTGGGAGCAACGCGCTACTGGTTATAGGTGCAGGCTCTTTGGAGACTTCGGGAAGCCTTGCCAGAATTCAAGATGGATTGCAGATGGCCGGAATCCGCATAGAGAGTCTGAGTATCGAATCAGAACCCTCCACGCAGTTTATCGACGCAGCCTGCGTGCGCCTGAGGCAACATGGGCTGCAAATGGTGATAGGCATAGGAGGCGGTAGCGTCATTGATGGCGCCAAAGCCCTGTCGGCCATGTTGCCGCATTCCAATTCGGTTTTGGATCATTTGGAAGATGTGGGACGGAATGTGCCCCATAGCGGTGTGAAGCTGCCTTACATTGCGGTGCCCACCACATCGGGTACCGGCGGCGAGATGACCAAAAACGCCGTGCTGAGTAGCGTGGGAACACATGGATATAAAAAATCCCTGCGGCATGAAAATCTGATTCCGAATTCCGTTATCATCGATCCGGAACTCATGTTGTCATGTCCGGCACATATCACCGCAGCCTGCGGCATGGATGCTTTTACGCAGCTTCTCGAGCCTTACCTTTCTCCACTTGCCTCTCCCCTAACCGATGCCCTAGCCCTGAGTGGCCTAGAAAAAATTCGCGATTGCCTGATTCCCTCCTGCACGGACCGTAGCGGTGACGTTACGGTGCGCGCGGGTATGGCCTATGCCTCCATGGTGTCCGGAATTGTTTTGGCGAATGCCGGACTGGGAATTGTTCATGGGTTGGCTTCACCGATTGGTGGATTTTTTCCCGTACCCCACGGGGTGGTTTGCGGGACTTTGGTAGGCTCAGCTACACAAACCAATCTGAAAGCTTTACGAGAGCGCGGCGACGGGGCTTGGGCATTGGCCAAATATGCCAAGGTCGGAATAGTATTGGGCGGTGGAGAGGGAAAGAGTCAGACCTACCTCGGTGAGTTTCTAGTGGACACGCTGAACGGCTGGACGGAGACGCTCAAGTTGCCGCGATTGGGCGCCTATGGAATAGGAATTTTAGATAGGGATCGCATTGCGGATAGTACCAGCAACCGCCATAATCCAGTTTCCCTGACCAAAAGCGAAATCTGCGAAATCATTTCTCGGCGCCTTTAAATATGAATCCTGTACCTCATTCCGAGACGCGTCTTCGTTACCTGCTTTTTCACAAACCCTATGGCGTGCTTTGCCAATTCACGGACAGTGAAGGCAGGGCTTGTCTCAAGGATTTCATCGACATACCCGGCGTGTATGCCAGTGGTCGTCTCGATTGGGACAGTGAAGGTTTGCTGCTATTAACCAATGATGGTCCGCTGATCAAAACCTTGGCCTCACCCGCCTCCAAATTACCGAAAACCTATTGGGTGCAAGTGGAAGGCACGCCATCAGATAAGGCTTTGCACGCTTTGCAAACCGGTGTGGTGATTGAGGGAAAACGGACTTTACCCGCAGGAGCCGTGCGCTTTCCAGAGGGCGACGCACTGCCGCCGCGTTCCGTCCCTATTCGCATCCGCAAAGCCTTGCCGGTTTCCTGGATCCAGCTCACTTTAATCGAAGGTAGGAATCGTCAGGTGCGGAAAATGACGGCCGCGGTCGGCCATCCTACCCTTCGTCTAATCCGACAGGCCATAGGCCCTTTCAACTTAACCGGACTTGCAGCAGGGCAGTGGCAGGAAATCCCCGCAAACGTAATCAGACAAAATTTGTCTACCTTTTAAGGCCTTCGTCAAACCTGATAGGAGCTTCCGCCATGTGGAAAATCTTTGCCGTACTTGTTTGCATGTCCATCGTACCGTACACCTCTACATTTGCCCAAACTGTGGCAGCGGATGGCGCCCCAAAGGAGGCCATCGACAGTTCGGAAACATTGGACACAGCAGCAACGCGGGCTGTAAGCAAGGACACCATGCCTACTCCCAAAGCCATTGCATTGAGGGTCCCTCTCCTATCCAAGTTGGACCTGGGTGGCACAGTACAGCTGAAAGGATTCTATCACAATTTGAGTTCGGATCGGGATGCGGACAAACGCTTGAGCCTAAATTTACGCCGCTTCAAAGTGGATCTGGATGGCGCCGTAGACAGCCATTTCGGTTTCAAAGGCGGGATGCTAATGGATGGCAACAACAAAAACTTCGGAGTAGACGATGCGTATCTCTATTATACGTTGAACGAAATGGTTGGTTTTAAAGGCGGCAAGCTCCGACGGCCTTTCTCGCAAGAGGCCCTACAATCTTCCAAATCCCTTTATACGGTTGAGCGCGGTGAGCTCTATCATGACTTTCTAGTCAATGTAACCGGCTATGCTTATTTCGATGTTGGCATTATGGCATATGGCGGGTTTGTGGACGAAGGCCATGCAGTGGGTTATGAGGTGGGCCTGTTCAATGGGAAACAAAACAATGACGCGGCTAGGGATTACAGTGGCCAACAATATGAAACCACAGACAAAGGATTCCTAGCCAAGGATGCTGTCATGCGGATTACCGCGACCCCATTTGCATTGTGCAAAATAGAGGCCGCTGTTTCGACCAAAGCAGCGGACGATACGTCCAACTCCGCCAATTTCACCTACCATGTGAATACGGCCTATGAAGTAGGCTTCAGCTATATCGATAAACACTTAAGGCTATTAGGCGAAGTGTCCTGGGGAGACAATCAAAACAAACTGGATGCCCACATCATCAATGGCGGCTCCCTGTTCTTTGCATTTTATACCACCGGTGTGTGGCATTCCGATTATTCCCTGGGTCGAGCGAGTGAATTAGTGCTTAAGCTGGAAGGCCTGGATCCGGATTTCGAACCCGGCAAGGGCAAAGGCAAACCCAATGACGGCAAACTGCGCTACACCCTAGGTACCAATTATTTCTTCACACCCCGAGTCAGCCTTTTGGCCAACTATGGTGTTTTGCAGCCTATCACCAAGGTTATTGGTGAAGGCGATTTGGTGCACAGTCTGGACGTGCTGGTGCGGCTTACGTACTGAGCGTAACGCGAGTGTGGGCTATAATGGGTTGGGATTGTTCATGATGCCTATAAATAAAATTGCACCGGTTTGTTTTTCTGTAATGGCATAGAGATAGGGCCGATTCAAGCGCAATACGGGAATGGGTTCTGCTTTAGGGGAACGCCCACTAAAATGCATCATTGTAACGGCAACAGCGGCGGCTTCGCTGCCTTTCTCATTGGTTTCAATAAAGGATTTATGTACCACCCTTCCGATAAAAACAGATTCCGCCTTTGAAATGCCGGTAAAATTTGCTTGGTTCCGAAATGCAATTCCCATGCCCATTTTTGTGAGGACATTTTTTATTTCATTTTCGTAGGAAACCTTTATTGTATGTTTGGGCATGTAAAACTTGATATAGCGGTGTTCAAGCTTGGAAACCTTTTGGGTCCAAGAATCTGCGGTAAGTGATTGCGTCAGGGCAAGCAAAGGTTTGCCTGGTTTGGGCAAAGCAACTACCATGGAGAAATGGGAATTGCCGTAAGGAATGCGAGCCCATTGGGCGGTGCTGTCGTCTAAATAATCCATTTTATCATTGCGATGTAGAAAGGCTGCCTTGGTGGTTCGATGAAGGGTGGCATGGGATGTATTGGAATCTGCGTAAAGGTTAAAGTTGGCGGTTTCTGTAGAGTTGCTTTCGAATTTTTGGGTCCATTCACCTTTGAAATAAACGGCATTGCATATTGCCATGATATCTGTGGGTTCAATTTTATCGAGAACGATTGGGATTTTTCCGTGTGTTTTTTCATTGGCCCAACCATTGATTACAGTCAGGGAATTTTTCGAATTCGAAAAATCTAAAGGTTGAACCAAAGCATTGTAGGTTGCCTTGTTCTGATTGAGGAAATCGGGCTCTGATTTAAGCATCTTGTGATAAAAAATAGCATTGGCGATTTCCATTTTAACGTTGGAATCGGCATGGAGCATTGCGTTTTGCAGCCAAACCATTTGTTTAGAAACCATAGCTTGGGACATTCCAGCCCAACCCAAAGCCGCAGCCATGGAATCCGACGTGCTGGACTTGGCACCATTCCAGGCCATACCCAGGGAAATCTGTAAACTAAGCGGCGAGATGAATTGATTTTTGTCGACGGATTTCGCTAGCAGGTTTTCAAGGAATCGAAATGAAAACGTTTGCTCTGCCCGAATTAGATTTCCATTGCTTTGAATCCACTCTTTCAAATTTGCAGGTGTTTCTAAAATCCTGGGCATGTTATTCGATTTGATTTCAGCACTACGGCCTTCACAGTTTGAAAATAAAATTACTGCGCAAAAAATGAGTTGGCCAAAGTTTTGTTTAGAAAGGCTAAAGTGCACGCTACATCCTTTATTAAACGTCCTTAGGAATATAAAAAATCAGGTCCCGCATACTCACTGCGAATTGCAAACAGATTGCGGAAGCCTGCAACATTCCAAACAAAAATACGCCCACCGAAAAAGCCGGATTTGCATAGCGTAAGCCCCACATACACGCATACGTGGCTACTAAACCGAAAAATCCGGCAGCTATCACCCCCGCCTTGGCTTTTTCCGGAAAAGCGGAAAAGGAAAAAATGCCACCTAAAAGAAATAAAATAAGACTGATAGCAAGCATATGCAGATGCGTAGTCAGGATCATGTCTTTCAGAGATTTTGGAAACTTCATACCGCGGGAACGGCTCTTCCATTCGTCAGTGAGGGTTGCGGGAGCAGTCTCATCCGATTCGGATAAGGCCGAGCTTGCATTGGAATCCTCAGATTGGGCAGAGGCAGGCCCTTGCCCACCGCGATATTGGGCCGCAATGCCGGCAGGCCGCATATCCGATTGAACAAAAACAAAAAGCAAGGCCACGGCATAAGCCAACGCCAAGCAGGTGAGGAAGCCTATCGCTAAGGTGCGGTGAGCGGAACCCAAGCGCCTCAATTCAATTTTTTCCATTTTTTCCATACTTTAAATTCCAAAAATAGATGGCTTTGCGCACACCCAATGTGATGGCACGGGAAGATAGGGTAGCCCCGGAGATTCCGTCTATATCCCTATTGAGTTGCAGTCCATTTCCGGATTTTTTTCCCGTGAATTGCCCCAAAAATCGTTTGCTTTGCACTTCACCGCCAACGCTTTCTCGGTAAGCGGTGAGCAAAACACGCATCACTTTTCCCTCGCCGTCCAAGGCAACGACAAAGTCCATCGGTTGCACCTTACCCAATTCTTGTGCACGATAAAGGGTAGCGACGCTTCCGTCCTTAGACAGGATGCGTTCGAAAACCACCGACTTAAGCGGGATGGAACATTTCAACGCTGCCTGTGCCAATGCCAAAGCAGAATCATTGAGAACCAGGGTATCCCTGTCTACCCGCTGATAGGTCGGAAAGATTTCTTTCCGGGAGCTCTCCTCGGTAAAGAAAGCTCCCATAGGTCCAGCCGAGGCGATACCCAGTCCAATCGAGAGCACCCATTTCAAACTAGGGCGAAGCCGCCACGTGCTTTGAACCATATCAGTACATCAATCCAAAACCAAAGTTAATAACGGTTTTTTGATTTCCCGTTTCACCACTTTGAGCCATATATCCATTGGGGTTTTGCGAGGTCCAGTTTTCCACGTCCAATTTGAAAGCCAGATTGGGAATGGGATAGTAGGCTAATCCAGTCGTGATTCCCTTTTCACCGACATCGGGAGCGTCAACCTCAGCTGGGTTCAGATCGAGATTGATATTTTCAAAACGCACAAAGGGCGCCAACTGGGATCCAGAGCCCACCAAATCCTGGAAAAAGTAAGCGACTTCACCCAAGTAGCCGAACATATTTCGGCCAGTACTTTTCAATGTCTTGTCGAAATAGGAACCGCCCATGGAGCCATAAACGACTTGGGCTTGTACTTGGAATCCCATTTTCTTGAACTTGGCATCGGCAGAATATAGGCCTACAGTCAGTTGCTGGTTTGCATCGCTAGTTTGGTCCGCGCCTCCGAAATACGCTGATGCGCCCAGGTTTAAACTGAGGATCGGTGCATATTCAAGACGCGCAACACCGGCGATATCCTCTGCATGGATCGTCTCACCCTCGGCGCGGCCTTCCGCGATTCCTTTGGTGCCCTTGTCAGCTATAATGCCTGAGCCTTTGAGGCCGTTGACAAGATAGGCACGAGCGGAAAGACCTTGCTCAGGATAGGAAAAAACAAATCCGGTTCCGACTTCATTCCAAGTGGTGGGGATAAGCTGAGTATTGATTTGCGATCGTTCCACAGACAGAAATAGGGGCGGTTCATGATATTCATTCAACGGGCCCATGGGCATCAGCATGTGTCCGATTCGCCAACTAAGGTTTTGCGTTAAGGCCCATTCCACATACGCAAATTCCAATTCCGGTTCCGTGAAAGCATGCTCAAAATCCAATTCCATATTGAAAAAGATGGAAGAGGCAAGCTGCGCTTTGAGACCGATTACGGCTCTATGCACATCCAAGACTCTTTGCTGATCGAGATCATTATTGGAATGCACTTCGGCATAGCCGTGAAAATGAATGCGCTCTTCTTCTGCCGCAGAAATCTGGATAGCCGCCAGGGAGGTCAGAATGACCAGACCCTTTAGACAGCCCATTGGGGAATAGGATTGTTTTGCTGTGCTTCGCCATCGTCGGAATACATTACTGGCCATTTTAGCCTCCATATAAAAGGTACCGAGTTTGTTCTTGGTTAAGGATACTCAAAGCTTGCCTTCAAATCAAGACTAAGTCTCAATCTTAAACTTGCCAAAATTGCAAAGTGCCGGTTTTTCAGTCTATATTGGGGTTGCTACTCTTAAAAGCCTAATTCTTTACCATGGGACCGATACAATGAAATCAGAAAGCCAACACCGCGCCATCGTCCTTGGCGCAACCGGAGCCGTGGGAGCCAATATTGTAAAAGCGCTTGTGCAATCTCCCAGCTATGTAGGCGTGACAACTATAGGCCGTCGCATCCAATCCGATCTGGCAAATTCCAATGCAAAATTAACCCAACACATCGTGGACGTTTTTGATCCCAAGTCTTATGACCGGCTCCTACCCGGGCACAGTCATGCCTTTTGTGCCTTTGGAATTGGCCAACCTTCGAAAACCCATCCAGAAGATTTTCAAAAGGTGGACATTGATGCCGTTTTGCACTTTGCCGCGGCCTGTCATGCACAAGGCGTGAGGCATATTTCCGTGATGACCTCTGTAGGTTCAAATCCCAAATCATCTATTCGGTATTTGCGACTCAAAGGTGAATTGGAAAAAGATATCGCCGCTATGGGCTTTCCGCGAACCAGTTTTTTCCGCCCCTCCATGCTGATAACGCCAAACAATCGCTATGGATTGATGCAAGGCATTTTATTAAAGGCCACGCCTCTATTGGACCCTTTTCTCTTAGGGCCCTTGAGCCGGTATCGCAGCATCAAGGTTTCGGAATTGGGAACAGCCATGGTATTGAATGCGGACACCACGGGACAGGGATTGGAAATACTGGAATGGAAAGATTTTAAAAGGATTTCGAAAATATGAATTACTACGATAGCTGTGACTTGAAAAAATTCGGGAACATCCGCCGCACCAACAAGGAATTGGGAGATAAGTTTTTCGATTATTTCGACTCCGTTATGAAAGCGGGGGCCTTAAGTGAACGCGAAAAAGCTTTAATCGCCTTGGCGGTTTCTCATGCGCTCAAATGTCCCTATTGCATTGATTCCTATTCAACCGCTTGCCTTGAAAAAGGCGCCGATGAGGCACAGATGAATGAGGCCGTGCATGTGGCAGCGGCCATGGCGGCAGGAATAACTTTGGTGCATGGCGTACAAATGATGAATAAAATTGATGATTTGTCCTTATAAAAAAAGTGAGCCCAATTTTGACGACACTCAAGCACTCTTGTTTTTCCAGCTTTCTAAAAATGGCCTTTTTGGCTCCGACAATTCTGTTTGCAGCCGAAACTAAGGTAAGGGATTTCGAACCCAGCGCAGCTTTGCTGAAATATTGGAAGTCCGGGCTCGCGGAACTATCCAGTTACTCCATACTCGAAGAGCGCTACGGTGAAATGCGTCAGGCACAGGGCGTTATGGTGTTTGTCTATGAAGAAACCAATCTCGATACCCGCATCAAAGTGGAAACCGACAAAACCATACCGGCCAAACGAATACCGGTACTCAAGCTCAACAACATCCTCAAATTTACTACCGGCATTTATGATTATTCCATTATGACTTCGGTTTTTTCCGGTCTATCCAGCCGGGGGGTGCCTCGGCCTTTTGCCCCGCTTAAGATTTCCTTCAGCTCACAGGAGTGGTGCGGAAATGTCTACCATCAACTGTTGCCGATGAAAAACGGGTTGGTGTCGGATATGCATTCCTACTTTGAGGCGGAAGGCGATAGCAAATCCACTCTGCCCTATCCCACCGGACCCGTTTACTATGAAGATGAAATGCCCATACTGCTTCGCGAATTGGATGGTGAATTTTTAAAATCCGGCAGCCCGCTGAAAATACAGTTGGTGCCTAGTCTTTGGAAAAGACGCAAGCGCCATGCTCCTTTGACATTTCTGCCAGCCACACTTACCAAAGTCGGATCAGAATCTTTATCCTTAAATCAAACTCAAGTCAATGCGTTAAAGTGGACCTTGGAAAGTCAAGACATAACTACGACTTTTCATATTGAAGCAGCCCTACCCCACAAACTGCTCGCTTGGGAAAACACCCTTGGCGAACAGGGAAAACTGCTTAAAAGCGTGCGGAAATCGTATTGGGAACGCCATGATAACAAGCATAAAATCCTACGAAAAGAGCTGGGCCTTAGTTATGGGGTGGGTGGAGAAAATTAACAGAGCTATTGCCTTCATGCCTGCCGTATCGTAAGATTCTGCGAGTCACTTCCTAAAGCAGAGGCATACCATGGCTCCTTCCGTTAAAGTTGAACACATCAACCCTTTCATATCGGCCACGGTCGAAACGTTTTCAAGCATGTTGAAAACCAAGGTTGTTCCCGGTAGAATTTTTCTGGTGAAAGGCTCCAATCTTCATCATGATATTTCCGGCATCATCGGCCTTAGCGGAGGTGCCAAGGGAACCATCACCCTTAGCTTTCCGAGGTTGACGGCAGTTAAAACCGTATCCGCATTCATCGGTGAAAAAATCGTCACGATGGATGATACTGTAAAGGACGCCATTGGAGAATTGGCGAACATCGTAGCCGGCGCTGCCAAAAAAGATTTAACCCAATTTAAGATCAGCATTTCCTTGCCCACGGTAATCATAGGTGAAAACCATGAAGTACAAGGCGGCAAGGAAGTGACACCCATGGCGGTGCCATTCGAATCTCCGTTAGGAACATTCTGTCTCATCGTCGGTTTCCAGAGCGAGCTTTGATTAGTGTCGTTATCCATTCGGTCTGAACATATCAATCCCTTTATTATTTCAAATATGGAAACCTTCAAAAAAATGCTCGGCATGGAAGCCAAACCCAGCAAGGCCATGCTCAAAACCCATTCCACTTTGGACTATGATATTTCCGGGCTGATTGGATTATCCGGGAAAGTGATCGGTTCCGTAGCAATGTGCTTTCCAGAGGCATCTGCCATTGCCATCTGCAATAAGTTCATGACCGCGGAATATGAAAATCTGCACGAGGACATCCTGGATGCAGTTGGTGAACTGGTCAATATCGTAGCCGGCAACGCCAAAAAAGGACTGGCTGAATTCGATATAGAGATCTCCCTGCCTAGCGTGATCGTGGGTCACAATCATCGTATTGTCGAACCCAAAGGAGCGCTTTCCTTTGTCATTCCTTTTACTACGCTGCTTGGTGGTTTTCACATGGGTGTGAGCCTAAAAGTCGCCTGAAACTTTAAAGAGTAAATCCGTACCGAAAGGAAAATCCCATGAAAATCCTACTAGTTGATGACTCCACAACCATGCGCCGCATCCAAAAAAATACTTTGGAAAAAATAGGTCACACTGATGTTACTGAGGCTGGAGATGGGCTTGAGGCCCTGGCCAAACTGGCTACAGGCGGGTTCGAGTTGGTATTGATGGATTGGAACATGCCTAATATGACCGGAATCGAGGCGTTGAAAAAAATCAAAGCGGACCCTGCTATAAAGCATATACCCGTGATCATGGTGACTTCGGAATCTGAAAAAACCAGAATTATGGAAGCAATACAAAGCGGAGCGGCGAATTATGTGGTAAAGCCGTTTCAACCGGAAACGCTGGCCGAAAAGATCAATTCCATCAAGAAATAACCTATTTGATTGGGTTTCTTTTCTCCAGAAACTCCAAGAGAAGACTGCGCTTGCCGGAGCAGAGAGGTATCAACTTCTTCTTCTCCTCTTCCAGTTGCGCGATATCTTCCATGAGCCTTTCAAACCGCTCCAGCAGATTTAAAGACTCCGCTAATTCTTCAAATCGACGTTCATCAATGAGCATTTTTAAGGCGGACATTTTCCGGCGCAATTGACGGGCGACAAAATCAACTGAAGGCAATACGGCGCTCTGCGCGGGCTGCCCCACCTTTACGCGGATATTGTCTAAAAAGCTATTCCAGAATCGATTAACTTGCCTAAGCTGAATGGAGAAGTCGAGCAATTTGGACTTCATCTCCGCCGACGTTCCCTCGGCAAGCATCAGCCCCGCCTTGCGAGGCGCGGGCAATACGCGAACTTCAAAAAGGGACGGTTCATCGAAATCCATTTCCATGGCTTCAGCTAGTCCAAAAATTTCCAATAGCTCACCAACTTGCAGCGGCTCTTGGCGCTCAATGCCAATTCCTTCAGCACTAAAATCAATCATTTTGGCTGCATGTTCTTCAGCACTACCCGACCGTCGATATCGGATGGGGAAATTATTAATGGACCATCGATCGCTTCTACGCTTGATCAAGTCCTCTGAATTACTCAATAAGCGGATTGAAACGCGCCACTCACCAAGCGAGTCCTCAACTTTGAGAATCTCACCGCTTAAATGATATTGGCCGGTTTTAAGATCCTCGTCCTCGGTATCCGTGAAGCCTAGGTAAATATCGACAGCAACTAAAGATTGGGGGGTCTGCTTTAGCTTGCAGATTAAAACCGTCTCTTCCAAAGCCACAGGCTCTGCAACTTGAGAATCCACCACTAAACGATGCCGGTCCTTAAAGGGGCCGAATAGCTGCTCTAAAATCTTTTTCAATGCCATGCGGTACTCATCCGAAGTCCGCGTTAATTATCTTTCCTGGACCCCCTTTCAGACAATACCGAAATAAATTTTCACCATATTTCAGGAACCATTCTAGGTGGAATTTTTCCATCCTTATCCTCGACCACCATCAAGCCAGAGGCCTTTCCCCGCTCGAACGGTCTACCGTCCACGGTCTTAAAATGGAATGCTCCACGATCCAATTCCCGTCTAGAAATCGGTTTTTGACCCTGAGACAATCGAACCGAGGTGGAACCAGGACGCATATCCGGGGATTCGAGAATTCGAATCGTACTGCTTTCCACACTCATAGCAAAAACACGGCCTCGTGAATCATTAGCAAAGGAACTCAAGCCCGCCAACGTGGCCACTTTCACGTCCGCCACTCGAGCGCCATTCTGTACTTGCATGGCCCAGATACTGCCGCTGGTGTTATCACCAAAAAAATACTTGTCATGGAAAGCACAAAGAGGATCGCCTCGGAAAAAAACGCCCCCAATCATGGCTCTATCGTTATTGGCATGGGACCTTTCCACAACAGGATCGATCAAACCGGTAGTGGAGCAAGTTGCCGGTCCACCTGGACGGCAATGCAGCCCTTCACGGATTTTCCACCCCATGTTACCCCCCTTGGGCACCAAGTCCACCTCTTCATACGCGTCTTGCCCCACATCACCCACCCACAATTCCCCGCGGGTTGGGTGGAAACTCCAGCGATACGGATTGCGAAAACCATAAGCCCAAATCTCGCCCCGATAACCAGATTGCCCAACAAACGGGTTGGTGGTGGGAATGGCATATTGAAGACCGCCCGCTTGGCTGTTGACGTCGATGCGCAAGATTTTCCCAAGCAGGCTATCCGTATTTTGAGCTCTATTGTCTGGATCGTTTTGCGGGCCGCCATCTCCAATACCGATGTAAAGAAATCCATCTTGACCAAAGGCGATGGTGCCGCCGTTGTGATTGGAAGCGGGGTCAGAAACTCGTAGTAGCACCCGTTCCGTGCCAGCCGAGTCGCTGGACAAATTGCTTTTTGTTAATCTTTCGGCCACATAATCACCCAATCCTGCGGAGCTGCGGAGAAAATAGGTGTAGTACTTCCGGTTCTGCAGGAAATTGGGATGAAAGGCAAAGCCCAGTAAGCCATCCTCACTTGAACCACCGGAAACTGGAACCGTCACGAAAATGGATTTGACCCAAACGCCACCAGCTCTTTGTACCAGTTGCGCAGTGCCTAACTGTTCAACAACAATATAGGCGCTGTCCTTCCCGGGATAAGGCACCATATGCACGGGTCGGGTAAAGGTGAGCCCAGGAAAGAAATCGCGCAAGGTCACGGTGTTGGGAATCGTCTGGCCAAATCCTGAGGAAAGCGCGCCCAGGAATGCTGCTACACTAATGAGTTTCAAATTCATGTTTTTCCCCTTTGAATGACCCTTGGTAAAAATAACTATTGGGTCAAAAATGCGGGTGCAAAACAGGAGCTAAGAATCGGAACAGTCTACTCGAAAAAGCACAAATTGAACTGTTTAAAGCGATAACCCGCTTTTCGTTTAGCCTTTTTCCCAATATTCTTTTCCACCCTTGATGACTTGAAACAGCGGATGGGTTTCAACTTTTTTCTGGGCACTTGGCCTTTTGTGTCTAAATATTTAGGATGAGTGGACTAGATTCGCTTACTTGTTACTGCAACTTCTCACTGGCCTTGAGGCGGCTGCCAGAGTTCGACCTTGTTTTCCTCTGGATCCATGACCCAGGCAAATTTTCCATACTCGGAATCATCCATTTTTTCGAGCACATTGCAGCCTTCTTCTTTCAGTACCTTGACCAATGCGAGAAGGTCTTCCACTCGGTAGTTGACCATGAAGGGGGCTGAGCTCGGCGCAAAGTGATTGCTTTTTTCCGGATCGATGCACCAGGCCGTGGTTCCAGCAAAAGGCTTGCCGTCTGCATCCGTCCATGGAAAAGCTGCTCCGCCCCAACCTTGAACATCAATTCCCAAGTGTCGCTTATACCAGTAACCCGTTTCATGCAGCCTCAATTGCAGCGATATCGATTTTTGTCATTTCCATCATCGCGTTAAAAGCACGCTTAGCGGCAACGGGATCTGGATTCGAGATCGCCTGCGTGAGCGCGATCGGCGTTATTTGCCAAGACACTCCCCATTTGTCCTTGCACCAACCGCACGCGCTCTCCTGTCCACCGTTGCTCACGATCGCATTCCAGTACCGATCCGTTTCGGCTTGATCAACGGTTGCAACCTGAAACGAGAATGCTTCATTGTGCTTGAATGTGGGGCCACCGTTGATGCCTAAGCAGTGAACCCCCATGACAGTGAACCAAACGGTCAGCACGTCCCCCTGCTTTCCGGATGGAAAATCTCCGGGGGCGAGGTACACTTCGCCGACGGATGAATCCGGAAAGGTTTTGGCGTAAAACTGCGCTGCTTCCACGGCATCACTGTTATACCAAAGGCAAATCGTATTTTTTGCGGGGGTAATCATGCGAATCTTCCTTTATATCGAGTGCCGAATACGCACCGACAATGGACTTCGAACGGTTTTTGTATTGAGAGAAGTAAAATGTTCGCACATATTTGGCAATATTTTTTGGTGTTCGTATTTCCAGGGGGCGAGTACGCTATTTGAAGTTTTGAAATTGACGTGGGCTGACCGTGTTGTATAGCCCGTAGTGGGTTAGGCCCTTGTGCGCCTTGTCATCAAAAGAGTAGGCGTTAATGCGTGGACGGGGCTGCGGCTTTGGGGCGAGAATTTCTTCGATGGTGGGTTTATGCATCGTTGCGGTCGTTGCGGTCCTTGAGGGCGGTCTCAAGAAGCCTTCGCTTTTTTTCGATCTCTAGACGGAGTTGTTCTTCCGTTGGCAGGCAAAGCATGTATTTGGAGGCGAAGATTTGTTTGCGATCCTTCAGCACCGAGTAACGGGCTACGGTCTCGTTCTTCTCCGTGCAGAGAATAAGCCCGATGGTCGGGTTGTCATCCGGAGCCGCGAAAATCCCATCATGCATCCGAACATAACCGTCCATTTGACCGACATCACCATGGGTCAATTCGCCAACCTTCAGGTCAATCAGGAGATAGAATTTCAGGCGGCAGTGATAGAAGACCAAGTCGATGTAGCGGTCCTGCTCCTCGATGCGAATATGCTTTTGCCGTGCAACGAAGGCAAATCCATTGCCCAGTTCCAGTAGAAATCGTTGCAGGTGGGTGATAATGGCCCGCTCTAGATCCGATTCGTGAAAGGCCGCTTGATCCGGTAGTCCCAGAAATTCCAGAACATAAGGATGCTTCAACGCATCAACAGCTGAAACAGCCGCTATCGGCAGTTTGCGCCCATCGGCTAGCATTTTCTCTGGATGGCGGCTTTTGAGAATTCGTTCGTAATAAAAAGACTGTATCTGCCGTTCCAGAGTGCGTTTGTCCCACGCGCCTGCGACAGCCTCGCGCTCATAGAAATCGCGGGCCTCGATTGTGTCCACTCGCATCAGCGCGCGGTAATGCGACCAGGAGAGGTGGGGGGAGAATGCCTTCGGCAATCGGTCGCCAGCTTGGGAAATATTCTTTGTCAGAGCCAATTTTGTGCCCACCGGGCGCAGTTTTGATGACGCCTCGGTTGATTCTCTTCCCGTTGGGTGGAGAATTGGCAGTTCCAAAGATTCTCCACCCGTTGGGTGGGGAATCTTGGACCGGTCTTGAAAGGTTAAGTAGAACTGCTTGAAATACCACAGATTTGTGGTGGAAAATCCCTGCCCGTACCGCTCGGTCAGCTTTGCGGAAAGAGTTTCCACGAGTCGTTTGCCATACTCGGCTCTCTCCTCGCCACCCTGCAATTCCTGGATGATCTCGCGTCCTATCAACCAGTAGGCCTGCACCATGTTGCCGTTTACAGCCCTGACAACATTGCTCCGCGCCTGCTCGAGAATGGAAACAACGCGCCCAAAGAGCGCATCTGGTTTTTTCGCGGAATTTTTCCGATTTGGTTTTGTCATAGAGCTCCATTCTCAGGTAAATCTACCTGAATGATACGTTCCTACTCGCGCACATAGCGCAAGTGTGTCGCAGTTGGACTTTCCACCACCTTGTCAATCCGGAATTGCGATACGGACTCCTGTAAATTCTCGAAGAGGCGCCTTCCACTCCGAAACAGGACTGGCGCTAGGGCAATTTCGAGCTCGTCGATGGCTCCAATGTTCAAGTACTGTTGGATCACATCCGCGCCGCCTGCGATCCGAATATCGCGACCGTTCGCAGACTCTCGCGCCTGCCTGAGGGCACTTTCCGCACCGTCGTTGACGAAGTAAAAGGTGGTACCGCCCGGGCGGACCCAAGGTTCGCGCTTCACGTTGGTCAAGACGTACACGGGTGTGTGGAACGGGGCCTCCTCCGGCCAAGCGCGCTCGCCCTGATCGAACATGCGCTTGCCCATGATGTTGGCGCCAATGCGTTCCGTGGTTTTCCGGAGCATGTCATTTACCGTGCCAGTCTCTCCCCCGGGGCCCATCTTGAGGTTATCGCGGAAGTACTGTTGTTTGATTATCCAGGCCATCAGCTTACCCCACTTTGCGCCCCAGTTCTTGTACATGGGATTCTCCATGGTCATTCCTTCCGGGGCCATGTAACCGTCTAGGCTTAGACCGATGTTAACGAATACCTTGCTCATTATTTACCTCTCTGTGATCTGGATGCCGACTCAACCTGTTAGGGACTACGCACATGAATTTTAAGCAATCCAAGTCGCTATCGGGGTAAAATATAGGCTCTTCGGGCGATCGAGTGGGTGAAATAGCGACCGAAATCTTCTGTAGGCCAATGTAGGCAAGGGATTTGTTGATTTTATGGATTCTAAAAATTT
>JAYTHY010000136.1:0-124329 GCA_043732185.1 Fibrobacteria bacterium
TGCAGATGACAATTATGGCATGGATACATCCTTCCGTCGGGAAATGAAAAGTCTTTTTCCCAACCATCCAATGGTACCCATGGGCTTGCATCATCCCGTATTCAAAGCCTATTATAAATTTCCACAGGGTTTGCCCAAAATTCACCAGCATGATGGAAAGCGTGCGACAGCATACGGAATAGTCGTAGAAGGACGAACCGTGGTATTCTACAGCTATGAAAGCGACCTAGGAAACGGCTGGGAGGATTTGGACGTACACAAGGATGGACCTGAACTCCATGAAACCGCTTTGCGAATGGGCGTCAATGTCGTCGCCTGGTTTCTGCAAGGGGCTAGGCCAGAGGCCGAACCTTGATTCGTATGGGTTTTGATATCCATAACGACCATGCCTGAAGCTATGGACAAACTCCAAGCCTTATCCAAGCTGCTTCAGCAGTACCGTCGCCGGCGCGCGGGAACAGCTGCATTGCAAACGGTTTGGATGCTCATGGCCGTTCATGCTTTATTGCTTGCCGTCCTCGGCTGGTTTTCCATTCACTATCCGCTTTCCCCAAAACTCCTTACCACCTTGGCATGGTCTTACGTTATCTATTTGGCTTTGCCTGTCGCTTACTGGTTTCAGTGGTCGCGTTCGTCTAATAGAGCGGATCAAGTAGCCCGGGAATTGGATCGTGCCAATCCCTTAACTCCGGATCCGTTCCGCACCAGTCTTTCCTTAGGCAACCATGGAAAAGAAACCATTCAACAATTGGATCACCTCTATGGATCGGTTCTTCCAAGATTAAAATTGCCGCGTCTCGCGCTGTTGCCTTTGCGAAAATTTGTGCTACTTGCATTTGCGGTTAGCTGTTTGGTTGCATCAGCTTTTCTTTCTCATCAGCCGTGGGAATTTATGCATCGGGTCTGGAGACCTTGGTCTGTACTTGAGGGTTTGCCGATATTGCGTTTTCAATGGGAAGCGCCACGTCAAATTCTCGGCAAGGGAGATACGGCAAAGGTACAAGGAACTGTTCTTCACGTTTTATCAGAGCAAACCGTTTACGCCTATATCCAAAGCAAAGGCGGCGAGACTCGGTATCCGTTGAACCTAGCAAATGATGGGCATTTCGATTTTTCCTTTGGCCCTGCTACCGAAGATTTCAACTTGTATTTCGCGGGTGAAAATGGTCATAGCTCCACTATTCGTTTTCAAGTTCGGCCACGACCATTTTTGGCACGTATCCAGGCCATCCTTACGCCACCCGGCTATACGCATTTGCATATCGACACATTACCAGTAGGCGTGACTCATTTTTCTTTGCTACCAGGAACGCAAGTCACTTGGAAGTTGGCCTCGGCGAGCAATTTGAAATCCTTAACCATGCACTTACAAAACCGGAATACCGACTCTGGAGCACGTTCTGGCGCAGAGATCGAAAGTTTGGGGTCTGGTCGTGAGTTTCACTTTATGAAGACCTTTCGCAAGGCAACGGAGTATTCCTTTGGACTAGAGGATGAGGCTGGGGTCCAGTCGACTCCAACCTTGCCCAGTAGAGTGGACCTTATTCCGGATTTTACCCCAGAAGTGGTGCTGGTTTCACCGGCTGAAGATACTGCTTTGGATCGAGATGCGATGCTCCCGCTGATTTTCAGGGTCAAGGATGACTTTGGAATTTCCGCACTCCGGCTTGTCTACCGAGTGCTCGCAGATGGAAAGGTTCGCTCGGGAGGTGGCGCAACATCCGAAGGTCAAAGAGATTGTCGCGACTGGTTGTCCCTGGCCCATTCCGGTTTGGTGGAAGCCACTTGGGATATGACTTCCTTGCATCTCCAGGCCGATAATGAAGTAGAGTTTCACTTGGTTGCCGTGGACAACGATACTGTCAATGGCCCTAAATCAGGAAAATCCAGTGTTCGAATATTGCGAATGCGTACGATGCAAGAGCTGGTGTCGTCCACGCATAAACGGGAACAAAGCGCGGTAGCCAGCCTAAAGAGTGCGCTGCAAAGAGAAAAGCAACTGGAAAGAAAGCTGGAACGGGAAAAGCAAGCGCCACCGGAAGAGGGCCCACCCATGCTTGCTGAATATGAGGTCAACCGAATTATGGTTGAAGATCCGCACGATCATTTGAGACGCATGGAAATGGTGCTGGCGATGTTGCAACAAATGGCGGAAAAATCCGAAAAAGTCGCAAAGCCGGTTGGTAGCGAAAAGAACAAGGCCATGGGGAACGAACGTTCCGAGCTTAGCTCCAAGAATTTGGCCGAAGTAAAAGAGGCCTCAAAAGAATTGCAGACTGAGCTGAAGCGAAATGAACCGGCAATGCCTAAGGGCAACCAGGGCTTTCTTCCGATAGAGGATCGTCGTAAAAATCTGGATAACTTAATCAAATCCCAAAAAGAGCAAGCTGCAAAGTTAGCAGCGCTTAAAAACAAACTCGATACTACAGCCAAAGCATCTGGACCGCTTGACCTGCCGAAGGCACAATTGGATGAACTAGCCAAGGAATTGGATCGCAACATTGCCAATCAAACCGATTTGCAAAAACACCTGCAGGAAGAATTTACCCAGGCTAAGGCAAAGAGCGATATGATGGATCAGGCCATTGAGGAACAAATGCGCATGGCGCAAGATATGCAATCTGCCTCTCAGGATATTAAAAAGAATATGGAACAGGGAGCGAAGAACGGCATGCTCTCTCCGGAGTTGATGCAGAAAATGAAAAAAGTGGATGAACTTCTGCGGGAAGTTTTACCGGACAGTTTGCGGCAAATGATGGAGCGAAAACTGCAGGGGCAGGAGGTCAATCAAGAGGAGCTGCGCCAGAAGTTAAAGGAAATGTTGGAAAAACAGGCAGAATTGGTGGAAAATCTAAATCGAGCGTTGGCCATGTTGGAACAGTTACGGGATCGCAAGCGCATGCAGGAATTGAAACAAGCCTTGGAAGAATTAAAATCGCGCGAAGACCGATTGTCAATGGATTTGCAAGCGGGCAAAGGAGACAAGCCTGAGGATGCCGAGCAGAAATCCATTCAACAAGGCACTCAAAAAGCGTTGGCGGATTTCGCTGCTCAGGCGTCCGCCAGAAAATCCTTGCAGGACATGAACAAGCGTATGTCCGCCATACCCGTGCAGAAGGATATGCAGGCTGTTCGAGAAGCATTGGCAAAAAGTTCCAAATCCGATTCCCCGTCCTCCTCTGCCGCAAACTCTGCTTCGGCTGCACAATCAGCGGCTTCTGCTTCAGAAAAATTGGGTGCCATGTCCCAGTCGCTGGGAGACGCTATGGCCGGCATGGAAAATTCTGTGGACATGGGTGAAGTGCAAGAGCTGCTTCAAGAATCTCTTGCGCTCTCCCGTATGCAAATTTTGATTCGCAGTGGCTCGGCTGGACGAAGATCAGAAGGCTGGGAAGCGGATGAGGCCGGCCTTTATACGACCATAGCTCAAACTTCGGAATGGCTGAATGGGCGGGTGAAACAAGTTGCCGCAAAAGTGCCTTTTATTGGCTCGGCTCTGATGTCCGCATCCCGAAATTTAACGGCAAGCTCTCGAGAGACGGCGCGCCTATATTCCTCCGAGAAGGCAGACCAGACCCTTAAGTACACGCAAAACCTTTCACGCGAACTTTTGAAACTCATCAAAATGGCTCAGTCGGGAAGTGGACAAGGGAGCGGGTCCGGATCCGGATCTGGGTCAGGCGCATCGTCCAGTAATCCTGGAGGCTCCGGGGAAGGACAATCCGGCGGAGATCTTTCCAGCCAGCTTCAGGGATTAAGCGGCAAGCAGATGGCAATCAATCAGGCCACGTACCAATTGCTAAAGTCCATGCTAGCAGGTAGGCAACCTGGTCAAGGCCAAGCCGGTGCTGGAGAGAGCGGGCAAGCCCAAGGTGAAGGTGGCACGCCAAGCGGCAAACAAGGTGAAGGTGGCACACCAAGCGGCAAACCGGGAGGATCGGGATCCTCAACACTCCCTGGGATTGCCAATCGCCAAGGGGAGCTGGGCGAAGGTCTTGAATCCTTGGCGGAAGCGTTAGGTGAAGAGGGTGGAGCGGGTCAAAAGCTGCGGGGCTTGGCGGACCAGGCCCGCCAACTTGAAGAGGATTTGCGGCAAGGCCGGATGACTCCGGAAGAATTGAGGCAGCAACAAGAACGCTTTCAATCCAGATTGCTCGATGCTTCAAATGCCATGCAGGAACGCGGACAGAGTGAAATGCGTCAAGCAGAAACCCGTCACGGACCTGCCGGTGAAATTTCTGACGCTACTAAATCTGTAAGTGAGTCGAGATTGCTGCAGATCTTGCGTGAAGCCCATAAGAGCTCCAAGGGGCTATCTTTATCTCAGGCCCAACGGAAATACCTTGAAGAGTATTACGAGAGCCTGTTGACCCGCTGAGGAGGATTTAGCTTGAAGGTTTGGACTGGCATCGACGCACGCATTGTAAAGCTGGGCTACGCCTTTCTGGAATCCAAGCGAAACGTTGTGATATTTTTAAGGTTCACGCTGGATATGTTTTTGAGTTTGCCCTCGGTTTTCAGCAACTTTCACATTGCCGTTGAACAAATGTATCTCATCGGCATCACATCCGTTCCACTGGTCGCCCTCACCTCCATTTTCACTGGCGCGGTAGCGGCTTGGCAAGCGGCCTATAACTTTGCCGACTATGTGCCGCTGCGTTATGTGGGTACGGCAGTAGGAAAGTCGGTTATGCTTGAAGTCGGTCCAGTGCTCACGGCCCTGGTGGTTTCCGGTCGAGTAGGTGCTGCAATGACCGCCGAACTGGGTACTATGGCGGTTACGGAACAACTAGATGCTATGAAGGTGCTGGATCTCAATCCCTTCCGTTTTCTAATGGCACCGCGACTTTTTGCCGCCATGATTATGTTGCCTATGCTGACGATATTTTCTTCCTTAATCGCCATTCTGGGTGCCCTTTTCGTGGTTACCCTGTTCAAAGGCTTAGCACCGGAATCTTTCTGGTACGGTGTTCGGCTCTTTTATACCAACTGGGACATGTTTGTGGGTATTCTGAAGTCCTTTGTATTCGGAATCATCATTTCCCTATTCGGCTGCTATTACGGTTATACGAGCACGCATGGCGCAGAAGGCGTTGGCCGAGCGACCATGGCTTCTGTAGTCGCCGCCAATGTTTCCGTGCTCATTTCCGGATTTTTGATTTCTAATTTCTTGCTCCGTTAAGCCCTACCCGCCCCTAGAGGACCCCACATGAATCAGAAATACCTGACCAATCTCGGCCTGCAAGGCGATTTTGTCGACTCCTTGCGCGAATGCTACAACCGGCGTGAACCAGCCGAGCGGATCACTGCCGTCAAGTCCGTTCTGGCGCGCCATCGCAGCAGGATTCGGACTATCAATCAAAGCGGCCTCTCCGGTACAGATACGGTGCGTTTTATCAGTGAAATGACCGACACTTTGATCCGGGTGATGTGGGATCAACTTGAGATGACGCAGCCCAACGAGGCCAATCTGGTTGGCGTAGTGGCTGTCGGAGGTTATGGCAGGATGGAGTTGTGTCCGCAATCGGATATCGATTTGCTGATCATCACTTCAGAAAAACCCACTCGGCATGAAATCGAACAAGCCGAATACCTGGTTCAGAATTTATGGGACTATGGCTTTCAGTTGGGCAGTTCAGTCCGCAGTATCTCCCAATGCAAGGAAGCTTCCAGCAAAGATTCTGAAACCTGGACATCTTTTCTCAATGAACGCTTTGTAGCCGGCAATCACGTCCTCTACCGAAAGTTTGTCGACCTATTATCCAAAAGGCTTTTCCCTTGGAGGGTTTCGGCTTTGATCGAAGCCAAGATCGAGGAACGCGAACTCCGCAAGAATCAATTGGGCTCACTTGTGCAGCTACTTGAGCCTAACCTTAAGGAGGGGATAGGTTGCTTGCGCGACGTCCATTCCATGATGTGGATCGCTAAAGTAAAACACAACTGCAATGATTTCGGAGATTTGGTTCGCGAAGGATTGCTCACGCCACAAGAGGCGGAAGATATCCGCGTGGGGTATGATTTTCTCTTGCAAGTACGTTGCTGTCTGCATTTTATGACGCAGAAGAAGGACGATCATCTCACCTTTTCCCTGCAACCCGATGTGGCCAAAGAACTCGGTTTTGAAGAGGATCACAATCAAAAACCGGTCGAAGTTTTTCTTAAAGTCTTTTATCATCACACCAAAACCATCCTTCGCGTAACCTCCGGAGTGGTCTCGCGTTGGATTAAAGTCAAAGAGAAAATCGCTAAAGCTTCCATACTCAAGGATCACTCCCATTTCAAAACCGTGGACGGTGTTCTTGACTTGAAAACGCGAGTGGGGAACCCATTCCTGGATAATATCAGCTTGATATTGGAGTATTTTGAGATATCCAATCAGCGCCAACTTGGATATGCCCATCACGCCATCCTTCGTCTCAAACAGGCTATCAGCATCCTATCCAGCAACCAAGAACTCGACACAAAATCGCATCTGATTGAATTCCTCCGCCTTTGCAAAAGCACGGAGCGAGCCGGTCGCATGCTCAGATGCATGAATGACGTTCGATTAATTGGCCTACTCATACCGGACTTCAACCATATCTACTGTCATAGCCAGCACGACATTTACCATATCTACACAACCGATGAGCATACTATCACTGTGGTGCGACAGCTGGCTTATATGGCCAAGCATACCGATAAGCAAATGGAATCCCTCCAGAAGGCGTTTTCCTTGGTCAATGACATGGAAGTGCTGATCTTGGCCTGCTTCTACCACGATATTGGAAAGGGCGTGGGCCCCAATCACAGCATCAGCGGCGCGAAGATGATTTTCGAGTTCATGGAGAAAATGGGATTCTCAGCTTCGCGATGTAAGGAAGCAGCCAATTTGGTTTTATACCATCTCATTATGAACGAGGTAATTCAGAGAAGGGATTTGGAAGATCCCAAAACTATCAGGGATTTCATTACCAAGGTGGAAAGTCCAGCTACCTTGCATAAGCTCTATGTGCTGACCTATTGTGACGTCTCCTCCGTGCATCCTGATGCCTGGTCCAGTTGGAAGGCTATCTTGCTGCAGAAGTTATATGACGGGGCGCTAGAGGAGATGCAAAGCCCTTTCCAGGCTGTTTTAGCTTCGCGAAGCCTGGAAGATCAGTTGATAGAGAACGTATCCAAGCGAATTTCGGAATCCGAAGTTCGCACGCACCTGGAGATGCTGCCTCGCCAGTACGCATCTTCAACTACACCGGAAGATATCATTGTCCATATTGGTATGCTGGCTTCCTTGGTTTCACAAAAGTTTAGCGTTCGTATTCTCGAAAGACCTACCCATTGGGAGATTACCGTAGTCGCAAATGATGATGAAGCTCTGCTTCTCACCATAGCGGGTACGCTGACCCAACTCGATCTCTCCATTTTAAGTGCCCGTATTTTCACTCGTGTGGATGGTAAAGCAATCGATAAGTTCTCTGTATCCGTGCCCGAAGGATGGAAATCGGGATCTAGTTTGGAGCATGGCCTGGTCCAAGAATTGGAGAAGAACACTCGATTGTCGCATGCGCAATTGCAGGATTTAAGAACGCGCTTTAAGACGAAAAATGTTTTTAAAAAAGTGCGCGACATGCGTATGAAGCCCGCTGTGACGTTCTCAAACACGATCTCTGATAATTTCAGCACGGTCGATCTCACCTGCTCGGACCGCATAGGATTGCTTTTCCAAGTGTGTAAGGTCCTCAGCGAGTTGAAGTTGCAAGTCCATGGCGCCATCTTGACTACCGAAGCCGACAAGGCGATGGACGCATTTTATATTACCGACGCTGCGAATAAAAAAATTGAAGATGCACAACTCATTGATTCGATTATGACTACACTCATTTCGGAGTTGTCGGATACGTTGTGAAGACATCTTGCAGCGACGAGATGATCACAGACTAAAAAATATTTTTTCATTTTTTTTAAATAACTGCTTGACTATTTAAGTCAAGAACTTTATCATTAAGTCATCAAAGAGTTGAAGCGGGAAAGATTGAACATCAAAAGCAAACATTCTGAAGTCAATCTCGAGGAAAGAAAATTTTCTCGAAACGTTTTTCGGTCAATAACCACAGACCCAAAACGAACCGCACTGTCTGTCGTAACAAACATCACTTATAATAATTTAAATGCCGGAGGGAGGTGATTACATGGCCGCCAAGAAGAAAGCTACCAAGAAGGTTGCAAAGAAAGCTGCAAAAAAGGTTGCTAAGAAAGCTTCCAAGAAGAAGAAGTAGTTCTTCGGTATCCCCGTGAGGGTGATATCTAAGCTTAGAGGAGGTCAGGATTTCCTGACTTCCTTTTTTATTGTATATCGAGTAATTAAAACATCTTAGCAGGCCAAGTAAACGACCTTCAGATGGAACCTCTGGGTAAGCACTAGGAAAATATTTCCTAGTCAGCCCCATCTGCAACTTACATTTGTTCGATTGCCGGTACGCCGATCATCTCAAGGGCTAAGCCAAGGGTAATTCGAGTGCAATCGATTAAGAAGAGCCGCTCGGCTTCCGCTTCGCTGCCCAATGCGCGGCATACATGCAGAAAACTATGCGTTCCCTCTGCAATTTCAAGTACATATTGGGCTACGGCGATGGGGTCATTGGCATCGATGGCAGTCTTGATTTTATCAGGAAAAAGGCTCAAGGTTCGGATTAATGCCTGTGTTTGCGGCTCAGAAAACTTCGAAAAGTCGATTCCGGCAGTGCCAGACTGGGCAGGACGATCCGGCTCATGCCGGTTAAATCGCTCCGCACTTTTTCGGAGGATGCTGCAAAGCCGGACATGAGCATTCTGCACATAGGGTCCAGAATCGCCTTCAAAGCTTAGTGCTTTATCCCATTCAAAGCGTATGTCGTTAAGGCGTCGGTTCTTAAGTTCGGAGAAAACCAGCGCACCCACACCGATTTTCATGGCCAGAGTATCCTTATCGACGGCATCAGGGTTTTTTTCCTGAATAATACCAAGGATTTTTTCCTGCGCGCCGATCATCACATCTTTAAGCAAACTGGTTTGCCCGCTCCGAGTCTTTCCCTTTTCCCATCCGCCTTCTTCACTCTTAATCAAGACCAATCCAAATGGGACATGGACAACTTTATCCTGCCAAGGGAATTCCATGAGTTCCAATATTTTTTTCAACTGCTGGAAATGCAGGCTTTGTCCATTGTCGACGATATACAAGCAAAGGTCGAAGGAAAAAGTTTGCTGGCGATATATGGCCGCAGCAATATCACGGGTGATATACAGGGTGGCGCCATCGGTTTTGCGCAGCAGGGCTGGGGGCAGATTGTGTAGAGATAGGTCCACTATTTCAGCGCCTTGACTTTTTGTCACCAGTCCCCGGTTTTCGAGATCGAGCATTGTCTTACCCATGTGATCCAGGAAGTAAGATTCACCTGTGTAATAATCGAACTCAACGGCAAGCATTGTGTAAATGCGCTGGAGCTCCTTTAAGGTGATATCCTTAAAGGCCTGCCAGAGACCACGGAATCGCACATCTCCCGCTTCCAGCTGTTGGAAAGCGTCTCGCGCCTGGTTTTCAAGAATCGCATCTATTTGGGAAGCTTTTTCAAATCCCTTATACAGGTTATTGAGTCGCTCGATCGTTATATCGGCCAAGTCAGATTCCGATAATCCTTCGCGCAAGAACATCACAATGAGTTTGCCGTAGGACGTGCCCCAGTCACCCAGGTGGTTGATTCTGACAACCCGATATCCAGCCCATCGATATATTCGGCTTAGTGAGTTGCCGATCATCGTTCCGCGTAAATGGTGAAAGGCAAGTTCTTTCCCCATATTTGGAGAGGAATAATCAATGACTACCGTGCGGCCTTGGCCAAGCTCAGTTTTTCCATAGTCTCGACCCATCTCTGCAATCTTGCTCAAAGTCCGTCGGGCAAAATCAGTTGGGTCAATGAAAAAATTGAGATAACCACCGAGCGCTTCAATTTTTGTAAACGCACCGAAAGGCTGGATGGCATCCGCCAATTCTTTCGCGATAACGGGTGGGGCCTTGCGCAATTTTTTGGCGAGGGCAAAACATGGAAATGAGAAGTCTCCCTGGCCAGCATGCTGGGGAAGAGTCAAGACATCGTGAATTTCGGTGGGAGAGAGAGTAGCAAGCGGCGCAAGCAAGGCCGCAATTTCCTCTTTATAAGTCTTCATCCTCGTCTTCGGCATCTTCCTGGTGAGTGACATAATCTTCCGCTTTGAGCTTGGTCGATTTGGCATCGGCCCAAAGGCGTTCCAAGGAATAATAATTTCTGGTGTCTTTTTCAAACAGATGTAGGATCAGATCGCCATAGTCGAGCACGGCCCATTTCACACCGCCGTGGTATTCGGAGCGCAGCGCTTTCAGTCCATCCCGACTGAGCATTTTATAGGTATAGTGCAAAAGTGCCCGCATTTGCGCTTCATTGGCGCAGGTGCAGATGAGATAGTAATCCGTTAGTGAACTCAGACCGCGCAAATCGAGCAAGACCACTTCTTCCGCCTTCTTGCTGAAAAGTATGGTCGCTGCTTTATTAGCCAAGTCCAGTGCCTCTATGTTTTTTGCTTTTGCCATCGCTTGATGACCTCCTCGTAATCCCTTCCGATAAAAACCGTGGCATCCACCATGGCCGTTGGATCGAAAAGATGAATCAAATTATCGGTGTGCAGAACTTTCGCCAAATCACTGGCTATATTTTTATTTGCCGTGCGCGCGACGACAATGGTCCGTGAATAATTCCAGCTGGATGCATTCCCGAATTCAATAATGTCGAAACCTTGATCCGTGAGATAATTTCTAAAAAGTTCAGCGGCTCCACCTTTTCCTGATCCGTTCAAGACCTGGATCTGGCCTGTATTCGGTACGAATACAGGTGCAGTTTCTTTCTCGCGGCATGCGTTAAAGAGCAATGCCAAAAGCGCTAAGAGTAATGCTGGAATGCGAAACAATAGATGCTTATCGAATCCAGGGATTTAAAAATGGGTCCGGATTCCCATAGGCCTTGACTGCATCCTGGCCATTGATGAGGTGGATGGAAAAGGTTGTGTTTTGGGTGGGCTTATATTCCAAGCCTAAACGAGGCAACACCAGTGACGAACCACGGCTTGGATCTTGAATGCCGCGCGTGCCAAAGCTACCCGGCGTACTTGAGTACAGAGGAGAATAAAACCCGACGTCAGCGGAAAGCGTTAACGGGTCCGCTAATTTATAACTCAGCGTATTCAAATACAAACCAGCGGAAGCGGAGCCGAAGGAGCCAGAAGCAAAGTTAACGGAATAACTCTGACGCATGGAAAAACGGTTGGGATTCAGGAAAGAGAATCCGGAAACTCTGGTAGAAGAACGATAGTCGGGCGAAAACAAATCATTGCGGTCAAAGGTCGAATTTTGGGTAAGGAGGGTATGCGGTGTGTTTGCCCCATCCACCGCATCCATTACATCAGCTGCGAAAACAAAATTTAGGCTCGATAGACACAGGAATAAACCAAGGGCCAACCGCTGAAAACGGCATGGGCTCGCAGGATTATTGGAATTTTCCATCGGTTCCCGGCGTTTATGTGCTTCCATTATAATATAGGCTGGCAGGTCAGTGGGAAGGGACATTTTTTCCATCCACTAGGACAATGCGGGGACTGTGTAATGCCAGTTCCTTTTCTTCCATTAAAGCGTAAGTCATTATGATAACTGTATCACCAACATGGACAAGGCGCGCAGCTGCCCCGTTTACGCAAATTTCGCCGGACTCGGCTTTGCCGGCAATAGCATAGGTGTCAAACCGTTGGCCATTGTTGAGATTTACGACATTGACTTTTTCAAATTCCCGAATATCAGCCAATCGCATCAAATTGGAATCAATGGTTATCGAACCATTGTAATTGAGAT
Organism: Fibrobacteria bacterium; assembly: GCA_043732185.1. Taxonomy (GTDB): domain Bacteria; phylum Fibrobacterota; class Fibrobacteria; order UBA11236; family UBA11236; genus Chersky-265. The sequence continues at coordinate 11,888 of JAYTHY010000136.1, forward strand.
TGGCGTCGGTAACTGTGGCGCGATGTATCTTGGATTTGAGGATATCCCTAAGCATTTACCCCAATTTACTAAAAACTAAGGGAAAGCAAGGTAGTCGGGCCACCGAATTGATTTAGCCCCAAATTCCACGAAAATCGACCTGCTTCTTGATTGTCGACATACCTAGTGCCCATGAAGGCATCACCCGCGCTGGTCAGCATTGCCCCCAAGGCAACAATGGGGTAAAAGGGGTAGATCGTATGGCTTTCTTTATTCTGGTGCAATATGGTGAGTGCGATTCCGCCTACGAAAAGCGATGTTAGTGCGGCGCCAAAGTAAGGTCTATGGGTCCGATACTCATAAAATCCCGGTAGAACAAAAGAAACAAAGGGTGCCATATTGTTAGCATCCTGCTTACGATAGCTCCGATCGATATCGTCATCGGCCATGCCACCCTTTTTTTCAGAAAGCCAATGATCTTCAGTGACTCCTAGCTTCTTCCATGGTTCCGAAAAATATTCATTGGGCGAAATGCCCACTTCCAGCAGGCGAAGAAATTTGGACTTGGACATGCCGCTTTCCTTGACCTTTTGGAATTCTTCCTGACTGATCCCCATGTCCTCTGCAGTGGTGTTTTCCCATTCATTTGCCAATACCAAACCGCTTGGAAGCAGAAGGAGCACGGCCAGAAGGATTACTCTTTTTATTGATGTCATAAGGAGAAGTTTCCTTTTGATTGTTCTGGATTAAGATAAGGCCATTTCGAAAAAAAAACATGGCTCAGAAAAAAGTTTTCTGGTGCCGAGGGGGGGAATTGAACCCCCACAGAGTTGCCCCTATCGGATTTTGAGTCCGACGCGTCTACCAATTTCACCACCTCGGCGATGAACCTTACCCTTCCAGGGCTAGGGAAATATAATTCAAAACTTTGGAAAGTGGGAAAGTCCGGTAGATCAAGGTGAGAGCGGCACCGGCTGAGAAAGGAGTTCATGCGGTTTAAGAACCTTTTGCGCGTATTCCGAGGCTGCTTCCAGGGTTGGAAATCTGCCCAAACGTACTTGATAAAAGATTTTGCCGTTCCGTTTGGTTTCAACGATTTCTGGAACCAAATCGAGCCTGGCCAAAACTACAGCCATTGATTTTGCATTGGCTACCTGAGAGAACGCTCCCAATTGCAAGGTGTAAGTGGATTCCTGCGTTGGTGGGAAAGGAGTTGGATTTTTTTTGCTAACCAACGGTGTTACCGATGTGTCCTTGGATGATCTGGTGGCTCCTTTATAAGGGCCGGAGCCTGTTTTCCAGCGCGCTGAAGGGATTCCGATATTCAACTTTCGTATGTATCTAGCCTCTGGGCTTTGTGGATAGACCGATACCAATGTATCCATTAGACGTTTTTCCTCTTCGCGGCTGAGTCCCTGTTGCAGCTGTGCAGATAGGAGTAATAAAGCAGGCTTTTCTTCTTGAGGAGCGCGGTCCAAGGCAACCGTGGCCGCTTCCACGGCACCCAATCGATCTCCCATCGCAGCCTTGGTTTTTGCAATACCCTCTAAGGCCAATGGCAAATAATAAGCGTCAGTATTTTGGGGGCTGGAAAGGGTTTGAAAATATCCGAGCGCGGAATCGGTGTAAGAGGGTTTATCCGGATTGCTTTGTGCTAAGGACAAGCAGGCATTGCCCATCCAATAAAGCGCAGGGTCGCGCCAGTTCCCAACTGGATAGAGTCGCAGGTAATTGCGAAATAATGGGATGGCCTGTGTGTATTTTCCGGCGGCATAACAGTACTGCCCTTGGCGGAAATAACTTTCCTCGCTTTCCTCATCCGGTCCTGAGGCTTTAATTCTCTTGCGAAAAAAATCACCGGATACTTTTCCTTCAGAACTTAATTTAGCGACCATGAACATGGCAAAAACATCGGTGGAATCCGCTTTCAGAGATTGTTGGCTGAGGTGCAAAGCCGAGTCCAGCAATCCCTGGCGGGCCAGGCTTTGGATTTCCTCATGTTTGGAAGAAATCGACGGAGTGCTTTGCGTAGGCGTTGAGGCTGTGACAGCTTCTTGTTGATCTGTCACGGCTTCTTGATGGCTAGTCGAAAGTGACGACAGCGAGGCTGAAGTGGCTTGGCAGCCAATCAGAAACCAGAGAAAAAAAAGGCGTTTAAGACGTTCCAACTTGGCTCTTTTCAAATCAGTCGGCAGAGACTTGACCGCGTAAAACGGTTCCACTGCGAGAAAGGATTTTAGCCTGCACCAAAGAGCCTTTGCCTAGGCCGGGAACATCAGGGACAATGACTTTTTTAAAACATCCCGTCTTTCCCACCCATTCGCGATCGCTACGGGAGGATTTCTCTTCGATCAAAATCATTTCTTTGCGCCCTACCATTGCTTCCAGCTTCTGCTCCGTGATGCCTGTTTGCAAATGGATAAGTCTTTCCAAACGGTCCTGCTTCTCTGCGGCCGACAGCGTTTCTATTTCTTCAAAGGCGCGCGTGCCTTCCCGCGGGGAATACGCGAAGGTAAAGGCGCTGTCAAACCCAACCGTTCTGACCAGTGAAAGAGTCTCTTCAAAGTCCTCTTCCGTTTCACCGACAAAACCCGTAATGATATCGGTGGATAAACCGACATTGGGAATAGTGGATCGAATTTCAGCTACGATTTCCAAAAAGCGCTCACGGGTATACTGCCTTCGCATCTTTGTCAGAATTTTATTGGAACCGGACTGCACAGGTATATGGACATGGTTGCAAATTTTTTCGCATTCAGCCATGGCGCGAATGGTTTCAGTATCAAAATGACGTGGATGTGGTGAAGTGAAACGGATGCGATAAAGGCCTTGCACACGGTTCAGCTTGCGAAGTAACGACGCAAAAGTGTCGTCGTCTGTGCGATAGGAGTTGACTGTTTGGCCGAGCAGACAAACTTCACGAACACCTTCGGATACGGCCCGCTCTACCTCTTCGATAATTGAAGCGGCTTCACGGCTGCGTTCTACGCCACGCACCGTGGGTACAATGCAATAGGTGCAGCGTTTGTTGCAGCCGCGCATGATGGTAATGTGACAAGACACTTCGGAATCCAGCTTAGCCATGACTCCCGCATAATTTTCAAAGGCGTTCTGCTCGGTTAGAATCACCGGTTTCTTTTGCATCGGTTCAAAAAGCAATGTTTCCAGTCCACGGTAATTGTCCGGCCCCACCACAAAATCAACATGGTCCAGCTCCACGGGAATTTTTTCACCATGGTTCTGGGCCATACACCCAATGACGGCAATGCGTACAGCCGGATTCTGACGTTTGTAATAGCGCATTCCGGCTATGCGTGCGTAGGCGCGATCCTCGGCACCTCCACGTATGGAACAGGTGTTGACTATCAGCACGTCCGCTTCAGCGGCATCCTGAGTCATAAGCATGCCGCGCTTTTCCAGCATTCCGCCGATGAGATTGGAATCGTACACGTTCATTTGGCAGCCAAAAGTGGCTAGGAAATATTTTTCGTTTTTTCTTATCATGGCTGGCTTCGGGAAAAAGGAATTTTAGGCTCGTTGCTTTCGTCTAGCGGCGGTATCAGACTGGCAATGGCTTCAGGAAGAAAATGCATGTCCTCCAAGATAGCTTCCGGTTGCTCGGAGAGGAGTGCTTGCTTGGACCCAATGCCCCCTATAAACCCTAAAAAATGAGTGCCGGCACGGCGTGCCACGCCTAAGTCTTGCAATCCATCGCCGATGACCAGGGATTCGGTTGGTCCAGCTTCGGCCCAAGCCAGTATTTGCTGCAAAGCGCCCGGATTCGGTTTGACCCCAAAATCATTGTCTCCACCCAATACCCATGAAAAGTATGGAGCAATTCCCAAACCGGCTAAAATGCGTGTCGTGGGCAAAAGTGGTTTATTGGTCAACACCGCCATGCGGAAATGTCTGAGCTTCTCAAGCGAATTCCGGACACCCGGATAAAGGACGCTTTCACTCACGCAATGATTCTGGTAATATTCTAAAAATGCCGATAAAACTTTCTCCGTACGTGATTTCGGCGGCGTAAAACTCTCCGGCTCCTTCAAAGCCGATCTAAGACTGCGTTCAATGAGAAGCGTGGCACCATCGCCAACGAAGGCCAGAATGGATTCCAAGGGTAGGGAAGGATAGTCGCAATGTACCAGTCCATGGTTGACTGCATGCCCCAGATCGATCCGCGTATCTACTAAGGTGCCATCCAAATCGAAAACTAATAGCTTTAACACCTTAGAAAGATAAGCTTCCGCCTGGAATGCGACTAGGGATCTGATGCGCTTCCTTCTTTCCATTCACGATGTATGGCCCGGCAACCACTCCCTTGTTGTGGGATATTTGCAGCGTTTGCGATCCTTGGGCGCCGTCCAGCCGGCATTGCTCGTAGTTCCCAATTATCATGAACGTGCAGCGATGAATCAGAATGCTGAGTTTCTAGCCTGGTTGCGGCAGGAAGCGGAGATGGGGACAGAAATTTTTCTGCATGGCTATCGTCACTGGATGCCGGAGCGCGCCGAAGGGGCTGCTTTTAAAGGCCATCGCAACAACTGGGGTCAGTGGATCAATCGACACTGGGTTCAGGATGAAGCGGAGTTTTGTGGGCTTTCTGATAATGAAAAAACCAGGTTGCTGAAATTAGGATTGGCAGCGTTTCAACAAGCCAGCCTAACGTGTGTCGGTTTTATAGCTCCGACATGGCATGGCAGTCCAAAAAAGTCCATTCTGAGATTGCAGGGAATTAAAATTCAGGAAACACGCTTCTTCATCAAGCACTTGGATTCCTTGCGAGAGAGGTTCGCACCCCCTCTGGCCTGGACCCCTTCTGAAATGGGTAAGGCAAAACTGATTGGAGGCCAGGCTTGGCTGAAGCTCTTGATGCACTTGCCACTCATCAAAGTGGCCATTCATCCAGGCGATATGGATAGTTCAGAAACCTTGCGTATACTGGAAGGGGTTTGCGCTTCCGGCAGCTGGTCGAGCTACCGTGAATTATTTGTTTAGGGTTAGTTTTAGGTCCAGGCTCAGTTACAGTTTGGAAATCACCTGTACTTTAATGGCATCGGAAACCATACTGCTTTTTTCATCCTTGGCCTTTACCGTTGTTTCACCGGGAATCCGGCCAACTATTCTCTGGATATTTACCACACCGGCAATGGTTGTGTCCCCGACAATCAGGCCAAAACTGGAATAGGGATTTGTAGTATACGTGCGGCCCGTGGCATCCGTTAAGGTTTTAGAAAGAACGAGAACTGGACTCGTGTCTCCGACCGTAATTAAAATGGGAGCGGGCGTTCGAATTTCCACTTTATCTTGTTTGACCTCCGGTTCAGAGCAGGCCGCAAGTGTCAAGCCTATGACCAGGGTTAGATAGGTGTTCAAGGATGATTTGTGCATGATTAAGGCCTTTTTTGAAGGTTTAAAGTTGACTGAAAAATCTGGCTAGGCGCGCGCGCAGCCCGCGTTCGGGAAGAAATTCTGTAGCCGCAATTAAATTCTCGGCCATATGTTCGGGATTTCGGGTAGCCGGTATCGCGCAGGTTACATCAGGATGTGAGAGAACGTATTGCAAAAAAAGTCTGCTCCATGTGGTTAAGCCCGCCTCCACTGCCCAGGGAGGAATTTCGACTCCATGTACGCGATGAAATAATTCACCTTTTCCCAGTGGTCGATTGATGAGGACAGCGATGCCATGATCTGCTGCAAACGGAAGCATACGCTTTTCTGCCTCTCGGTCGGCGATGGAAAAATTGAATTGCAGGAAGTCCGGCTTTTCCTGTTCCGCCACTTTTTCCAATTCCGGGAAAGCGGAACCCTGGTAATGGGTGAGTCCCCAATATCGGATGCGGCCAGCGGCTTTCCATTCCCGGAGCACTGGCACATGGGTTTGCCAATCCAGCAAATTATGGACTTGCATCAGATCCAGGCTGTACCGGCCCAGAAGACGCAAGGAATTTTCCATTTGGGCGATTCCGCTCTCACGGCCTTTTGTCCATACCTTGGTAGCCAAAAAAAGTTTTTCAGCGGCACCAAGGCCTGCGGCCGTGTCTCCAAGCGCGTCTTCCGCCAATCCATACATGGGAGAGGTGTCTACCAAACGGCAACCGGCCGTCAAAAATTCTTCCAGAACCGTTGCGATGGGATTACGCAGCGTACCTTTCGGGACGTCAAAGGCGCTCCAGGTACCCAGGCCAAAGGCAGGCAGCATTTCACCGGAGGAAGGAATTCTGCGCATTGGCATTTTTATTTGGTCGCCAGGCAGCATATTATCGGATGTCAAAGGTGATTTTCCGTTCGGTTGCTTCGATTAGTTGTGTCCGTTAATATAGGAATACCATAATGATTAACTTTGCCTAAGATGTAGGAGTCCACAATGCAGAAATGGGTTTTATCAGCAATCTTGGTTTTTCTCTCCATGATGCCTGTAGCTGCCATCGAAATAGCTCCGGGGGATAGCAGCAACGGTTGGGGGTATGGCTATGCTGCATTGCTAAAAGACTTGGCCGAGTGGCGGTTAAATCCAAATGTCAAAGTCGATTCCATTGGCGCCACGGTGGAAGGTCGGGCGTTGTGGATGGTTTCCATTTCCGATGCAGCGGATAGTCTAGGCCAAGCGAGCGCGGGCACTCCGCGAAAACACCGAATCTTCATTCATGCACGAACCCATCCGGCCGAGGTGCAGGCCAACTTTATCGCCAATGAAACCATACGTTTTCTGCTTCAGGCAACTCCCGAAGCCGCTCGATTGCGTTCCGATTTTATCTTCAATATCATCCCCATGTACAATCCTGACGGTGTTGAAGCTGGGCATGGCCGTCTCAATGCACATTTGGTGGATTTGGAGTCCAATTGGGACAAGCCGGTTATTGAACCAGAAGTGCTGGCCCTGCGGGGCCTTTTCGATCGACTCATGCAAGGGCCTATTCCTGTTGAAGTGGCGCTTAATTTGCATTCCGATCAACTGAATTGCACTCGATTCTTTTTTTACCACCTTGCGGCCGGGACCTCGGAGGCGTATACCGGAATGGAGCAAAATTTTATCGGCAAAGTGCAAGGATACTTTCCAGCTGGCATCCAAGATTGGAATTTTGTAAGCAGTTGGGGCAATGGGACACAAACGCGCTATCCCGAAGGGTACTGGTGGCTCAATTACCATGAGAATGTTTTGGCTCTCACCTATGAAGACACCAATTGTCCCAATGCCAGTGGCTTTGATAGCACAGGACATGCCTTGGTCTTGGGCGCTGCGGCGTATATCCGAAGTAAAAATTTATTGGCAATCCGAACGCCTATGTCAGAAGCATTTGGTTTAATCACTGAGCAGGAAGGCATTCGAATTCTGGCGTTGGCAAGGACTAGTTGGAAAACTTGGGTGCTCACAGATATCCAAGGCCATAACCGGGTAGGGGGGATATTGTCGCCTTCCGAGGATTTTCTCACTTGGAACAGACTTCCTAAATCAGGGGGCCAAGTCCTTTCCATTTTTAGTTCTGGACGACTTTTGGGTCGATTGATTGTGCCAATGCGGCAACTTTGAAGGGCTACTGCAGAAGCCAAAGTTGAGCTAATTTTGAAAATTCACGGATTTCACCCCACAAAACAATGAATTTGCGGGGATCTTACGCATTAAGGCTTGACTGTGGAAACGCTAAAGGTAGTTTTCAAATGCATGCAATACTTTTTCAAAACATTTCTGATAGGATGCTTGGCAATGGGGCTTAACTGTGCTTCCGCGCAGTCCAGCACTGATGCGAAAATGGAATCAGAACAGACAGCCAAGCTGGAGTATGCAAATCCTTATATGGAACATGCCTCACTAGCCGCTTTTTCCGTCGGGTCCCTGCTTGTCGGCGGGGTTTTTTACGCGCTTCAGTCCTCGATGCCAGGGCCGCGTGCCGGTTTTATTAAAGACGATCGGTCTACTCTTGGGACCGCAGTTGGCGCGGCCGGAATCACAGCCGCAGTCGCTGGCATTGCCTATTTCTTTTATTCGGCTCGCGATGTCCAACGAGCCAGGTCCTGGGATGCGCATCTTTCCGGAGGCCTTGATCCAGGGGGCAAGTTGAACGTGTCTGCCGCACTCTCGATGCCACTGCCATTATGACGGCTGAAGAATTATTTGAAAAGCTGCGCAATGTCAAAGTGAACGGAGCCTTATGCACGTATACTTTGGACAAATGCGCCTCCTTGATCCCCATAATCAATGCCATCAATGAAATCAAGCGGGCTAAAAATGCCGTCATACTGGCACATTCGTACGTCGCTCCAGAAATAGTTTATGGCGTCGCTGATTTCTCAGGCGACTCCTACGGATTGAGCAAAGACGCGGCGCGGACCACGGCGGATACCATTGTGTTTGCGGCTGTTCGTTTTATGGGAGAGACGGCTAAGATTCTCAATCCCGATAAGGAAGTGCTGATTCCCGGAAAGAATCCGGGCTGTAGTCTGGCGGATGCAATTACCGGAGAAGATGTGCGAGCCTTGCGACAACTCTTCCCGGACCATACCTTTGTCTGTTATATCAATACCACCGCGGACGTCAAGGCGGAATGCGATGTGTGTGTAACCTCCTCTAACGTGTACAATATCGTCGAGGCCATTCCCAACGACAAGATTTATTTTCTGCCGGACAAACTGATGGGGAAAAATCTGCAAGAGGAAATGATCCGCCGGAATGTCATTAAGGACATCCAAATTTTTGACGGCACCTGTTATGTTCATGAACAATATGATCCGGAAATGATCCGATACCTTCGCCTTAAATTTCCGAAAATGGAAGTTGTGACCCATCCGGAGTGCAGTCCCCAGGTTGTGCAGGCATCGGACTATATTGGCAGCACTTCGCAAATGCTGACCCATATTGGCGAATCCAAACAGGATACGTTTCTGGTCCTGACGGAATGCGGTCTGGTTTCGCGTCTACAGGTGGAGCATCCGGGAAAAACCTTTGTCGGCTCCTGTACGCAATGCAAGTATATGCAGTCGAACACACTCGAAGGTATCCTGCGGGTGCTGGTGAAACCGGAACCACGGGATCGCGTCACCATCGAAAATTCCGTCAGGCTTCGCGCCTTGAAGTCTATCGAAGAAATGTTCCGCATAACCGAGAATTACCAACCTCGGCATGTCTAGTAGTGCCTTTCGGATTCACACTACCGGAATTGGACGGACTGATTTCGTTGGAACGACCCAGTCGACAGGTACCCTGGAGGGTACCGTCGGTGGGATAGCATTGGTTTCCGCCGCGGTAGCCTCGCAATTGCTCAAGCCATCGAAAGTACCGGTAACTTTTTATGGCGTGTCCGGTGATGATGAACACTCCTCAAATCTTCGGCACCTACTGGCGCAGTCCCCGCTGGATTTGACCTGCTTTCGCCAGCGCCAAGGCTTTTCGCCTACGACAGGGAAAAGCGCAGAAGCGCAGGAGAGCCGGGAATCGGGCAGGGAGATTTACTCACACGAACCTGGAACAGTGGTATGGGACCCGTCTTTATTGGGTGAAAGTTTTTTTCAGGCCACCGTAAATGTTTATGCAGCTACTGGCATGGATGGGACTTGGCCTTTAGAATTGCCGGACCTGTTAGCCAAAGGCCATCGTCGTGGAGCATTGAATGTGGTTGTATTGGGAGCGGATCCGATAGCGGGACGCGTCGCTGCGGGGGCGCCATTGAATTTTAAAGTCGATGGGACGTATTCCCATATCGACTTGCTGTTGGCGGACGAGCAAGGAGTGTGTCAATTAGCGGGGCAACCGGATATTTCCGAATCCATCCATTCCCTATTGCAAGCTGGCCTTCCCGCTGTGATTGTCACGCACGGGTCCGGTTCGATGGAATACCGCTCACAGGGTGGCGCTTTTGGGCAGTCCAACGGCATTGTTCCCATGCATCCAGAATTGCTTGCACTCTCCGAAAATAGCGCGCATTCCAATGGGGACGATAAGGGTGTGGTGGACAACTTTCTGGCCGGCTTGCTTACGGATTTAATGCTTCAAATACTAGCGGATGATTTTTATCCCAAAGGTGAGCTCCATATCGAGCGGGAACTTCTGGAGATTTGTCCGTTGCGTATACGCCATGCCACTGAATTCGGAGTTGCGGCCGCAGGTTTGGCACGTTTACGAAAGGGTGGATTTCACATTGAGGCAAATCGGGGCGAACGTTTGTCCCAGGTGCGAAAATATTTTCCAGATAGCGCGCCCGTTGGACGCCCTTGGTAAATTAGTCAGATGAGTAATCGAAAATTTTTTGTTCTCAACGCGATTTTCAGCTCCGTAGCATTGTCTTTTCTTTTTTGGCTGCTTTACTTTCGGCAGGGAAGGGGGGAAGCCGGCTGGCTAGATTTTCTTCCCAGTGTTAATGCAATTTTAAATTCTCTGACTACAGCTTTTCTCATTCGAGGATTTATAGCCATAAAATCCGGCAATAGGAAGCTGCATGCTCTTTGCCAAAAATCTGCCTTTGGCTTCTCCACGCTTTTTCTGATCTGCTATATCCTGTACCACAGTTTTCACGGGGACTCTCATTTTCCGGGTCAAGGTATCATCCGACCCATTTATTTCCTGATTCTCATCTCGCATATAGTTCTTTCCGTAGCTGCATTGCCCATGGTTCTGACAACATTTTTCTTCGCATTGAGCGGCCGCCTGGATATGCATCGTAAGCTGGCCAAAATTACTTTGCCAATTTGGCTATACGTTTCCATCACTGGCGTACTGATCTTTGCGCTTCTTAAAGCCTACACACCATCACAGGTTGGATAGTGGCGCTGCTGTTTTGACCAACGTAGACGGTCCTAATGGCTAGCCAGGCCCTTGGGAAATTGATACTTTAGCCAGCCATTCATGCCAGCCAACTCCCCATGAAATCGCACCCATCCAACCCACATCTGGCTTCACTCCATTTTTATGCTGTTGCGTTGAGTATAGCGACATTCCTGCTCCTCTTTGCTGGGGGAATGGTTACCAGTACCAACTCCGGCCTTTCCGTGCCGGACTGGCCCACTACCTTCGGACAAAACATGTTCACTTTTCCACCCTCCATGATGAAAGGTGGAATCTTTTATGAACATGGACATCGTCTACTGGCATCCCTGGTTGGATTGCTTACGGTAGGCCTATGCGTATTTTTTTGGATCCGGGAAAAACGTCGTTGGCTGCAGTGGACGGGAACCGCAGCTTTACTTCTGGTACTCATACAAGGAATTTTAGGAGGGTTGACTGTTCGGCTTAAGTTGCCCATGCCGGTTTCAGCGGCCCATGCGTGCACGGCGGAACTTTTTTTCTTGCTGACCCTACTGATGGCCTTCGCCACATCCAAAGTTTGGATGTGTTCTCCACCCCGCGACGGTGGCGTCAGGATTCCGGAACAATGGCTGGCTGGATTGTTTTGCCTGGCCGTATTTTTACAAATACTGGTAGGGGCAGTGATGCGCCACAGTTATGCCGGTTTGGCCATTCCTACTTTTCCCCTAGCCTTTGGTCAGTTTATCCCACCTTTTTGGAATTTTGGGATATTCGTTCAATTCTTGCACACTCGGATCTTGGCATCTGTTCTTGTTGCTCTCGGCTCAGCCTTGATCTTCCGGGTCCTTTTATCACATCATCAGGCTAAAATGGCCAAGAACCTTGCCGGATTTCTCGGAATAGGCCTTACCCTTCAATGTCTTTTAGGCATGTTTACAATTTGGTCTGGAAAGGCTCCCGTGCCCACAACTTTTCACCTGTCGGTAGGTGCCTTGGTATTCGGCACTGGATTTCTACTCTTCCTAACCATCAGCCGGTTTCCAAAACCGATCCAAGATGGAAAGTCCCAGTGAGCCTTAAAACCAAGTCTTTATCCGCGTTTGTGGAAATGTGGAAACTGAAAATGGTTTTCCATATCCTGATTACCACCTTTGTGGGCTTTTATATGGGCAGTAAAGAGCACCTGGATTTTGCGCTACTTTGGCGCACTTTACTGGGAACCGGAATACTAGCCATCGGTGCTTTTGCCCTGAATCAAGCCATTGAAAAAGACTATGACAAGTTGATGGTACGCACTTCTGGACGGCCCTTACCAACAGAAAGAGTGAGTCGAACTCTTGCTTTTATTTTTGGATTGCTTTGTTTCGTTTTGGGCACCGGTTTTCTCTGGCGCTATACCAACATCCTGACCGCCATACTAGGCGGATCTACCGTGATTTTATATGCAGCCGTTTACACTCCCCTTAAACGCATTTCGAGCCTCAATACGCTAGTTGGCGCAATTCCAGGTGCATTACCACCTCTCATGGGTTGGACGGCCATTCAGAACAACTTAGGCCTGGGCGGACTAGCATTAACGGCGATTCTATTCTTTTGGCAATTGCCCCACTTTTTGGCTTTGGCACTGATGTACCAAGAAGACTACCGATTGGGAGGCTTCAAAATGTTGAGCGTTACCGATCCGTCAGGAGAGGCGTGCTATCGGCATATCATCTTGCAAACCCTGGTATTGGTGTTGGTATCAACCTTTCCATTTTTATTCCATTTGGCTGGTCCTTGGTATTTGGCAAGCGCGTTAATCGGAGGGGCCCTGTTTCTGTATTCAGCTGTCTCGCTCTCGCGTCGTCGCAACAGAATTGCCGCGCGAGCCGTTTTTTTTACCTCGCTTATTTTTCTGCCAGTTCTGCTTTTGATCATGGCTTGGGACAAAACCATACTTTTTGTTTAACTATTTACTAACCGTTTAAGTATTTGATACTAGGTGATATAGCCTTGGCGAGTAGGTCGGTCAGCAAGTCGCTCACTAGCTGTAGCGCATTCATCGATTTTTATCGATTGCGAATTTGTCCTCGCCCAAATTTGATTGCAGCTTGAACTCAGCAAAAATAAACCTTGCGCATGACTTTGCCGCTGACCTATACTCTGGGCAATATTATCGTTAAAATTTAAGGAAGTCATATTGCAATTAGAAATTCCGAGTGCTATCTTTTTCGCCCGATAATGCAAGAACCGAATAAAATCGTACAACGCCTTCTCGCTCCAATTTATCCACGGAGAGCTGCTTAATGGTATTCCCAAAGTGGACCAACAAGATACCGACCATCCTTGTGGTTTCGGCTTTCGGAACTCTTTGCGCTTTGATCTTTATTTTTTGGTATTGGCTTTCGCCCAAGCACCTTAATGTGGGCTACATGCCCCAACAACCCGTGCACTATAGCCATAAGTTGCATGCAGGCGAATTAGGAATCGATTGCCGCTATTGCCATTTCAATGTTGAGCGTGGCCAGTTTGCGGGAGTGCCACCCACAGAAGTGTGCATGAACTGCCATAGCTTGATTAAAACGACCTCTCCGGAAATCATCAAGATTCGGGAAGCTTTTTCAAGTGGCGTGCCCATTCCGTGGGTGCGTATCCATAAACTTCCTGAGTTCGCCTATTTCAATCATAGCGCCCATGTTAATAAGGGTGTCAGCTGCGTCAGTTGCCATGGCAGAGTGGACCAGATGGATGTTGTCCGCGAGGTTGAACCTTTGGGAATGTCCTGGTGTTTGGACTGTCATAAGAATCCCGCCCCGAATATTCGCGACCGCAAACTCGTCACTAAATTGGCTTGGCACCCGGATGGGGATCCAGCCGAGAATGGGCGAAAGTTCATGGAATTGTATCACGTTAATACCAGAACGGATTGTTCAACATGTCACCGCTGAATCTGGACCCTAAGAATACCGGAAAGCAGTATTGGAAGAGCTTGGACGAGCTGGGTGAAGCTCCCGAGTTCAAAGAATTCCTCCACCGGGAATTTCCTGAGGGTGCAGCCGAAATGGGCAGCGGTGTGTCGCGCCGAAAATTTCTGCAGGTCATGGGTGCTGGAATGGCTTTGGCCGGAGTGTCCGGTTGCAAAGCTATCCGCAGACCCGAGCAGAATATTCTCACCTACAATAAAACGCCGGAAAGTTTGATTCCAGGCGTTCCCCAGTTCTACGCAACTACCATGACCGTTGGTGGTGAATCCGTTGGACTTTTAGTCGAAAGCCATGAAGGTCGGCCTACCAAAGTTGAGGGCAATCCCAAGCATCCCTCCAGTTTGGGCGGAACGACTCGTTACAATCAAGCATCGGTCCTTGGCCTATACGATCCGGACCGGAGTCAAGTTCCCTTAAAAGGCGGAGTGGAATCTTCCTGGACCTCATTTTGGTCGGAAATGGAAAGCGTACTAGCAGGTTACAAAGCCAATGGTGGGCAAGGCCTGTGCTTTCTGAGTGGATTTATTGGTTCACCCTCCCTTGCCGACACCAAGTCTGCAGTATTAAAAGCGTTTCCGAATGCAAAGTGGACTACTTATGAATCCGTGAACAACGATGGCCAGGCTGAGGGATTACGAGCCGTCACGGGTGCTGATCTGGTACCTCATTACAAATTTGGATCCGTCAAACGCGCGCTCTCCATCGATTCCGATTTTTTTGAGTCGGAATCAAACCATATTGCCAATGCCAAGGCCTTCGTCAAAACTCGGAATCCGGATCTGGGTATCGAGACCATGAGTCGGTTGTACGTGGTGGAATCTCAGTTTTCGCCAACGGGTGGATCGGCCGATCATCGTCTGCGCGTCAAACCAAGTCAAATTGTTCCTGTTCTCATTCTCATCGCCAAGGAACTGCAGACGCAAAGTCTTACATTGGGGGAATGGGCTGAAGACGTTGCAGCATTGGCTGCGGATGCGTCTACTGCGGGCGTTAAAGCGGAGTGGATAACTGAGGTTGCGAAAGATTTAATAGCCCATAAGGGTACATCACTAATATTGGTTGGGAAATATCAACCTGCATTGGCTCACGCTCTCGCTCATGTCCTGAATGTAGGCCTAGGTAACTTAAACGCTACTCTTGAATATCGTCCTTCGGCAGTTCGCTTACTTAACGGCGCAACGGCAGGCTCGTATACTTCTATCCAGGATTTGGCCACTGCTATGGAAGCGGGTCAGGTTGAAACATTGTTTATTTTGGACAGTAATCCTGCATTCACCACTCCCAAGGATGTTCAATTTGCCAGCCGCTTAGGCAAAGTTAAGCGTGTCATCCATGCAGGCTCAGAGGTGGATGAGACGGCACTATTGTCCGGCTGGCATTTGCCGCTTAACCACTTCATGGAAGAGTGGGGCGACGGCTTGGCCTATGACGGAACTGCTGCAATCGCCCAGCCGTTGATCGCGCCCATGTACGCCACTCAGGGCCTTTCGGAAATCTTGGCCGGGGTTGCGGGTCTCCCCAACGGCAAGAGCTACGATATCGTCAAAGAATATTGGCGGAAACAAAGCGCCAGTGTCGATTTCGAGCATGTCTGGCGTCGCTGGCTGAATGAAGGCATTATTGAGAAGTCCACCTACGCCACGGTCCAACCAGGTGCCGTTAAGAATGGCATTTCCCAAACGGCGCAAGCCTATCTTGCCATCGCTAGTTCTGTAAAACCCGGAAACCTGGAAATCCAGTTCCGCGCGCACCCCAATTTGTATGACGGACGCTATGCCAATAACGCTTGGCTGCAGGAATTGCCAGATCCAATTACCAAATTGACCTGGGACAATGCTGTTTTTATTAGTCCTAAGCTGGCAGATAAGCTCGGCATCACTAGCCAGCTCTTTCTCAAAGACAAAACAGGTACTACCCCTGGTGAATACCGTAATCGCCCTATGGTTAAACTGACCGTACATGGCAACAGTTTGGAAGCCGTAGCGTGGATTGTACCCGGCCTTGCAAATGAAACTGTCCTGCTGCATTTTGGATATGGACGCAGAAAGACGGGCAAGGTTGGTACCGGTTCCGGCTTTGACGCCTACGGCCTCATGGATAGCAAAAACCCATTCTTTGGTTCGGACGTTCAATTAGAAGCAACCGGCGGGTTGTACGAAGTTGCCTGTACACAGGATCATTGGTCCTTGGAAGGACGCCCGATTGTCCGCGAATCCAGCCTTGAGGGCTATGAAGAGAATAAGGACGAAGCGTTTTCTGAAGAAAAGTGGAATGAACACCCTGGCTCTAAACCGGGTGAATTAGAAAAATCCCTTTGGACGGAAGCACCAGCATCCAAGGGCGGCGATCGAGGAACCTTTGACTTTACCACGGGAATGCAATGGGGTATGGTCATTGACTTCAATAGTTGTACCGGTTGTAACACGTGTTTGATCGCCTGCACATCCGAGAATAATGTTCCCGTAGTAGGTAAGGAACAGGTTTTACGGGGTCGGGAAATGCATTGGATACGGCTGGATCGATATTTCTCAGGAAACATCGACAACCCTGATCTGGTCTTCCAGATCATGACCTGCCAACAATGCGAAAACGCTCCATGCGAAGAAGTGTGTCCTGTAGCCGCGACCACGCACACCCATGAGGGTTTAAATGATATGGTTTACAACCGTTGCGTGGGCACTCGTTACTGTTCCAACAATTGCCCCTATAAGGTTCGGCGCTTTAACTTTTTCAACTACACCAGCGAATGGAAGAATTCACCACTGGCCATGCAGAAGAATCCGGATGTAACCGTACGCTTTCGCGGTGTCATGGAAAAATGCACCTATTGCGTGCAGCGCATCAATCGGGCCCGTATCCAATACAAGAACAAGGGCCAGGAAGTTATTCCAGATGGCGCAGTGACTCCGGCTTGTGCCCAGGCGTGTCCAACCGATGCTATCATTTTTGGTAACATCAACGACCCTGCTAGCCGCGTTGCCAAGCTAAAAAGTCATCCCCGCAATTATGGCGTGCTGCGGGATATCAATACCAAGCCCCGGACCAGCTATCTCGGCCGCGTTCGGAATCCCAATAAAGCCATCGAGAAAATCCAGGCATAAGGACCCGGGCAAGGGACAAAAGGCAATGAATCGCATGATGCTACACGACGACAACGATCCCACACGCAGGCCAGTCCTGGTTGAGACCGGTGACTTCCACGAAGTTACCGAGATCATCAGTTCCCCTGCGGAAAAGAAACCCACAGCGACTTGGGTGATATTGCTCTTGATGAGTTTATCGCTTCTATCCCTACTGATTGGCCTTCTCGGATACCTATTCTGGCAAGGAACAGGCGTTTGGGGCGTCAATATTCCCGTAGGCTGGGGTTGGGCCATTGTGAACTTTGTGTGGTGGATCGGTATCGGTCATGCAGGAACTTTGATTTCCGCTATTCTTTTCCTATTCCGACAAAGGTGGCGTACCGCTATCAATCGCTTCTCGGAAGCCATGACCATTTTCGCGGTGATGTGCGCGGGTATTTTCCCAGTTGTTCACGTCGGCCGAATCTGGGTCATTTACTATGTGTTCCCGATTCCAAACCAGATGGCTGTATGGCCAAATTTCAGAAGCCCACTTTTGTGGGACGTTTTTGCGGTCAGCACGTACTTTACTGTTTCCCTGCTCTTTTGGTACATGGGCTTGATTCCCGACTTGGCTACTTTTCGCGACCGGGCAACATCCGGTGTGAGAAAATTTATATTGGCAATATTCGCTTTGGGCTGGCGTGGTTCCGCCCGGCATTGGCAGAATTATGAACGCGCCTATTTGATCCTGGCTGCCATTTCTACACCGCTGGTACTCTCCGTGCACTCCATTGTGTCCTTCGACTTTGCCGTATCCAAGGTGCCTGGCTGGCACACCACAATCTTCCCTCCCTATTTCGTCGCTGGTGCTGTGTTCTCGGGATTCGCACTTGTGGAAACTCTACTGCTCATTGCACGCCAAGTTTTTGGTTTGCATAAGGTGGTGCGCATGCATCATCTAGATAACATGAATAAGTTCATGTTGCTTACTGGGTCCCTTGTAGGTTACGCCTATGCGATGGAGGTGTTCATCGCCTGGTACAGCGGAAATATCTATGAGCGGTTCGCCTTTTGGAATAGGGCCTTCGGTACTTACTGGTGGGCTTATTTAATCATGGTATCGTGCAATGTTATTGCTCCACAACTTTTCTGGTTCAAGAAAATTCGATTCAGCATTCCTATCATGTTCATCATTACCATTGTCATCAATATCGGCATGTGGTTTGAACGATTCGTAATCGTCATCACCCTGCATGCGGACTTTTTGCCTTCTTCATGGGGTTACTATCGGCCAACCTGGGTGGACATTTGGACCTACGTGGGCACGTTTGGATTGTTTGGAACGTTTTTCCTCCTTTTCCTGAAATTTTTACCTCAACTAGCTATCGCTGAAGTTAAAGGAGTTATGCCTGAAGCCAGTCCGCATTTTGGACACGATCAGATCGCGCATAACGAACCTTCCGGTGCAGCGGGCCAGAAAGGCAGAGGGCATTGAAAATGGAAAAAACCCGCTCCGAAGCCAAGCCGAAAATTTTTGGTATTCTCGCTGAATTCAAAAGCCCGGCGGCTGTCTATCATGCTGCAGAAAAGGTCCGGGATCAGGGTTTTAAGCGCTGGGATGTGCATTCTCCATATCCTATTCATGGCATTGATGGGGCGATGGGAATCGGTGATTCTCGAATGGGTTGGATAGCTTTGTTCATGGCGATGGCTGGCGCATTTGGTGGTTTTGGCCTTCAGTATTGGATCAATGTCTATGCCCAGCCCGTGCTGATTGGTGGAAAGGCTATGAATCCGTATCCGGTGTTTGTTCCCGTTACTTTTGAACCTGGGATTCTTTTTACGGCCTTCGGATGCATTTTTGGAATGTTGGTCCTAAATGGTTTGCCTCGCTTGTACCATGCTCTGTTTAAGAGCAAGAATTTTCACCGCTTTTCCGACAACAGTTTTTTCATCAGTATCGAAGCCAAGGACCCGCGCTTTAGCGTAAATGATACGCGGAAATTACTAGAGGATATCGGTGGAACCAATATCGAAGTCTTGGAGGATTGAGCCTTTGAAATCCCAAATTCGAAATTTGCTCGTCTTAACAGCTCTCGGAATGCTTTCGAGTATACTGGGATGTCGCGGTCAAACCACGGAAGAACGTCCCCTCTGGATTAAACACGGAATGGAATTCCAGCCTAAGTGGTTACCCTATGGAAAAAACACCTTCTACGCCGACGGACGGAATATGCGAGCTCCTCCTGAAGGGACTGTTGCCGTAGGCTTGGTCAAGGAAGATGATGCGTACTATCGCGGCGGAGAAGGACCGGATCATTGGGTTACAACCAATCCAGTTAAAGTCACGGCTGATTTGATGGAACGAGGTAAGGACCGATTCACCATTTACTGTACGCCTTGCCACGGTCAAACCGGTGTTGGCAATGGTATTGTCATTAAACGGGGCTTTATGGTTCCACCCAACTTTCATGATGAGCGTATTTTGACCATGGCTGATGGTCAAATTTTCAGTACAATTTCCAATGGCGCGCGCTTGATGCCTTCATACGGCAAGCAAATTCCGGAAGAAGATCGTTGGGCCATTGTGGCCTATATCCGCGCATTGCAGCGGAGCCAGCGGGCCACCATTAGCGATGTTCCCGAGAGCGAACGCGCCCAACTGCAGTAGCAAGGAATAGGGATGTCACAGGATAATTACCGATTGAACTTAAACCTGAAGGGTGGACCCATATTTTTGGGTCTTGGCATCCTGGGTGCTCTAGGTTGCGTCTTCAGTTTTATTAATAATCGCAAGGACTTTTTCTCTTCTTATCTCACGTCTGTGGCTTTCTTTTTAGCCATTTCCTTGGGAACTCTTTTCTTTGTCATGGTACAGCATCTGGCACGAGCGGGGTGGAGCACTACGGTTCGCCGATTGGCTGAAACCGTGGCCGCTAACTTAAAGTGGATGCCATTATTTTTCATTCCATTGGCCTTCGGGGTAAACGATCTTTTTCCTTGGCTCAATCCGGATATGCGTGCCCATGATATTCTGGTGCAAAAAAAGGCCGCCTATTTGAACATCACCTTTTTCACGATTAGACAAGTGTTTTATTTATCGGTTTGGTGGGTGCTAAGCTGGTACTTTTTGCGCACCTCGCTCAAACAAGATGAAACACGAGACCCCGGTTTATCGCCTCACATGGGGAAGGTGGCAGCGGGTGGATTGGCTCTTTTCGCCCTGACCCAAACCTTCTGGGCATTTGATTGGATTATGTCTTTGGAGCCCCATTGGTTTTCGACCATGTTCGGGGTGTACTTTTTTGCAGGGTCCATCGTAGCCCAGTATTGTGTTCTCATTTTGTTTATGACGGTGGCCCGGAAGGCAAGTGGGCGTGGAGATGTTTTCCGACTAGAGCATTATCACGATTCTGGTAAGTTGCTTTTTGGCCACAATGTATTCTGGACTTATATCGGCTTCAGCCAATTTTTCCTCATCTACTACGCTAATATTCCCGAAGAAACCGTTTTCTTCTTGCATCGAGCTGCCGGATCCTGGAAAGTGGTCAGTTTGATGCTGCCATGGTTTCATTTTGCAGTTCCTTTTCTGTACCTCATGTCATGGCATGTGAAACGTAATATTACGGCAATTTGCATTGGTGCGATTTGGCTATTGACCATGTGTTACATCGATATTTATTGGCTGATACAGCCAAATTTCCACCATGAAGGCGCTCATTTTGGAATAAGTGATATTAGCTCGATTTTAATGGTTGGCGGCTTCTTCATTTATTTGATTATTAATCGCTTCAAAACCTACAACTTCATACCTGCTGGGGATCCTCGCCTCAAAGAATGTCTAACCTATGACAATGGGATTATATCGCATGAGCAGCACTGATCCTCGACACGCAGACGCAGGAAACCATCATTCTACTTCGAATGAGGAACACGAATTATCGGATTTCGATTGGACAAAAATTATCTGGTCACTGCCGATTTTTGTCGCTATTCTCATTGGCTTCACTTTGCTATGTGTGTACTCGTACCAAGGTTACCGAAATGATGAGTACCGAACCCAACAAGCAAAATTCCAGACAACGGAAATCAATATTTTGCGAGCTGCTGAAAACGAAATACTGTCCCAATCCAAAACGCTAGATAAAGCAGCTGGTCGTTACCAGATTCCCATTGCTAAGGCCATGGAATTGATTGTCGCCGAGCATCAAAATATCCCCGGCAGCGATTGGAAACCCATTGCGGATGTGTACATGCAAGGTGCACCTTTCGTGCCTGCACCGGAAGCAGCCCCAACAACTGAACCGAATGGTATTTCAATTGAAGAGGCTGCCGTGCCATCGGCTGCAACCAAAAAAGCATTAGTGCACACTAAAAAGAAGAAGCGCTGATACATCGGTATGCATATTCTTTCTAGTAACCCCTTAACTACCACCCTAAAAACTTTCGCCATACTTTTGGTTTTGGCTGTGTTTTGCCGGGAAGTGAGTGCCTTTGGTGGGAGTTACAATGGGGGAGCCGGTTCCGTTCCAGCAAAAGATGGGCAGACGCTTCCAGATGCATTAGTTGATGTGGGCATTGAGGAGCACTTGGGTGAACAAATTCCACTTGATGCCGTATTTTTGGACGATGCAGGTAAGGAAGTACACCTCTCAGATTATTTTCAATCGGGCAAACCAGTCCTTCTTAATTTTGCCTACTATCAATGCCCCATGCTCTGCAATATGGTTCTAAATGGAATGCTGGGCGGCATGAAAAAAATGACATGGGTACCTGGTAAGGAATTCGAGGTCGTCACGATCAGTATTGATCCAAATGAAGGACCTGATTTGGCGGCAGCAAAAAAAGAAACCCATATCAAAGCTTTGGGAAACCCTAATGCGGCAGTGGGATGGCACTTTTTGACAGGTACGGAAACAAATATTCGCAAGGTTGCCAAAGCTGTCGGTTTCAAATACCAATATATGGCAGTAAGCAAGGAATTCGCACATTCAGCGGGTATATTCACGATTTCGCCGGCTGGAAAAATTTCCCGTTATCTGTATGGAGTGGAATTTCGATCCAAGGATCTAAAACTGGCTTTGTTGGATGCCTCGGAAGGCAAGTCCATTTCTTTCGGCGATAAAATCGTGATGTTCTGCTATCGCTATGACTCCAATGCAAAGGGCTATGTTCTGTTTGCACGCAACTTTATGAAGGGTGGCGGCATTGTGGTTATATTGGGCCTGGCTTTGCTTTTAGGCGGGCTCTGGCGCAAGGAATTCAATCGACGCGATCCTGTTCCAAGTCACTAAATACCGGATGTAAGAGAAGCATATGGACAACAGCAAAACTTTCTGGCTCCCTGAAAAGGCCTCTACCTTTGTCGATATGGTAGATCCGGCTTTTATGCTCTTTTACTGGATTTCGATCTTTTTCTTTGTGCTCATCTGCGCATTGATCCTCGTTTTTACTTTTAAATACCTTCGCCGTCGGCCCAATCAGCTTGCTACTGCCCAAATAACGCATAACCTCAAAATCGAACTCGCCTGGACGTTAATTCCCTTATTCATCGTAATGGGCCTTTTCTTCATTGGCATGAAAGGTTATCTGCACATGCGCATAGCTCCAGCTGGTTTCATGCAGGTTAATGTGCAGGGCCAAAAATGGAGCTGGAGTTTTGAGTATCCAACCGGGGCAAAAAATGATACGCTGGTCGTACCAGTGGATACTCCCGTAAAACTTGTTATGACTTCCCATGATGTCCTTCACAGCTTTTATGTACCCGCTTTCCGAATTAAGGCGGACGTCCTACCCAATCGATATACCTCACAATGGTTCCAAGCGACCCGGACAGGTGTATTTCAGGTGGAATGCACTCAGTATTGCGGTACCAGTCATTCCTACATGTTGACTTCAGTAAAAGTGCTCGAAGCCGATGCCTATCGCGAATGGTTGTTGGCCGCCTCCGATCCTAGCAAAGGCCTAACTCCTGAACAGTACGGCGCATTGCTCTATGCGAAACGGGGTTGCAATGCTTGCCATAGCGTGGATGGTACCAGAGGTGTGGGTCCTTCATGGAAAGGCATTGCTGGGATTTCGGAAAACTGTGGCCCGGCAGGAATGGTTACTATCGACGATGCCTATCTCCGCGAATCAATGATGGACCCAACGGCCAAAGTGGTCAATGGCTTCTTGCCAGTGATGCCCACATTTAAGGGCCAACTAACTGATAGGGAAGTAGAAGCCCTTATTGCGTACATCAAATCCTTAAAGTGAGAAACAAGTAAAAAGGTTTAAAACCCGGACGGATTCACATGACTGCCCACGCACATCCTGAAAATATCAACTATCTGAAAGCGAGCCGGGGCATCATGTCCTGGTTGGTGACTGTAGATCACAAGCGCATCGGCATGATGTACTTAGCCTCCATATTATGCTTTTTTATCGCCGGTGGTACGTTCGCCTTTCTTTTCCGGTTAGAACTGTGGAGTCCGTTAAAGGAATTCCTCACGCCGGATCAATACAATCAATTTTTCACTCTGCACGGCGTCATTATGGTCTTTTTAGTAGTGGTACCCGGAATTCCCGGTGCCTTGGGAAACTTTATTCTCCCCCTCCAAATTGGCGCCAAGGATTTGGCTTTTCCTAAACTCAATTTGACCAGCCTCTACCTTTATTGGATTGGTGCTGCACTGGCATTATGGAGCATTGTGGCCGGTCACGCGGATTCAGGATGGACCATGTATGCGCCATACTCCCTTTCCCAGAATCCCGCTGTTTTATGGATGTTAGTCGCAGCATTTATATTGGGCTTCTCATCCATTTTAACCGGATTGAATTTCTTGGTGACGATGCATAATATGCGGGCTCCTGGTATGACCTGGTACCGCATGCCTTTATTTCTCTGGGCGATGTATGCCACCGCGATCATGCAAATTTTCGCGACTCCGGTCCTTGCTTTAACATTAATGCTATTGCTAATGGAAAATTTCTTCCATATTGGAATTTTTGATCCAGCCTTGGGCGGGGATCCCTTGCTCATGCAGCATTTCTTCTGGTTTTACTCCCATCCTGCTGTGTACATAATTATTGTCCCAGGATTTGGAATCACATCGGAACTCATTACTTGTTTCGCCAAAAAAGATATTTTCGGATACAAATTTGTGGCCTACTCCTCCATTGCTATTGCCATCATCGGCTTTATAGTCTGGGGACATCATATGTTTGTGTCCGGTCAGTCTGAATTGGCTGATTTTATATTTTCCTTCTTAACCTTCTTTACGGCAGTACCATCGGCCATTAAAGTCTTTAACTGGACAGCGACCCTTTATAAGGGCTCAATTGATTTAAAGACACCGATGCTCTATGCCTTACAGTTTCTGTTCAACTTCACTATTGGGGGATTGACTGGAATCATTCTGGGTATTCTTTCCGTGGACATTCACCTCCACGACACTTACTTTATCGTTTCACACTTCCATTATGTTGCGATGGGCAGCACCATGATTGCCTTTATCGGTGGCATTCATTATTGGTGGCCAAAAATGACCGGTAAAATGTACAACGAATTCTGGGGGCGTTTTGGTGCCATCTTGGTCTTCATCGGCTTCAATGTGACTTTTTTTGTGCAACTGATTATGGGTTCACAGGGAAGTCCACGACGTTACTACCATTACCTGGATCAATTTCAGATTTATCACCAGATTTCCACCGTTGGGGTCGTCATTCTGGCTACTGGACTGTTCATGGCCCTCATCAATCTACTGGTATCGTTAAAGACCGGAGTAGCTGCTGGAAAAAATCCTTGGGGAGCCAAGACCCTGGAATGGCAGGCCGATTCTCCTCCGGTACTGTATAACTTTACTGAAATACCCGTTGTCACTGAAGGTCCCTATGCCTTTGAGACGGAGAAAGCATAATGGCCACCGCACATACCGGATTAAAAGATCACGAAGTCGCCCATCATTTTGATTCGCTAGAACAGGAATTTGAATCTGCCAAGACGGGAATGTGGCTGTTTCTGGCTTCTGAAATCATGATGTTTGGAGCACTTTTTGTTGGGGCATTAGTGTTCCATACCTTGCATCCCGCGGCATTCGCCGAAGGCTCACAGCACCTAAATTGGCATATGGGTGCAGTGAACACTTTTTTCCTTTTGACCAGTGGTCTAACCATGGGACTTGCAGTAATTGCGGCACAGCGCTCCGATCAAAATGCCGTACGCTTAAACTTGGTGTTAAGTATACTCTTCGCATCTGGATTCTTAGTTGTAAAGTTTTTTGAATATAAGGCCAAATTTCATCATGGCACTCTACCTGGCAAGCTATTTCACGGAGAAGGGTTCCACGATCCATTCGTCCACATTTTCTACAGCTTTTATTTTGTAATGACTGGCCTTCACGGTCTCCATGTCCTCATTGGAATGGGTTTAATGACATGGTGTTTGATTCGTTCCGGCCAAACGCGATTTACTCGAAGCTACTTTACCCCAATCGAAAACGTGGCCATGTACTGGGCGCTTGTTGATTTTGTTTGGGTCTTTTTGTTTCCTCTCCTCTATCTCATTGGATGAATACCATGGAACAACCCGGTCATGCCATTCCAAAATCTACCATTGTGGGCACCTATATTGGTTTATTGGTGCTGGCGGCTTTGATGCTCGCCATTTCGCGTATTCCAGTTGAGCGTCTTTCCATTGACTGGATCAATCTGCATGCCGTAAAAACCTGCGTGGTTTTGCTTATAGCCTTTACGATGGCGTCGATTATCGCCTTGTATTTAATGGGTTTGCGTTACGACCATAAATTTCTGAATATTACCATCTTCCTATCCAATTTTGCCTTCCTGCTCATTTTCGTACTTTTTACCTGGGCGGATACTTCCTTCCGTGAAAAAGTGGATCCCGTATTCGGAAAAAGTGTTGAATTTGAATCGCCTGTAAAGGTTGATTCCGCCGGTGAAGAAAGTCACGCACCTGCCCCTTAAAACTGAAGTTGTTGCCGGATCAGACCCTACTTTTTTTAAGGGTTCCTTCTTGGTTTTCCTGCTATTTCTTCCAGCCTTTTTGCTGATTATTCTTGCCATTTTGTTAGCCATGCAATACAAGCAATTGCGGGCATTTGTTTCTCCTCAGGCCATTGAACTATTAACCGTACCCGTTTCGCCGGAAGCCCAAGTAGCAGTGGTGGCCAAGCTGCACACCTTTTTTACAAATGCGCGTTCCGATAGTTTATCAGACACATTGGCCCTGTCCATAGTCGAGGTAAACCATCTCGTTCGGTCCAGTTCGTCCTTGGAAGCATTACACCTTGATTACCATATGGATATTCAGGACACCCTGCTGATAGCCCATAACAGTTTGCCGGTGGACCGATTAAATGGCGTTCTATCCCTCCTTGCTAAAACCTTACGTGTGAAGGGCTTCCTCAATTCGGAAATGCGTGGCTATATCACTGTTTCAAAATCCGGGGTAAATATTATACCCGTTTCAGCAACCATGAATGGAGTAGCCGCGCCGATTTCCGTCTTGAATCGCAAAGGCGGAATTGATCCTTCCGAATGGGTCGCGGATCGAGACTTTTACAACCGTTGCTTGGCCCGCTTGTCCGGTATTGAGATTCGAAATGGCTCTCTGCTTTTTATTAAACGGCCTTGAGCCTGCATGTCCCGCTTAAACCGAGTGAGCCTGCGCGTAATGGCAACCCTGGATACGCCCATATGTACGGCAATTTCTCGGTGATTGAGTCCTTGTTCCAGGCTCAAGTGTAAAATCTCTTTCAGCTTCCCGCGTACTTTTGGGAGGGCTTTTTCCAAGCGCATGCGGTGCAAAACATGGTCTTCCTCCGGCTCCCGGAAGTTGCCTATCGTATCTTCATAACCCATTTGACTTCGCTTGTCCATTTGGTCGCGATGCTTTTTAATTCTACTGAAACAGTCGTATTTGGCGATGGTGCCAATCCAGGTGAGGGGATCGCATTTCCATTCAAAATCGTTCCACGCACGAAAGGCTTTAATAAAGACATCATGTGAGGCATCTCTGGCTTCTTCCCTGTCTTTCAAAAAATATTGGCAGATACCCAAAACCTTTTGATGGTACCTGCTATAAAGTAATCCTTGCCAATCCGCACTATTTTTCAATTCTTCATTAGCCGTCATTGCTTTTTTTTCCTTTAGGATCCAGGTTTGGAAAAGGGATCCAGAAGCTTAGACGGAAAAAATATTTAGGAATGTAGTCAGGCTTTTAGGCGTGCCTATGTAAAGCGCTCCATTTTGTGAGCGCGAAGGTTAGGTGATGGAAAAGAAGGAAACTTTATCTCGTTGCAGGAACTTGGTCGAGAAGGTCCTGGTTTCCATCAGGCCAGCACAATCCGGAAGCGGGTCGGCACGGGAAATGGAAATGCAAGAGAACGGGTCCATCAGGGGGCGGAGTGCTCCGATTATTTTTAGAGGTCGCCACAGTGACTTCTGCAAGCACGGTAACGGCTGGAACTAAATATTCGCCGTCCCGTGAATTGGCTGAACCCAATTTTTCTTTGGTTACGACGTAGCTTTCAAAGATGCGCACGGGCTTGATGAAGCGAATGGCGAGATTATCTGGATGGAAAGGATAGGTATAGGTTCGAGTGTGGGTTCGCGATTTCTCCCATTTTTTAAGGCTATCCGCCACCATTTCTTTGGACGGGATTTGCTGTGAACCTGTTTCAACCAACTCTGGATCCCGGAAAGAAAAGGACTGAAGTGCGCCACCAGCACCGTAGGCCACACGAATTTGCATCGCATCCCCGAGTACAATGCGGCCATCTACTTTTTTTAGATAGCGACCTATGTAGTAGGCCGGTACAGCCGGACCAACGCTATCTTTGTGTTCCGGATCTCGCTTTTGGACCATGGTTATTTCATAATTGGCAAAAACCAGGTTTTCAATTTTTTCTCTCAGGACGGATTTTACAAGCATATCCGATTTAAGGTGGATTGACGAATCCGGAACAACATCTTTTTGGGTGAGTGCCGGAACCATTTCATTGGTAAAGGCGAACTCGGATGTCGCAGGTTCATATGCCAAGCGTGCACCAACCCTGTCATGCCAACTGGTATTGACCCCGGATATTTGGGGCTTACCCATTGGCCGAAGTTTAAAGGTTGCCAATAGTGATTTGATATTTTCTGGATTTAAGGGACGCGGCGCAATTTGGTAATATTTTGCGGTCACATATTCACCGGGTTGGGATTGCACTACCGGGGCAGTAGGTGCCGCATTCGAAAGGGCCACAAAAAGGCCGGCCAATGTCCATATCGAAATTTGCTTTTCCACTTTTCGCTCCATAAATGAATGAGGGGACGTTTATTCTAGAATGCGAATCATTCTGACCTTAGTACTGCGGTGTTCCAATAATCCGGGAGTAATAATTTCCGCTATTGGCGATTGCCAAAGCGTAATCGTGGTTCACGTTCCGGAAGGTGGTGCTGCAATGGTCCGGGCTTCCCGCAAATACTTGTGCGGATAGGCAACCGGGTTCCAAACCTCTTGTGGGGTACAGATGCTTGTATCCATAGTTGGCCTCGGCATCGAAAAAGGCGTTGTAGAGATTTTTTTCGCGAAATGTCCAGTTGAGCCAAAAATCATTGAACAAATCCCAGCTTAGATTATTGTCGTAGATCAGAGACTTAAAACTGAGCATGGCTTTTAGGCCACGAAAGGAAGTTTGCCAGGCATCGGCAGGGGGTGTGGCCGTTTTGAAAATGGAACAGCCGTGGGCCATAAACCAACGGGTGTATCCGGTTCCAAGCGATAAATTATTGGGTCCCACTGCACCATAGTTGACACCTGCTCCAAGGTAGAGATTGCCGCTGATTCCGTGACCACCATAATACACGAAATCGCAATATTCACGGTTGCCTTGGGTATTGCTTCCAGAAGTTATTGCGGCTTTGGTGACGTACGTATTCCGTTTGTCCAACGCAAATGTTGGTCCAGTGGTGCCCAAGCCTGGGGAGGCGTTCAGGCTGGAGAAGGGTGGTACATTGACATTGGCGCCAGCAAAAAAGTTTTGGCCCATAGCAATTTGATAGCTGAGATTGGGGAGACCACCGCCATTGCCTCCATAGTCGTCAATTGTATAGGTGCCAATATCCAAGCTGGGTGGAAAGGCCGATACCAATACCGTTAACGCACCAATGGCAATCAAACCTTTGGAAATATTCATCGTCGCATCCTCTCTTCATTTTTATTCTCAACCAACAGGCTTCTAAAGTCCATGGGTTCGGAGTGTAAGGGTGTTGTTGGTGTGCATGGACAGAATCTTTTTGCCAATTTCGAACTCTTTTGGTTGCATCTGGTCTAGTTCTACTACTTCATATATTTCCACTTCACTGCCATGCTGCCCGGTTGAATTGGGGCTTAGCCTTAACAATCGTAGGGGATAATGGCCTTCCGGTAAGGGTCCAAGCCGAAGGGAATCCAGTTTTACCGGCCAATAAAAGGGCGAGCCAGGAATATAGAAACTGAGAACAGAATTATTTAGAGTTGTAGACTGCGTCACGATATTTGTCGCATTACACTTTCCCTGGAAATAGCGTTCTGTTCGATCCAAAAAGTTCGAATTTTCCGGAGTTAAAGAAGTTGCAGGATCAATAAGCTGGCCGCTAGATGTCGAGTATTTGAATCCCATTAAAAACGATTTACCCCAGCGAGTAGACACAATCAGTATGTTGAAATCTAAAGTGTCACGGCCCTGTGTAAGCAGGGGAGACAGGCTGGCGGAGGAAAGCGTCACCGTATCCAGCTCCTGAAAAGCAATCGTTACCTGTGGTACGGAATCCAAGGAGGGAATGGCACTGCTTTTAAAAATCGTCAGGGAGCCGTTGATTTTAAAGCCCACTGCCTGAAAGGTGGAGTCCAAGAAGGAGAATAAAAATTTTAAATCTTTGCCAGATTTCCATTTAACCTGTATGGTGGTGTCGCCAACCAAATCAGGAGGCCAGGTTGTTCGCGACGATGCACCGGCCAGCAAATCTTGATCTTCAACTTTTGAATCTGTTTTTGAATCGGAACCAGGTAGACTTGTGTCCGGAGCCATACAGCCAAGGACAAACAGGCCGAATACCCAAGTGGAGACATACTTTTTTCCAGATTTCCAGCGGATTGTTTTCAAGGTTGCTTTCCTCGTTCAACGGGTATTGGGAATGATTTGAAATACCAAGGTGCAGACTTTATCCGTTTTTTTATCCTTGGCGACAACTTCTTGAATTTCATCATCGAGCGCCGCCACTTTTTCACGGATGATTTTTAGGCTTTCATTGGATACGGTCAACACTTGGGTATTGTAGGCTTTGAATTTTCGAAATCCATCCTCGACAATACTGGAACTGAGATCATGAATTTGGCGGTTATAGCCTAAGGCAACTTCCCCCTGGAAGGCATCACCGGAAATCAGCAAATTGTTGGTGAGTGCGTACCCGGTATCTGACTTTCGAATCATTTGGAGATCGACGAGCAGATCAATGGCTTCCTGCACCTGGTCGGCGGAAATGGGAGGGTAGATTTCCTTGGCGATATCTGCAGGGCGAACTTTTTTTTGATCCAGCCCTAGGTAGTTGAAAACGACAGCGTAATACCATTTGGCGTAGTACTTGTGCTGATTCTCCCGCACGATCCAGGCTTTGGAATTCCTAAATTTTGAAAGCTTGCCGAACAAAAAATTCCTTTCCAGGTCTGACCTGGCCTGGTTATGCTGAACCAGAACATCAAAATACTGGTTTTCCTTTTCGCCCAGGGAGAGAGCGGCCGCACAGCGAACCCGCAACTTGGGACCCAAATCCCGCTTGCCTTGCATCACGGAATAGAGCAGCGCCGTCGACCCAAAATATTTCAGGGAAAACGCCCGCTTGGAAAACTTGCTATTGCCTTTCTGTTTCCATTTCATAAAATCGGTCAAAAAGAGCCTGTATTCCAAATACTGGAACAGGCTAGGCTTGATCGAGTTGTTATGTGAAATAAGAGTGTTCAAATGGTCCGTCCGGTAACCGGAATTTTGCCTAGGCAGCAAAAATTCCAACTCCAACCTAAGGAATCGGAACTAAACCTACATATTGGACCAAGAAAGCGAAAGGCCTTGCGCTTGGCTTACTCCACCGTCCACGTGCTGCCGGAGTTGAATAGTTTGTCCAAGCTAGGAGGATTTTTGGCGGCTGCCGTATCGATCTGAGCGCGCATGGCATCCGCATAGGAAGGCCTATCGACATTACGGAACACGCCCACCGGAACGGGGTACTCGGGATGGGACAATCGGGAGAGGTGAAAACCCAATGCACCGGTAGATTCCTTTTCATCATGCACCAGGATCTCAGAATCTAAGGGGTTCACCTTGGTCTTGATGGCCATCTTGTCCAGAACCAGAGCTTTTTCCAATTCTTTGCCATAGCGCATGGGCTGACCATGCTTTAAATAGAGTAGGGTATCTGGGCGGGTTGGGCGGCCATAGTACGGCTCGTGAATTTTATCCGCAAAGATAATGCAGTTCTGGAGCACTTCAACCAATGCCGTTCCTTTATAAGCCGCAGCTGCAGCAAATACTTCACCCATATGTTTCACGTCATTGTCGGAGGTCCGGGCCACAAATCCGGCTTCAGCTCCAATGGCCATGCTGATAGGTGACAACGGCAAGTCTACGGAGCCCATGGGTGTGGAGGGGCTCACCGTCCCAACGCCGGAGGTGGGGGAATACTGGCCTTTGGTTAATCCATAGATTTTATTGTTGAACAGGATAATCTTGAGATCCATGTTTCGACGCAGGGCGTGGATAAAATGGTTGCCGCCAATGCTGAGCGCGTCGCCGTCTCCGGTAATGACCCAAACTTGGAGATTGGGGTTGCTGAGCTTGACTCCAGTTGAAATGGCGGGTGCCCGACCATGGATGGTATGAAATCCATAGGTGTTCATATAGTACGGGAAGCGACTGGAACAGCCGATGCCGGATACGAACACAAAATTTTCCTTGGGAAGGCCCAAAGTTGGCAGAATGCCTTGCATGGTGGACAAAATGGAATAATCTCCGCAGCCCGGACACCATCGAATGGCGGAAGGTGACGCAAAGTCTTTACGCGAGAGCGGTTCGGCCGTAGTCGTTGTCATTTCTGAGTCTCCAAAATGCGATGAAATTCTGCGGTGAGATAGGAAATTTTAAAGGGCTTGCCACGAACCTGGCTAATGCTTTGAATAGGCACGCCAAAGGTACCTCCCAACAACATTTTCAATTGACCCATATTCAATTCGGGTACAATGATCCGTTCGGCATTTCTGAGGATTTCGCCCAGGTTACGTGGGAATGGATTCATGTGCTGAAGATGGACGTGTCCGAGTTCCATGCCGCCTTTATTGCATTCATCGACTGCCGTCGAGACAGAGCCATAGGTTCCACCCCAGCTGACAACGATAGTCTTAGCATTTTTGTGGCCTGCTATTTCAATCAGAGGAATGTCATTGGCGATATTGGCAATTTTGGCGTGTCGCTCATTGGTCATGGCCTGATGATTTTCCGGATCATAGGAGATTGTTCCTGTATTGTGGGCTTTTTCCAAACCACCGATGCGATGCTCTAACCCTTGAGTTCCCGGTATGGCCCACTTTCTGGCCTGAGTAATGGGATCCCGCTCATAAGGCATAAAGGCTTCTCCAGCCTGAGCGAGCTTCACTTCCATTTTAGGCAGTTTATCCGGGTCTGGAATAATCCACGGTTCCGATCCATTTGCGATGAACCCATCCGTCAATAGAATGACGGGAGTCATATATTTCATGGCGATACGGGCAGCCTCATAGGCCATTTCAAAACAGTCACCGGGTGAACGGGCCGCTAATACCGGGAGTGGGCTGTCGCCACTGCGGCCGAACATAACCATCAGTAAATCACTTTGTTCCGTTTTTGTCGGCAATCCTGTGGATGGGCCACCGCGTTGCACGTCGATGATGACTAATGGCAGTTCCGTCATGACGCCGAGACCCATGGCTTCCAGCTTAAGGCAGACACCCGGTCCGGAGGTAGACGTGACACCCAAGTTACCGGCATATGCCGAACCGATGGCAGAGCAAATGGCCGCAATTTCATCTTCCGCTTGGAAGGTAATGACTCCGTAATTCTTGTATTTGGATAATCCGTGAAGGATATCGGATGCGGGTGTGATTGGATAGCTGCCGCAGAAAATATTGCGCCCGGATTTTTGTGATGCCGCGAGCAGACCGAATACAGTAGCCTCGTTGCCGGAGATCTTACGGTACTTGCCTTTGGGCAGCGCCGCTTTTTTGACTCGGTAATGCGAAGTGAAAAGCTCTACCGTGTCTGAAAAATAGAATCCGGACATCAGCGCCTTTTTATTGGCTTCGGCAATTTGTGGCTTATCCTTATACTTGGTTTTGGGACCATACTTTTCATCCAACCACTTCAAGGTATGATTGAGCGGACGGTCGTACAGCCAATACATCATGCCTAAGGTGAAGAAGTTTTTGCACAGCTCTGCGGATTTGCCTTTAAGACCTGTTTCGGCTACGGCGTTGATGGTAAGCTCCGTGATATTGGCACGAATGACGCGGTAACCGGCAAGTGACCCATCCTCCAAGGGATTGGTTTTGAACTCGGCCTTTTCAATATCTTTTTCCGTGAAACCGGCTTCGTCCACTAGGAGTATGCCGCCTTCTTCCAGATCCGCGATGTTGGCTTTGAGCGCGGCTGCATTCATGGCTACCAAAACATTCAGGTCATCCCCGGGTGTTTTGATTTCTTCCGATGAAAAATGGATTTGAAAAGCACTGACGCCGGCTACGGTACCGGCAGGCGCTCGAATTTCCGCGGGAAAATCCGGCATGGTGGCCAGATCGTTTCCAAAAAGGGCAGAGGCATCGGTAAATTGGGTGCCCGTGATTTGCATGCCATCACCGGAATCTCCAGCGAATCGGATAGTAACCGAATCCACATCGATATGGGCTTTTTCATTGGGATTGATCGGGATGTTATGTACTTCTGTTGACATAGGAAAAGTCCGCTCCAGGTACAGTGAAATGTGTCATAGGTTTCGCGCTAATTATAGCATTATCCGGATTATTTTTCTTTCCAATTATGGAGGTTCTACAAACGTCGCAAACCTTTCTATTCCGCGTTCATGCGATAAGTCGAAATGATTTTGCACCATCGGACAAGGTGTCAATACTTAATGGCTGCAACTTCCTTTTTAAGACTGCCGGGAAGCCAGTATAGGGTACTGTGGAACGTATCTGAATGCCATAATGCCATTTGACTGGCCAATAATTTTTGTTCCTTTTGTCTAGCGTAGATTTTGGCCAAGTTACCGACTGAACTCATGTAGCCCGTTGGCAAGTATGTTTGAGATGCCTGGGACGTGCGGATCGCTGCATATTCTTGTTGTAAAGCTTCTTGTAGGACTCGGGCGGAGGCTAAATCACCCTTGCGGAAGAGGAAGTCGGCCTTAATTTGTCGGTAAAGCCGATTTTTGGGGTATCGGGTAAGAAAAGCATCAATTAAATTCAGGCCGGAGTCCCAGCGCCCTGTGTCATAGAAAAGCCAGAGCAACGTGGTTTGCAAGAACACCTTGAGATAGCGAGAACGCTGCGCTGCGTTTTGCAGTCGAAGAACCGGTCCGGCTTGGTCTGAATGGACAAATGGTAACCAATCGACCTTTTTGAGTACGGTTGCCATATAATAATCATACAAAGCCAGGTAGGCGCTCGCTTCCGCCTTATTGGCCAGAGGTTTGAGCGCACTAACCGCTTTCCTCCCTAAACGTGTAGCCTGTAATGTCTGATGGGTAACACTCGCCACATAGCTGAGCTGCATAGTGGTAAGTCCCAAGTAGAAATCCAAACTCGTATGGGAATCAGGAGTAGAATGGCTGGATTGGGATAAGGAATCCCAAAGCCGCTCCGCCTTAAATAGGGAAGCCGTATCGCCAAGGTCATTAAAACGGTTTGCCAATACCAGACCTCGGAAATAGGGTCGGGCAGGAATTTCCGGCAGGGTGGAAAGCAGAGAGTCCGCGGCCGTATAATCCATTTGATAAAGGCGATCCAGCGCTGTTAGGATTAAACTGTCATAGGCTGGTTCGTAAAGGCATGCGTCACTTCCAGGCGTCACAGTGAAGGGGATTGAAGGTAGAGTGTTATTTAAGGTCGAGGGTGTTGTCGTCGCTGTCGCTGTCGTTGACCTTGAGCCTTGAACCGGAGCCCCGTACAGTGCTAGTGAGCAGATAAAAATCCAAACTGAAATCAATGCAAGATTGCGGTGGAAATGGTTAAGGTCGGGGTGACATACTTTTCTTAATTTAAAGGCCATTGTGGGTGAAAGTACAAAAAACCGTTTCGGAGCCAGAATCATCGGGATTGTAACGTCCGCTAACCGAAAGGATCCAGAAGCTTGGAGCGCCCTAGCAAAATGCGCTATGGTTGAATTCCGCGCCGACAGCTGGGAAGCCTCCCAGATTCCGACAGAATTACGGTCTTTCCGGGACGAATACAAACAACGGTTTGGTTCCGACCCTGAGACGATTTTCACTATTCGCTTAGCACGGGATGGTGGCGCGTGGCTCGATTCCGAGGCAGCTCAACGGGACAAAATTTGGATAGCCCTGGAAGGGGATGAAGCAGGATGCCAGAGTGAGTGGATTGATGTGGAATTGGAACATATCGCTTCGCTTTCCCCAGCGTTGGTTTCCTTGATCGCGGACAAAAAATTCAAGGTACTTGTGTCCCACCACAATTTTGAGGGCAGCTACAGTAAAGAGGCGCTTGCACGTTTGGGTCGGGACATGCTGGCTGTTCGGGCCGATGGTATAAAACTGGCCACCACGTGTCGAACCCGAGCAGAGGTACTGAATCTCATGCATTTCGCGCGAGAAGCCGCCATAAGTCGAAAGCCCGCCGCAGTTCTAAGCATGGGTACCGTAGGCCAGGCTATGCGAATATTGAGTCCGCTACTGGGTTGCCCATGGACCTATGGTTATCTTTCAGGAGGTGCGGTGGCCCCGGGCCAATTTTCCGTCAGTCAAATGCACAATATTTTTACCAGGATGGACGTGCCAATGCAGCCAGACCTATCGGATTCGGAAATGTTTGATTGGGTGGAAGGCCGCCTAAATGAGGCGCTCCTTGCGAATTAGCTTGGCTCGAAAATGGACGCTCAAAAGCCTCTTGTTCTCGGCGATCCTCTGTGGATGGTCTCTGGGATGGGGACAAGAATTCGGCCAAAACAAAGTGCAGTTCCAGCAATTTGTTTGGTCTTATTACCGAACGGAACATTTCGATATCTACTTTCCGCAAGGTGCGGAGCTGATCGCGAATTTTGCAGGAGGCCATGTTGAGGAGATGTATAAAAGTGTTTCCGCAACAGTCGGCCATCGACTCACGGGACGCGTTCCTATTATCCTACACAATTCGCATGTGGAGTTTGAACAGACCAATGTCATCCGCCTCCCTTTGCATGAAGGCATCGGTGGCTTTACGGAAATTTTCAAGAACCGGATTGTGCTTCCGTTTGAAGGCAGCTATACGGAATTTTACCATGTCTTAAAGCATGAAATGACCCATGCTGTCATGTTCGATATGATGTTTGGTGAAAGCGCCGCTTCCAAGGTTTCCAATCAAGGTGGCCAATTTCCGTTATGGGTGAGCGAAGGCTTGGCTGAGTACGCTTCCTTAGGTTGGGATCTGTCTTCAGAATTTTTCATGGTGGATGCGACCACTTTTGGTTATGTCGAACCGCCCACTTCCGACTTCGGTGGGTTTTTAGCCTACAAAGGAGGCCAACTGTTTTTCCATTGGATGGAAAAAACCTACGGCAAGCCTGCGGTCACAAAATTAATCCAAAGTATGACAGACTCGCATGACCTTCCTCAAGCATTTAAAAAAGTAACCAAGACATCATTGGAAGAGGCGGGGGAAATCTGGCTGCGTGAATTGCGATACCTTTATTGGCCGGAACTCGGTCAGCGTAAATACGGTAAAAGTATAGCCAGACGATTAACGGAACACGGCAAAGACTTATCCTTTTTCAATTTGCAGCCATCCATATCGCCCAATGGCGAGGAGATTGCCTTTTTCAGCGATAGAGAATCTTGGGAAGCGATATTCATTCTCAATATCAAAAGCGAAAAAGTCACCCGCTCAGTCATTCAAGGAGGAAAGGAAGGGAAGCATGAAAGCTTTCACTCTTTTAAATCGGGAATCACCTGGAGCCCGGACAGCAAGCAACTTGCTATTGTCAGCAAAAGTCAAGGGAAAGACGTCATCAATATCATCGATGCGCGCAAAGGCACCGTCAAGCGAACCATCACTCCTGAAGTGCAGGCTATACTATCGCCAAATTGGTCGCGCGATGGCCGACGAATCGCCTTCAGTGGCATGCAAGATGGCCTCACCGACATTTATGTCTGGGATTTAGAAACCAGCACGTTATTGCGATTGACACATGATTTGGCCCATGATGATAAACCGGTATTTTCTCCTTCTGGACGCTGGATAGCGTTTGAAACGGACCGGCCGGATGCTGCGATCCGACCGCTTTCTCCCCATCCTCTAGACGACTACAATCAGTTGCTTCCATTTAAGGATATCTATAAGATTCGTAGTGAAGGGGACAGCCTGGTCAAAGTGGCCGGCGGCAATTGGGATGAAAAGGAGCCCTCCTACGGTCCGTCCGACACCACCCTGATGTTCATTTCCAATCGGTCCGGCATCGACAACATTTATATGAGCAAGGATTCGGTCGGTATGTCTTTGGTCAGACCCGTAACCAACCTGCTTTCCGGATGTTTCACGCCATCGTGGTCGAGAAGCGGTGGACTGCTGGCTTTTTCCCTTTTTGAAGAAGGAGGTTGGGATATTTTTCTGATGAAGGATCCGGTGAGTAAAGTTATTTCTGGTGAGCTTCCCAAAACCCGTTTTATCAAAACCCAAGAAGACAGCGCCTTAAGTTTCTTTCGCCCATTAAATTGGGCGAACCTCTCCAGCTACAATGCCGACAGTGTCCGCACGGATTCGCTTGGAAGACTAGACTCCTTAAAAAAAGTTGCCAGCAAAGATTCAACCCGTAAAGACAGTCTCTCTAGGGATACAACGGCCAAAACTGTCCCATCCGATACGAATAAAAACACGGTGGTTGCCGAGAAGGCCCCTTCCGGCGACAGTGTGGAATCAGCAGGGAGCAAGAAAAAAGGGAAGAAGAAAAAGGATTCCGTTTTTCTGACTGACAGCTCCGCGTATCTGGCCGGTGATGGAGGGTTTTTAAAACGAAAATACAAGCCTGTATGGAGTCTGGACAATGCTAACGCGGCCCTAGGAGTTGACAACCAGTATGGATATGGAGGCCTAGCATATATAACCTTGAGCGATTTAATGGGCGATCAGGAGTTGTCCTTTGCCCTCAGCATCAATGGTAGCTGGGAGAATACGAATGGTTCAGTTGCTTACAGCTATTTGCCCATGAAAACGGATTTGACAATTAGTGCCTACCACCAAGCCCAACTTTCGAATGGATTGCTGCAGGATTCCGGCTCGATATCTCCGCCAGACAGTGTGTTTCTGGACAGACAATTTGGTTTCGGAGCAATGGCGCGTTACCCTTTTTCGGTATATACGCGGCTTGAGTTTGAAGCCAGAACTTTGTTTTCTTCCCGAAGTCTGCAGTCTAATCAGGGTGGCAAATTTGTCACTGATAATAGCTATGATCCCATTACCATCAACGCGGTTTTTCCAACTTTGAAATGGGTGCATGACAATACCATCTGGGGAATTGTCGGTCCTGTGAATGGGGAACGAGTTTACGGTGCTATCCAGGCCGTACCGCCGGTATTTCAAGATCATATTTCCTTTTATACGCTTGATGCTGATGCCCGTAAATACTGGGAGTTTTTTAAAAAGTATACTTTAGCTGTCCGAGTCTCCGCAGGCGCTTCTGAAGCCATCGGCAATTATGAAAATCCGCACCAATTCTGGGTAGGCGGTGAAGATTTCACTTTTAATGCGCATGCAAATTCGGCGAATCTCCCGAAAAAGCTGGAAGAGTTTTACTTCTCACAATTCGATTTTCCATTGCGGGGATTCGACTATTATGAATTTAAAGGCACACGGAAATTCGTCAGCAATGTTGAATTCAGATATCCCTTTATCCGCGAGTTTTCTGTGGTCTGGCCAATACCATTAGTCTTACGGTATGTAATGGGTAATGTATTCATGGATTACGGCGGCGCATGGTCGTCGGGCGATCCATTTGATGTCATGGGAATGGGGCTTGGATATGGCATGCGTATGAATCTCGGAATATTCGTACTGAAGTACACGCGGTCCTGGGCCATCAAAGGCATCGGCTCGCATGAAAATCCACAACGGGATTATTGGTCCCTGGGCGCAGAGTTTTAAAGTGGGACCCGGCGGGTCTAAGGACATGAAAATATGAAACTATCGGAATCCTTTTCGGAAAAGTGCATCATCATTGATTCCCCGCAAAACCATAAACGCGAACTTATTTCGGATATGGTGGATTTGTTATGTCAATCGTATCAGATTGAAAACCGTGACGGCGTGCTGAAAGCTGTGCTGGGTAGGGAAGCGAAAATGTCAACTGGCATTGGTTGTGGTCTGGCGGTTCCCCATGGCAAAGTGGACTTCTTGGATAAGATGTGCGTCGTTGCCTGTTCCGTAAAACGCGGGATTAATTTTGAAGCCATTGACAAGGAAAACGTGTATTTACTTTTTCTGATTGTTTCGCCGGCAAATACAACGGGCCCACATATTCGAGCGCTCTCGGCAATATCTAGAATCATGTCCGATGCCGATATTCGTCGCAGTCTCATCGCCTCAGAAAGCCCGTTGGAGTTCTACAACAATTTGAAAATCGGCGAGGCGAAGTACGCCTAAATTAAGCGCGTTCGTCCGCACTTCACAATCTTTTTACCGTTTTTTTCTCAAAACTCTCCAACAGGACCTAAACTAGAATACCCCAAAATAATCGGCCAAATTCATTGATTTGGAACGGATTAACCTGTCTCATAGCCATCCCTGGCATGAGACGATTAGGTTGGGAGTCCAGGGTACTATGGTGTTAAAAATGGTTATATTTTGAAGCATATGCCTACCTTCAAGAATTCGAAAGCCCTCGTATATTGTTCCGAATGGGGCCACGTGGACACTGAAGTTTCTTTAGAGCGACAATCTACCGAGCTACAGACCTATTGCTTAATGCACGGTCTTGAGGTGGTGGATATCATTTCTGATACGACTGCGCACGTTCCAGGGAAGCTACGCTTAGGCATGGAACAACTTATGCATCGGGTAAAGACTGAGCGCATTGGGCATATCATCATTTATGATGTGAGCCGAATTGGGCGTGAAGGAAAAGAAATTTTGACGTTTCTACAGGATGCTTTTGAATCCAAGGAAACAGAAATTCATATTTACGCTTGGAAAATGAGCACGGGTTCCGCTGAAGGTCAAAGATTTTTAGCGATGGCCTCCGAAATTGTTGGAAAAGAAATACCTGTAAGTAAAGAAAAACCACAAATAATATCCGCAGCGAGTGGGCGTGGTGAAAATCTTAGGCATAAGCCATTGTGGGCAAGGCTATTTGGAATGCTCCAGGATGAACGCTATGCGGAAATTTTAATCAAGGCCTTGTTTCAAATCAAAGACTCCGTTCACCTCAGCGAATCAGAATATGTTGCCGTGCATGGCGGCTACGATCATCTCATCCTGTTTCGTGCCCTTGGATTCCGAATTAAGGGTGAGAAAACCGATAATACCAAGTTGGTGACCGACGTTTTAGTGCTCTACTGGGATACGCTTAAGGGCCATATCGGCCCGGACCTCCATAAAATTATAGCAGGCTCTGAAACCGGCGCAATTTTCTGAAATCCCATACACTCTTCGGCCCCGAAACGCTGAAGGCCCATAGGCTTCCGCCCGTTTCGAAGCGCGTTGTTGTTATATATATTCTTCCCAAGTTAATCCCAACCTAGGAACCCCTTTGGCCGCTGAAGCCCATAAAACACTCATAATAGCCGAAAAACCCAGTGTCGCCGGCGATATTGTGAAGGCTTTGCCCGAAAAATTCGAAAAGCACGAAAGTTATTACGAGAGCCCCAGTTATGTCGTTTCTTATGCGATTGGCCACCTTGTCGGAATAGCCAACCCCAAAGAAATGGACGAACGATTCAAAGAATGGGGTCTTAAAAATCTGCCTATCATTCCTGAAAAATTTTCCATCCTGCCCCTTCCCAAAACCAAATCACAGCTTTCGGCATTAGGCAAATTGCTTCGTCGTAAGGATGTCAAAGAGATTGTAAATGCATGTGACGCAGGCCGAGAAGGCGAATTGATATTCCGGTATATCCTGCAATATTCCGGTGAATCGAAGCCCATCAAAGGAACCATCCGAAGACTTTGGCTGCAGAGCATGACGAAAACAGCCATTGAGACGGGCTTCCAACATTTGCGAACCGATGGGGAAATGCAAAATTTGGCGCAGGCAGCTATGTGTCGTTCTGAAGCGGACTGGCTCATTGGCATCAATGGGTCTCGAGCTCTCACCGGCTACAAGTCCCAATGGGGCGGTTTCTTTTTGACTCCATGTGGCCGTGTGCAAACGCCCACACTCTCCATGATCGTAAATCGAGAATGGGATAGAGAAAAATTTATTCCAAAGAATTTTTGGGAAGTGAATGCGGATTTTGGTCGGTCTGGATCCAAAGCGGGTTCAGATGCCGAGTATTCCGGTCGGTGGTTTGACCCTGAGTTTAAAAAGAAAGAAGGGGTTGAAGATGTCCGCCCGGAACGCATTTGGGATCTCGCCCGCGCTCAAGAAATCCAATCAAAGTGCCAGGGGAAACCGGCGGTAGCTACTGAAACCCAGAAGCCTTCTTCCCAGGGCGCATCGTCGCTATATGATTTGACCAGCTTGCAAAGGGATGCAAATTCTCGCTTCGGATTTTCCGCCAAGAACACATTGGGATTGGCGCAGGCGCTTTATGAACGCCATAAGGCACTAACCTATCCGAGAACGGACAGTCGATACCTCCCCAACGATTACTTGGAGGTGGCGAAAGGGCTGATGCAAAGTTTAAAGCAGGGTGAGTATGGTCGTTTTGCCACGCAAGCTTTGGAAAAGAATTATGTGCGAATGGACAAACGCATATTTGATGAGAGCAAGGTTTCCGATCACCATGCCATCATTCCCACCAACGTAATTCCCACCGACCTTTCCGAACCGGAACGCAAAATTTATCAAGCCGTGGTTCAGCGCTTTTTGGCGGTCTTTTTCCCACCGGCGAGATTCCTGAATACCTCACGCATTACTGTCGTCGAGAAGGAACACTTCCGCACAGAAGGCAAGGTGATGGAGGAGGCCGGCTGGAAGGCCATTTACGGAGTGGACAAAAAAGAAGAAGAGATTCTTGCGCCACTTATTCCCGGATCCGTTTATTTGGCCGAACAGGTCAACCTAAAGGAAGATGCTACCAAGCCACAGCCCAGACTTAATGAATCCACCCTGTTGGCTTTTATGGAAAGTGCAGGAAAGTATGTGGAAGATGAGGATCTGGCAGAGGCCTTAAAGGCGCGCGGCTTGGGAACCCCA
Organism: Fibrobacteria bacterium; assembly: GCA_043732185.1. Lineage (GTDB taxonomy): Bacteria > Fibrobacterota > Fibrobacteria > UBA11236 > UBA11236 > Chersky-265. The sequence continues at coordinate 54,240 of JAYTHY010000136.1, forward strand.
GCGACTCGTGCGGCCGTAATCGAAGGTTTATTGTACGACAAATACATTGTTCGCGAGGGCAAGGAACTTGTGCCCACCGCCAAAGGGGCGGATTTGATGCGACTCCTTTCTGCCATGGGTATTGAAGAATTGGTTTCTCCGGAGTTGACTGGCGAGTGGGAATTTAAACTGAACCGCATTGAACGTGGATTGTATACCCGGCCTGAGTTCATGCAGGAAACCGTAGATTTGGCGCGAAAAATTGTGTCAAAAATCAAGGGATATGACGAGGATAAAGAACGCAAAGAGGCCTCTTTTACCAGTCCTCTAGATGGTCAAAAAATGTTTGAAACATTGACGCGCTTCGAGTCTGCCGATGGCACGTTGATGGTGCGCAAGGTTCTCGGTGGTCGTCAAATGTCCGAGGCGGAAATCATCGAGCTCTTGACCAAGCGGCAGATTGGACCCTTGCAGGGCTTTCGCAGCAAGCAGGGCAAGCCTTTTACGGCAGCTTTAAAAATCAACGAAAAGAGTAAGGTCGAATTCGTTTTTGATGATAATACGTCCGGCATGGATGGAAACCCTCTCGATCTCGCTGTTGAAATTCCGGTGGGTATTTCGCCAACAGATGGAACCAGGGTTTTTGAAACCCTTACCGGCTATGCCTCGGAAAGTGCCATCAATGGAGATGCCAAGCTTGGTCTCAAGATCAATAAAATGATCTTGGGAAAAACGATTGATAGGGAGAACCTGGCCCTGATGCTGGCTGGGGAAAAAACCCAATTGATTAAGGGATTCCAATCTTCCAAGACCCGCCGGTTTTTTGATGCCTATTTAAAACTTTCCAAAGACGGAAAAATCCAGTTTGAGTTTCCGCCACGCGTATTCAAAGGGCGAGGCAAGTCTAAGCAAGTGACAGAAGAGGAACCGGCTGGCCAAGAACCGGCCGCCCAAGGTCCGGACGGTTAGAAACCGGACGGTTAAAAACCGGACGGTTAAAAACCGGGCGTTGAATTATTTGGCGTCAAAGACCGAGATAAAGTATCCGCCTGTTTTGTCGGATGGATCTCTGGTTTGATGGAACACATCTAGAATTACTTGTGAGCGGTGGAATCGGTTTGACCGATACCGAAAGAAGACTTGGCAATTGAGTTTCTTAATGGGTTCTTCCAACGCGCCCTCGACAAATAAAGATCGAAGCTGCGTTAGGTGGCTCAATTCATGCCGGTGTGCGTTGGCATAGTCCACCTTGAAACAAACGCCTTTGGGCTTTAACAAATGGCGTAAATTGCGGCTGATGACGCGGTCAGTCATAATACCTTCATACATTTCGGCGGGATCCACTTTAGCGACTTCATCCTCCGGATCCATTTCCCTCAGGCGCGCCAGAATTTTTGCCACCTTGGTATCGCCAACTTTTTTATATCCGTTTTTGTCATAGTAGGGTTGATCGGATGGAGCCGGGGTTAGGTTAGGGAAAACAAAAACCACGGCATCGGCTTTACCCTTGGGCAGTGAGAAATTGGGAAGACTCGTTTGCACCAATCGAATTCGCGGACCCTGTGGAGAAAAGGATTCGGCAGCAGTCACTACGCCGGCTTCTTCACCGGCATCTTCCATTCGAACCCGCGCCTGCTCCAGCATTTTACGGGAGCCGTCCAAGGCCACAATGCGCGCCTTGGGAAAACGCCTGGCTAAACTGGCTAGAAAATGACCGCTGCCACAGGCATAATCTACGATCCACTTTGGATATCCAGGCCCTCTCTTTGGCAATTGTTCACCCACATATTTGGCCACTGCAGCATAGGCCTTGCGGTGTGCTTCATTAGAGGCTTGTTTTTCCCACCAATCACCGATAGCAGAGTCATAGGATTTATGGCCTTTTAAAAAGAGCTTATCGAAGTCAATGTTTTTGTGATTACTCATCTTGTTTGAAACGCTCCAAAAAGGTGCGGGCCTCCACCATTTCTTTTGGCAAGGGACTTTCGAATTGCATTCTCTCGCCGGTTATCGGATGTAAAAAGGACAATTGGTGAGCGTGCAAAGCTTGCGTTTGGAAAAAGGAAAGCAGCTTGATCGCAAAAGGCTGGTGAATGGGTTGAATGCGTCCGAGTAGGGATTGACGGCCTCCATAAGTGGGGTCACCGACAACGGGATGGTTGATGTAGGCCATATGCACGCGGATCTGATGCGTCCTACCCGTGTCCAAAGTCAGCTCCACGTAAGACGCAAATTGATGGAACCCCAAAACCCGATAATGGGTTACGGCGCGTTTGCCTCCGGAATGCACACCCATTTTTAATGGGTCACGAGGATTGCGGGCGATGGGTTGGTCGACCGTTCCGTTAGTGTCGGAAAGTTCACGCCATACGAAGGCATGATAGATCCTGTGAATGTCCCTGGCTTCCAATTGCTTGGCCAGACTCAAGTGCGCGGCATTATTTTTAGCGACAACCAATAATCCGGACGTATCCTTATCCAAACGGTGGAGAATTCCCGGTCGCAACGGACCGTTCACATCCGAAAGCCGTGGATAGCGGAAGGCCAGCGCGTTGGCCAGTGTTCCGGAATGCACGCCGTTTCCTGGATGGGTAATCATGCCTTTGGATTTGTCGACCACTAACAAGTGTTCGTCTTCAAAGACGATTTGCAAAGGAATGTTTTCGGGTACCAGAGTGGTGACTTCTAGCTCAGGTGCAAGAATAAGGGTAACGGTGTCCCCGGGACTTACGAAATCTTTTTTTCTGGCCGTAGCCCCGTTGATCGCGAAACAGCCCTGCTCGATCCATTTTTGAATGCGATTCCTGGAAACTTCAAGCGCGCGTGTCCCCAAAAAATGGTCCAACCGGGCAGCAACTTCCTCGGCCGAGCACGTCCAAGATTTTCCAATGGTAAGTAAGGAAACCGTAGGCCTCAGGATCCTGCGCTTGGAGCGCGGTTTTTAATGAACATCGGCGCAATAATAATCAGTCCAACTCCGATGCATACACAGCTGTCCGCCACATTGAAAGTCGGCCATCGTGTTGGCCAGGCAGGAACACCCACATCGATAAAGTCGGTGACTTTATGGAAACGCAAGCGATCAATGAGGTTGCCAAAGGCGCCGGAAAGTATCAAGGTCAATCCTGCTTTTTGCCAAAGGTCCTGCGGACGAAGATGTCGATAGTAGTAGATCAAAGCGACAATCGCCACAGTTGAAAAAATTGAGTAGAATAGCGTAGGATTTAAAAAGGGAATAATGCTTTGGGGCTTCATGCCGAACGCAGCGCCGCTATTAAATACCAGCCTGAATTGGATCCATTCACCTAAAACCTGCTTGATTTTGAAATAATCCGGCTCACCGCCGGGCAATCCAAAATGGAGCCTGGCCAAGTACTTGGTGACTTGATCTGCGACCAAGGTTAGCACAAGCAGAATCATCCGCAGTAGGTCGCCTTTAATAGGGCTATTGTAAGTGGTTTCTGTACTCTGTTCCATATGCATTATCCCGAAATTCCGGCCGCAAAACCTGGTTTATATGCTGTGTTTGCGGCACTATGACCGGAATATTTTTGCAAAGTGGAATCCATGCTTTCCAAAGTTGTACGCAACATTTTTCGAGTCAGCCCATTTGACCAACATACTAAACTGGTCTTCCTGACGATTCGCTTAACCTGTGAACGTGAAATCTTGGTATTCGGTTCCTCTTTTGTCGCATCAAGTTCACGGGCAATCAAAACAATGGTTTCCGCGGCCATGAACAATGGCCATAGGCAAAATAATCGTAGGCGCGGTTCCAATCGGGGCAATAAGCAGGTGTATTCCAGAGCATCCTCAAGGTGTTTTTTGGCCTTCTGGATCAAATGTACCATAATGCGAGCTTTGGCCTGCCGGCCTTCTTGGGAAAGAAAGTTTACGGAGGAGAGTCCCTCCTGTGCCAGAAGGGACAGGGGAATATAGGATACATTTCGCTGGGCATCTTCATGAATGTCTTTTAGGATATTTGTCAGTTGTAGCCCCAGTCCAAAAGAGACTGCCAGCGAATTTAAAGCTTGAGCCCGCTTGGTGCCGATGAGGTTGGAATGCAAGGCGAATAATTTGCACAACAAAAGACCGACGGTACCAGCCACGTAATAGCAATACCCATCAAGATCCTCCATCGTTTCAATGAGGACGGGCTCGTCCTGACCTGAAGCCGCCTTGGACTGTTTGGCGGTAAAGCGAATCATACCATCACACATTTCTTCGACACATTCGGAAATAGCTTTGACGGCAAGCGTTGAAAAACCACTTAACAGGGGAAAGAGCCAATGCCCATGGGCGACTAAGAGATGATCCCATCGGTCTGACCGGACCCAGTTTTCCGGTAAAGATGCGTAAAAGTGCGACCAGCGCGTATCAAAGTCCGGGCCGGGTGGCATGAGGCCGCGAAACGCTTGAATAAGTTGAATTTTTTTCAGGCCGTCCAGTTCTGGATCATCTTCCAGGGTATCTGCCATCCGACAGAACAAATAGGCCAGTTGCACTTGATTGAGCAAGCCCTGGGGGAGCACTTGGATGTTTAACGCGAACGTTCTCGATGTTTTAGCCAGCATAAATGCCGCAAAGTCTGTCGGGTCCGGTCGACGATTTTCCGCCATGGCAGTTTTCCATCGCAAATCGTTTTCTTGCTCGGAGGTATTAGGCGAAATCAAGAACATGGCTAAGGTCTGCCAGGGTTAAATTGAGGATTCAACGGGCTCATGGATACGGGCTACCTTACGTTGGTTTCTTGAATTCTTGGCTTGGGCACCTAAAGTTTTAATGAGTATTCCCTGCTCATCGGCTTTACGCAGTAAATTTTGATGTTGGTAAGCTGCTAAGCTTTTAAATGCGCCTTCACCCATGGTTTTCCCTTCGCTTTCCAGCTTGGCCCGGAGTTCATCGTGCAGGAAGTAATAGGAATCTTCCTGCTGCTGATAGCGAATCCGCAACCACAAGGCATCCAGGCGCATCACCAAAAACCCCAAGGCCACTCCGTAAGCCATGTACCAGACATTGCCAGCTTTAGGCGTATACAGGTTTACCAGCAGTATTCCGGTACCGACCAGACCCAGCATGATGATGCGTGACACCAAGCGGATTTGAAATTTATAGGCACCCTTCCACTGTTTGGGTATGTATACCCAGGACTTTCCCTTTTTCAAATTCTTTTCGAACGAAATAGGATAGGCGACAAACTCGCACCACAACCAATGCAATAAAAGCAATGTGGCTAACAAGCCCCAGGCGATGTACTGGTGTTGAACTTTTAAACTGATCATTTTGTCGGGTTCGGGCTGGAAAGTAATTTTAGCTCAGTCACAGCCAGTCCACAAGGGATTTGCAGTTCTTTTGAGCTTAAAAGTCCTCAAAGGAAATCATAGTACCTAAGTGTGCGTGGATAGAATGTTGAAAACTTTAGCCTACCATACTGCTCAATTTCTGGTTTTTCTCAATAGCGTTATATCTTGTAATTTCAGGGTCTTAAGTCATAAACCGTTCCGGAAAATCTCGCCACAAATGGGCTATCAACAGGGCACTTTGGTTCATGAAGTTGATTATATTTCTCGCTTGCTCCTGACCCTGAAGGTTTCCACAAATGCTTCGAATGAATATTCCGCCTAGCTTACTCAAATCCCCAGTATCCACAGGCTTTGCCCTCAAGCACCTTACGCAATGCAGTCGCAGGATTGCCTAATGCCCAGTTTAGTAACATCGCTGCATCCTTGGACTGGCTGTTTGGGTTCCCTGAAGGCCAAGCTTTCTCCAGACGTTTACAGTCAGTGGATAGTGCCGCTTAGGGTTTTGGATCTTAGCGAATTCCAGGTCATCCTGGAAGTGCCCCAAAATCTGGATATGGAACAATTGTCGAAAATGTACCTCGGGCTTATCGAGCATTGCTTTATGGAGGCCAATGGCCGTGAGGTTCGGGTTCAGTTGCGGCGCCAACCCAGCATTCCCGTGCCTTCGCAAGGTTCTGGTAGCCACTTTTCCAATATGCCCGTGATTGATTTGAACTTCAATTACACTTTCGATGAATTTGTCGTTGGCAGTAATTCCCAGTTTGCGTATTCGGCGGCATTGGCGGTGGCCAAGGATCCGGGAGGAACCAAGTTCAATCCTCTGCTCATCTACGGCGGCGTCGGACTGGGCAAAACCCACTTGATGCAAGCAATCGGCAATTATGCCGTGGCGCAAAACCTTGGTAAGAAAGTGCGCTATGTCACCTCTGAAGCCTTCTATCGTGAATTCGTTGAATCGATTCAACACAATCGTATCAATGAGCTTTCCAATTATTATCGCAATGAAGTTGACATCCTCCTCATGGACGATGTGCAATTTTTAAGCGGCAAGGACCGGACCCAAGAAGAGTTTTTTCACATCTTCAATTCTTTGCATCAAAGCCGGAAACAGATTGTGCTTACCAGTGATGCGCCTCCCGGTGACTTGAAGGGATTGGAAGACCGATTGGTGAGCCGATTCCAATGGGGACTTTTTGTCGATATTCAGCCGCCGGATCGGGAAACCCGTGAAGCGATTCTAAATCACAAGGCGCTAGCGCTGAATCTGGATATTTCACCGGAAATTATCGCCTATTTGGCAGAGGCCATTGATTCCAATATTCGCATTCTGGAAGGCGCCATTCGTCAATTGTTATTGCAAGCCTCTATTAAGCATTCCGATATCACTATGGAACTTGCCAAGGAGATTGTAAACCGTACTGGCTTGAATCGCCCCGCCAAAAAAATAACGGCGGAAGATATTACCACGGTCGTAGCCAATTATTTTGTGGTCGAGGTAGATAGGATAATTGAACAAGGCCGGGGCACAAAAGAAGTTGCGCAGGCTCGTCAGTTGGCCATGTTCATTATGAAGGAGCTGACTTCCGCTTCATTGAAATCTATAGGACAACGGTTTGGCGGCCGCGATCACAGTACTGTGGTGCATGCCATCAAGACCATTGAAAAGGCCATGGAGAAGGACGGGTCATTTAAGAAGAGTGTGGACGCGATACTGGGGAAACTTTCGCCTTCCCGTTGAATCGACCTGCTTCAAGCTAATTGAACAGCCTCAAGAAATAATTCCAGCTGGGCCTTTACCTCTTCGGCCGAATGCAAATTGGCAATGTGGCGAAGTAGATTTTTGCAATCCTCCGTATCCAAGTTTCTAATCGCCATTCTGATTGCATCTGCGGATGCCGGTGCAATGGAAAGTTTGGAAATCCCTAGCGCCAGGAAAATGGGTAAAGCCTGAGGATCAGAAGCCATTTCTCCACAAACCGTGATGTCTTTGCCGCCCGCATTGGCTGCTGTGGTAATGCGCATCAAGGCCTGAATCAAGGCGGGGTGGAATGGCTGATAGTAGGAGGCGATTCTTTCGTTGCCGCGATCGATTGCAAACAGGTACTGGATTAAATCGTTGGTGCCGATGCTGATGAAATCCGATTCTTGCACAAAATCTTTAATCTGCATCATGGCGGACGGGATTTCAATCATGGATCCGATTGGCGGCCGACGGAATTTTTTTCCGGTTTCCATTTCCAATTCCTGGAGGACGGAGTCGATTTCGCCCTTGATGGCCCTAAGTTCCGTAATCAAGGACAGCATGGGAATAACCAGTCGGAATGGTCCGAGTTGGGCGGTTCGGAGCAATGCGCGCAGGTGTGGACGCAAAATGTCCGGTCGCTGCAAGAGCATGCGGATGGAGCGCCACCCCAAGCTGGGATTCTCTTCCTTGCCCCAATCGAAATACTTTAGTGGCTTATCACCGCCGACATCCAGCAATCGAAAAGTGGCACCATGTTCGCCGCATCGAGCCAAAACGCGGCTGTAAATTTCAAATTGGGTTTCCTCGTCCGGGAATTGGTTCCGGATCATGAAGAAAAATTCCGATCGGTACAGCCCCACGCCTTCAATGCCGTTTTGCTCCATGACTTCCAGGTCGGCAAAGAGCGAGAGATTGCCGGACAATTGCATTTTATGCCCGTCCCTGGTTTTGGCTTCAAAACCGGGAACGGACAATTGGCGGGTACCAAGGTCCTCCATGAGTCTGGCATATTCCCTCTGGACATGGACGTCAGGGTTGATATAGATGAGGCTGGAGTTGCCATCCATAATCACCCGGGTTCCATTTTCCAGGTAGGTGGTTAGACCGGGGATACCCATGAAGCAGGGGATACCCAAGGACCTGGCGAGAATCGCCGCATGGGACGTGATGCCACCGGTTTCGCAGAGTATTCCCGTGATTTTGCGCGTTGAGAGATAAATGAGATCGGAAGGCAGCAGCTCTATAGCAGCTATGATATTTCCCTCTTCCGCCTCAGCTTCAACGTTGCGGTTTTCTTTTACCTCGCCAAGTGCGTTTAGAATTCTTAGGCCCACGTCTCTAAGGTCAGCCGCCCGGGAAGATAACATGGCATTGCCGGATTCCACCATGGATTTCACAATTTCGCGGGTAGCTAATTTTACGGCAAACGGTGCGGCCATATTTTCCAGAATGTGGCCTTCGATGAGGCCGATATAATGGGGATCCGCTAGCATCAATTCATGCGTATCGAAAATCCGGGCATCGAGTTCGGCAAAAAGTTCTTTAGCTCTCCTTCTTAACCAGCGGCTTTCCTGCTTGGCAATTTCCAGGGCCTGGGCCAAGGTTTTCAGTTCGACTTGCGGATCCAGGCATTCTGTAAAAATGATCGTGTCCCAAACCTGATGGGTTTTGAGGATCATGGCGCGGCCATCGGCAATACCACCAACCGCCACATGGGCTCGGACAAAGGGCGGTGCGGCTTTCGGCACTTCTGGTTCGACCAAAGAAATGGGCCGCAGTGAATTTTTGAGGCTGCGGTTTTCCAGAAGGTTGCCGAGCTGGGCTGCCAAGGTATAGGCCAAGTCCTCGACCATGGGTGAAAAGGGATGGGCTTCCGTGGATTGCAAGGTGATGACACCGGCACCGTGCTTGGCCGCGGGAGGAATGGGAATACCCAGAAAATTTTTCAGGCGATCTTCACCCAGAGCCGGAAAATACTTATTGCGTGAATCGGCTTTGGGATTGGCAATGTTGACGATTTCACCGCTGCTGTAGGCAAAACCCGTCAAGCCTTCTCCCGGAACCATGCTGACTTCCGAGTCTGCACCCCGGTTCAACCCCTCACTGGCGGACAACCGCAGTTTATTGGTTTCCGTATCAAAAAGGTAAATGGAACACACATCCACTTCCATCATATCAGAAATAAGTTTGACTACCGCTTCCAAAGCTGGGCGCGTAGTCGCGGACTCCTGCATGGTTTGCGCCACGGAGCGAATGATTTCCAGGGCTGTGGAGGCATCAGACATATTGACTTTGGAAGGAGTTACAGAGGGGATCGGGAATTGAGCCGGCGCATCAATCCCATAGGATTCCCGGTTTTGCTTCGGGAAGTTTGTCCTTGTTCTTCTTGGCCCATTCAAACTTTTTATTCAGCAGATCCAGCCGGCCGTCTTCGATTTTCTTGGCTTCATCAAATTTGGAAGCCAAATCTTGCGAGCGGGTTTTGTCCAATTTCATGAACTGTTCCAAACTGGTAGGCGCTTCCTTATGGGGAAAAAATTTAATGACCCCGCCCGTCGCTGCGTCCAGGATCAATTCGGCTTTGCAACAGGGACAGTCGAGTTTTATTTCCTTCGCATCCATACTCATGCCCTTTTTAAGCAAATTTTCGGTGTCTTTAAGGTTTTCCGACAGCCCCGTCCATTCCCAATATACCCTTTTATAACCTATTTCGCACCCGGCTTTGGACAAAAATTCAAGCATCGGTGGGTCAAAACTCCGGTCTTTGAATTAAGCTGGTGTGATATCTATCCCGCATATATTTAAAAATCAAAACTTCTCAATTTTGAAAATATGTAGGACCTCTTTTTGAGGATTTAATTCTACATAATTGTGACTGCCGGACCACACGAAACTCTCCTGCGTCAACAGATCAAAAACACCATAGATATTCTCCGCCTGCAGACCTATTTTTTGCAGATCAACGCTGACGATTCCCGCTTGCTGCTGGTTCGGGTCCAGGTTCACGACAAATAAGAGAATATTTTCTTCCATGTGCTTGGAGTACACGAGGATATTGGCATTGTTGCAGGTATGAAAATTAAGGTTTTTCAAACCATGCAAGGCTTGATTGGCGCGGCGGATTTCATTGACTGTGCGGATGAAATCCTTGATATTGCCGGGACGATTCCAATCCCATACCTTGTACTGATATTTTTCGGAATTGAGATATTCTTCCTTGCCTGGATACGGCACGTTTTCGCAAATTTCATATCCATTGTACATGCCATAACACCCGGACAAAGTTGCCGCCAGTGCGAAACGGATTTTAAAGGCAGCGGGAGGCGCGTTTTGCAGATGCCAGGGAAGAATGTCCGGAGTGGTTGGAAAGAAAATGGGTTTCATAAAATGTTTCGAGGGGCCTTGGGTCAATTCCTCGCAGTATTCCTGCAATTCTTCCGCACTTGTTCGCCAAGTGAAATAGGTGTAGGAAAGGTCAAAACCCAATTTTGCCAATCGCTTCATTACTTTCGGCCTTGTGAAGGCTTCGGCTAGAAAGATGATATTCGGATTTTGTTTTTTGATATCCGCGATCATCCATTCCCAAAACGCAAAGGGTTTGGTGTGGGGGTTGTCTACCCGGAAAAGGGTCACACCCATTTCCATCCAGAATTCCACGATGGATTTTATTTCAAGCCATAACGCCCGGCTATCCTTGCAAAAGAAATTTAGGGGATAAACATCTTCGTAACGCTTGGGCGGATTCTCGGCGCATTTTATGGTTCCGTCTTTTTCTCGATAAAACCAATCCGGATGCGCCTTGACATAAGGATGATCGGGTGAACAATTGAGAGCGAAATCGAGTGCGATATGAAAACCCATGGCCTTACAGCTTTTGAAAAATGCACGACATTGGCTAAGGGTTCCCAATTCCGGATCCACGGCTTTGTGACCACCGTGCGCATTACCGATGGCATACGGGCAACCGGGTTCCCCAGGCTTGGCCGTGAGGCTGTTGTTGACGCCCTTGCGTTTGGTGACACCGATGGGGTGAATGGGCGGCAGGTAGAGGACGTCGAAACCCAAATCCTTGATGGCGGGAAGTCGGGCTGTCATTTCCTGAAAGGTGGCGCTTCGATTGGGATCGGTGCCTTGAGATTTTGCCCACATTTCGTACCAGGCACTGTACTGGGTCAAGGCCGAATCCACGCGCAGCGTTCCATAAGGACTAAAGACGCACGGGCTTTCCAGCTCCGGCTTGGATTTGCTGTCCGTGCTGGGCGCCGTGCTGGGTGCCGTTATAGCTTCGACGGTAAATTCATAATTGCCGGTGCCGGCTGCGGTAAACCGTCCGAGCCATGCATCGTTGTCGACAAAATGCATTGGAGTACGCTGCCAGGTATTCTGACCGACGCGCCGGTACAGGAGAGTCGCTACGCATTTTTCATGGCCACCGCGATAAATATCCGCCGTCACAGCAACGCTTTCTCCAGGTATGGCCTTGATGGGAAAGCGTCCGCCTTCAACCATAGGCTGAAGATTTTCCACAATCACATGAATGGTTTGAATCTCAGGAAGTGGGATGGCTGGACTTTTTGCGGATTTTTTTTTCACACTTTTTTTACTGGCGACCATGTTTTTCGATCAACTCCTGATAAAATTGGTAAGTCTGCTTGGCCACTTGAGACCATGCGAAATGATCTTCCACGCGCTTTCTGGATTTTTTCGCCATCGATTGTCTTAGGTCCGCATTATCCAAGAGGGAATTGGTGGCATCGGCAAGGTCGCGGGAAAATTTATTTGCATCTTGCGGTTCGAAATCATTCGGGCCTTTAGCTTTGAACGGGACGAGCAGTCCGGTCTCGCCGTGTTGGACCACTTCGGTAATGCCACCAACGGCTGATGCGACTACCGGAGTCTCACACGCCATGGCTTCCAAGTTGATAATCCCAAAGGGCTCATAGACGGATGGGCAAATGAAAACGGCTGCATGGGTATACAGGGAAATGATTTCCCTTTTGGGCAACATCTGGGGAATCCAGATGATTTCATGATCGGAATCCTGTCGACTCGCTTCGACCTGGTTTTTCATCTCCACGCCTATTTCGGGCGTATCCGGCGCACCTGCGCAAAGCACCACCTGGGTACCGGGACGCAAATGACGAATGGCTTTAATGAGGTGTAGGACGCCTTTTTGTCGCGTAATGCGCCCGACATAGAGAATAAAAGGCATCGCGGGATCGATGCCATAGGCGCCAAGCAAGGCAGGATCATAGGTTGGATGGTACTCTTCCAAGTCGATGCCATTGGGAATGACCTTGATGCGATCCTGTTCCACACCGTACAGGTCATGCACATCTTTGGCCATTGAATTGGAAACCGCTATCACCCCGTCGGCGCTTTGATACGCCGTTCGCTCCAGCCAAGTTGAGACGTCGTAGCCTCTGCCAAGCTGCTCCACCTTCCAAGGGCGATGCGGTTCAAGGGAGTGGGTCGTTAGGACCAAGGGTATATTGAAAAGTTTTTGCAAGAGGCAACCGGCAAAATGCGTATACCACGTGTGGCAATGCACAATTTCCGATTGCGTAACCGTGCCGGACATCATGATATTGCGCGCCAACGTATCCATAACTTTTGCAAATCTGGCGTTCTGGCTGGGCAGGGTAAAATCAGGTTTGATGCCTTGGGCGGAAAGTGTACCCTCCGCGAATTGCTGATCCCCAAAACACAATACCTCGACTAGGTTTTTAAGCTGAGGCATAGTAGCCAAGGCCTTGGATAGGTACTCTACATGCACCCCGGCGCCTCCGTATACGAGGGGGGGAAACTCATTGGAAAGCAAGGTGATTTTCATTTACGGGCCCATCAAAATAAGAATCTTCTTCGATATTACCTAAAAAAAGCGCCGCTGATAAGGACTTTGTAACCGAGTTGGAACTATTGCGCGTGGAATCCCGGTATAAAATCGGAGAAGGATTGGATAGCGGGCGTGCTTTTTTAAGTTTAACGGTTGGGATACCATATATGGCCAACCAATTGGAATCAGAAATCGAACTTAAATGCCGCCAATTGCAGGCTCAGAATGAGCGGCTTGGCAAGCAATTGTCCACCTTGATGGATGTTTTCGCCAAATTGGAAATCGCGGATCTTGAACATTCCCTTTATTTTTCCAATCAAAAACGATTGATGGATTTTGTCCAGCGCATCACCATGCGACTGGATGACGATGACCTGATGGATGTGATTGTCGAGGAATTGCTGATTGAATTAAAAGCGGACCGCGTGTCCTGCATCCTTGTCGGTGATGGGCCTAAATCTACCTGGGCCGTATCCAATGAGGCCGTGGATCGGGGCATCAAGAGGCTGCCATTGCCCTATTTTGTCGACACCTCTCCACCGGCACCCTTTGTCCAGTTTCTGGAAAAAACTAAGAAACACCCGGGTATGCCCACCGCCTGTGAATGGCCAGAAGCCGTGGCCATTGTTCCCGATGCGGAACTCAGCGCCTTGGAAGAAGAGTTTCACGCCGCGTTGGAAGACGAATTCGACCTAGCCAGCCGTGTGGATTGCCGAGCGGCCATGGCCTACCCGATTGAAACTACTTTGTCGGGAATATCGGTTTTTTGCGTACAAAGGATCAACAGCGACCGGAGTTGGACGCGCCAGCAAAAAGATCTTTTCCAAAATATGTGCCGCTATGCCAGTTCACTCTTGGACCAAACCCAATTGTCTGAGCACATTCGCGACCTTAAGGATCAGTTGGGATCCCTGATTGAATCCATGCCTTCTGCAATTATCGGAATGGATCTTTTGGGCACCGTTACTACCTGGAACGGCAAAGCACAGGAATTTTTCACCATCGCAGAAGATGACGCATTGGGAAATGTTTTTTGGGATTTGGTTCCGGAGTACAATTTCATATCCCACGCCCTTAAGAACGTGATGCAGGTGGAATCGGGTACGGGGATGGACTTTGAGCCGCAACCGTATCGGCGCAAGGACGGAAGCGTCGTGTACTATCGGGCCAATCTTTTCACCATGTTCAGCCGGAACCGTGGGGAAGTGGCCCTCCGAATCGATGATGTCACCCGTACAGTGGAGTTGAACCACCAACTCTTTCATTCACAGCGCATGGAAACGGTGGGAACCCTAGCAGGCGGTTTGGCGCATGAGTTCAATAATGTATTGGGCGGCATGGTCGGAACCGCGTCATTGATGAAGCAAAGAGTGACGAAGGGTGACCTCAATTCCAAAACCTTACTTGAGGATCTTGAGGTCATTGAATCCTGCACCTCCCGAGCGACTGTTATGGTCAAAAGGCTTCTCGCCCTCTCTCGTCGTGCCGAGATTGTCATGGAGCCTGTGGATCTAAACTCTATCGTTAAAAACCTGGTTACTTTGTGCGGCCATTCCTTTGAAAGTCGCATTCAAGTCCTTGCCAAAGTTCCGGCAACCGAAACCTGGATCCTGGCCGATCGATCGCAGCTTGAGCAGGCCATCTTAAATATCTGTGTCAATGCGCGCGATGCCATGAAATCTGGCGGTACCCTGACTCTTTCCATCAATGCGTACAAAGTGGATGATGCCTTCCGCCATAGGCATACCGCCAGCACGGATAAAGACATGATTTGCCTTAATATACGTGATACTGGTGAAGGTATTCCATTATCTACTTTGGACCAGATTTTTGAACCGTTCTTTACCACCAAACGCGAAAACGGATCTGGCCTTGGACTTACCATTGTCGATTCCATCATGAAGCACCATAGGGGCTTTGTTGAAGTGGACAGCGACCCCAAATCAGGTACCCATTTCCGGCTTTATTTTCAGCCAGCGGCCCGAGCCGAAGGCATCGAGCCTGTATCGATGCTGGAAGCCCCTATGGGCAAGGGCGAAGTGCTTTTTGTGGACGATGACGAAGTGATGCGGCAAACGGCGGCGCGCATTATGGGCGAACTTGGATACACCCCCGCTACGGCCGCAGACGGTGCATCTGCCATCCGCATTTTGGAAAATGGACTGCATTTTGACCTGGTGATTTTGGATGTGGATATGCCTGTAATGAATGGGCTTGATACGGCCGAGGTGCTTAGGCGCATCCGCCCGGAATTAAAAATATTGTTCTGCACCGGCCGCCAACATCAGTACGACATGGGTGCTGTGCTGGCCAAACCCAATACCTGGTTGCTTCTTAAACCCTTTGATATGACCCTTTTGGCCACCAAAGTACGCGAAGTGCTTGCGGAAAAAAGCGCTTAGCGAAATCTACCGACTTAACCATCCCCAGACTTTTTAATAGATTGTGAGAGTTGAGCTAAGCCAGTAATGGGCGACTCTTACCACAAAATAGGGAATGGATGTATGGGTCTATCGGAAGAGGAAAAAGACCTGGTTGCCCAGTCGCTGCAAATGTATGTGCAGCAGGCGGCCCAGCAGCTGCCACCAGCCTCCGTACAGCAATTGCTTGCCATTGCCAAAGGCATTATCGCCAAACTGGATCAACTGGAAGTGGGCGGCGGTAAGAAGAAATCGGACGAACCTCCCCTCGGCATTTCTCAGGACTGGTTTGAAAAAGTGTGTCAGACTTGCACCTTTTTAACCGCTGCCGGTTGCACGGATAAAATCACGGTTAAATTTCCAGGCAAATGCGATCCCATTCTAAAATACGAACGCGCCAAGGCCGGGGTAAAGTGATCCTCCGGTTTTGCCACTGAGCATGGGCAAGCCCAAGAAATCCGGATTCATTCCTAAAAGTCTGCCTGACAAGGGCGTGATATTAGCCCGCCTGCGTAGACAAGGGGCGCTTCCCTTAAGTCAATCGGAACTGGAAACGGAACTAAAGATTCCCCGTGAAAAATCCTCGGAATTCCGTCGAATCCTTGTCGCCCTGACAGATTCTGGCCAAGTTCGAAAAGTAAAAGGCAATAAGTACATCTCCGCAACCGCCGAAGGAAGCGGTGTTACGGATCTATTTGGAGCACGCGACGAGGCCGATGCAGGTGTTCCCGCTACGGAAAACAAATTCAAATTTCCACGCAGTGCGGGCAGGCCAGAACCGAGAACGAGTGCCAATCGTGAGAATCGACGGGATAGAAAGAGCCGCCGTGATCCGGTGGGCCGACGCGAACGACCGGATCGAAAAAGTGGCCCCGACCACGCCCACGACGCCAACTTGGTTAAAGGAAAATTGATCAAACAAGGTGGATTTCACTTTGTGCAACCCCAACAGCGTCCGGGAGAAAAAAAATCCTGGGGTTTCCACGATGGCATGATTCTAGTCCCTCGAAAGGCTCTGGGGCAGGCTCGTCCTGGAGATATCGTTTCCGTTCGCATTGTCGAGGCGGATGGCGATGAACGCATTGGAAAAATTGTAGCGACCTTAAGTCAGGACGTCGATTTTGAGGCTGTGTCGAAAGCCTTTTTCAAAGAGTATGGACTTCCCTTCAGTTATCCCAAAGCGGCCATGGAAGAAGCCGGTGCGTTTCCTGAACCCGTTTTCGAAGCCAATTCCCAACGGCTCGATTTGCGCGCCAAGCACATCATTACCATCGATCCTTCCACTGCCAAAGATCATGATGATGCGATTTCTCTGGAACGGAAAAAGAATGGCAATTGGATTTTAGGGGTGCATATCGCCGACGTGGCCGAGTATGTTACCGAAGACAGTGAACTGGATGAGGAGTCGGTACAACGCGCCTTTACCCAGTATCTGCCCTGGATTGCTGCACCTATGCTTCCTCAGCGTCTCTCTTCCGACTTATGCAGTTTGCTCGAAAACCGGGACCGCTTGGCTTTTAGTTGCATGATGGAAGTGGACTCGCAAGGGGAGGTCAAGAGCTTCGATTTTGTGGAAACGTTTATTCGCGTGGCGCATTTTTATTCCTACGAAGAAGCGCAGGAAGCCAAAGAAAAAGGCGATCCTTTTCTCATTCTGATGGATGAGTTCACCTCGCAGTTGTTGGCGCGCCGCCATCGCGATGGGTTTCTCAATTTTCAGTTTCCGGAACCCAAGGTGGAAATGGAAAATGGAATCCCGGTGCGCATCTATCCCAGCCAGCGTTTGGCCTCGCATTCCTGGATTGAAGAATGCATGTTGCTAGCCAATCGTGCTACAGCAAGATTTTTAATCAAGCACAAGCTGCCGGGCCTTTACCGCGTGCATGAACAACCAGATATCGAAGCCGTGTCCGAACTTTGGACCTCCCAGGGTCAGGTCCACCGGGACAAAGGCATGATCGATGCCTTTAAAGATATCAGTCAAACGGGAGGGTTCCTCAATCCTGCCATACAACAATTTTTCATCCGATTGTTAAGCCAAGAAGGTGGCGCATTACCAGCCGCCGTGCAGCGAAAAATTTTGCAAAGCATGAAGAAAGCACAATATTCTTCTGAGGCGCACGGCCACTTTGCTTTGGGCTGGATGGACTATGCGCATTTCACTTCACCGATTCGCCGGTATGCGGATCTTTGGACGCACCGGGTTATCAAAGCTTTTGTGCGCGGAGAAAAAGTCCCCAAAAGTATGAAAGCACAGGCGGAGGATGTCGCCCAGCGGATTTCCGAACGGGAAATTGCGGTGATGAAAGTGGAACGCAAAGGCATGAAGACCGCCACGGCCTGGGTGCTGCGGAATTTTATTGGCGAAGAGTTTATCGGAGAAATCAGCGGGCTTGAAAATTTCGGAATATTCGTCTCCTTGACCGAACCTTTTGGAGAAGGCTTGATTCCTATTCGTCGTCTGCGCGACGATTTCTACTCCAAGGATGAGAGCACAGGTTTTCTGGTTGGAAAAAGAACGCGTAAGACGTTCCATCTTGGTGATAAAATCCGCGTCCGCCTAGAGCGTTCGGATCCGTTTA
Source organism: Fibrobacteria bacterium (assembly GCA_043732185.1). GTDB lineage: Bacteria > Fibrobacterota > Fibrobacteria > UBA11236 > UBA11236 > Chersky-265. The sequence goes on from JAYTHY010000136.1 coordinate 72,104, forward strand.
CGGCCCAAGTCGACTTTGAATATTTAGGCGAACCGGAATGAGTCTCAGCAACGCCCTGAGTTATCTCACGGTGCTGCCAATCCCCTTCAAGAAGCACCTACCGCTTAGTCTATCGGTTCATCACTTCCCATTGGTTGGAGCGGGCATGGGCAGCCTGTTGGTGCTGGCCCTGCAGCTTTTCAAATCCCTTCTGCCACCTTATCTAGCCTGCGTGGCAACGGTTGCTATTTGGGAAGCCATGACCGGTGGCATTCATTTACGCGCTGTGTCCGAATTGATCCAAGGTCGCCGCGTCTACGCAGGGTCCGGATTCGGTTCCAAGCCGGAATACCATTGGCAGGGAATCGCCGCCGTCTTTCTCCTGCTGACTCTAAAAGTAGAGTGCCTGGTGCATATTCGTGCGGATTGGCAGCCCTTTGCCGTTTTACTGGCTCCCATCCTTGGCCGGGGTTCGCAGGCGCTAGGGATCATATTTAGCAAGCAACGCCTGGATTCGGCCAAGAGTGGAACCGATCCGGTCCTCAGGGGCAGGCAGATTCGAGCTTTGTTTTTTACCGCTGCGCTGCTGATGGCTATGGTTCTGTTCCCTTTAAAAATCGCCGGCATCCTCATAATCCAGTATTTTCTACTGATGATCGTGGCTTTCCGATTCCTCAATGCCAAGATGGAAGGCCTAACTGTGCAGACGCTCGGGTCTGTGGCGGAATTGATCGAAGCCACCTTCCTAATATTTTGTGCCGGCCTTTCCTAAAAGCACTTACTCCGAATCGTAAATTTTTACTTGTGTCCAGAGCATGGAGCAATTGTCGCGAAAGTCATCGTGTAAAGGATGACTTTGGTAGGCGTCATGGCCAGCCAAATCTTGAAAGACGACTACTAGGGCATAGGTGTAAGAGCTGTCGATAACGGGTCTGGACGTGGCCGCGGGTTTGCCGACCCAGCCATGCAGGACGCTTGGTATTTTTAACATGGCGTTGGATTTGTCTTCGAAGCGACGGATTTCTTCTGGCTTGGTTCCCGGTTTCAACCAGAAATAGACGGTGTGAACGAACATTAAAATTCCTTTCAACGGGGGTTAAGGTAATGCTGGCAATAGAAGTCCCAGAAGGCCAATGCCGCCCGGTCATAGGTGAATAATAACGCACGTTCTCGCGCGTTGGTTTTAAAAAGTTTTAGCATTTCGGAATTCTCGACCAAGGTTAGGATTTTTTCTTCCAAATCACCGGCACGTTCCGGATCGAAAATAAGTCCGCATACTCCATCAACAATGATTTCACATGGGCCACCCTGGTTGGAAGTGATGCAGGGTATTCCCGAAGCTAAGGCTTCGACCACGCTGTTGCCAAAGGTATCCGTCAAGCTGGGAAAAACCAGAATATCTGCAGAAGCAAAAATTCCTGCCAGGTTTTCGCCATGCATCACCCCGGTAAAATGAACATTGGGATGCTTAGCTAGGTTGGCTTCCAACTCTTTGCGATAAGGGCCCTCACCCACAATTGTGAGACTTAAATCCGGCTGTGATTTGGCGATGTTGGTATAGGCTTCAGCCAGCCGCGCCAGATTTTTTTCGCGCGAAATGCGTCCCACATACAACAGTTTTATTCCTGAGGCAGGAAGGTTCAAGCTTTGCCAGACGCCGTTCTGGGCCTTGTCCGGATGGTAATTTTGAAAATCGACTCCGCGTGGCAGTTTAAAGATTCTCTCGGAGTGTACGCCCATCTCCTTGACTTTGGCGCTGTAGGCGAGGGAAGGGGTAATCACGGGTCCAGCCCAATGGGTTACGATTTTGGTTGTGGTATTGATGCCCCAAACAGCGGCCCGATTGTCTACCAGTAGTTTTGAATAGGTGAGAATATCCGTACGGTAATGGCTCAGCGTTTGAATGCCGATAAACTTAGCTGCCAACAAGCAAAGAATGGATACGGGACCCGGCGTTTGCAATTCGATCATGTCTATGGAATGTTCTTCCAAGAATCGCAGGAAATGACTAAAACGCATGAGCGCGACTTCACTGGCTGGATATCCGGCCTGGTCCATGGAATAGCGTCCCGGTGCCAGGATGACACTGTGGTCGTCCTCTTCCACGCGCGGTGCTCGCGTATGAAATGCAACGCCAAATAAGAAGATGGCATGGCCTCGTGCGCGCATTTTTCGCAGCATGATACGGGAAGAAATGGCGATGCCATTGACCTCATCCAAATTATCGCCTACGCAGGCTACAACCGGCTCCGGGCCGCGTTTCCGATCCGTTCTCCGATAGGCTCGCCGCAACTTAATCAGTCTAGGGGTGTTTATCAGGACTTCCAGCACGAATAAGCAGAGAAATCGAAGGATACCGGCTGGGGCCATTTGGCCGTGAGGCCGATAGTTCCGGGTTTCGCTGGGTTCCATGCAAAGGAAACATAAAAATAATCCCCAGCGAGTATGGAGGTACCCGCTTTGTGGAGGGCTTTGCAGCCTGTCGAAGTGAGGGAGCGATTGCTAAATAGGTTCTGGAGGCGGAACCCAAACGTGATCTTCCTGGACATCAACACTTTTTTTTCACCCAAAGCCGGCGGCATCCGTACGTATCACCAGGCCAAAATCGCTTGGTTTAAAAATCGTCCCGAACATCAATATTATTTGATCTATCCGGGTTCCAAATATCGCGTCCTAGCTATAAGCCCACAGGTTCATTTGGTGGAAGTATTCGGACCAGCCGTAACAGCCGATCCTTCCGGGTATCGGATTTTGCTGGATTACTGGCGCATCTTCCAATGGATCCGGATATTGAAACCGGATGTTCTGGAAGCGGGAGATCCGTGGCTTACAGGTTTATTTTGCCTGGCACTCAAAAAATCAGGTTTTTATAAAGGCCTGCTGGTTTCCTTTTACCATAGTGATCCTGTTCCAAGTTACCTGGAACCCTGGGCGCGTCGTGGGCGATTTAAATTCTTGAAGCGCATTCTGGTGCACTTGGGTGGGCGACTTTTTTATCAAATGCAAACCGGATATGATGTCACGGCCGTAGCGTCGCGAACCATGGAAGGCCGCTTGTCTAAAAGGGGAATTCCACATCTTGCGTACTTGCCCTTTGGAGTGCCAGCGCGGTTTTTAGACCCGCTTCCGATGCGGGAGAAAGAAAATAGTCGCATTCTGTATGCCGGGCGCTTGGACAGGGAAAAGGGAATTGAACTGGTTCTAAATGCATTGCCCGAATTGCTGGCGGATGCTAACGTGGAAATATCCGTAATGGGACGGGGCAGTTTTGCGGATCGCTTCCTGGCTTTTCAGCATCCGCGTTTTACCTTTCTCGGATTTTTAGAAGGACAGGACGAGGTGTGTCGCGTTTATGATGCGCACGATATTCTTATGGCTCCCGGCCCCTTTGAAACTTTTGGTCTGGGTGTACTGGAGGCCATGGCCCGGGGCCTGGTAGTCGTAGGACCGGATGCCGCTGGCACTGGAGAAATGCTGCGCGAGGCCAAATCTCCCTATATTTTTAAGCAGGAGGATCTGGCCGATTTTTTACGTGCCCTGGGAGCGGCCAGGACCGCAGAGCGCGCCGTCGATTCCGCCAATGCTCGTGAATTGGCCCAAGGCTATGGCTCCTGGGACGATGCCGTGGAGCGAATGGTGACCTACTATGCTAATATGGGAAAGCTCGCCGAGTACTTTTAATGCCAGGGATATTGAAATCATGCCTGTGACTCCGCCGCTTAAAATTCTGATTTCCATGCATGATGCTACGCCCTTTCATTTGTCGCGACTGCGAAAGGCTGAGGCTTTTTTTCTAGAACTGGGTCTGGAAAAGGTGACCTATCTATTCATCCCCGAGTACCATGGAAGTCACCTTGCTTCCAGCAGCCCAGAATTTATCGACTGGTGCAACAGCCCTAGGCCTTTTCAGGTACAGTGGCATCTACACGGCTACCAACATCTGGAGACAAAGGTTCATTATAACAGCGCGCCAAAAAGCCCTTTCGCAAGGCAAGCTCTACAACGCACATTTATGACTGCTGGAGAAGGGGAATTCCTGGCGCTGGATAAGCCTGCCATTGCAAAAAAACTTGAACAGGGTCGCCAGGTTTTTCGCAGCTGTTTGCAAGTGGACCCGCTGGGATTTGTCGCGCCCGCTTGGTTGTACAATACCAATCTACCCGCCGCGCTCCTCCAACAAGGAATTCGCTACACGGAAAATCACCATACGCTTTTTGATTTGAATTCTGGCCACACTTTTCCCAGCCCTGTGATAACCTGGGCCACTCGTTCGCTTATGCGAAAATATGGATCCTTACTGGTTTGCCCCATACAAGCCAAGCTATGGCGATCCACTCCGGTATTGCGCGTTGCGATGCATCCATTTGATTTCGATCACTCGGCTACGGTGGCGAGCATTCGCTCTGTATTGAGTGGTTTGCTGCAATCCCGAGATCAAATTTTTTGTGATGAACTGAAGGTCTGAACACGGATTCTAAGTGAGAGAATCCAATCTCGAGTTTAAAGAATTTAAATTCCTTGGCTAATGACTTTATGCGCAAGCATGTGGAATAAAGTTGGCGAGCTGGAAAGTTTTCCCAGATTATCCCTGGTCAGGGTGGCCGCAAGATCCTTGTGATTGCTGGAACACCAATGGATGACAAAGGTCGAATCCGGTAGGGTGGCGGCTGGCCCATAAAAGAATCGAAAGGTCTGGCTGGGGGGGATGTTGTAAAAATAGCTGGAATCGAGTCGATGCATGTCCTGACCCGGTGCCAGGTCCCAGGTTCGATTCATGAGAATGGGTCCCAGTGCGTATTTGACTGTAGGATTGGTGTCCGGTATCAAGGCGATGACTCGCGCAAAAAAAGCACTGCCGGCTTCACAACCTAAAACCGCATTGTTGAGTTTCTTGTCGCTCCAACCGCGCATCAGCAAGCGATTGAGGGCGTTTAATACGTATGAATCCCCGAGCATGCGGCAATTCCAAAGCGATAGTGCGTAACTAAGGCCAAAGAGTACGCCCGTCGGAATAATTGCCAGTTTAAATTTTCCCGAAACGCGGTCATCATCATATCGAAAGACAGCCTCCTCGCCGATAAAGGCTGGATGGGACAGCAAGGGTTTAAAATCCCGGATGGTTATCGTGTCGAAATCGAGATAAATGCCCCCCTCTTTGAAAAGTATCAGGTAGCGCAGGATATTGCTGCGACCAGCCAGGTACCCGGAGGAAATGCCTTGCAGAACGGGAACTACCGAAGCCATGGAAGGCGGCAGCCCGGACAGTAGGCTATCCATGTCAATGGGCTGGAAAGTGACTTTTTTTTGCAACGCCAGCCAATCGGCATTGTCTGGTGGATCCTGGAAATGGATGGTAATTTTGGCGCCTGGATTGGTTTGCAGAAGTGATTCCACCGCCAGCCGGTTTACAAAAGGGAAATGTCGACCAATCCAAATGAGATGGAAATGATGTGGAATCAGGAAAGCCTCCCAGAGCAGGGCCGGTTAGCCGCCTGGTGGCAAACCGCGTGGAGAGTATTGTAGTAAAAATTTTGTGATTTTATGGGAATCAGTAGGTTACCATATCCTTGGAATCATGCGTTTGCCCACTACATTGGTTTTATTGCTTTCCTCTTGCTGCTTGGCAACCGGAAACCCAACTGGAAACCAGGCTGATATTAACCGCCCATTTTTGCTGGATGCTTGGCAGTACCGTGTGGACGCCAATCATGGCGTGCATGCATGGAATCGAAGCAATGACGGCATGCGGGTATTCCAGGAATGGATCACCTTGCTTACCAAAGCACGCTCCGGCACAAAGGAACAGCAGCGCCAAGTGGGTTTGGCTTTGCAAGCCTATGTGGTGGGGGGCAACATTGGGCCGCTGGGATTTATCGGCACCAGTCTGCCCGTGCCGGGTTATGATCAAGGGGACTTTGATATGTCCTTACTGGGGTGCTCTTCTTTGTTGGGTCTCTTTATCGAGGATCCTTTACTGCTCACCGATGCGACGCTTATCCACCTTCTACAAAAAGTGGTTCGCACTTGGGGTCAAATACCCAAAGCGTACTTTGATGTATTGTTCGTCAGTGTCCCGGAAACCGAGAATCACCTCTTCATGACGGAATCCACACGCTTCCTGACCAATCAAATCCTATATGAAAATTCTCGGCACCTAACGAAACTTAAGACGTTACGGGATTCCCTCGTCTCAGCAGGTTTTGTCCTTGACAACCAAGAAGGCATGCTGAAACAACTTCTACTCAAGGCCATGCAGAAATCCATGTGCAAAGGATTTTTCGAATTCAATGCGCAAATCTACCAACGTTTTACAATCCATGCCCTCGATAATCTGTATTCCTTCGCCCACGATTCAGCCATTAACAATGGGGCAGCTTGTTTACTCGATTACTTGGCAACGGTTTTCGCCTTTCAAAGTATTGGGTCCATTCGTTACGGACCTTACAGAAGGTCTTCGGAAGTTTTTTTAGATAGTGTATTAATGGCCAATGACGCGGCCGGAAGTTTTTTTGCCGTACAGTCTGGCGCCTTCAGCTCGTGTGTGGGACTACGCCGAGATTTTTGGAAAACTCAAATTGCCCATGCATCCATGGGTTTATATTCCACGGTGCTCAAATACCGGGTGCCGGATCCCATTTTAAATTTTATGCAAAACAGAATTGGGGAATATCGGGCGGAAATGCGCTCAGCTTATGCCGGTGAAGGCAATCGGGAACAGCTTACCGAGGTGTACCATGGCTCGCAGAATTTCTTGCTCACTGCTGGCGGCCGCTACGAAAATAGTATAGGCCCAAATTTTCCCACCCTCCAAAATTGGTTTGGCGCAGCTCCCTGGGTGTACGACGTAATTACTCGTTCCAGTACCTTGCTGCTCAATCCTGAAAAGGAAAATCCCCGGGTTCTTTTGGACATTTTGCATTTCCGCGGCTCACAATGGCGGGCCAACAATCTGGCTATATATCGAAACTTTCTCTATGGGTACACGGCAGTCGATACCTATAAAAGTGCGGAATGGCCGCAGCATGTACCCGACAAATGGTTCAAAGCCGGAGAAACGTTAATCACTTATACCACCCGCGATTTTGATTTTCGTTTTGTGAACCGAAGTACTTCTGGCGTTTACATTGTTTTGGGGCGATTGCGGTCGTCGAATACTTTCTTGCACTGGCGCTACCAGAAATTTTTGCGCGGCACCATTGAAGTTGTAGACACTTCGAGAGTGGCTTCTGTTTCAGCGCTTAAGGACAGCATTCTCAAGTTAAATACGTCTAAAAATTACTGGACCTTGGGCAGGCATCGTTACGTCTACGTAAATTTTGATGGGGCGCGGATTCATTTGAATCCTCGCTATGATGATGAAAGGGACGGTATAGTCATGGTGGAGGAAAAGGAGCAGGCCTATGACACATTAAGTGCCAATATTGTCCTACCCTTCCAATGGCCGGCCTCTGTGGATTTTCCCTTATTTCAAGTGAACTTCTACACGCCCTGGAAAGGAAATGCGGCTGTATCTGATGGCAAGGGTAACATGTATGTCTTCAATCCATCCACAGGTGGGTACCTGATGGAAAATTTTAATGAGTGGTGGAATCCCAGACGTAAATTAGGAGTCGGAAGCGATTCTTCCTCGGGTTTGACCCATCCGTTTTAGTTACATTATTCTGATATGCGACCTGGTTGGACGTCCCTCTACTTTTGCTGCGTATTGTCCCTTTTTTCAGCAGGCCATCACTTGTTCGCGGCGGATAGCCAAGTGCGCTGGGTCACCCATGATGTAAGTCGTTTGCCCGACCCTGAAATTACGGCCATGACCATGGATGATTTAGGGAACAAATGGTTCGGGACACACAAAGGTCTTGCCAAGCTTTCAAAGTTTGGCGATTGGCAATCCTTTACCGTGGAGAACTCTTCGGGAGGATTGAAGGGAAATCGAATAACCGCCTTGGCTGTTGGGCAGGATAGGGAGCTTTGGGTGGCTACAGACGGGGGTGGGGTGAGTTTGCTTGCGAACGGGTCTTGGAAAAGTTTTACGCGTGAGAATACCTCCGGTGGGCTTCCCGACAACGGCGTGACTTCGTTGGCCATCGGCAAAGATGAAAAATGGTTCGGTACCCGAAATGGTTTCGCCATGCTACGAGGCTCGGCTTGGACCACGTATGCAGGGGAAAAGATTTCGGGACGGTTGCCTCAAAAAATTGTTACAGCCATTGCATTGGATTCCTCCGGAAACAAATGGATTGGCACTATAGCTGGGTTGGTTCGTTTTAACGGTTCAAGTTGGACGTTGATGACCAAGGAAACCACTCAAGGAGGATTGCCCCATAACAGCATCACTTGCCTGGGAATAGGTCCCAAAAGCGAAGTATGGGTTGGAACTCAAATAGGATTGGCACGGCTAGTATCTGGTGCTTGGACATCTTACCAAGGTGACGCGGATTTATCTGAAATGGGTCAGGAATTGGTTTACAGTTTGCGCCTAGACCCTGCAGGTGTGCTTTGGGCTTGCATCAAAGGTGGCGCGGCACGCTACGGGGGCGGGTCATGGACCTTGTTTACGAAAAATAATTCTTCCGGAATTCAGACTCGGTATATTTACTCGGTTATGCCCGGGGATGTGGATGACGTCTGGTTTGGAACCCAAAAAGGGGTAACACAGAGGATTCCCGTACTCGAGGAGTAATCAAGCCTACTCAGACCTGATTTGACTTACTCAGGCCTAATCTACAGCAAAAAAACTGTACGCCATGGGCTGACTGCCATTCAATGTGCCGATTCCCTTGAAGGTTAAGACTTCACCACCCATATACCTTTTGATTGCCATCTTCGTAAATCCACTGAATTCATGCAAGGTGGATTGCTGAAGACGATCCGCACTTCTTTGTAAAAGTGATTTCCCATTTTCCATATAATCGATTTCCAGCGCAGTTGGAACCTTTACTCCCATGGTGTTGGACGCTGAGATGGCTTTGATATGGACTGGTTTGAGAAGGACTAGACCAGTTGGTGTTTGCCTTAATCCGTAACCGATAGGTTTCGACTCAAAATTGGAATTTGGGTTGAGTAAATAGCCCACTTCCAGCGTACCGGATTGGGAGATGTACCGGTAACCGGATTCCACCAGGCCCGGTGCCATGTCGGTTTGAAAAGTATGGTCCATATAGGCGAGGCCGCTTACCTTCAGTGTATCCGCATTAATGGCTAGGGTACCCGTAAATTTTGCCCTTGGAATATGGATGAAAATACCCACCCCATTTGAGGACCCAAATTTAAACATACCGTCCCCCCAAACTTTTCCTTGTTCAATTTCCGTAAATTGAAGGTCAAGCCAATAGGAAACATCCTTTTTGCTTGTGGCAAAATGAACATGATGCGTTTGCGGCAGGTTTCCTTCAAACCAGATTTTCTCGTGCACACGGAGCTGGGAATTGGAATCTGTGAAAATGAAATTCTTTTTTTCATATTCCCGTGCCACCGAATAATTGCGGCCTTTGAAGCCAAGCACGGTCAGGTCTGCACCGCAAACCGGCGATTTAAATGAACCAAGATTAACGCGGGAAAAATTCAAGCTAACCTGGATATTCCCATCTAGAAAAAGGTGATAGGTCCAGAATTCATTATAAGTCTTACTGCCGCTCGGATGTGGTTTTAGGTCGGCCAGCGTCGCATCGCGCAAGCCCGCGGTGGGTAGGGAAATTTGTTCCGCTGCTTGGGATGGGCCGAGTAAAATTGAAATTAAGGTTAAACAAAGGGTAGCCAGCATAGTCAGTTTAGAGTCAAGGATTGGATATTTCATTCTATACCTAATGATACAAGGGTTTCTGGACGTTTGCCAATCCGTTTGACAAACATTTGTCAGCGGGTCAGGTGGTGAATCATCCACGTCCAAATTTGAGGCAGAGAATGCCAGGCGTTGGACAGGGAGTCTCCAAACCAGTGAAGAGACATTAAACCGCGAACCTTTAGCACTATTCCGAGGCCCATTAGCAAGAAAATAAAAACACTTATTGTGGAAAAAAGGAAGCCGTAGATGTGCAGATCGGTTTGCCGCCACCGAAATTCCCTCGACAAACGGTATGTAAACAACCCCATCATGAAAAAGATGAGCTTATTCCAACTGGCTTGCATTCCTGGCTGTACCAGAATACCCATAAGCATCAAGAGCGTACACCATAGCGGCAGAAAATAGGGTGCAAGTGCAGCGAGGGGATTGGAGCCTAGTAATTGCACTTCGCCCCCGGTTTTGAGAGAGGCGGATAAGGATTGGGGTGGGGCAAGGGTAAGGTATCCAACCAGGGCATGGGTCAATTCATGTTCAAGGGTATCCACAAATTCAAATGGATCGTCCTTATGAATACGGCCCATCAAATATCGGAATGCTATTCGAAAGGTGATACCCGCGATACACGCCAGCGCAAGTGGATGCCAAAGCGAACCCAAACCAAACCCGTTCAACCGAGCCGCATGCCAGAATCCGTTGGCCAAGGCCACGGCCAGAATGGTCAGGAAGGGAAGCAGGGCCCAGCGCAAGGCCATGCCGAGGAGTTGCGGCATCCAGCAAAGGATAGAAATACCGACCAGTGTTGAATATCTTTTATCCAAACACTAAGCCTGGAGTAGCTCATGTCCGCCATCAAGTCCGTAGTCGCCCGACAGATTCTCGATTCCCGTGGAAACCCAACCGTTGAGGTGGATGTCACTCTAGCCAATGGAATCCTGGGTCGGGCTGCCGTTCCCTCGGGTGCCTCCACGGGCGAACGCGAAGCTGTCGAATTACGCGATGGGGATAAAACCCGCTACTTAGGCAAGGGTGTCCTCAAGGCCGTTAAAAACGTGAATGGCCCTCTAGCCAAGGCTTTGATAGGTAAAGACGCCAGCGAACAACGTGCGTTAGATAAAATGATGATTGATATCGACGGTTCGCCGAATAAAGGCAAACTCGGAGCGAATGCGCTGCTAGGCATTTCCATGGCCCTGGCCCGAGCAGCCGCCCAAGATCAAGGAAAGCCGCTTTATCTGTACTTAGCCGAATTGGCCGAGAATGCCCATCTCACTTTGCCATTGCCCATGTGCAATATCATCAATGGCGGAGCCCATTCCGATGCCCCCGTCGATTTCCAGGAGTTCATGATTGCACCCGTAGGTGCCAAGAATTTCTCTGAAGGTTTGCGCATGTCCGCGGAAATTTTCCATGCACTCAAAGCTTTGCTCAAGAAGCGCGGACTCTCAACGGCAGTAGGCGATGAAGGCGGTTTTGCACCCAACCTCAAAAGTGTCAACGATGCACTCGATTCCATCCTCAAAGCCATCACCCAGGCTGGATACAAACCCGGTCAGGATGTAAAAATTGCTCTCGACGTAGCCTCCTCGGAATTCTACGACAAAGACAAAGGCAGCTATACCTTTCACAAGTCCACGGGAAAGACATTGAGCCCCAGTAAAATGGTCAAGCTCTATTCTGACCTTTGCGCCAAGTACCCCATTTACTCCATTGAAGATGGCATGGATCAGAATGATTGGGAAGGCTGGAAGGAATTGACCCAGGCCCTGGGCAAAAAAGTGCAACTGGTCGGCGATGATTTATTTGTGACCAACCCCGCCATTTTAAAGCGCGGCATCGATGAAAAAATCGGCAATGCCATTCTCATCAAGGTCAATCAAATCGGGACTTTGACGGAAACCTTGGAAGCCATTCACATGGCCCAAGCCGCAAAATTCGGAGTGGTGGTATCGCACCGCTCTGGCGAAACGGAAGACTCTTTCATTGCCGACTTGGCGGTGGCTACGGGCGCGGGTCAGATCAAAACCGGATCCTTGAGTCGCACAGACCGCGTTTGCAAATACAACCAACTCATCCGTATCGAGGAGGCTTTGGGCGCCAAGGCCAAATGGAAGAAGAACGCCTTCTAAGGGTGGCTACTTCCCAAGTCTGGGAGACCTAAAACAGGGGATGGAGAGCTAAAGCAGGGAATTGGAAAAGGCGGTTATTTCTTGCCGCCTTTATCCTCTGCTTCCTCTCGAATTTTTGTCTTACGTTCCACACGTTTGACTGCGTATTTGGTCACAATAGTTCCGTTGGTACCTCTAGCTCGAACTTCAAAATCTTCGAAGTTGACGGGTACCTCGGTCTTAATTCTTGGCTGCGGGATCAAGTGGACGATGACCTTGTCGGCCTGTCCCTCCGGCTGGACTTCCAAGAACCACACCTTGCTTTGTGCGCTACCCTTGGTCAAATCATACTGTTTGTCACGGGTGATACCGCCGATTTGAAAGCGCTTAGCTAGGATGGCGCCACCGCGGCCGTCACGATAAAGCATGTTGTAAATAGTCTTGTCATCGCTGCGATCAAATTTTTGTGCGGAAAGTATTTTGTTGCCCACGTAGTTTTTTTCACCCACTTTGGTTACGGCAAAAGTTCCGTCTTCCTTGAAGGCTATGATTTCATCTAGCGTGGAAAAATTATCGCCGATAAGTTCGCCGTCGCGGACCGATGTGCCGACAAAGCCGTTTTCCCTATCCATGTAAACTTTTAGATTGGACAGGATAACGTCAGAGGCATCGATGGCATCGAAGCGGGAAATTTTTGTCTTGCGCTCGCGGCCCTTGCCGTATTTGGACAGCAGGTTTTCATAATAGGAGATGGCATAACGTGTCAGGCCTTTGAGGTTTTTTTCCGTTTCCGCGATTTCTTTTTGGAGAACGATCATTTCTTCATCAGCCTTGAAGCCGTCAAATCGGGAAATGCGCTTGATGCGGATTTCGGTGAGGCGGGTTAAGTCTTCCACCGTCACATCCCGCACAAATTGCTTGCGGAATGGTTTTAGACCTTTTTCAATCGTGTCCAGAATGGCTTCCCAAGTCTCGCACTTTTCAATCTGACGATAGATTCTCTCTTCGATAAAAACCTTTTCCAAAGATTTGTAATGCCACTTTTCCGACAAGTCATGGTTACGGATTTCAAGTTCAGTTTTAAGCAACTTGACGGTATTCTGAACGCTGAGTTCCAATAATTCTGTGACGCCCAAAAAGACTGGTTTGTTTTCAAATATGACACAACAATTGGGAGAGATGGAAATTTCGCAATCCGTAAACGCGTACATGGCATCGATAGCCTTGTCTGCGTCCGCACCGGGAGGAAGATGGACGACGATGTCCACATTTTTAGCGGTCTTGTCTTCAATGCGTTTGATTTTGATTTTGCCCTTGTCATTGGCTGTGACAATGGAATCCATCAAGCTGCCGGTTGTGGTTCCGAAGGGAATTTCTGTAATCGCAAGGGTCCGAGGGTCTACTTGCACGATACGGGCCCGTACTTTTAATTTCCCTCCGCTTTGCCCATCATTATAATTGGAAGCATCGACAATGCCGCCCGTGGGGAAGTCCGGTAGCAGTTTGTATTTCTCTTTTTTCAGCACGGCAATGCAGCATTTGATGAGTTCGATGAAATTATGCGGCAGAATCTTGGTGGCCAATCCCACCGCAATGCCTTCCGCACCCTGGGCTAGCACCAGAGGGAATTTCATGGGAAGGATCACTGGTTCCAGATTTCGACCGTCGTAAGAGCGTTGCCACAATGTGGTGGCGGGATTAAAGGCCACTTCCAGGGCGAATTTGCTCAACTTGGTTTCAATATACCGGGCGGCAGCGGCGCTGTCCCCGGTCATGGGATCGCCCCAGTTTCCTTGCGTGTCGATGAGCAGATTTTTCTGGCCAAGATTGACCAAGGCATCGCCAATGGCGGCATCCCCGTGGGGATGATACTTCATGGTTTGCCCAATGATATTTGCCACCTTGTGGTAACGGCCATCCTCTTCTTCCCGTAGGGAATGCAGGATGCGGCGTTGCACGGGTTTTAATCCGTCGGCTAAATGGGGGACGGCCCGGTCCGTGATAACATAGGACGCATAGTCCAGGAAGTACTCCTTGTACATGTCCTGAACATGGGGAATATGATCTTTCAAAGTATTGGAAGCCATTTTTAGGTCTCTACCTTCTCTACCTTCTCGGCATTTTCTCTACCCGCGCGGCTTTCAGCCACCAGCAGGGCGGCGTCTTCAACCACATCTTCTTCCATGCGCAGATTTTCCATAATGAAATCGCGTCGGGCCGGGGTGTTTTTGCCCATATAGTATTCCAGGATTTCGCTTACCTTGGTATCGCCGTGGAGGACTACCGGTTCCAGCCGCATATCCTTACCGATAAAACCTTCGAACTCGCCCGGTGAGATTTCACCCAAGCCTTTAAAACGGGTGATTTCGGAATTGCGGCCGAGTTTATTCAGGGCCGATTCTTTTTCGACTTCACTGTAACAATACAGCGTTTCTTTTTTGGTGCGCACTCGGAACAAAGGCGTTTGTAACACATACACGTGACCACGCGCGATCAGTTCCGGAAAGAACTGCAATAAAAAAGTGAGCAGCAACAGACGAATATGGGCACCATCCACATCGGCATCCGTTGCCACGATAATTCGGTTATAGCGCAGTTCTTCTAAGCCTTCTTCGATATTGAGTGCATGCTGCAACAAGTTGAATTCTTCATTCTCGTAGACAACTTTTTTCGACATACCATAGCAGTTCAGGGGTTTGCCCTTTAAGGAAAAAACCGCTTGCAGATTGACGTCGCGCGCTTTGGTAATTGAACCGGATGCCGAGTCGCCCTCGGTGATGAAAATCGAAGAGTCTTCCCGACGCTTGTGGTTGGTATTCCAATGGACATTGCAGTCGCGCAATTTTTTATTGTGCAGGCTGGCCTTCTTGGCGCGCTCGTTGGCCAAACGTCGGATGCCGGCCATGTCCTTGCGCTCGCGCTCGCTTTGTTGGATCTTGGCCAACATCTCCTTGGCGGTGTCCGGATTTTTATGGAGATATTGCTCCAAGTTTTTGCGTACGAATTCGACGATCCAAGTACGCAGCGGACTGCCTTTTTCATCATAGGTCGTTGAACCGAGTTTGGTTTTAGTCTGCGACTCAAAAATGGGCTCGTGCATGCGAATGGAAATGGCCCCGACAATAGAGGCGCGCACATCCGACGCTTCGAATTCTTTTTTATAAAAATCTTTACACGCCCGAATAATGCCTTCCCGGAAGGCAGCGAGATGGGTTCCACCCTCGGTAGTGAATTGTCCATTGACAAAGGAGAAGTAGCGCTCGCCATAGGAGTTGTCATGGGTCAGGGACGCTTCCAAATCAGCATCCTTGAAATGGATGATTGGGTAGCGCTTGGTGGTGTCGGTATGCCGGGTGAGCAGGTCCAGCAGCCCATTCTTGGAAAGAAATTTTTGTCCGTTAAAATTAATGGTCAAACCGGCATTCAAGTAGACATAGTACCAGATGCGATCTTCAATGAACTCGGATACCCAAGCAAACTTATGGAAAAGTTCCGGATCCGGCGTGAAACTCATCAACGTGCCGTTCGGTTCCTGGGTGGCTTTTTCTTTTTCTTCTATTTTGAGGGACCCCTTGGCAAAGGTTGCGCATTTGGTGCGACCGTCCCGAAAAGACTGCACTTTAAAATGCGCGGACAAGGCATTGACCGCTTTGGAGCCGACGCCGTTTAGCCCCACCGATTTCTTGAATGCATCGCCATCGTATTTTCCGCCGGTATTGATTTTGGAAACGCAGTCGATGACTTTTCCTAGTGGAATACCTCGGCCATAGTCCCTGACCGTAATCGTCCCGTCGTCGGCAATGGAAATGTCGATTTGCTTTCCGGCCCCCATAACGTATTCGTCGATGGAGTTGTCGACGATTTCCTTAAAAAGGACATAGATGCCGTCATCATGCGCGGAGCCATTGCCCAACTTGCCGATATACATGCCTGGCCGTAGCCGAATGTGCTCGATCCAATCGAGCGACTTGATGCTGTCATCGTCATATTTTCCGCGTGCGTCCGCTCCCTTTTCGCTGGGGTTTTCCTTTTTCGCTGCGCGAGCTGCGGGTTTGGCCATTTCGGTAATTCCTCGTTCGTTCCTAATTACTGCTCAAATGAACAGCGCCATCCATTTAGGCATAATATCATACCACTTTAGCCTGGCTGTCAATTCTGGCAAAGAATGGGTATTAGCGGCCAGCGGAAAATATCTGATATTGAAATTCCAGGCCGCCGCGTTCATTTCCATGCGAAGCCAGAATGTCCAAAACGGTGGCGCTGGTTAATTCCGGCAGGGGCGCATCGTCGTAAAAAACCACGAATTGGGCTGGAATCGCCTGTGTATTTTCAATTGTACCTGATGCGGACGTTTGATTCTTCAAACAAAAAACTGGTTTTGCGGATGCTTTCCCATAGGTCTGATCGACACTATTTTGCAAAAGCGGGACAACGTGTGCGTCCGGTCCACGACCATAAACAGCCATGATAACGACATGATACTGGCCAGAATCGCGAATGGAAATGGACAGGCTGTCTGCTGCTTGATATCCCGCGTCTAAATATCGCCAACCGTTTTTGGAATTGTACAGGAGTTCGATCGAGGAGCCGTTGCCACCACTCATGGTAAAAGTGGAGTTTTCACCGGGCCGCGAAAACCAGTGCCGGGTAACCATCAGTACCACCATAAGCATCAGTAAGGCGGGCAGGAGAGTGGTATACCGGGTGCGACTGCCACGGCGCGTCTGCCGCTCCAGCAGGACTCTTTGCCACGTGGGTTTGCCGAGCACTTGGCTTTGGTTTTTCAGAACCTCCAAACGCGCTTGCATATCTGGATTTTTCGCCAATAGCTTTTCAACTTCTTCCGATTCCTTATCGGAAAGCATTCCTTCTAAATATTTGTGCAAGTGAAGGTCGGTTAACATGGATTAGGCCAGTCGTTCAGCAATTTCCATGGCCGCATAGGTTAGAATGGCATCAGCTCCGGCGCGATGGATGCAGATAAGGGATTCTAGCATGGCGGCATCGGCATCGAGCCAGCCCAGTTGGCCTGCGGCTTTGATCATGGCATATTCGCCACTAACGTGATAGGCAGCCACCGGTACATTCACAGCGGCTTTGATCGCGGCGATGACATCGAGATAAGCCAGAGCCGGTTTCACCATCACCAGATCGGCTCCCTCTTGGACATCCAGTTCCGCCTCCAGCAAGGCCTCCCGCCGATTGGCCGGATCCATTTGATAGGTTTTTTTATCACCATGTTTCGGTGCGGAATCGAGTGCTTCGCGAAAGGGACCATAAAATGCGGATGCGTACTTGGCCGTGTAGGCTAGAATGCCAATTTCCGAAAACCCAGCACTATCCAAAGCGTCCCGGAGGTAGCCGACCCGGCCATCCATCATGTCCGAAGGGGCAACCATATCCGCTCCCGCCTTGGCTTGCGCTAAGGCCATCGCGGCAAGAATCGGCAGCGTGGCGTCATTCAAAATTTTGCCTTTGACTACCAGTCCATCGTGGCCATCGCTGGAATACGGATCCATCGCAACGTCGGTGATTACTGTGAGTTCCGGCAAGGCCGATTTTAAATCAGAAATGGTTTTTTGCAGCAACCCATCTTGTTTTGCTGATGCCGACGCATAGGCGTCCTTGAGCTTTTCCGGAATCAGAGGAAAAAGGGCTACCGTGCTAATGCCTAGCGACAAGGCGTGTTTGGCCTCTTTGAGAATAAGGTCTCGGCTCAGTCTGGCGACACCGGGCATGGAGCGAATGGGTGTGCGCGCATTTTTGCCCTCGGTTATAAAAAGAGGGAGGATAAAATGGGCCGGAGTCAATTCCGTTTCGCGCACCAGGGCTCGTAAAGCCGGGGAGCGGCGATTGCGTCGTGGCCGCCTAGGTAGGGAAACATCGGGTACCATTGGCTTTTTCGCGTTCATAGGTTCTCCCTGATTTTCTGCGCAAGGGCGGTTTGTTCTATAGGATTAGCTGCCTGTGCTCGACTGAAGCTGAGTTCGCCTTCGCTCTGAATGGGTACCAGATGAAGATGGGCATGCGGCACTTCAAAACCGGCCACAAGTAGTCCGATACGCCGGCATGGGACACTTTTTTTTAGAGCACGTGCGATAATTTTTGCAAACGGTAATGCGGAGGCGAGAAGTTCATCACTCAGGGCAAACAATTCATCGACTTCCAACTTAGGAACGACAAGTGTGTGCCCCGGATTAATGGGACGGATGTCGAGAAAGGCGAAGTATCGATCGTCCTCGAGGATTTTTTCGCAGGGGATTTCCCCTTTGATGATACGGGAAAATAGGGATGGCATTTCGCCCCCTGGCTTTATTTCACTTCGCGGTGAAGCGTATGTTTCCGCATAAAGGGATTGTACTTCTTCTTTTCAATGCGACCCGATTGCTTGGATTTGTTCTTAGTCGTCATATAGCGTGAAGGGGGAACGCCTGCGGCGCGGGCTTCGGTGCATTCGAGGGTGACTACGACCCTTTTTCCTTTAATCTGCGGCATGGCTGAACTCCTTGGTGAGAATAAAAAAACCGTCTACGACACAGGTGTCCATTTGGCTTTATTCTCGAACGGGGGTTAAAATAGCTCGAATTGACAGGTTTTCCAAGCAATTGTATAAGAGTCGACCATTTTTTACGGGCTGCAGAAGGCTTTTCCTGTCCAAAACCGGGTAAATATGCACTTTTTGTCCACTTTGAAAGAGGAGACATATGTCGAGGATTGCCATTTTAGGCACTGGCGCAGTTGGCGGGTATTACGGTGGACTGTTGGCGCGGTCCGGTCAAGATGTGCATTTCCTGCTCACGACGGACTATACCCATGTGAAAAACCATGGACTTCGAGTGGATTCCGTTCTTGGCAATTTCCATTTGGACTTGGTTAATGCCTATCAGGATGCTCCATCCATGCCTAAATGTGATATAGCCGTTCTGGCTTGGAAAACCACGGACAATCCGCAGCTTAAAAAAATTCTGCCCCTGATTTTAAAACCAGGAGGAATGGTGCTGGTGCTCCAGAACGGTCTTAACCCGGAGCAGGACGTTGCCACTTTGGTTCCTGATGCGACCGTTATCGGAGGAATGTGCTTTTTGTGCGCACGCAAGGAAGGTCCGGGTTGGATCCGTCACTTGTCCAATGGCGCTATTACATTGGCAGAGTATGTCTCCGGAAACACTCCGGCGGCAGGAGTAACCGATGCGATGCGCGTCTTGCAGCAAGCCTTTGAACTAGCCGGTGTTGAGATCCGTTTGCAACCGGATTGGCGCGTAGCCAGATGGACAAAACTTGTTTGGAACATTCCTTTTAACGGGTTGTGCACAGTTCTGAATGCCAACACCTCGCAATTGCTACAGCATCCGCTTATGCGAAAATTGATTGCCCAATTAATGGGTGAAGTAACAATGGGTGCCAAGGCTTGCGGTGTTGTCCTGCCTGAAAATACCATTGAAAAAATGTTGGCCAATACAGATGCGATGGATGCCTATGAACCCAGCATGAAATTGGATTTTTCTGCTGGCCGTCCCATGGAGCTAGAGGCTATTTACGCAAGGCCCTGCCAGGCTATTTTAAATGCTGGTGGAACGGCCCCGAGGATTGAAGCGTTGCTGGCGCAGTTACACTGTATGGAAGCTATTCGAATTTCAGTAAACGGCTATCGGGTTTAAGGTTTTCATAATTGAGTTTAAAGTACGCCGCGTCACGGGCGATTCCAGAGACTCTCGGTTCATCAATCCATCCGTCAAAGTGAGTGCCCGATGGGTATTCGTAGGTCCCGATCATAAGGGGTCGGCCGAAATCCGTTAGGCTTCCAGTGGCATAGCCTGCGTCCACTTCTACTCCGTTGATGTAGATACGCATGGCTTCTCCATCATACGTTCCCGCTACATAAATCCAATTGCCCAGCGTCAAGGTCTGATTGGACCAAAGTTCATAATTGGTTCCTCCGAGGGTTAAAGTCAGCCGCAGAGTATTGCTGATATCACCCAAGGCCAAACCGTATTCGTAAAACGGGTATCCGCCTCCAGGCACGGCTTTGGCCAAGAAATTTCCATGCGCGATGAACGATTTAATCTGTACCCAGGACTCCAAAGTCAGAGCCTTATCGGAATGCAAAGTTGGCCCCGTGCCCACATTTATTCCAGTCGATGTACTGTCAAATTCCTGGCCGTAACTGGTTAAGGAGGGGATTCTGGGGAAGTGGGTCATCCCGACTCCGGTGCCATGATTCGAATTTCCCGTGGCGTCCTTGTATTGAAAAGGAGCATCACTGGACATTTCGTTCAAGTGCCATGCGCCGCGGTAGCCGTATTGAGGGGAAAAGACTGCCGAACCCGAGGATTGGGAAGTCGCCAGGCTGTCACCAAAATACATGCGAATATATTGGGTTGAATCGTTGCCGATCACGCTTTCCATGCTAATCCAGACCGCGGCTTTGCCATTGACGGGATCCCATGATTCCAACTCATAGACCAAAGGTGTTCCATCAGGTTTCGCGAAGCGTAAATCATTGCCGTTTTTTTGGAGGAGGCTAAAATCGACGTCTGCTTTGCTGATGCATACCCGAAGTGGAAACCGGCCGGCTTTTGACATTAAGTTGGCTCCAGTAGCTGTGGTATTAAGGAAAATTCGCTTATTGTACCTGAAGGTGGAATAGACATCTGCCGGAATCGTATCATCAGAACGGATGGGAACGTCTTTTACAAGGGGCTGCACATGGTAGGCTTCGGTCATATTGGAATAAACCACGGCTGGCATGCGTCCGGGGGGAAGCGAATCCAACAGCCCACGGTGCGATTCACTATTTCCGCGTTCCAAGGAGGATTTGAATGGAGTTCCTGGAATCCAGATAAAGCCCATTTTTTTCGATAAGGAATCCGGTACCAGGTAAGTCAGGGCACCGGTACGATTTAAGGGGTGGGTTCCCAAAGTTACGTCGATGGTGCCATCAACTAGGATGGTGCGTACCATCGCTTTTTTTCCACTCTTGCCGTCTTCTGCTACAAAATTGTAGGTCCCAGAGTCCAGGTCTTCAATTTCAAATTTGCCTTCGGCATCCGTGGAGTCGAAATGTTTGTGTACGGCATCCTGTCGGGTATCCAAAACAGGGTTGTAATCAATCGGGTAGGCGCGGACAACCACTCCAGGCATGGGTTTTCCGTTTTCATCTGAGAATAAACCAACGACGGTACTTTTGCCGGGAGGATTCAGGATTTCAGTGGACGTGACTTTTTCATTTTGTAAACATGCAACGACCACCAAGGCAATGGCCAGGGGAATCAACCCATGTAAAAGGCCTCCAAAATATTTCACCGGATCGCCTTCATTTGGATTTCACCCGTGGTTGGATATATCTGAAAGTTGAGATGATACACGCGTGACGCGCTTCCCATTTCATCGGTCAACCTGGCAATGCGTTGTCGACAGACCTGAATTTCCTTCTTGACTATTTCCAGACCCGGCTTAGAGACGGCAACCACCAAACAGGATAGGTCACGTTCGTTGCGGGGTGTGGTATCAATGGAACGAGAAGCCAATACCATGTTCTTTTTGTGAAAATCCCTAAGTGCCATAGCTTGTACATCTTCGCCAGAAGTAATCGCGCGGTTTCCTTGGCGATAGCCGACCTTGGTCTTTTCAATCAATCCCATGCGGATTAACAAGGCAATGGCTTTCTTGGCTTGTAATGCCGTTATGGGAGGGTTGAGCAATTTTCCGAGTTGTTCAAAATCACCTGTGAATCGAATGAGTGGCAGCAATTCTCGTAAGGTGCTGTAATACCATTTTGAGAAAAACTCATAATGGTCTTCCTGAATGCGTTGCGCGATACTGGGCGGATTGGCTTCCAGTAGCTTATGGAAAAAAAAAGCTTTTTCCTTGGGATCTTCGGCATTGCAATAGGCCACCATCTGCTGGAAATAGGCGAAAGCTTTATCGTCCAAGCGCATGGCTTGGGCAATTTTGAAAATGTTATTCTTGGATAAACTGCGTTTACCTGCGACTATTCGGTGTAAAACGCCTTTGGATTTGAATCCGGCCTGTCGGGCAAATACCCCATACGAAAAATTTGGGTTGTGCTCCTTGGTCTCAGAATAATAATCCTGAAGGAACAACCGGTAGTCAGTATGGTCGTAAATAGTCATTCTTTTCAAAAATTCCTCCCCATAATTTAATCGATAAGTCATTTTCATGCATAAGGTTAATGACTAATGGGACCTGGTTAAGACCTGGCAACTATAATAGCCCAACTCGATATCCGCTAGGAGCGGTACCCATGCATATGCGTTACCAGATTGGTAACCATTTTTTGGCCGCATCCAGGGCTAAATCAGGCCCAACCGTCTAGAATTAACCCTAGACCCAATACCTTGCTTCGGGTCCGGATGTGTGCAGGTGGATGGAAACCATGCACCGAATCCAAAAGAAAGGCGGAGATGAGCGCATTGAAGTTGGAATTTAAGGAATTGGTTGGAACAAAAATGAGGAGCCGCCCGACTCTTCATGTGCCAATCCGAGTATCTGTTTCGGCTCCCGTCCTGGCATTTTCGCATGTCCGTAGAAACAACGACTTTTCGAACCTACGACGCATAGTCTCGGCAGATCCGAGAACCGAGCAGCCAAAAAAAATCGATAACGCAAGTTCCCTTGGCATACCGAACCGGGTTACCGTTTTCCATATGAACCGCGATTCCTTATTTGCCAAAAGAGACCAGAGCCATAATCGATTCATTTTAATAGCAAGCCTGCAAGGTACAGGGACCGTGGTTCTTCAAGATAAGGGTCTTCACTTGCTTCCTGGGGAAGCGGTGCTCCTTTTTCCAAATCAATTCCACCATTTCAAAATGGATGCCTCCTCTGATTTGCATTGGGTACTTGTCACGTTTGGCTTTGAAAATCCAAATAAATTGGAAGTCCTGAGAAATAGGACCATTTCCATATCTCAGGCGGGCAACACGTACCTGACTCAGCTAATCCACAACAGCAAAAATCCACCTCGATCGAATGAAATCGAAAGCTCGCAAAGTTTGTTAATCGGGCTGGTATTGCTGGAATTGTTGCCCAGTGAGGGCCATACTAAGACGGATACATTTGGCACTCGGCAATCGCTCATTGATCAAGTCATCGATTTCATTCTGCAAAACTATGCTGATGAATTGAAAATGTCTTCGATCACCAAACAATTTCCTTATTCCGAAAGCCACCTGCGCCTTATGTTTCGTAAACATACCGGCATGAGCATAGGTGGATATATTCAGAAAGTTAAAATCGAGAAAGCCTGCTCGTTACTTTTGGGATCCACCAGCAATATATCGGAAGTTGCCGACGCCTGCGGATTTGGCAGTTTGTATTCTTTCAGTCGGGCCTTTAAAAGGGTTACAGGGCTGTCGCCGCGAGGCTTTCGCAACAATAACGTGGCATACGCAGGTCATTCCCAGAAGCCCTGAGAGCGCTGCGAATCTCAATGGGTGGGACGAAATCGATTCTTGTCCGCCGCCTTCATAAACGCAGCGTCCAAGGTGATTTTGCCGGTTTTAACCATTTCCATTAGGCAATCGTCCAACGTCTGCATGCCCATTTGACGGTTGGTCTGCATGACGGATCCGAGTTTGATGGTTTCTCCCGCCCTAATGATACCAGGCAAAGCCGAACTGGCGAGCAGAATTTCATGCGCGGCCCAGCGACGGGTGCCGTCTGCGCTTTTGAGTAGCTGCTGGGCGATGACACCTTTAAGGCTGTTGGCGAGCAGAGACCGAATTTGATTTTTTTTCATGGCTGGGAAAACATCGATGATCCTATCAATAGTTTTCGCGGCCGAATTGGTATGCAACGTCCCGAATACCAAAATACCCATTTCCGCTGCAGTAAGCGCCAGCTCGACGGTTTCTCGATCACGCATTTCCCCGACAAGAATGATATTGACATCGCTTTTGAGTCCACCTTTGAGCCCTGCTTTGAAGGAATCGGTATCGGCGCCGACCTCTCTGTGGATGATAATTGATTTTTTGCTCACGTGGACAAATTCAACCGGCTCCTCGATGGTAATGATTTTCCGGCAATAATTGGTATTGATATAATCGATGATGGCTGCCAATGTTGTTGATTTTCCGCTACCTGTAGGGCCCGTTACCACAACCAAGCCCGAGGTCATGTCTCCGAAGTTTTTGAATACCTCTGGAGAACCTAAGTCCTCAAGGGAAAGCACCTTGCTTGGAATGATGCGAAAGACCGCTCCGTAACCGGTGAATTGCTTCAAATAATTGGCGCGAAAACGAGCTTCATTTCCCATGGCGTAAGCAAAATCCAGATCGCCGCCGGCTAAAAATTTTTCCCAACGCTCAGGACCCGATATTTCTCCCAACATTTTTTCCATTTGCAAATGGCTGAGCGCTTCGGCATCCATGTCCTTTAATTCACCGTGTATACGCGCCTTGGGTTTGCGCCCTTCTTCAAGATGGAGATCCGATCCTCCCATGGCCGACATGGATCGAAACAATGCGTCTATTTGAGCCATGTCATCCTCG
This sequence comes from Fibrobacteria bacterium, assembly GCA_043732185.1. Lineage (GTDB taxonomy): Bacteria > Fibrobacterota > Fibrobacteria > UBA11236 > UBA11236 > Chersky-265. The sequence continues at coordinate 96,481 of JAYTHY010000136.1, forward strand.
TCGTCCAATATATTTTTCGAAATCCTTGGGTGAAAATGCTCGAGACATCGCTTCTAAAGGATCGATGAGTCCTCTTTCTACCAGAGACCGCAAGGAGTCGTCCAATAGTACCATGCCTTGAGATTTTCCCGTAATCATGGCCGTACCCAGTTGATGTCCTTCATCTTTGCGAATCATGTTGGATACCGCTGATGTGATCAAAAGCAGTTCATAGGCGGGTACCATACCGGTTCCGTCTTTGCGCTGGATGAGTTGCTGCGAGACGATGCCGCGCAGTGATTCTGAAATCATACTGCGGATAATCCCCTGTTCTTCAGGCGGAAAAGAATCGATCAATCGATAGATGGTGCGGGCGGCATTGGTGGTATTCATTGTGCCGAATACCAAGTGGCCGGTTTCAGCAGCTGAAATGGCCAGTCGGATGGTCTCCAAATCGCGCAATTCGGATATGACGATGATATCCGGATCCTCGCGCATGGCGGCCCGCAAAGCGGCTTCTTGATTCAAGGTATGCAATCCAATTTCACGTTGCGTTATTCTACAGTTGGCAGGTGTGTACAGAATTTCAATCGGTTCTTCAATGGAGATGATATGGTCATGCCTCTCCTGATTCACTAACTCGACGAAAGTAGCCAAGGTGCTGGACTTGCCGCAGCCAACGGGGCCGGTAACAAGGACCAATCCCTGCGCCCAGCGTGTCAAATCCCGACACTGTTCCGGCAGTTCCGATTCTTCCATGGATCGAATGCGGGAGGGAATAACCCGTGCAGTCAATTCCCAGCCTCGGCGCTGTCTGCTGACCGTAACTCTATACCGCCCCCAACCCTTTAAAGTGTAAATGAATTCCAGATCGCCACGCGACTCAAATGTCGCCAGCTGCTTAGGATCCAACGCCGTCTGTACCCAGGTGCGCAGCGTTTCTTGTTCCATCGGCTTTTCGGTGGCAGGCGTCAAAGAGCCGTACCGACGCAATAAAATGGGATTTCCTGCGGATAAATGAATATCCGATGCTTCAAATTCACGAGCATAGGCCAGGAGTTCCTGCCAGGTTACTGTAGGCCCCAGCGTTTTCGGGGCGAGCGTGATTGTATCCTGCGCCTGTCCTTTGGACTCTATGCCAACCACAGTGGGTTCTGATTGCGCCGGGGACCAGGCTGCATCGGGCGATATGGGACTTGGCTCACGTCCGGTAGGATCTGGTTCTTCCATGTGCGAATGGAATTCGGTGCTGTATTTTTGAGGATACTCAACGGGTGTATCCACCGAATTGGATGGGGAGTCAATGGCCTCCGATGCCTGCACATGTTCCACCGAGGTAGGGGGCTGCAGGGTTTGCATATATGCCAGTAACTCTTCGTATGTTTGTCGGCTGAGTTGTGCCTTTTCGACAAGGATGGCAGCGACATCTTTTTCTTGGGTAATCAGCGGCCAAGAGGCCAAAATATCGGCCTCGGTGGCCAATTTATTTTCAAAAAGTATTTGTGCTACTAATTGATTGTCGATCACAGGGTTTATTGTACCAATAGGCGCTCAAATAGTCGGTCAAAAATGCCACATAGAATTAATCTGGCCCTATTTTTGCTAATTTTGAGGGTATCAGCGGGGGACAATGCGATTTCAAACCAAACTAATGTTGGTTTTCATACTGTTGCTCTTAACCGTAGTCGGTTTAATGGCGTTTTTTAATTACCAGAATGCCAAGCGCCTTTTAGGAGAAGTAGAGGCAAACCTCCAGGAAATCGTTAATACCGTGCATTTTTCTACCCGGAAACTGTCTACGGAAAAGGGTCCGGACCGCGAGTACCTGGAAAAATTCATCGAGGAATTTAAAGGCAAGAAAGGCGTCAAAGAAGTTTCCATCGTCAGCAATCATCAAGAAGTGATCGCTTCGAGTAATCCTAAACGCATCGGCCATCAGGAGCGGGCCTTAAGCGGCAAGGAAATCGTGGTACAAGAGCAGTTTGGCGTTCCCGATTCCGGCAGCCGGAGAATTCGTTACGAGGTGCGCATGCCTTTAATTCGCGACGATCGTGTCATCGGCTTAGTTCAGACCTCCATTGCCCTGACGGATTTCCGATATCTTTTGCGCGAGGCCTATGTCAAAAATATCGCCATCGCCTTGGCAGCACTCTTGGTAGCATGTGGAGCATCCTTTTTTATTCTGCATCGATTGAATAAACCGATTCGAGCCATAAGTGCCGCTGCTGAACAAGTGGCCTTGGGTGATTTGACGATTCAAATAGGGGATTTTGGTAAGGACGAAATGGGACGGTTAGCCCATTCTTTCAATGGCATGATTCAGAAGCTTGTCGAACAGAAATCCATGGAGGTCAGGCTTCGCCACTTGGAACGCCAGGCGATACTTGCAGAAATGGCTTCGACGTTGGCCCATGAAATTCGCAATCCCCTGAATCTAATCAACTTGACGGCCGACCATTTGGGCGACCATTTCCCTCCTGAGGACATAAAAAGGCGGGAAGATTATGCAAGCTTGATCGATTCGCTTAAGGCAGAAGTGAAACATTTAAATCTAGTGGTCGGTGATTTTCTTCACCTTGGTACTCCGCATAAATTAGAGAAAACCAAATTTCCGCTCAGTCTTTTAGCGCATCAAGTTGAAGTAATGGTTAAGCAACAATTGGCCACCAAGGGAATCGTATTCAAGATAATTTGCCGCGACGATTTGATTCTGAATGCCGATCAGGAGCAGATTCGACTCGTGTTGTTAAATATGCTGCTAAACGCCATTGAAGCTGTTGAGCCTGGCGGTGCCATCACAATACAATCCAATCTGGGCCAAGACAGCATGGTAGAGTTGTCCGTGGAGGACAATGGTAAAGGCGTGGCTCCGGAAAATTTAGAGTTGATTTTTGAACCCTATTTCACCAAACGTGAAGGGGGAACCGGCTTGGGCTTGGCTTTGGTGCGACGCATAGTTGAAGAACATGGCGGAACCGTAGTTGCCAAGCACAATGCCGGCGGTGGGCTCAAATTGGAACTACGCTTACCAACGGAAGTATAACGAATGGCCAAAATTCTTATCGTCGATGATGAAGCGGCGCAAAGGCGCATTATGGGGGATATTTTAAAGGCCGTCGGCCATCAGATCGCCTTTGCGGCAAATGTGGATCAGGCGGAAGAAGCCATCGGCGATTTTCAGCCGGATGTCATTTTAACGGATATGAAAATGCCGGGTCGCGGAGGGTTAGCCCTGGTGGAAATGATTGGAAAGCTTCCCATGCCACCAGAAGTAGTGGTCATAACGGCATTTGGGAGCGTCGATACAGCGGTTAAAGCTATGCGACTTGGGGCATATGATTATTTGACTAAGCCGATGGAAAAAGTCGAATTGCTTTTGATGGCCGAGAGAGCCGCCGAAAAATATGCACTAAGGGTGGAAAGTCGCCGTCTTCGCCAAGAGCTGAATCAAAAAATCGGTGAAGGTTTGGTTGCTAAATCGGAAATCATGAAGACCATTTTGGATACCGTTTCTCTCGTTTCCCAAAGCGACGCCACAGTTCTGATTCGCGGAGAAACTGGAACAGGTAAAGAACGAATTGCGCGACTTATTCACCAACAAGGATCTCGTGGGAATAAGCCTTTCATGGCCATTAATTGCGCGGCCTTTCCGGAAAATCTATTGGAGACTGAACTTTTCGGTTATGAAAAGGGTTCCTTTACTGGGGCCCAAGCGCGCAAAATAGGGCTGATTGAATCTGCCCAGAGCGGCACACTTTTTTTGGATGAAGTAGGGGATATGTCGCTCAGTACCCAGGCCAAGGTTTTGCGGGTGCTACAAGAACGTGAGATTCGGCGCGTAGGTGGAACAACAGTTTTACCCGTGGATATTCGCGTGATTTCTGCGACGCACAAGGATCTCTCCGAAGGGATTAAGCAAGGGACTTTTAGGGAGGATTTATTCTATCGGTTAAACGTCATTCCTATTTTCCTTCCACCCTTACGGCAAAGGAAAGAAGATATTCCAGCGCTGGTGGAGCATTTCCTAAGCCAATCTCCCAGACCAAAAACGATCCATCCGGAGGCGCGACAGCTCTTACTTGAATATGATTGGCCGGGCAACGTGCGCGAATTGCAGGCGGTTATGGAGCGGATTTCCGTACTGACCATTGGAGATGAAGTAACTGTTCAAAACCTTCCCTTGGAGCTTCAACCCGGTGCGCGCATGCAGGCCATAAGTCACACCGGCCCTGATGGAATTGAGCTTCCCAAAGATGGCCTGGTTTTCGAGGAGTGGGAAAAGAACATCCTAGCTCAGGCGCTGAACCGCTCCAGCGGCAACATGGCAGAGGCTGCAAAGTTACTGGGAATGACCTACCGAACTTTCCAATACCGTGCCCTCAAGTTCGGGCTTAAAGGAAATTGACCAAATGGGTTAGTGCGTTAACCCATTTGGGTTATAGCTGGGCGGAAACATTTTTTTTGTCGAAAAATATGGATAATCCTCATCGAATGGAAGCCCACATTCATCTTTAATAGTGGCACTGCTTTTGCTCCCTACGCTTCTAGGGACCGATTCAAGTCAAAATTGAATGCAGGTACTCGGTTTAAAATCATATACACCAAGGAGTATTTTATGAAGATGAATACCATTTCCAAACTCGCTATGTTTGCCAGCCTTTCATTGGCCGCCATGTCTTTCGCCGCCAGTAAAACGGCTGCGCCCACTACCCCTGCCGCAACTGCCACTGCAGCACCAACGGCAACCACCGCTCCCGCTACCACGGCACCTGCCACAGCCAAGGCCGCCAAAGCCATGAGCTTTTCAGGGTCAGTCGTCTCCACGGATGCCATTGCCAATACCATCGTGGTTAAAGGCGCCAAAGGCGAAGAGACGTTCAGCATCGCTGCCACTGGAAAAATCACCCAAGGCAAGAAAGATGTGAAATTGGCCGATATCACCAAGGATCAAAAAGTCACTGTCAAGTACACGGAAGAAGCCGGTGCTAAAACCGCCTCCGCCGTTAAGGTCAGCGCTGCTGCCATGAAGAAGGAAGCAAAGACGTCAACTGCTGCAAGCACAACAACACCATAATTAGGGTTCTTTAAAACCGTCGCTTCAGCTGGAGCGACGGTTTTTTTTTCGTTTATTTTATGGCGGGAGGAGAAACGTCAGGACAATACAGCACCGAGTCCTGAATGGAAGCATTCCATCTACGCATACAACCATCCGGAACGCCTGGAGGGTTCGAGCTCGTCTGCTCTCTCATTGGCTTTGGCTCTATTGTAGGTAGGGGTTCCGGGTTGTTTGTGGTTTCATTTTGCGTTGGGTTGATTATGCACCCAAAAAAAAGTAGCAGGGCTGTCAACATCGCAATAGGCTGTAGCAACTTCATAGGCTGAGAATACCACACGGTGTTTGAAATATCAAACAGCACCGAAATCATAAAACATCAATATTTTCGCAAAAATCGATTTAATCGTTGGGATTTCCTCGGATTACCCCGATGCTTGCAAACCGATTATCGGAACGATTACCCCCAATTCACTCCATTGTCTCAAGCAATACAACTACGGAACTTGGATGGACTCCATAGTCGTCGCCCATGACATCGGCTTTTCCCCCCGGCCAATAATTGCCGAAAGGTTCCGCCCATGTAGCGGTATCGATTAACCGAATCCACCTTCTGCCATCTGCCGGTCGTGGGATAACAAAGGGTACAGCAACGGAATCCATATTAATGAGCACCAGAAAATCTTCTCCACCGATGCCGCTTCCGTCAATATGCCAGAAAATTCTGTTTTCTTGTCCTTGTAAATCCTGTATACCATCTTCTTTTTTGAAGATGAAGCTGACATCGCCACCGTGATTCAATTCCAAGTCTGCGAATTTATTTTGACGCAGGCAGGCATTGTCTTTGCGCAAGCCTATGACATAGCGTAAAAAAAGAAACAATCCATTTTTTCCTGTGGTACCCGCATCCCGCCCGTAGTTGTCGTGGTAGGAACCGGAGCCGCCGGTATAGACTGTGTTGGGGGCTGGTGAAGCAATCATGGCGTAGTTTTGCCAAATGCCGATGCTGTCGAGTTTATAGGGATTGTTATTTCCGTTTTGAGTGCGTGCGAATTCATCACCTCCGCAAGTCATCGGCACGCCCCGCGAGAAAAATTGCACTACGAAAAAATTCCTCAGGCGTTGGCGTCTAAGTGATTGATCGCCGCCAGAGTCCCAGGATAGGTTGTCATCGGAGCCACCATCCGATGGTCCAAAAGGCCAGTTGCCTAAATTGTTTTTCCCATTGTAGCTCACCAAATCCATCAAAGTGAAACCATCATGCGCCGTCAAAAAATTGACGGATTTATGCGGGCCGCCTTGATCGTTAAAATGCGCATAATCGCCATTCAGCGATTCGATAAACGCTTTTGCATTGCCATCACCTTTTAAAAAACGCCTTACAGAATCACGGTAGACTCCGTTCCATTCCGCCCAACCTTGAGGGAAATCCCCTACATGATATCCACCTAAGTCCCAGGCCTCCGCAATAATTTCAATGCGTTCTTTTTGCGCGAAAGTGGAAATGTCTTTCAATAAACCCGAGCTGGATTCAAAATCATGATTGGGACCTATCCGCCCTAACACCGTTGCCAAGTCGAAGCGGAAACCATCTACGCCCATGTCCATTGACCAATAGCGAAGCGAGTCCTTGATCAATTTTTGCACAATGGGTTTGGAAGCGTCAAAGTTGTTGCCGCATCCTGTGCTTTCCCAATAGAAACGATTGTTTCCGGTAAGCGCGTAATATTCGGCATTGTCAAAGCCTCGGAAAGAAAGAATCTCGGCGGTATCCCCGCTCCCATCCCAAAGGCCCCCTTCACCGGTATGGTTGTAGACCACATCCAAATAGACTTCCAATCCTTGTTCGTGAAAAGTGTTGACCATGTTTTTGAACTCTCGCGTAGGCCCACCTGGGGACTTGTCATGGGAATAGCGCAGGTCTGGAGCGAAAAAACCATAGGTCATATAACCCCAGTAATTTCCGTGGGGTGGCTCATCGAAATTTCGGTCCCATCCTGGAAAGTCTTCCGGATTAAGGTCATTGGCAAATTCATGCACGGGTAAAAACTCAACCGCCGTGTAGCCCAGGGCCTTCAGATATTTGGCCATATAGGCCGCTCCTGCATAGGTACCTCGCAGCGCATCGGGAATATCAACAACCGATTCGAATCCCGGTATCCCCCGCAAAATATCACTCAGCCGAGTCACGGATGGATGCCGGGTCAGGCCCTTGACATGGGTTTCGTAAATGATGGCGTCCTGTTGGGCGACGTGAGGTTTTTTTTCAACAGCATCCTGTTTTTGGATTAAAACGGATTTCGGCGCCCAGGGACCAGTGTCAAACTCCCGTCTCGGAACTTCGGAAAGTCGATTCCCCACTCCGGAATATATACCGGGACCGGAACCATACATTGCCGCATCCTGATGAAAATGATTTTTCATATCCGGGGTTTCTCGATCATGGGAGAATTCCCTGGCATAGGGATCGATTAGCAGCTTATTCGGATTAAAGCGATTGCCATTGGCATCTACATCACATAAGAATCCGGCTCGACTATTTCCACGCTGCCACAGTGGGTCGAACGTCCAGTTGGGACCCCAACAGCGATACCCATAACAGGTTCCGGCTGGCACATTTTCCAAATGAGCGCGCCAAATATCATCCGGGCCTTTGGCCATGGCGTAGTCATACTGGGCTTTTTCACCTAAGGGTTGCGCATACATTTCCAGGATAATCAGGGTAGCGTGTTTTGAAAAAACCGAAAAAGTTGCGCTGCGTTTTCCAGCTTCGATTTTAATCTGCGCGCCCAGGCTAAAGTGCGCCTTAGCCCAGTTGCTAGGGTGCAGAGGAGAAAAAGTGCCTTGAGCTGGATGATTGGATCCCGGGCTACCGGCAATAACGGAAAGAGAATTATCGGAAAGGGAATTAATGGAATGGGAAGCAGGTTGTTTTGGCATTTACCAATGGTAACCTCTGAGGATTAAGGTTGGTAGGCTAGTAATCTTACCATGCGTTCGGACCGTCCTTCTAAATCCATGGAAGTTGGATAGATTTCTTCCCACAAAATATCGACCTCGGTTTTTGGAGCAAAGGGTCGGGAACTGTCCGCAATGAGGACCAGGCTACCATTTTTCCTGGCTAAACTCAACCACTGTAACATTGCCGCTGAAACGGTGCGATCATAGAATAGATCGCTGACCAGAATCACTTCGGCGGAGTGGGGTGGTGCAAGCTGCAAAAGATTTCCGTTTTCCACTGTCAAGTGGAGGTTATTTGCAATCGCATTGCGAAAAGAAATGTCCAACGCTATTGGATCGATATCATTTGCCGTTACGGTTAGGGCGCCTGCATTTAGCGCTGCCAAGCTGGCAATGCCTCCACCACAGCCTAAATCCAACACCCTCTTATTTTTAACCAATCCAGGAGTGGCCAATAAAAATTTACTCAAAAGCAGTGCGGCAGGCCAAACTGTAGCCCAATATGGCACGTCCTGTTTGACTCCGCTTTCCCGCTCCCAGGCCATCCAAAGGGCGAATACGTCCTCAGCCTGATGGGCCACCATGGCCGGGCATCCCGGAACCGGGGTCAGGGGTGCCAAAGTGGTTAAAAGCGCCGTAGATGGTGAATGCGCGAAAAATTGCAACCGGGACTCCGTTTTGGGGTGCTCCCAAACCGGAAGTAATCCGGCTGACAATATAACTCATCCAGGCCTAACTATATTTGTCTCGTCGGCGGGTTTCTGCGGACCACGTAATTAGGTAGAACGCATGGAAATCAGTACGGCACTCAAACACGATTACACCTCCTGGTACGCCCTAAATTATCCCAAACTGAGCGGACATGGCCTTTGGCTGCGGGGTGGGGAATGGAATACCTTGCCTGCCGTGGAGTGGGAGCGACGCTCGACCAAGGTGATGGTGGCCCGCCTTTCCACTTACCTGGACACATCCGAGTCCTTCACGCATCCATTGTTGTATCAAGTATTGGCGGATCTACCGGATATTTTTCCCGATATGGCATTTCTTCCCCCTCCGAAGGATGCAGAGGTCATGACAAAAAACCAGGTTCCCTGGTTGTTGGGAACGCAGTCGAAACGGGGAGTCTTGGCCTTTGACGTGGTGGCATTCAGTAATGCCATTGTACAAGAGCTGGTCAATCTGCCGTCACTATTGATTCATAGTGGAATACCCATGGCCTTGAAGGATAGGCTCGATCGGCAGGATATCCCTTTGCTGCTTCTGGGCGGGGCCAATGCCTATCATGCTTCCCTGCTGGATCACGACGATTCCCCTGTGGATGGAATTTTTACCGGCGAGCAAATCGAAGACATCCAAATTTTGATGAACCTTTGCGCCAAGGCCAAGCAATTGGGCACGCCTAAGCGCGAATTGTTGGATCAGCTTTTGACTGTACCTGGTTTTGCACAACCTGGTAAAGCAAATCGTAGTCGCAAACGGAATAATGAAACCCTGGACTTGCGCAAAGTAGGCGCCGCCCGACCTGTGATTTATAAACTCGAAGGGTTAGGCAAGGAACCGGTGGCCATTAGTCGCGGTTGTCCGGCATTTTGTTCCTTCTGTGCGGAAAGTTTTGACACCAAGCCTTACCGGGAAAACCCGATGGATGCGGTGGTGACCAATGCCTTGAAGCTCAAGCGGGACATGGGTCTCGAAGGCATCGATTTGTTCAGCTTCAATTTCAATTTCTATCAGGATCTCTATCCATTGTTGGAAAAACTTTCGCCGCATTTCAGTGCCATCGGGCTCAAAAGCCAACGCTTTGACATGATAGCCCGTGACCCAGCCATTCTCGATTATTTGCGAGCCGTGGAAAAAGGAAGTTTGACTTTCGGAATGGAAGGCATTTCCCAACGCCTGCGCAGGTACTTGCAAAAAGGGTTGGATGAACCGGATTTGTGGAAGGCTTTAACGGCCGTGTTGAAACGGCCCTTGCGGGAGCTCAAGGTCTTTTTGATATGCACAGGCCTAGAAGCGGAAGAGGATTATGTCGAGTTTGCGGATTTTGTAAAACGCATGCCGGATGTGATGCGTCAATCCGGTGGGACGCCGCGCGTGGTTTTTAGCGCCACACCGCTAGTGCGCTTTCCTTGGACGCCGTTGGAATTTGCTCCAGCCTTTACTCCGGAAGTCTATTCCAAAGTTGCCAGGAGAATCGGACACATTGCCCGAGCAGCTGGGTTTGAGTATCGTGGTGCCGCAGATGAAGCCGAGAATTATGTCTCACAAGTTTTAGTACGCGCGGACAGACCCGCTTATTGGGCCGCGCTGCAAGCGGCCGTAGCGGAAACAGGTTTCCGTTATTTTAGGCAGATGGATACGCATTTCATGAATGTCCTCCGTCGAAAATTATCCGATTTGGGAATTGACGATGAACAATCCCTAGGTGGATTTGATTTGGAAGCCAGCCGCAGCAAACCCTGGACACGCTGGGAAACGGGAGTACGCCGCGAATTTTTGCATGTGCAGTATAAACGCGCCAGGCGCTTTGTGGATCCGGGTTATTGCCTGGGCACAACGGAAGAGGAAGCGTCCTGCTTGGCCTGTACGGCTTGTGAAACCAAAGAAGAGATGGATTTCCTGACGGATAAGCGCAACAAGCATGTTCCCGATTCCATTGGATTCGACAGCCGCAGGAAAATTTTCAGACACTCCGCGCAGCCAATCAGTTTGGGTGTGTGTTGGACAGAAAAAGTAATTGGACTTCCGAGGAAATATCCCGCCCTGGTTTTAGCCAGTGCGCTGATGCGCGCCGACAAGGCGTTGACGCCCTATTTCTGGCGCTTCCGGGAAACCTGGGCACAAACCGGTAAGGAGATATGTTGGTCAGCGGGCGAAGAAGGCGTGCTACTCGATTGGCTGCCCGAAGGATTGGCCTTGCTCCGTGAGCGGTTGACGGATGAAAACTTTCTCGGCGACACCAATGCCGTCTTAGCGGAATGGGGCCAAGTCCTGGGTGAATATCCCTTAGTCAAACCTGCGGAATGGATGAGCGTCTATCAATTTGCCTCGCCCTATCCCTTAAATCTGGATGTGTATGCTAAGGCGCATGGCCTGCGCTACACGCTGAGAAAAAATGCCGGACGGGTGACCTGCGATTGGAGCAAGGATTCGCTGAAGAAGCGGCTATTAACGGCCTTGACTGCGGAAGAGGTTTCCACTCCAACCGGTAATGAATGGATAGTGCGTGTAGACGCAGCCGTAAAATTCAATCCGGAAGAATTTTTGCGCGAAGCTTTTCGCATACCAACTGCGCAGGATTGGGTGCGGGTACGCGTCACCCAATCCATCCAATCTCCCGTGACCAGCCAGACTGGCTAGGCCCTCCCATTACACATCCAATAAAGTGACGGCTTCCTGCAGACCCTGCATCACATCACGTGTGGCGATGTATTCCAATCCCACATAACCTTTATAACCGCTGTCTACAAATGCCCGCATGACGGCCGGATAGTTTACTTCTTGGGTAGCATCCATTTCACCGCGACCGGGGTTTCCAGCCACCTGTACATGGCCGATCAGGTCCACGCAAGAGCGTATGCGCCGGATAATATCGCCGTCCATAATTTGCACATGGTAGACATCAAAGAGCAACTTTAGAGCCGGTGAGCCGACCTTATTTACGATTTCAATGCAATAGTCCAAATGATCGCCCTGATATCCCGGATGACCTTTCATATCGGCCCCATCACGCGTGTTCAAAGGCTCAATGCAGATGACGCAATTCTTCTTTTCGGCCTGCCCGACGATTTTCTTATACCCTTCCACACAATTTTTCATGCCCTGTTCGGGGCTGACATAGCTGCCCTTTTCCGCGCCCGTGGTATCCGCGAATCCGGTAAAGGTGATGAGATTGTTAAAACCGAACTCGGCATTGGCGTCAATGGATTGGCGCATGAGTGTCAGGCATTCATCCCAGTGTAGGGGATTGTTCATACCGCGAATAAACATATGCGACGTGGTCAAGGCAGAAACCAGGCCATACTTTTTTAACGTTGGGAAATCTTCCGGGCTCACCACTTCAATGGCTGGCACGCGAAGTTCATTCGCCACTTGGCATATTTTTTCCAATGACCATTTATCACCCAAATCGTGCAAACACCATTTGGTCAGCGCCTGATTGATACGACCCTTGACCACTTTTCCAAAATCTTTTTCACTCACAGTATTTTCCTGTTTGGACATTGTTTCTCCGTTATGCATTCCCTTTCCCAAATATATTTATCTTTCTAAAAAATTCCCCACAAAAGGTGAAAAACGGCATGATACTTCTCGTTGTCCGAGTGTAAATTTATGCTGGAGAGGAATTCAGCCCTATGCTGCCCGTAATCCCAGACGCAGAAAAAAAAAGAACCCAGTTCCTGACTGAAATCGGTTCGAATTCGCATTTTAATTGCCTTTTTGACCATATTCCCGGCATTCTTTTCTTTGTGAAGAATAGCGATGGGCATATTTTGTTCGCCAACTTAGGGCTGGTACAGCTGTATGGATTTGAGAGCGAAAAGGATTTTATCGGCAGAACCGATTTTGAACTTTTACCACGCCGACTCGCGGAAAAATTTCGCAATGACGACCTAAAAATCCTCGGCACCGGCAAGCCACTCTTAGGAATGGTGGAGCTCTTTTTAAACTCACAAGGCATACCCGAATGGTATCTCACCAATAAGCTGCCCATCTTGTCCAATACGGGCCGTCCAATCGGTGTGATGGGAACGATACAAGAATACCGGGGCCCCGATCCGCGCAGTGAACCGCTGGTGAGTATCGGACCCGCTGTCGAGTATCTAAAAACGAATTACAAGGAGAATGTTCCCGTGGCCTTCTTAGCCGGTCTCACGGATCTCTCCTTGCGCCAATTCGAACGCAAGTTCAAGATCGCCTTCAATACCACGCCGCATCAGTACATCATAAAAATGCGCATCCACCAAGCCTGTGATTTGCTTCGGGCTCGCAACTTGCCAATTTCGGATATTGCCTCCGACTTGGGCTTTACGGACCAGAGCGCTTTTGCAACGCATTTCAAAAAGAACATGGGGTTTTCGCCGTTGCAGTACCGGAATCGGTTTTTGTAGGCTTTCACACCTGACAATTCTTTTCAAACCAAAGACAATTCTTTTTAAGCCAAAAGCCTCTCCAACTTCATTTTCCATTTTTCCCAATCCCGCATTGTCTTGGATTGCAGTTCGATGAATTTTTGGGTGTGATCGTGATGGATGAGGTGGCAGAGTTCGTGGATGATGACATATTCAATGCAGCCTTTTGGTGCTTTGACGAGTTCTGGGTTAAGAATGATTTTTCCCTTGGCGGTACAGCTCCCCCAACGCGTTGGCATCTCTTGAAGGGTAAACCTCGGTGGATTCAGCTTAAACTTGGCAAAGCGCTTCAGCAGCGGTTTGGAAATTTCTAGGAATTTTTCTTCGGCCTTTTGTCGATACCATTTTCTGAGTAAGGCACCCGCATTAGACTTTTCGTGGGTAGTGATTTGGAGAATTCGCCCTATCCTTTTGACTTGATCTGGAGTACCGACTTTAATTTTGAGCATGTACTGTCGGCCTAAGAATAAGTGCGTCTCGCCGCTGACATATTTTCTTCTTGGCGTTTTGGGATGATAGGTTAGAAAAAAGCTTTGCTGTTTTAGAATCCAAGCGGCTTTACTTTTGACCTTCGCTTTCACCTTTTCCAATGTAGAGTCGAGTGGCGCGATGACCCTTACATTCATGTCGGGAGTGATGGTGATGCCTAAGGTCTTCCGGGGAGAAAAGCTTAGATGGAAGGAAATTTTCTTTGAGCCAAATTGAATGGACTCCATCATTGCTTATATCTTATTTTTGCCACCTCGACGATTCGCTCCGCAATGGCATCGATTTCTTCGAAACTGAGGGTAATGGCATATTTATCGCGAACCTCATCAATCAGATAATCGCCGATAAGGTGGATCATCTTTTTTTGGATATCGATATTACTGGGCGAATGCCAGTCGACTTTTATGAACTTTTGAATGATAGCATCGGTCATTATGGCGATGTCGGCGGAAACACTTTTCAATGTTTCTTCCGACGTGAATTTGAGGCTCAAGCCATCCCGAGCAATGCCGTAAAAAGCCTTGGCTACATCCCTTTCCTTAAGTGACTCGGGTATATCCGAATCCGATTTCGAGAGCACGCTTTCCATGATGCTTTTGGCCTTGGCTAAATACTGCGATTCCGTGAGGCGGGCATCTTCGTAAGCCTTAATGGTGTCTTTCAGCATGGTGGAAAACTTCTTGTAGAAAGCCGGATCTTCGTCCATCTTCACACTAATATGCTTGGCCGTTCTTGAGGCAATTTTATCGGCTTTTGCTGCCTCCCCTTCGGTTTTTTCCACTTCCCGTTGGAACTCCGTTTTGTCGAATATATTGACCAAGGCCGTGATGGGTTTAACCTCATCGGTTTGGACATGGGTATCAATAAGCTTTTGGATCTGCCCTTCATATTGCTTATAGTCGATGGCATCGGAAAACCGCAGGACCACGGCACTTCGCAATTTTATGAAAAAGGCCAAGTCATCGGTGTAGCGATTAATGGCTTTTTCATCGTGGTCTTTATGGAACTGAATTGAGGAAAGCGCGAGCTTTAAAATTCGTGCGAAGGCGGCCAATTTATCGTAGAACTCCACGCGAACGGCTTCATCCCTTAGAAATTGTTGGTAGGCTTCGGCATCCCGCTTGTTCTTCACCGTTTTAAAGACATCCCAGAGTTCGGAATGCTTTTGGGGTAGCTTTTTGATTTCATCGATAATACTGGTCAAGGTGCATTCCAGATCGGATTCGTCGAATTCCTCAAAGGAGGAATACAATTCCAAGGCATCATCCAAGGCACCGAGTACGCCATAGTAATCGATGATATATCCGAAATCCTTATCTGGAAAAATGCGGTTCACACGGGCAATGGCCTGCAAGAGCGAATGGCCTTGCAACTTACGCGTTAGGTACAAAACCGTATTTTTCGGCTCGTCAAATCCAGTCAGGAGCTTGTCTACTACAATGATGATTTCCGGATGCGGCTGGTTCTTGAATCGGTTGATGATATTCTTGTCGTAACTTTTGGGGTTACCATGCTCATCCATCATTTTTTTCCAGAAGGCTTTCACCTTATCTGGCGTTTCCCCAAAGGCGCTGTCCTCGCCTTCTCGCTCGTCTGGGGGTGAGATAACCACATCGGAAGTGATGATTCCAATTTCATCCAAAAAGTGTTTGTACTTGATGGCTGCTTCTTTAGTCTGGGTAACCAATTGGCCTTTGAAAGGCGTACGGCCTTGAAAATTATCCCGGAAATGTTGGCTGATGTCCCAGCAAATGGCATAGATTTTTTGTTCGGCAATATTCAGCTGATCGGCTCGACTGAATTTCTTTTTTAGATCCGCTTTGAGGTAATCGGGCAATGGCTCGGAAACTAAGCTGAAATAATTGTCGATGGGTTTTTCGTTGACGTACTGATAGGCATGGCGGCCTTCATAAAGCAACGGCACCACGGCTTTGTCTTTAACTGCCTTATCCACGGTATAATCGTCAATTACTTTTCCAAATTTACTAAGGGTGCTTTTATCTTTTTTGAATAGGGGCGTTCCCGTGAAAGCAATAAAGCAGGCATTGGGCATGCTTTTCTGCATTTCAATATTAAAGGTGCCATGTTGGGTACGATGGCCTTCATCCACTAAAACGAAAATATTAGGGCTCTCCAATATTTCCATTTTTCTCACCGCTGTTTCAAACTTATTGATGACGGTAGTGACCACGGCATCGCTTTTACTTTGTAAGAGGTCTACCAAACGTTGACCGGTGGAAGCATTTTCCACCACCATGCCGCATTTGCGAAAGGTGCCGGTGATTTGCACGTCCAGGTCGGTCCGATCCGTGACCAAAACGATTTTCGGATTGAGAATATCATTATGAATCGCAATTGCTTGGGCCAAGAGAACCATGGTGAGAGACTTGCCACTACCCTGCGTATGCCAAATAACTCCGCCTTTACGCTTTCCGCCCTCTAACTTAAGAAGTTGGGTCATGGCCTTTTTAACCGCAAAGAACTGCTGATAACGAGCGACCTTTTTTTCGCCATCATCAAACAACACAAAGTTATGGGTAAAATCCAGCAAGCGCTCGGGCCTGCATAAGCCTTGCAGGTATTCATCTTGAACGGTTGATAATATCGGTGCCTGCTCTAATGCATCGAAATATCCGCGGGCATATTTAAAGTGATCGCCAAAGAGGGCCTGTTTTTGCGCCGCATCTAAGGGCGCGTTGATGAGTGCCGTGAGTTGCTTGCGACTATCCTTTTCTGCCTCGCTACTGCTAAATTTTTCTTCCCAATGAGCCCAATATTCGCCCTTGGTGCCCGCAGTCGCATAACGGGCTTGATTGCCTGCAAGGCCTACGACCAACTGGGCATAGGCATAAAGGTTTCGGATGCCATCCTCTTGCTGATTGCGTAAATGTTGGGATACGGCTTGGTTCAGAGAATCTTTGATATCGGGCCTTTTGCATTCAAGAATGCAAAGCGGGATGCCGTTCACGAATAAAACAATATCCGGCCGATAATGCTCTTTGCTGGTGCTGCGCATCACGGCATATTCATCGGTTACGTGGTAAAGATTATTGCCCAGGTCTTGCCAGTCGATATACTGGAGGGTGAAACTCTTTTTATCCCCGTCGACATTTTGCTCCAAGGCCTTGCCCAAGGTGATGAGGTTATAGGCCGTTTCACAGGCGGAAATGTATCCCTCGTTCATGGGCAAATCTTTGAGTGCCTGGATGCCGTTCTCGATATTGGCATCGCTGAAAAAAGTGGATCGAGTGGAGCTGACTCGGGGCGAATTGATGGCTTTGAGCTGCTTGCGGAGGATGGTTTCGAGCAGAACTTGGGTGGTTTTCCCACCTCGGGCCGCTAAGGCTTGGTCAGGGGAGAGGTAGGTAAACCCCAGCTTTTGCAATAATTGCAGGGCCGGGATTTGGCTGATCTGGTCTTCTTTGAAGCTGGGCGTTTCCATTATTTCCCCAAAAACGGCAAAAGACATGTATAGTTTCTTTGCATATACCCATGGTCATGTAAAGAAAATACCGTATTTCTTTGCATGATAACCCTAATATGAGTCAAAAAGTGTGGTTTTCTTGTCATGAGGGACTGGCACCATTTAAAAGAAGCTGATAGAGGTCATCGTTGATGTAAAAGTTGTCCTTGCCGATTTTGTGCCGGGTGAGATGGCCGATTCTAACCAGCTCATCCAAATAACGCGTCGCCGTGGGTCGACTCACCCCCAAATCGCGAATGATGAAGTCAATTTTGGTATAGGGATGCCGGAAAATATTATTCAGAAGATCTTGGCTATAAATTTTCGGAAGCTCGGTTCGCATTTTAAGTTTGTGCTTTTGCATCAATAGTCTGATGCCATGAATTTGTTGGATGGATTGCAAAGCCGTTTGTTCCACGCCGTCCAATATGTACAAGACCCATTCCTGCCAAGCATTGTCCGTCCGCACTTTTTGCAAAAGCTGATAGTACTGGGCTTTGTTTTGATTGATATATCGGCTCAGATACAAGATTGGAATTTTAAGCAGACCTTCCTTGACCAAATAAAGAATGTTAATGATTCTCCCTGTGCGCCCATTGCCATCATAAAAAGGGTGAATGCTTTCAAACTGATGATGAATAACAGCCATTTTCACTAAGGGATCCCAATCCGATAGGCTATTGTCATTCATGAAATTCTCGAGATTGCGCATTAGGCCCAGAATTTCATCCGGATGCTGAGGCGGAGTATAAACGATTTCCTGGGTGAGTTCATTCTTCAAAGCCGTCCCAGGGAGTTGGCGATATCCAGCCTGATTTTCCTCAATAAGAGCCTGAACTTGGAGGATATCGTTATTAGAAATGATGCCGGTCCTTTTAACGGTCTCAAAGCCATTCCGCAAGGCCGTGGCATAGCTATGAACTTCCTTAGCCGCCACACTTGCAAATTGCATGGCAATCACATCGGCGCGATAAATTTCGTCCTGGGTGGTGATAATATTTTCAATGGCGGAACTGTCTTTGGCTTCTTGCAAGGAAAGTGTGCTGATAAGGATGGTTTCATTGGGAATAGCATCTGCGGCCCCTTTTAATTCGGCCAGGGCTTGATGGGCTTTGGCTACTTTTTTTAAGACGGCCTTGGTTTCGAGGTCAGTGGCGAAGGGAAGATGGGTTAGTTTATGTGTCATGTTTTTTCCCCGTTTTGGGCTTTGTGATTCGGTCTTCAAGCAGTCGTTGCTCACGATCCAGTTCCTGACGAAGCTCTTCTTCCGTTGGTAAAATCAGTCTGTATTTGCTGGCAAAAAGCCGTTTGTTTTCATGCATTACCGAGAACCGTACAACGGATGCATCCTTCTGGGCGCAAAGCACAACTCCTACAGTAGGATTGTCTCCTTTTACCCTCTGCTGATGATCAAACATGCGGACATACATATCCATTTGACCTACGTCCTGATGCGTGAGCTCACCAGTTTTGAGGTCAAAGAGCACGAAGCATTTGAGTAGGTAATTGTAAAAAACCAAATCGACGAAAAAATCTTTGGACTCCGTACTAAGGCGTTGCTGGCGCTCTACAAAAGCGAAGCCCTTTCCAAGTTCCAAAAGGAATTGCTTGAGGTTGTCGATTAGCGCTTGTTCTAAGTTGGATTCTAACAAACGACCCGTCCCCGGCAGACCAAGAAATTCAAGTAGAACAGGATCCCGGATAAAGTCGCGAGGATTTTCTTTTAGGCTTTTGATTTTTGTAGTTGCCTCTTTGCGCAATGGCTTACGATCTTTGCTGGATAATAAACGCTCGTAATAAAGCGTTCCAATTTGCCGTTCCAATACGCGGGTGGTCCAGTTTTGCTCAACCGCTTCATTCATGTACCAAAGGCGGGCATGCGAATCTTCAACTCGAAGTAAGGTCCGAAAATGTGTCCAGCCCAATTCGGTACGCACTGCGTTCCAAATTGGGAATGTCTGATAAAAGACCCGCATATTACGAAGATTACGTTCGTCAAAACCTTTTCCGAATTCGGCCGTTAGGGTATCTGCCAATCGAGAAAGAAGCTTCGCGCCGTATTGGGCACGTGCAACGCCATGTTGCTCAAACTCCACGATATGACGGCCTATTTCCCAGCAGGTTAGCACCTGAACGGAATCGACCGCACGCAATACTTGCTTTCTGCCCGCAAGAATCAGTTCACGAAGCTCGCCCAGTAATTGGACTACACTGGTTTTTTTAGTGGCTTTCTTCACTAATTTTTTCATAGTATTCGGATTTTCCGTTGCAACTTTTTCACATCTTCTGCGGGTGGTAGTGACTCGGGGATAATTCCTCTCTCTAAAAGCATAGTCCGTACCGCACCGCTATTGTCGAGATGTTCTCTTTCAATAGGACTGTGCCCGGTCAGGTCTTTACTTTGAACATTCAAGCTGGTCATTTCGGCTGCTAAGTCTTTGGCCTTGATGCTGATGGTGGGAAGAAAATCCGCTAAGGGGCGATTTTCCGGGACTCCCAATTTTCGCTTGAGCATATGGGTGGATAGATGGAAAAGGGCCTGATCGCCCTTGGAGCGGATGATGGCGAAGCCTTTATCGTCTACCCCACGCTCGTAGAGAATACCGGAAAGCTGCTTTTCTGTTTGGCTCAGTTTTTCCCTCGCTTTGACCCTCTCGAATTCTAATAGGCGCTGTTCGATAAGTTCCGCACGCCGGGTCTGGACGGCGAAATAGGTTTGGGCGAAGGCTATTTCGGGCTTGCGGCTATCTCCATTCTGGGCAAGGAGATAGCACGCATAACGAGTTAGAGCGATGTCTTCAATTGGTCTTTCCGCCTCCGACCCTATGGTGACCATTTTCCTGACGTCAGGAAAATGGTTATCCGTATTCTCCCCTGAATGCCTACAAGAATCCTTGGCTTTTTCAATGATTTTCAAGAAATTTTCCCATTTACTATAGCCGAGTAAAGGTTGCAGTTCACGTCCGCTCCAACATTCAATTTCGTCTATTTCGGATTTAGCATTCTCAAATTGTGCGAGAAGCTGTTTGATCTCATCGGTTTTCATGGTTTGAATCCTTTCAATCTTTTTTTTCCGGTTAACAAAACTTGCATCATTCCCTTTTTTTGCTCTTTTAGTTTCGCTCCTTTGGCTTTGAGGAGTTGGATTTCTTTGTCGGCGGATTGTAGTACTTTGGCAATCGCCACTTGCTCCTGTTTAGGGGGAAAAGGGACTCTTAGTTTAAAAAAATCGTCTGAATCAACATTTAAAAGACCATCACCTCTTGCACCCGAAGAAATAATCCTCCTGAGTTGCCGATCAAGCCCATGCGCGAAAAACCATTGTTTATAAAATGTGGAATGAACTTTCTCGGTTGGGCTAAAACAGATATACACAAAGGGTACGAGCGCGCTTTCTTTTTCTTCCAGCTGAAAGACGCAACCCATTTGATAGGTCTTTGAATTGCCTTTGTTATAAGCGAAATCGCCTCGTTTGAGCTGTGTGTATTTTTTCAAGCTATCACCGGCTATGACCCGGTCGAATTTGTCTTCTTGTGAGATTAGCCCTAACCTTGAGGAGATGGTCATGATGGAATGGCTATCACCACCGTCATTTGTGGCAGTAATTTCATTGAAGGCTTCACCAAGCCGAACGGTTTTCCACTCCCCTCCAAATCCCTTCAACCTTTTCTTCCCCGTCAGCAATTGTTGCATCAAGGCTTTTTTCTGCAATTCTTTTTGGGTAATCAACTGGTTGGTTTTGTTGATGGCGGAATCCATCAGGCTGAGGACGGCGGCGATGGCTTTTTGTTCGGTATACTTCGGGATAAATAGTTTTATCTTCCTTAACTCTTCCAATGAAATCTCTTGGAAAGTACTGCCCTTTGCTACTTCACTAATTTTTTTTGTGACGGCCTGGGATTGCAAAGACTGCTTCACAAATTCAATATCACAAATAGATTCATTGACAGAAATTCTCGCCGTTCCCTGTGTTAAATTTGCAGTATTCAAATTCGATGGAACTAAGCTTAACTCGCCAATATTTCCTCGCAATGAAAACACAATGTCTCCGGGATGCACCTCAGATCTGCTATATTTATTTGCGATTTCAAGTGAGGTTTTACTTAGCGTACTTACAACTATATCCCCTCCAACGTCAGAGCTTTTAATATAAGGTATGCCATCAACTACTTCGGGTCCTGCTTGGACAATACCATACACTATTGGCTTTTTTGAGACCTCCTGAAGCTCTAGGATATCCCAGTCAGAAGGAGTTAAATAAATCGGCACAGGAATTTTAGTGGTCATTATGCAACCAGGTGGGTATAGATATAGTGTGAGGGATGGTAAGGGTGGCGCAGCCAGTGCGCGTCGCGCGCACCGGAGCGAAGCGGAGCCCTGCACAGCCCGACCGCGTTGCGACCTTGGCGCGGCGTGGGCACGCCCGAATCATTCTGCCGGTTATACGCTTCATTTTGTCTTCTCACCTTTAATCGATTTCGAGGGTTCCTTTTTATCCAACTTCTTAACACTTTCAACCACAGGCAGATTTTCAGGCATAGTGCCACCGATTTCCTCGATGGTCTTGCGAACTTTTTTACCGATCTCGAAGTGCGTTTGGTTCGCTAGTTTTTTGCCTTGAATATTGTCCCGCTGCAACTTGTCTTCGGTTTGCGTGGCGCGAAAAAGATTGGCCGCCAATTCTGTGCTACCCATATGGTCCAGAATCTGTTCGCTTTTCTTCAAACCTTTTTTGGTGTGAATTCCCTTGGCATCCAAACCACCGTAGAGACCTTTATATCCGAAATTCTGGAAGATGGCATAGTCGATGGGGTCGATAACGCCGGCCCCACGGGCTACGTCGGCCAATTGTTTATTGTGGACGGCCATTTCCTTACGAAGAAATATGCGTTTCTCATCCTCCGTGCTTAATTTTCCATATGCCTCCATTTGCTGAATTTCTTGCAAACGGGTTTGGACTGCAAAATAGGTTTGACCGAAGGCCACCACTTCTTTACCCGGATCAGCATTTTGTACGATCAAATAGCATGCATATCGGCTGAGTTTTACGTTTTCGACCTCACGTCGGGCTCCCTTCCCAATTTCGATCATATCGAGGAGATCCTCGAAATGATCCGGCGCTGACTGGCCGCTATTTTTACAAGCTTCCCTAGCCTTTTCCATTGCTGGGATGAAGTGCCTGTATTCGGAATATTCTAAAACTTTACTGAGTTCGCGGGCGGACCAGAATTCGTCACCATTTTCATCGATGCGCTTTATTTGTTCAAAGACTAGCGGCTGATTCGGTTTGGAAATTTCTTTGGTCATATTAGTTTGACTCCGTCAGCTCTTTGAGATACTTCCCCAACTCCGCCTGCACAACCTTCAGTTCCTTTTCCAACTTTTCAATCTCCACCTGCACGGCCCCGATATCCACCTCTGCCTCTTCCTCAAACGTATCCACATACCGAGGAATATTCAGATTGAAATCATTTTCAGCGATTTGCTCCACCGTCGCCACAAAGCTGAATTTCTCTTCCACCACACCCGCTTGCATTTTACCCGCATTGAACTTCCGATACGTTTCCACAATATGCGCCAGATCCTGTTCTCGCAGCTTATTCTGATTCTTGCCGTTTTCAAATGCCTGACTGGCATCGATGAAAAGCACGTTCTTGTTTTCGCCTTTTCCCTTATTGAAAATGAGGATGGCCGCGGGAATTCCGGTGCCGAAAAACAAGTTGGCTGGCAATCCAATCACGGCTTCTAGGATATTTTCTTCGATGGTCTTTTGCCGGATTTTACCTTCGCTGCTGCCTCGGAATAAAACGCCATGCGGCACCACAACGCCCACCTTGCCCTTGCCCTCATAGGTGGTTTCGATCATATGGCTGATGAAAGCCCAATCGCCCTTGCTCTTGGGGGGCACGCCGCGCCAGAAGCGATTGTAGGGATCGGAGTCGGGGTCAAAACTTTTGGCGGCTTTGTTTTCTTCCTTATCCTTGTCGTCGACCTTGCCCCATTTGTCGAGGGAGAAGGGCGGGTTCGCCACCACGGTGTCGAACTTCATTAGGGCATCGCCTTCCTTCAGCTTGGGATTGCGGATGGTATCGCCCCAGCGGATATTGGCATTGTCGAAACCGTGCAGGAACATATTCATGACCGCCAGAGCCCAGGTGCTGCCATTGGCTTCTTGTCCGTAGAGGGAGAAATTATCCGAGCCCACTTCTTTACCAGCTTTAATGAGCAAGGAGGCAGAGCCGCAAGTGGGATCGCAGATGCGCGCACCGGGTTTGCTTTTGGTGAGCCGGGCCAGCAAGGTGGAGACTTCGCTGGGAGTGTAGAATTCACCGGCTTTTTTTCCTGCATCGCTGGCGAAGTTGGAAATGAGGTATTCATAGGCATCGCCGATGATGTCATTCCGTTCCAAGTGGGAGGGCGTGAGATCCATTTTGCTGAAATCGAGGAGCAGGTTTTTCAAGCGGCTATTTTTTTCTTTTGCATCGCCGAGATTATTGCTGTTGAAACTGATATTGCGGAAAATGCTGCCGTCTTCGCTGCTGAGTTTTTCACGATTGGCTTCTTCTAAATCCGCCAAAGCAATGTCGATGACCTCGCCAATATTGGTAGCATTGCGGTTTTCATGGAGATAGTCGAAAGTGCTGGTAGCAGGGACTACGAAGCGCTCCATCTTCATGGCGCGTTCGGTTCTATTGGCGTCGCCTTTGTATTTGGCCAAGTGGGTTTGATACATCTCCTTATGCACATCGCTCACATACTTGAGAAAAAGCATGGTGAGGATATAATCTTTATACTGGCTGGGATCGATTACACCTCGAAAGGTATCGCAGGCTTTCCAGACGATATTGTTGATTTCTTTTTGGGTGATTTTTGGGATTTGACTTTGGCTCATGATAGACTCGCTCAGTTGATGGCTTGTAGGAGGATTTGTTGATTTTGATTTTCGCGTAAAGTATGAATCTGCTGCAAGATGGCTTTTTCTTTTTTCATCAGTGCCGTTGCCGCTACAATCTTGATCTGCTTTTGCAGGGACGGGATGGCGACGTCAAGATTTTCCAGAACTTCTTGGGTAATCGAGGGTAGGTTTGTGCCGCGCGCTACACGGGAACACCAAGCTTGGGTTTGCGGATGATTGAAATACCACTGAAGATATTCGGGCAAAATCATTTGCTTATTTCTGATCCGAATAACCATGAAGACCGAGGACGCGACGGCCTTGGCCATATGGCTTTGGTATAGAACAGCTCGGTTTTTATTTCCCTTAACTGCGAATAAAATATCGCCGGATTGCAAAAGGTGTTTTTTGCTTTTACCCTCTAATTTTAGGTCGGGTTTGGTGCTTGGATCAAAATTTCCGGCTTCATCAAAGTGGCGGACTTGGACATAGAGGACGTCACCGGATGGATCCGGTTTGGCATAAATGCCGGAGTTGAGGTCTGCGATTTCCTTGAGGCAGGTTTTCAAATTATCCTCGGTACCTGGACTACAATATAATATCAACGGTTAAAATTGGCAATATATATTTAAGTAATGGCTCTACAAAAGTTTTATGGCCATAAAAGAAGCATTTTAGGACTGCGCTTTGAATATTCAGTCGGGCTTTGAATATTCCGTCGGCAAAGGAGGTTGGCCGGAAGGCAGTCGCATTGTGCGCTCCATCACATCGCAAAATCTCGAAGTTGGTATTCTTTGCACCATGAAGTTCGATCACTCCGCCAATCCCATGTCAGACCCATTCAAGTCATGGGACGCGTTTAATCCCAAAGCCCCTGAGGACATTTTTACAAAACCCAATCCAAAGGCTGGTGCCAAAGGCAGAATGGGTGGTGTCGGCGGCGGTGGGGGAGGTAGCCGTGCCCGCCAACCAGAGCCAGAACCCGAGTTAGAACCACTCGACATTCCAGTTGAACCTATAGCCCCCGCGCCGGAAAAGCCTGAGCCCTCGGTCACGCTGCGCAACCCAAAATGGGAAATCGAAAAAGTTGGGTTTAATGAGAATACGGATATTTCCATTGAAGTAGACCTGCCGGAAAAAATCGCCCATAGAACCAAAATTACCTTTGAACTTTTCGCCAAAACTCCGGATGGACCATGCCGCATCGTACAAGGCGAAGCCCATGCCAAGGAGGGTAAGGCCCTATGCTGCATTCCCGTCTACATCCCCAGTTATAAGGATGCCAAAGGCAATCGATTACAAAAGGTCGATTATTATTTCACTGCCAAGCATACGGAATCAGCGCTTCTAGACGGATCAAAAAAAACCAAGTTGGTCGATGAGATGGCCGAACGCCTGATCGAAACCCACATCGTGCCTAACCAGATCTTTGCTTCTGGAAAAAGTTTTTTACATCCCAAGTACGCGACCGAGTTGAAGGATATGTGCGCGAAGATCAAAGTCTGGCGGGACAAGCATCCGGATGAGAAGCTGGCGGTATTTGGACACACGAATACAGTAGGCAAGGACGTATCCAATAAGGCTTTATCTGAGCGCAACGCGAAATCGGTTCATGGTTTTCTGATGAAGGATGCGAGTGTGTGGTGCGAATTGGATAAAGAGGAAAAGTGGGGATTGTCTGAAGTCCAAGAGTTGCTGAATCATTTAGGGCATGATGCGGGGGCATCGGATGGGCATGACGGGCCTAAGACACAAGCTGCGGTGAAGGCCTTTCAGACCAAGCAGGGTTTACTGGTTGATGGGCAAGCCGGGGCAAATACGCGTGAGGTTTTGTATCAAGCTTTTATGGAGGATTGTAACACCTTGAACTTGAAAGCCAAAGCCTTTGATTCTATTAACGGACATCCTACGGCCGGTTGCAGCGAGTTTAATCTGGTGGAGAAATCAGACGGGGCAAGTGAGGCGAATCATCGGGTAGCGGTGTTATTTGTGAAGTCCAACAAGAATTTTCCGATTCATTATCCATGTGCCAAAGGCGATGTAGGTGCGTGTAAAAGCCAAGTGGCGCAAGAGGGCCATCGGAGGACGGCTGGTTTTGGCTGTAAGTTTTATGATGAGTTGGTGAAGGAAAAGCCTACGCATGGTGGCAAGAGCGCGGATAAACCAAAGGATGAAATAATCCATGTGGGGATTTTCTTCGATGGTACGGATAACAATCGAGACCGGGACCGGCCTTTGAAACACGATACCAATGTGTCCAAACTATTCGACCTTTATCAGCAAGACGATAAATCGCGCTATAAGTTTTATCTCGAAGGGGTTGGTACTGGCAATTGGCTAAAATCGGATAAATTTTCAGGCGGATTTTCTGGCCGAGGCATTTATGATCGCATCGTAAGAGCCACGAAAAGTTTAAAAGATGTCACAGACAAACATCCGGAAAGTGAAATACGTCTTTCCGTATTTGGATTTAGTCGGGGAGCTGCCACTGCGCTGGCCTTTATAAACTATCTATTTGATAAAGGGGCTACGACACCCGTTCAAAGTTCGGCTTCTGCTGGGTCCAACATTAGTTTCGGCTTGCCATCGCAGCCAACACATTCTACAACCCCAGAAGAAAATGCTAAAAAATTGGGTTTTGAAAAGGTCTGGTTTGTGGGCCTTTTCGACACTGTAGCCTCGGTTGGAATGCCCGGAGATGATAAGGAATACACGCATGATGTATCGGTTAAGCATTCGAAAATCCGTCGACTCACCCATTATGTAGCCAGGGATGAGCGACGCGGTCTGTTCCCATCCACAAGTATCCATACCGGTTCCGGATCAGCGCTTCCATCCGGGTGGGAGGAAAAAATCTTTCCGGGCGCGCATTCGGATGTTGGGGGTGGATACGAGGAGCAATTAGAAGATATGGCCAATGCATCCCATGACCAAGGACAAGATCATACGAAGGTTGTGAACCACACCAAAAAGGGAGACCATTTGTCCCGGGTGGCAGGCTGGGCGATGTACGATGCAGCTCTAAAAGCGGATGTTCCGATGTACGGTATTAATTTTGATAGTCCGACTTCAAGCCCTGCCCAACACGCTTTCGACAATATTATGATGGGTAAAACAGTTGAGGAAATTCCTGAAAATGGCTGGACGACTTTTAAGCTACCAGATGGAACCGAAAATTCACATGAGAAAACAAAAGACGCTTTAAAATTGCTCTCAATTCCATTTCACCTCGGTCCCCTATGGAAATCGCGGAATTCAGAATCTACCTTTAATGGTTTAGTATCAATTCATGACCCCGATTTCAAAGACAATATTTATCCTTATATCCATGATTCCCTTGGTTTGATGGACCCCAAAGGTATTGGCGAATCTGTAGGTATAAATGCCAGCCCACGAACAACCATATATCGAGGTGTACCAAAATGAAAAATAAAAGGCCGCTCCTAATTACCCTAATCTTCACTTTGATAGTGAGTGGTTTGTGGCTATTTCGCTATGATATTTCCTTCGGAAAATATTATGCGATTTATGACATCACTGTCACTGATACGTTGAAACGGAGTCACAGTGCGTCACTCCAGTTTGGCACGCATTCTTTTTCGGCAGGTGGATTCACTGGTAATGCTGTAAACATCGGAGTGTCGGCGCCTATCCCAGATTCTGCGGTGCAAGAATTTTTTGAATATGCAAAACGAGATCCAAAATACATGACTACTGATTCGCTTGGATATGGTGTCTATAGTGGCCCCCCTGTCGAGGATCCACCGTCACGTTACGTAAAAATCCCCGTACTCTCCCGCCTTCCCAAGCGGACGATGTTTCAAAAATACGCCTTCCATTTCACCATCTATCCCCACGACAGTGTGGCTTTAGAAAT
>JAYTHY010000137.1:0-18906 GCA_043732185.1 Fibrobacteria bacterium
CCTGTCACCAAGTGGCCACGACTCATCCAGAACGACTATCAAAAAGGGGAAATCCAATTCGAAATCAGGAGATCATGAGTTTCCGAAAGGCATTGGGCCTAGAGCACTATTTGATAGAATCGGATCCGGTGACCATTTCGCGACTTCGCCGGAAATATTTTCAATCAGGTCCTGGTAGCGCTCAAAATAAATCTGCGCCTCCAAGTCGCTGAGCGTGGCTTCACCCAGCAAATCGGCGGTAAAACCAATTCCCCCTGAATGCAATTTGCGCAACACGGGAATCGCTTCCTTGGCGTCACGGCCCAGAATAAAATTCTCGGCCATGTTCACGACATTCCGTTTGATAACTTCCACAGCAACCATACCTGTAATACCGCCGGAGGCGGCCTTGAGCGCGACGCTCAAAACCGGGGGCAAAGGCCGATTTTCCCGTATCAGATAATTGCGCATATGTTGCCAAATCTGCCGCCGCGACTTGAGAACGGGCAACACATCCACCAATCGGAACAAGTCCACACGAAAAGACGGATCCTTCATCGCCCATTCGAGAATTTTTCCTTGCCAAAAATCCTTATTAAAAACTCCCGGGGTTTCCCCTTGCATTTCCTTCCAGATTTCCCTGCCGAGTTTTAAAATTGCCGGATCTAAAGTATTGTGCAAGGGGATTTCAGAATTTAGCATGGTTCCTTTCACAAACCGCGTACTGATGCCGCTACTTCCGCTACCTGTTTTGCCAATCCATCCATGTCCGCCAACCTATTCCCCAGCCCAAAGGAAAACCTGAGCGAAGTGGAGGCAGCTGCTTTATCCTTACCCATGGCCAAAAGCACATGCGAGTTTTTGACAGAACCGGACGCGCAGGCAGCACCGGCCGAAACAGCTATGCCTCGCATATCAAGGCCCATCACCAGCAAATCGGAGCGACATGCCGGGAGGGTAACATGCAGTGTATTTGCTAAGCGTTCGGCGCCCTCACAATTCACCACCAAGTCTGGTATGCGCGTCCGCAAGGCTGCGGCCAAGGCGTTCCTAATTTCAATCAGTCGGACCCGCTCCGCTTCGCCATCTC
The DNA here is from genome assembly GCA_043732185.1 of Fibrobacteria bacterium. Classification (GTDB taxonomy): domain Bacteria; phylum Fibrobacterota; class Fibrobacteria; order UBA11236; family UBA11236; genus Chersky-265. Next base: position 1,070 of record JAYTHY010000137.1, read on the forward strand.
TGGCAATAATTTCAACCGCCTTGCCGAATCCGATAATTCCCAAGACATTTTCAGTGCCCCCGCGAAAACCCCGTTCCTGTGTGCCACCCAGCACCTGGGCCTGCATGGGTGCGCCTTTTCGAACGTACAATGCGCCCACGCCTTTGGGTCCATTGATCTTATGGGCGGACAAGGAAAGAAAGTCGATTTGCCAGGATTGGGGATGAACTACCGATAATTTGCCCAGTGCTTGTACACCGTCACAATGAAAGGCAATGCCCCGCGGTTTGAGCAGCCGGCCAATTTCGGCAATGGGTTGGATGGATCCCACTTCGTTATTGGCCGCCATCACTGAGACCAAGCCTGTGTCAGGACGCAATACTTTGGCAATGGCATCGGGATGGACTATCCCATTTCCATCAGGTGCCACCCAGGTTACCTCCCAGTCCTCGGCTTCCAGCTTTCGAAACGGTGCCAGCACAGCGGGATGTTCAAAGGCGGAAACCACCAAATGGCGGCCAACCAACTTCCCCGAGGCCGTGGCCCCCAAAATGGCCAAGTTATCTGCCTCCGTTCCTCCGCTGGTGAATACGATTTCCAATGGGGTGACGGCTAAATAGCGCGCCAAAATTTCACGTGCATCCTCGACCAAACTGCGGGCAGAACGGCCATAACCATGGGTACTGGAAGGATTGCCGAAAACTTGTGGGCTGTAAGCCTCCGGTCCGTTTACTCGCGCTGCCAGAATATACGTTGACATGGCCTCGGCCACTTCGGGATGCAAGGGCGTGGTGGCATTGTGGTCAAAATAATACTCTGGCACTTACCTATCCTTGGAAATCCTTGCCACTACAAATTCCGCTCCCAGGTTTGGCCGTCCCAAACTCAGGAACACCTTTGATATAACAGAACCACCCAAATAACGAATCGCCTCGATGCGAATGCCTTCGCGCGCGCACAGGGATCGAAAATCCTCGAGGCTGAAAAGATGGATATTCGGAGTGTCGTGCCAATTGTAAGGTAACGCATCGGATACTGGCATCATGCCCGTGGTCAATAAGGACATGCGATTGCCCATATAGGCAAAATTGGGAAAGGCAACAATCCCTTTGTGGGCAGCGCGGAGCATCTCGCGGAGCACCAGCTGGGGCTTCTTTACCTCTTGCAGAGTTCGGTTGAGTACGGCGTAATCAAAGGCTAGGTCACCAACCAGGGAAAGGCCCATGTCCACATCCATCTGCAGTACCGGTACGTTTTTGCGCAAGCAGTCCACCACATGATTGAGGTCGAAGTCGATCCCAATCCCCGTTACCGCATGGCTTTTATATAAAGTGTCGATCAACGCGCCGTCACCACAACCCACATCCAGAATATGGCTGCCTCTCTCAATCAAAGAAGCCAATACTTCCAAATCTTGGACTGCGGAAAAACCATTTCCAGCCTGCGAGCTGGGGGCAGAAATCCCTTTGACCTTTCCACCGGCCGGCCGCACCGGATCAAAGGCGGGCTTTTCCAGAAATCCATGGATGACTTTGGATAGATTCTCAACTTCCAAAAGGAAAGCATCATGGCCATGAGGGGAGTCCAATTCCACCACCGAAACAATTTTTTTCTGATCGAGTAGGACCCGTCCCATCTCGCGGGTTTGTTCGGGATAGAAATGCCAATCCGAGGATAGGGCCACTAAGAGAAACTCAGCTCTGGATCCGGAAAAGGCTTTTTCCAAACTTCCATAGCGGGTCACCAAATCAAAATGATCCATGGCCCAGGTAATGTGCAAGTAGGAGTTGGCGTCGAAGCGTCGGATAAATTGATCGCCTTGATGGTTGAGATAGCTTTCCACCTCAAACCCGGTTTCGAAATGCTTTTCGTCCCGCTCCTCTTTGCGATTGCGGCCGAATTTCTCATGCATGGAAATGGCTGATAGGTAAGTGAGGTGCCCGATCATACGGGCGAAGGCTAAACCTTGTCCCGGTATGTGACCATCCTGATAATAATCTCCGTCCCTGAAATTGGGATCGTTCACAATAACTTTGCGTCCGATGATTTCAAAACCCAGCGCCTGTGCGGACACATATGCCGCTGCCGCGATACAGATACATTTCCGAACGGTGCCAGGATAAGTAATGCTCCATTGCAAGGCCTGCATGCCTCCCATGCTCCCACCCACCACGGCTTCAAGCACGTCGATGCCCAGTTGTTTCACCAGCAGGTGTTGCACCCCTACCATATCTTCAACGGTAATTTTTGGAAATGCGGAGCCATAAGGTTGGCCGGTATCCGGATTCTGTGAGCTGGGACCGGTGGTCCCTTTGCATCCGCCTAGCATATTGGATGAAATGACAAAATAGCGATGGGTATCTATGGCCTTGCCTGGCCCAATCATATCGTCCCACCAACCGGGTTTGCGATCCTCCGGAGAACTCCAACCCGCGGCATGCGCATCGGTAGTGAGCGGGGAACAAATTAAGATGCCGTTAGAATGCGCGGCATTCAAAGTTCCATAGACCTCATAGGCCACATCAAGGCGTTTGAGAAATTTTCCCGAGACCAAACGAAAACCCTCAGAGGGAAGTTCAAGATGTAAGATACGGGTTTCCGCCTGCATCTTTTCCGGCGCCTGCATTTTTTCTGGCTCATGTTGGATGGATGGATTGGAAGGCATGGTTTGAATTTAGATATATTATCCCCTCTATCCATATGCCAGAACTACCGGAAGTTGAAACCATTGTCAGAATGTTGATGCCCCGTGTGGGCGGAAAACGTATTGTTACTGCCGAGTTGCGGCTGGGACGACTTTTATTGGGCATGAATCCGCAGAACTTTTCCGCCAAACTGGCCGGACAAAAAATCCTGCATGTGCGTCGCCGAGGCAAGTACATCCTGGTTGAACTTGAAAACGTCACTCTCATTGTGCATTTGGGTATGACGGGGCAATTGACCTTCTCACCAATCGCTCCTGAGGAAGACGGTACTTTTATCCGTACCGTCACTGGACTTCAAAAAGCCCGTGGCGTGCATCCAGTCGACAAGCACACGCATTTCATCCTCCATCTGGAAGGCGGCGAAAGAATTCTGTTTCGTGATCCGCGTACTTTCGGTAAACTCTTTTTGGTGGATGGGCAGGAATGGCCCAAGCATCCGCGCATCCGCATCCTGGGTGAAGAACCGCTCACGCTACGCATTCCATCTTTCCTGTCCAAACATTATCCGATAGAAAGTGCGCGAAGCATCAAAAGCCTGCTGCTCGATCAAACCTTCCTGGCCGGCGTAGGCAATATTTATGCCGATGAAGCCCTTTTCCGAAGTGAAATCCATCCTGCCCAATCCGTTCGTAAAATACCGGAACGCATGCGCATCCAACTGCTTAAGGCCGTTCAGCAGGTTTTAACTTTGGGCATCAAGAACAGCGGCACAACATTTTCCGACTATCGTAAACCGGATGGTACAAAGGGCTCCAATGCCTCGAGACTGAAGGTCTATGGACGGGGCGGCCAGCCTTGTTTAAAGTGTGGAGCAACTTTGGTCAAGACGGTTGTGGCACAGCGCGGCACGGTATTCTGTCCCAACTGTCAGGGCAGGAAACCGAAGTAAATTTTTTAGAGATTAAACGCCATAAGTCAAGGGGAAAAAGCCCCGGAAATCCTTTATTTTTACACTAAAGGAAGGGTTGAATACCTATTTGGGTGGGCTAAATACCTATTTTCCAAAAAACAGATTCTTCCTGTGGACAAACCTCGGAGCGGAAAGCATACTTTCATTATGGAACGCGACGCCAACGTGGAAAAATCTCTGCTTGCTGAAATGGGAAAAGCCAAGAGCGTGCTTCTGGATCGCGTTACGGAACACAATCAGATTATTCTGCATAACTTCAAGGAAACGGTCGAGCGTTTCACGCCCTGCAGGCTGCTTGGCTGCTGTCAGGATTTTGCTCTTACGCTGATTCCCGGTCAAGTGCTCTACCCAAAATATTGCGAAGACCACCGTAGCGATTTTCGACGTCAGAATTTTATGCGCCAATTCACCTTGCGACCCGACATTTTTCAGCTTGGCCAAATCACAGTGCTGGTACCGGCCACGGATGCTCTTCCATTCAAGTCATCGGAAACAGAATAACCTTTTTTAGAATAGCCCCTTTTAGAATAACCCTTTTTGTGAAAACGATGCTGCTGGGCCTTGGATACCTTTGGCTATGGACTTTGCGGATACGCTGGCTTAGTCAGGAAACTGTACCCAACCAAGCCATACTTGTACTTTGGCACGAGCATTTGTCGATTGGCATTCGTGTTTTCGCCCATCGGAATATCAATGTTCTCATTTCCAAAAGTCGCGATGGCAACTGGGCAGCGAAGGCATGCACCTATTTTGGTTACCGCGTGCACCGTGGCTCCACTTCACTAGGTGGAGCCACAGGCATGCGCGCCCTCGCGCGAAATCTGATAGCCGGGAAGCCGTTTGTTAGTCGAGCGACACCTACCAACTCGCAACTAGCCGGTATGGCCCTGGACGGCCCCCGAGGGCCCAGGCATGCCATCCAACCCGGCACTCAATGGCTGTCCCAATTTTCAGGCATACCGGTGGTTCCCGTTTACATCCGTGCACCTTTTGCATTTCGGTTGAATAGTTGGGACCGTTCACTCATTCCCCTGCCATTTTCAGTCGTGGAAGTCCGGCTGGGACAGTCCTTCCATCCAACCGATACAGCCCAGATCAAAGCTGCGATGCTTGCTGTAGAGCATCCAATCTCCACTGCGGATATTTATATTCAAGTGCCTCAACCGGTCTAATCCCTAGTCCGGAAATTTAGGAGTCCCAGTTGCTTCCTTTTGTCACTATGGTTGCGTTTGATGTTGAAACTACCGGTCTAGATCCAGAGCGGGAAGAAATAATAGAATTGGCCGGAGTCAAGTTCACCTTTGCAAAAGATCAAGGCAAATTGATCACCAAAGAAATTTCCCAATACAGCAGTTTGGTCAAGCCCGGAAAACTCATCCCCGATGAAGCTACTCGCATCAATAATATCACCAATCAAATGGTCGAAAATGCGCCAGAACTGAAATCAGTGCTTACGGCATTTCACCGCTTCTGCGGACTCAGCTCAATTTTGGTGGCGCACAATGCCTCATTTGACGCCGCGTTTCTTGGAAAGGCAATTCGGAAACAAGGGCTGGTGATGCCCCAGCACCCCATTATTGACAGCTTGAAATTTGTTCGTAAAATCATGCCGGAATATGCTTCCCACAAACTTGGAGAGTTGGCCCGTAAACTCAGCGACCAAACCGCTATCACCTTAAATAAAGGCGAGCTGCATCGGGCGACATATGATTGCCAGGTTCTTAAGGAAGTGTTTTGCGCCTGCCTACGCAAACGCTATCAAGACAAAGATTTGGCCATGGACCAGGCGCTTAAATCATTTGAAAGCGTGCACGGCCCCTCACTCAGTTTTGTGCAGTTTGCTTAATACGGATAGCATTCCGGGCCCCAAAAATCGTACAAAGCCCAAAATTTTTCCTCAGTACTTTGCGTTTTTAAGGAGGTATAAGGCACCGTCGGAAATCTTGACAGAAAAAAAGGTGAATTAATACTTAGCTTTTGTTAATCGCCCAAAAGAAAAGACCAAGATGAACACTACTATCTTAGTATCAAAACTTCGTTTAAGTAAAAATACCATATCCTTTTTGGTAGCCGCCATTCTCGGCGCATATAGTTTTCCCAAAGCATCCGATCTCGAAGAAAAAATTCCCAGCGCAGATGCCTCAACTGTTTTGGCAGAGGGAAGTACAGCCGATGAGGGTAAGGAAGACGGTAACGAAGAAGGCAATGTTTCTGCGGCCGAAGTCAAATCCTTGATCAAAGACGTGAACAAGGTATTGACACGAAATTATCCGGGCATTGACACCACGGCATTGATAAAAAGAATTCAGACTCGATTGCAATGGGGCGAAAAGGACGACAGGCTTATCGAAGCGGAAGGCATCCTCCATTGGGACAGAGGTGAAACGCATTTGGCTTTGCCGTGTTTCCGGCGCCTAACCGATCCAAGTCCGCTTGCCATGGGCCTTATGGCCGAAGCCTTGCTCAAGAAAGGTGAGCGCTATGAAGCCGCCGCTTGGTTTCTGAAAGCAGCGCGTGCTTATCCACCCAAAGAAGCCGTCGCATTAACCATGTACAAGCACTACTTGGAAATCAAATCCGAGCAGGGCAAAGTTGTTATGGAATACGGCGCCCGACTGGAATTGCAGCAACGGTTTACGGAAGCTTTGGATATCTACTCCCGCCATCAAGCCGAGATTGCTATCGATACAGCCGCTACGTTTCGCGTCGGAAAATTGTTTTCCAAGCAAGGTATGGACAAAGACGCCAATGTACTTTATGGCCTAGCCTTACAGACACATGGCGAAAATAAGGACCTTTGGGTACTGCGGGCGCAAACGCAGGAACGACTGAATCAAAAGGTAGAGTCCGCCATTTCCTGGATGGGAGCCTGGTCATTAAATCCATCTGACACCTCTGCTCGCAATCGCGCCATCGCTCATTTAGAATCCGTAAGTCCAGCGGCCGACACATTGCTCAAGGAAGTTTTGCAAAAAGGCCTGGCCAAGGATCCATTCTCCGCTCCCCTGCATTTCAAAATGGCCACCCTATTATTAAAAGCAAACGAAAGAGCTACCGCCTATTTTCATTTAGACCAAGCGCTTAAAGCGGCTCCACAGAATCCAAACTACCTGGCCAGATTATCCGAAGCTATTGAAGGCGACAGTCTGATTAAAGTGCATCTCAAAACTTTGAAGCAACAAAGTGAAAAAAATGGGGCCTCTACCAGGCTCACACTTCAGGTTGCCCGAGGCAGCAGTTTATCCGGCGATAAGACGCAAGCCTGTCAGGCCTGGTTAAAAGCAAATACTCTTTCTCCAAATTCCCTGGATGGACGGCGTGATGCCTTTTTGGACCTGGCTGCTTGCGATGAGCCCGCTGCTGCCACTCTGGCGGAAAAGCTTATTGAAAAAGTGGTGCCAGCAGAAACCGATCGCCAGATACAACGCGCCATCGTCCAGATCTGCCTGAGAAATAAGTCCTGGGCCCGCGCATCAACAGCCTCTATAAAACTCGTCACCGCGTTCCCGGAAGATGCCGGTATTGCGCTTGCCGTTGCTAAAAACCTATTGGCAGCCAAGGACGAAGTCAAAAGCAAAGAAATCTTAAGCGCCATCGTCCAGCACATGCCCACTCCTGAAGCATCTTGGCTGCTTGGAAAAATCTACTTCGACAAAAAAGAATGTCAGCCCGCTGTGGAACAACTGGCTTTGGCCAGGGCCAATTACCCGGAAGCAGGCAAAATGCGCGCTGAGTGCCTAGTTCAATTAAAGGACCTTGCCGGTGCTGCGGCGGAATATGAAAACCATTTCACTCAAACTTCGGACAAAGAATCTTTGCGCGCCCAAGCGCACTTGTACAGCCAACTCGGCAACGCACCACAAACAAAACAAGCGCTGGAAGCCTTGAATGCCAAAGGCTGGGCCATGGAAGAGGAAAAACTTCGCCTTGGTTTAATGCAATCCGCGTCAGGTGACACGGCCAAAGCTGTGGCGCTCTTCTCCGACTTGTTCCGTTCGCATACGACTTTTCCTTCGGATAGTTTGTGGTCAAAGGCGGCTTTGATTCTCGGAAATCATTTACTGCTGGAAGGAAAATGCGACAAGGGTACCAAACTCGTAACCACCGCACTTAAAGCCACTCCCAACTTAGCCGCGCAAGTCCTCTACGGCCGTCGCGATACTTTTCTTGGCTTAGCGGCATGCAATGAACCCGCCGCGCAAAGTTTAGCGGAAATCCTGGGTGATAAAATCGCACCCAATACGCCCGATCGACAGGCACTCCGCGCCATTGTACAAATAGGTTCGCATAATAAGTCTTGGGGTCATGTTGCCGACGCTTCCAGCAAACTGGTCAGCGCGTTCCCGGAAGATGCCAACATTGCTTTGGCAAGTGCCAAGGCTCTTTTAACAGTCAAGGAAGAGCCCAAGGCAAAAGAAGTGCTCACCGCCATCGTCCTACACACCCAGTCTCCAGAAGCCTCTTTCCTGCTCGGTAAAATCCACTACGCCAATAAAGACTGCCGACAAGCGGCCGAGCAATTTGCCTTGGCCAGAACCGCCTATCCGGAAGTGGGAAAAATGCGTGCGGCGTGTTTGGTTGAACTTAAGGATTTTTCCGCCGCTGCCGCAGAATATGAAAACCATTTTGCGCATACCGGTGACAAGGAATCCTTGCGTGCCCAAGCCCAGATTTACAACAAAATGAATTCCGCTCCGCAAATCGTGCAATCCCTGGAAACGCTGAACGCCAAAGGCTGGGCATCGGAAGATGAAAAACTGCAACTCGGCCTACTCCAGGCGTCTTCCGGCGACTCAGCCAAAGCCATGGTACTCTTTATCGACTTGTTCCGCACTCGCACCGCCATTCCGCCGGACAGCCTTTGGTCTACAGCGGCCCTTTTATTGGGAAACCATTTTCTCCTCGAAGGCAAGTGCGATAAAGCCATCCATCTTATTTCCATGGCCCAAAAAGCCGCTTCTAATTTAACCGCCCGCACGCTTGAAGGTCGACGGGATACCTTTTTGGGCCTGGCAACGTGCAATGATCCGGTCTCGCAATCTTTGGCGGAATCCCTGGGTGAAAAAGTTGCTCCTAATGATCCGGACCGTGAAGTCCTGCGCGCCCTTGTCCAGGTCAGCCTACGCAATAAGTCCTGGGGACAACTTGCAACCGCTTCAAAAAAATTGGTTAGTACTTTTCCTGAGGACGCCAACCTAGCCCTCACCAGCGCCAAAACCCTTCTAGCCGCCAAGGACGAGCCCAAAGGCAAAGAGGTGCTGGCCGCTATTGTCCTTCACATGCCCACTCCAGAAGCCTCCTGGTTGCTTGGTAAAATCTATTTCGCCAATAAAGACTGTCAGCATGCTGCGGAACAATTTGGTTTGGCAAGCGCCAACTATCCCGATGCGGGAAAAATGCGCGCCGAGTGCTTGGTGGAATTGAAGGATTTGATGGGAGCCGCTGCGGAGTATGAAAACCATTTTGCCCATACGTCCGATAAGGAATCACTGCGTGCCCAGTATAGACTCTACACTCAGCTTGCCAATGAGCCTCAAGCCCGGCAAGCGTTGGAGGCGATAAATGCCAAGGGCTGGGCATCGGAAGATGAAAAACTTCGACTCGGTTTAATGCAAGCCGTTATTGGTGATACCACCAAAGCAATCCTTCTTTTCACCGATTTGTTCCGTGTCCGAACAATTTTCCCCCAAGACAGTTTATGGCCACGGGCCGCCTTAATATTGGGCAATCATTTGTTACTCGAAGGCAAATGCGAAAAAGCCAATAAGCTTCTCTCCGGGGCTCTCAAAGCCGCCCCCACCTTGGCAGCAAAAACGCTTGAGGGCCGCAGAGATACTTTTCTTGGCCTAGCTGCCTGCAATGATCCTTTTGCGCAAAACTTGGCTGAATCCCTTTCAGACAAAATCACCGCCATCGACCCGGATCGCGAAGTGCAACGCGCCACCGTTCAAGTCAGCCTGCGCAATAAATCTTGGAGTCGGGCTAGTAATGCATCCATAAAACTCGTCCGAGCTTTTCCTGATGATGCCAGCTTGGTCCTAAACACGGCAAAAAGTCTCTTGGCGGCAAAAGAAGAATCTAAAGCTAAAGAAGTTCTCGCAGCTATTGTCCTTTCGACACCCACTCCAGAAGCCTCCTGGTTATTGGGGAAAATCTATTTTGCAGCGAAAGATTGCCGCCAAGCAGCCGAACAATTTGCTTTGGCGAGCGCCATTTATCCTGAGGCAGGAAAAATGCGAGCCGACTGCCTAGTGGAATTGAAAGACTACCAAGGCGCCGCCGCTGAATATGAAAGCCGGCACGCCAGGACCGGAGATAAAGAATCGCTCCGCGCCCAACTGCGCATGTATCTTCAAATGGGTGATGCACGGCAAGAGAAAGAAACTCTGGAAGCCTTACAAGCCAAAGGCTGGACGACCGAGGCTGAGAAACTTCGGCTAGGCCTTATGCAGGCTGCCGCTGGTGATTCCACAAAAGCTGCGGCCCTTTTTCTGGACCTATTTCGGGCTCGATCCACTTTTCCCCAGGATAGCCTCTGGTCTCAAGCCGCTTTGATTTTGGGAAACCTAAGCCTGGGACAAAACCAATGCGACAAAGCGATCAAATATTTATCCATCAGCCTCAAATCCGCTCCCACCCCATTGCCCAATCGCGCGGATGTCTTGATGCAAATTGGAGACTGCAATGTGGAAAAAAATGACTGGAAAGAAGCCTATATAGCCTATAACGAAGGTCGTTCCGCCGATCCCAAGTCCTTGCCTTTGGCCCGTGGACAACTCCAGGCCGCAAAAAAACTCAATAACAAAACCCAACTCGCCGTAGCCTACCAGGCCATCGCCACACTCGATCCCTCCGATGAAGAAGCCCATGCCTTCCTGGGATTGGCCAGACAAAACGCCAAGGATTATTTGCAAGCGGCCTATCATTTCCGATTGATTGCAGATTTGCATCCTACTTCGGCTAAAGCCTGGGAGGACCTCGGCAATGCACTCGCCATGATTCCAGACCTTGCAGCCGCCGCCGGACCCCTGCAATCCGCAATTGATCTAGGAGCAGAATCGGACGAAGTGTATATCAATCGAGCCAGAGCCTTCCGTGTTGAGCACTCCAAAGACATGGCCGCATCCATTCTGGAATTTTTACTGAGCCGCAAGGCACAGAATTACTTGGCCCTACTTTGGTCGGGGAAATTCGCGGAAGAAGACGGCAATATGCAGGTGGCACGGGAGTTTTACAAAAAAGCAGCGAAGCTTACGCCTCCCAACACCCCTTGGCCTGATTTAGCAACCCAAGTTTTGCCACAAGCCAGCGCCGTGGAGCCACAATAGGGCTGCGAAGAAAAAAATTTACGGGGACGCAGCTTGGATAGGCTTAAGGCAAAGTAAGACTCATGCGCGGTACATGCACTTTGACGTGCTTTCTTGCCGTTCGTCGCCCGTCTAATCCAATACGTTCACGCCTTCCTGTTTCACTCCACCGCACCTGACTGGCAGCGGGTATCAAGCTTCCCGTTCCAGCGATGCTTATGTCGGGAATATCAATATTCTCGATACGAATCCAACCTTGGGAACTTAAAGTCTCGGCACAGATGAACACGCCCTGGTAATACCATGTGTCGTAGTTTAAAGAGGTGCCAGAATTATCCGCCCAGTATTTGACAATCGCCTGTACATTCACGGGGCCATCCCAGGACTTCCCCTGCCGAACCGCCCAGAGCTGGATAAAATTGCCCTGGATTTGTTTATAGCAGTCGTACCCGACGGAAGATCCCGGGGGGTACACTACACCAATATGTTTGGTCATCCAGCTCCAGTCTTTACGGTTGGATTGGGTCACGATGTAGCATTCATAAGAGCTGGTCATGTCATAGTCCTTAAAATGATCAATACCGGCCAGTTCAAATTTCAGGCCAAATGTATATTCGCCCGTATTCGCGGTGATATTACCGGAACCGGTCCATTTGACGGAGTAATCCTTCCCAAAAGTACGGACCATAGGCCAATGGTTTGGGTCGCCGGCATACCTTGAAATATCCGGGATCCAATTGCCTCCAGCCGAATTCCAGGTGGCATAAAACCAGCCCCCTTTGCCGGTAAAGGTCGTATTCGTTCCCGACCACTGGCGCGTGACAGAGGGCTTGGCGCCTTCACACCATGCCTTTGAAAACCACCCATCCGGGAAATTAACCCAACCACAGGCGTTGGAGTTTCCCTGAGCATAAATTGAATCGTTGGAAAGAAACGAAGATATTACGGCAGTTAAAAGAAATCTTGAAAGAGACGTCACGTTAAACTCCTTCAGCTCATGGATGGGAATCCACCTAACTAAAAGATAATCTTAAAACCGAGCAGCCCCAGGCCACTTTCGTTGTCGTAGGTGCTGTTGTCATAAATATGATGCGTATAGAAGATAGAAGCGATATTGACCTTACCCAGCAGAAATAAGTTTAGGGTGGGGCTGATTTTTTGTTTGAATTCATGATCGGAATTCACCCAGAGGTGTTGGGGCACATCCAAAAACAAGCCCCATCTGCCCCAGCGAGCCATATGATAGCGTATTAAACTGAACTCTTCGTAGCGGTAGTTGTGGTTTTGAGCCAGCCACACCGATTCTTTACCATATAAGAATGTCCCAAAATTGATCTGGGCGTCTAGGGAATTTTTGAGATTGAAATGCGGGCGCTGATATTTTTCCACCAGGTAGAGAGGGTAAGAGCCTTTACTTCCAAAACCTATTTGAAAAGAATTCCACCATAAGGATCCCTTATCTTCATTGCGGCTTACGGTATGGATGCATTCATGCAGCAACAACCCGCTGATCAACCATGTGTCAAATTCATATCGATAACCGGGAGTCAGCGTGTACCTGATTTTATCCAATCTGAAAATGGTCGAATCCGGCCTCTCGATCAAGGTGGAATTGGCAATGAGCCAATTGGAAATAAAAATAGCAGTCCCCAAACCAATGAATGGAGGGAACGATTGGGTTTAGCGCCTAAGTAGAACATTTTGTTTTTCCAATTCAATAAATGACAAGCTGGTTACAATCTACCCAGTATCCTTTTTAAGTTACACCGAAATTGTAAGGGTACTGAGCGCTAAAAAACTATTGTCTATACGCACTCAGAAAATCGAGAAGACTGGATTGCCCTTGAGTAGTGGATTGCGGGTCGTTTTGGTCACTGGGCGTCTCCAGTGCGGATAACAAATCATTAAAGACATTGGGTTTCAAGAATTTCCCTGACGGTAATGTATTGGCTTTTAGGTAGTCCCTGGCCTGGGAAGAAAGCGTGACCTTGTCTTGAGATAGGGCGGTGCCGCTTGACGCATTGGATTTGGTGGCTTTCGTGGATGCGTTTTTTGCATTCGGATTGGACTTGGGCTGTTGGAGGTTGTAATTCCCTTTAAACTGGGAAATTAAATCGTGTAGAGAGGAAATCGACATGATATAGGATCATCGACTGCTTTTGAATTTTTATTAATCGAATTGTGTAAATGGCTTTTTTGGGTTTTAGCTTTTCTGCACAATTTCATCGCTGACGGGCAATTGGGCACTTTCAGCGGCCCTTGCCGAAGTCGAAAAAGCCTAAGCTTTGGTGAGCTCGGCAACCTTTTTAAGCGCTGCCAAAATACCGTTCTTGGCGATAAAGCGGACTCCGGCTCCACTTACCTTCAAAGAAACCCAGCGTTTTTCTTCCGCGATCCAAAAGCGCTTTGTATGCAGATTCGGTTGGAAAAATTTACGAGTATGGTTCATGGCATGGGATACTTGATTGCCCTTTTGGCTCTTCTTCCCGGTGACTTCACAAATACGGCTCATGGAAAACCTCGGCTTAAGCTGGAAAACTGAAGGGGCAAAGTTAGTAATTATGGATGAAATTCCTAGGCCTGAGCCTCATTTATAGGGGGAAAACCCATTTTTTCGAGAATTTGGGAGACTCCGGTGGCGGCCACAGCTTGGTGCTTTTGAGACGTTAGGATTTTCAGCTCCGGTCCCAGGTCCACGGATAGAAAGCGTTCCAGGGATATTTCCATGCCTAAGCCTCGCTGTAACACCAATTCCCGCAGCATGTCGAATTCGGCGAATGCGTTACGGCCGAGGAACAAAATGGGCTTGCCCAAAGAAAGGCATTCGGAAACCAATCCATAACCTAGCTTGCCCAGAACCACGTCCACCGATGCCGTGAGATCGGCATATCGGAAACTTACATCTTTGGGGATTTGATGATAATTGTTGGAAGCGCCTTTTAAAGGATAAAGCCCCAAAAACTCCCAATCCGAAAATTGGCCCAATTGGTCCCAGGAGACTCCCTCAAGGCCAAAACTGCCTACATAAATAAGACACCATTTTTTTCCTGCATCCAATCCGAAGCGCTCGGCGAATTCCATCCTGCGTGGTGCACCAGTCCGGCATACCATTCCAATTTCTTCGAAAGTTTCCCGGTAGGAACTTTTCATCCAGGGAAAAAACCGAATCCATCTTTGGGCCTGAGAATAATCTTCCTGCATTCTTTGCAACATATCCCCGTAACGCGGATGTTTCTCAAGGTATGGCAGATAAATATCCACCCAGTCGAAATTGCAAAGATTCCAGGCGGGTATGGCTGCCGCTTTGGCAATGGGAAAAGCCAGAGGAGGAATGTCACCGATTACCAGGTCGGTTCTGCTGTTCACGAGCTGCGCGGAGAAATGTTTTATTGCCCTAGCCCTATCGTTATCCAGTTCGGCATAGCGCGCGAAAGTGGCTTCTATATCCACGTTCACGGTGCTGGTTTGCAAACAGCCGCAATCGATCTCACACGGAATCAGCCGGTAAGGCCGATGCAATTCTTCTTGAAAGAAGGCTTTGGGAAGCGAGGTGTAAATATCGACTTCGACATCTGGAGGCAGGGCGGAAATAATCGCGGAATTGCGCACACCGTGGCCGAAACCATGGCCGGTCAGAAAAAAGGCGATTTTCACTTTGTTGCTTGGCTGCTTTGGTGCTTTGCTTATGAGGCTGGAGCCGGAATTAAACCGCGGTGAGAATATCCGGTAGGGAAAAATGGACGTTTTCTTCCAGGATGATGTAGTCTTCTGCTTCAGTGCCGGGAAATTCTGCTTGAATCCATTTGACCACTTCTTGCACCAAATCTTCCGGGGCTGAAGCGCCGGATGAAATGCCGATATTTTCAATCCCCTCAAACCATTCGCGTTTCACGTCATTGGGTCCATCGATTAAAAAAGATCGTTTCCCCATCCGTACGCCCAGCTCCCTAAGCCGGTTGGAATTGGAGCTGTTGGATGAGCCGATGACCAAGAGGATGTCGACGAGTTTTGCCATCTCAGTGACCGCCTGCTGACGATTGGTGGTGGCGTAGCAAAGATCTCCCTTTTCGGGTCCTTTGATTTTTGGAAAACGCTGCTTGAGGGCGAGAATGATATCGCGAGTCTCTTCTATCGAAAGCGTTGTCTGGGTGGTATAAGCCAATCCATCTTCGTTGATGTCCTTGAGTGTATCGACGTCACTGGGTTTTTCCACCAGGATAACCTGGCCTTCAGCGAGTTGGCCCATGGTGCCCACCACTTCGGGATGTCCGCGGTGGCCGATCAGAATAATCTGAAGATTGTTTTTATGATAGCGCTTGACCGAAGAGTGCACGCGTTTGACCAAGGGACAGGTCGCGTCGATGGTCACCAGTTTCCTGCCATGCGCTTCGGTATATACTGTGGTGGGAACGCCGTGCGCGGAAAAGATGGCGACGGAATTCAAGGGCACTTCTTCCAGTTCCTCTACAAAAACTGCGCCCTTGTCGCGTAGGCGAGATACTACCGCTTGATTGTGAACGATTTCATGCCGGACATATACCGGCGCTCCAAATTTTTCGATGGCCTTTTCCACAATGCTGATGGCCCTTTGCACACCCGCACAAAATCCTCTGGGTGAGGCAAGATAAATTTTCACCGTTTGTTTCCCCTCGATAAAGTGACCTTTGCAGCATCACTGGACAGGGTATTCAAGGTAGCAAATATCCTTTCCCGGCACTCCACTTGTGCATGTTCCAGAGCAGCCTGACCCTCTAGAATGAATTTCCGACATGCCACTGCCATTTCTGGACCCGGTTTAGACCCATTGCAAATCTGGGTTACATCGGAAACCACCGCCGCAATGCCGAGACTTAAAAGGCTTTCTGCCAGTCCCTCCTGATGTCCATAATAGCGGCCGATATAGATTTTAAGGCCCGCCATGAGAGGTTCCCAAAGATTGTGGCATCCGATAGGGATAAGGCTTCCACCCACAAAAGCCATATGACAACGGGGTAAAAGGGATGCGACATGACCCAAGGAATCAACCAGCAGATTACGGGCCTGAGGTCGGGAACTGTGCAGGCCAAATTCCATCGTATTCCAAAAAGGGTCTAGCAAGCGACGCATGCGCGGCAATTCTTTGAGATGACGCGGAATAATAATCACGTCGTTGGCAGTAAATAGTAAAGGAAACTGGGCTGCTAGAAGACGCAGTTCCGCATAGTGAATGGAAACGAATGCCAAACGGCATCGGCCAGTAGTGGATTTCGAAATGAAAAAATCATCCTTGGTCCTAGGCAAATTGGCCTTCAAGTAAAACGCAGCTTTAAAATCATACCCGATGGCAACGTTGATTCCGCCTAAACTTTGAAAGCGCAAGCGATCGTTTTCGGATTGGGTTTGAATCCAGTTCAGACTGCCTAGAATCCTAGCGCATGCATTGGGAAACCGGTGATACAGGGAATAGGCGGACTGCGACATGCGGGTAGAAACGAGGAGAATGGGATTACCCAATGTGGCACTCACCAATACACTATTGGGCCACACTTCCGCTTCATAAAGGACCACGGCACGGACATGCCAGGCGTGGAAGAAGGCGCGTAGCACGGAAGGATGATCCAGGGGAGCGATGGCAACAAAGATCTTGGGTATCAGTGTGCCGTTCAACGCATTAAAATCCGCACTCGCGTGTTCCAAAAAATCACGGCCCGTGGCCGTATTGGCTGTTAATAGGAGACGAAATGTAGTGGGACCCGACAGAACGCTATTCCCACCTTGAACCGCTCCCTCTTGAAGGAGATCGCAAACAAGTGCCCATAATCCTTTGGCCTCCCCTAGCGATGCGCAATGCAGCCATAACGTATTTTTTCCACTATTTTCAAATGCTGTTTCAAAGGCCATTTCATTTGCTGTTGCATATACTGTTTCAAAGGCTGATTGATGGGTTGGATTCGCCCTTGGACCACCAGGCATTAAACGTTCCTGCAAATGCCAATGACTTGGAAGAAAACCGCGCCTTAAACCTCTCTTGAATAGACCATCCAACTTAACGAACGCCACCAGAAAGGGCAGCGCAATATTCCACGCCAAGGTATAGGCTTTCAGAAAAAGACTTGCACCCGAAAACATTTTTACCATGAATGGCTATTGGCCAATGCCCAAAGCAGAACTGCCGCAGCTGCAGTTTTGACGACGTTAGGTCCTTGTCGCCGCCATACGCCGGGAATGGGTATTCCGCTTCCTTCCGCAACTTCGTGTCTGGGCAAAGTTTTGGGAATCCCTATCCACCTGGATGTTTTCATCAGGTAACTTTGGTAGGACGGGCCCCAGGTTTTGGTCATAAAACGCTCTTCGGTAGTCGCCAGCCCTGCATGATGGGCAGCAAGGAAAATGATCATAAAGCCCGCAGCCCAAACCGGAAGGCAATTGGAATAGAGAACCAGTCCTGTGCCTGCCAGAATATTGGCAAGGTATAACGGATGGCGTCCGATACGATAAGGCCCGGCTACTGCGAGAGAGTTGCCTGCCAAACGAAGCGAGTTGCTATGGCTATCGATGTATCGTCCCGCATACACGCGCCACAAGGACCCGGCGAGTGAAAGCAATAACCATAGGGGTAAAAGCTCCCGATCGGAATGCCAGCGCATCCACGCAAGGATAAGCAGGAATCCCGCAAGAATCCAACCTCTCCAGGTATACTGAGCGCCGCGCAGCAAGCCACCGACAACGGATATCCCTGGAGAGGTCAAATCCGTTTTTCCTTTTCAACCACTTGCAGTGGTGTTTCCTGTAATAGCACCTTGGTTTCCGTATCCATGCGGAGGATGTGGGTACAGAATTCCGTTATAAAGGGTTCATGGGAAACGATGGCGGCACCTCTGCTTCCGGGTACGGATTTTGGCCGTGTGGTACCCACCGGAAACGTTCGCCAGAAGGACAGCAAATCGCCCAGTATGG
>JAYTHY010000138.1:0-48477 GCA_043732185.1 Fibrobacteria bacterium
CGATTGCTATCCGATTATGGTATTTCTGTCTCATTATGTCCGTTCCTTCGCCCCGTTTTAGTGGAGGTTAAGCGGACATTTTGACCTGACCCAAGGGGGACGGAGACAAAAAGAAATTCAAAGAAAGTGAAAATGAAAAGATTTTTGTGGTTTATAATTTTTCTGGTTTCAAGCACATTTTCTCAGACCGATTATACAACTATGCTTGACCTTAATCTTGGAAAATTTGGGGTAGATCGTTTCACCTTAGTTGAAATTCCAATGATAAATACAGGCGTGGTATTTCAAAGGCTACCATACACGCAGTCGTGCCCGTCATTTCATCTTGGAGAATTCGAATTAAAGAATGTTAATCCAGTATCTGCACGTTTCGCTACCATTCAATATATCCGGGGATTTTGTACATCGGTCGATTCAATTTCAATCAATCCTGAAGCGATTTATGAAATAAATACTTCAAGGGGAGAGACATATTACATGCAACTCATTGAGCTAATACAAGATAAAGTTAAAATTCGAATTACCAGCGATAAACCAGTTGTTAAAGTACTACATCAAAAAGGGGAGTCATCAAATCTACTGGAATCTCAAAAGTATCTGGCCGACGGAAAAATAATTGAGTTAGATGCCCACCATTTCTTAAAAATGCCACTCTTCTTAAGACTTAAGAAATAAGTAGAGGCCATCTCAAAAATATATTTTGATTCAAATTATTATTCTGGCCAGATGAACGAACCCTCTGTAACTCAAGGATTTATAATTCTGATTGCCTTGGTTCATAATTTGCCGCAAACTCCGCTAGGTTCATCGACAAATCCAGCCTCTCCAGAGCGTTTTGGAATACTGTGCCGATGCCGGATCCGGGATTTCGGAATGGTTCCACCTGCGCTGCGGTCAAGCTTTGCATAGGTCCCAAGGCACGGACCTTGGTATAGGTGCTGAAATCAATGGTGTTAAGATAAATGTGAATGGGGTGGAAATTCACAATGCAAAGCCCTTGACTCTGGATTTCCGCAAGCCGAAAACTACCGGTGCCGCCAGCCATAAGGTGCAAGTCGTCCTCCCATAGGAAGGGGTAGCGCCGAATCGTCCTTCCCGTTCCCAGAGGGAGGTCAAACGCGGAAAGACTTTTTTGCCCGGGGAGATACAGCGAGGTATCATAGCGGATGCGGGTAGCTTGAGCGAGGAAATCCCGCAGTAGGGATGTGGACTGATATAGGTCGTGGGTTCGCATGCTGACGGCCCCCGGTGCGAAACCCTCCAAATAATCGGCTACGGATTTTGGATCCGGGCCCTGGGTGCTCGTGGAAAGAAAATTGGGGTGCCAACCCAGCTCAATTCCAGACGTTCGCTGCCATGATTCCAATGCCGGGGAAGGATGGGTGACAAACAATGTGGCGTGAACATTATTTGCAGCTAAGCTTTCTCGAACTTGATCCAGTATGAAATCTGGAGCCCAGTCACAATCCAGGGTTAAGATAAAGGTGCGCTTCATCCTAACCTTGCCCCGTATTTGAGGACTTCTCCCGCAGGTTTCGTTGCTTCACCTTCAAGCTGTACGTCTTGCAAAATAATAGCGCCCTGTCCACAAGTGACTATAGCTTCATGGCCACGGATTTCCACCGTCAGACCAGGAATTCCAAAGTATTGCCCGCTGCATCTGGATGACTTCCAAAGGTAAATCTTTCGACCTTCCCAATACGTAAAGGCGCCGGGGTAGGGATGGGTTTGGGCCCGAATGGCATTATGGATGGAAGTGGCGGGTTGGGTCCAATCGATATGTCCATCCTCCGGTTTCCGCTGAGAGCAAATGCTCGCCTGGGAGTGGTCTTGAATCCTCCTGGGTGCTTGGCCGGCAAGCAGTAGGGGAAGAGTTTCTGCGAGACCTGACATTGATTGGGTTTCGGCAAGCTGCAAGGCTTCAGCAATGGTCGTATCAGGGCCGAGTGGAAATTTTTTTTGGAAAAGAATATCACCAGTATCCAATCCAACCTCAAAATAAAACAGTGAAATCCCAGCTTCTGTTTCGCCATTGAGTAAGGACCATACCAATGGGGCAAAGCCGCGATAACGGGGCAGCAAAGAGGCGTGAAGACCCACAAAGCCACCGGGAACCCTGTTGAGGATTTCCTCCGGAATCTTCCAATACCAGCCGCAGACGAGGACCAAGTCTGGACGAAAAGCGTCGAGTAAGGAGCCCAAGTTTGTAGGTTTGGGTAACACATGCAGGCTTAATCCATGATCCTGGCAATAGGTGCGAAAGTCGGGAAGGCATCCCCGTTCATCAGGAGAATCATCTAGAGTTGCGACACTTACTAGGACAGTTGAGGCTAGACGGACGGTTTCGGTAAGAAGAGTTAGCCCTAACTTTTTGCTGCCCAGAAAAAGTAGGCGCAATACCGGATGCATGGGGGTTTTATCGACTTCAGGTGAAAGCTGCGGCATGGTTCCTTTACCGGTTCAGTTTGGCTGACATAATTAATATAGGATGGTTGGGTCTGACTTAGTAAATTGGAAAGAACCATGTCCAAAGACCTATGTATTGTTCCATATCGGCCTGAGCTTGCCGAGTTATGGGATACTTTTGTGGAAAACTCCAATAACGGTACTCTTTTTCACCGACAAGGCTTTCTTCGTTACCATGGAGAAGCGATGGCTCCTGCTTTTCAACATTTGCTCTTTTACCAAGGAGAGGAGTTGGTGGCGCTTTTGCCTGCGGGCCTATCAGAAGGCTCACTACATTCCCCAACAGGTTCCAGCTATGGTGGATTCGTGACGGCTGGCAACAACCATGCCGTTTATGTGGCATTAGTCGACGCGCTTTTGGGGTTTGCCCTGGAACAGTCCTTGTCCAGCATAAAGATTACACCGGCACCCTTTCCTTATCAAAGCATCCCGGATGCGGGGCTTGAGTTTGCCCTCCTGAGAAAGAGTTTTACTCTAACCAACCGCGATCTTTGCCAAATTATTGATATACGCGCCCTGGCTGGGCAAGACCCGTTATCCACCTATTCGTATGCTAGCAGCAAACAAGTCCGTAAAGCGATGCGATCAGAAATCAAGGTTAAGACCAGTCCCGATCTCGGTGCATTTCATGCCATCTTGACTGCAAACCGTGGCAGGCATAATGCTGTTCCGACCCATTCCCTGACTCAACTGGAGAGGCTCTCCAGACTTGTTCCCGATGCCTTCCATCTTTTTGGGGCCTATCAGGAGGAAGAACTTATTGCCGGCATGCTGTGCTTTGCTGCAAATCCGAAAGTGTTGCTCAATTTTTATTCCTGCCATAGGGAAGAGTTTTCCGGCACCGGATCGGCCAACCTGCTTATCCACCATGGTATTGATTGGGCCCGACAACGAGGATTCCATTACTATGATTTCGGAACATCCAGCATTCGCATGCAACCCAATGACGGCTTGATCCGTTTTAAAGAATCTTTCGGAGGCGGTAGCATCATGCGGGACACGTATTTATGGGAGGCTAAGTGAAGTCGATTTCCAAACCTAAGGTAGTTGCGCATATCGGTTTGATTGGTCTTGGCTATTGGGGGAAAAATCTGTTCCGAAATCTAAAGGAAATGGGCGTTCTCCATACGGCATGCGATACGGACCCGACATTACTTTTGGAATGGAAGCGCAAGGAATCGAAATCGCGCTTTACTCCGGATCCGAAAATCCTATTTGCCGATAAGGTTATCGATGCGATCATGATTGCGGCCCCGGCCAGTCAGCATTATTCACTGGCGAAACAGGCACTGCTTGCAGGCAAGGATGTATTTGTGGAAAAGCCCATGACACTGACCCTTGCAGAAGGCGAGGAGCTCGTGGCCTTGGCTGCCAAGGGTAAGCGTATCCTTATGGTGGGCCATATTCTCCAATACCATCCGGCTGTGGTGAAGCTAAAGGAGCTGATAGCCGCGGGAGAATTGGGGAAAATCGAATACATCTATTCCAACCGGCTCAATCTCGGAATGCTGCGAACGCAGGAGAATATCTGGTGGAGTTTCGCTCCACATGATATTTCCGTCATCCTGTCCATCCTAGGCGAGGTTCCCACACAAATCCATGCGTTTGGGGGCGACATCATTCGCAAGGGCATTTACGACACCACTTTGGTCGACCTTGAATTTCCAGGAGGGGTCAAGTCGCATATTTTCGTGAGCTGGTTGCATCCTTTCAAAGAGCAGAAGCTTGTGGTGGTCGGCTCCCGTGGCATGGCAGTGTTCGACGACGATACTAAGGAAAAGCTTTTCCTCTATCCGCACCAGATCGAATGGCGCGAAGGTAAGATTCCCTATGCCCAAAAGGCGGAATATCGCGTGGTGCCCGTTGATATGCGCGAGCCGCTGCGTCTTGAGATTGAGCATTATCTCGAATGCGTGAGTCGCCGCATCAAGCCAAAAACCGATGGCGAAGAAGGTTTGCGCGTGACCTCAGTATTGGTGCGTGCCCAGGATTTTCTCCTCCGCAAAGGGGATGGTGGTTTGCCTAAAGCGGAAAACCGGATTCATCCCACAGCTGTTATCGATGACGCGGTTTCTATCGGCACGGGAACCCGTATTTGGCACTTCACCCATGTGCTGAAGGAAACGGTGATTGGAGAAAATTGTGTACTTGGACAGAATGTTATGGCCGGCCCCAATGTGAAAATCGGAAACAGGGTTAAAATTCAGAACAATGTTAGCGTTTACGAAGGTGTTGAAATCGAGGATGATGTTTTCTGTGGTCCATCGGTGGTTTTCACCAATGTCATTAACCCCCGCGCTTTTGTGGAGCGAAAAAATGAGTTCAAGAAAACGCGCATTTGCAAAGGAGCATCCTTGGGGGCAAATGCCACGCTCCTCTGTGGAGTGACTGTAGGCGCGTATGCGTTGGTTGGTGCCGGTGCGGTGGTGACTAAGGATGTGCCTGCGCATGCACTGGTGACAGGTGTTCCGGCTCGAGTGAAGGGATGGGTGTGCACGTGTGGGACAACTTTAAAGTTCACGTCAACCAAATCTAAAATGGTCTGTAGTGATTGCGGGCTGGTTTTTTCCTTTAATAAGGGCCGACTGATCTAAACTGGCGCTTATTAGAAGGAGCGGAAAAAGGAAATGCAAGACATGGATTGGGCTTTAGATGCTGAAGCTTTCAAGGAATGGATATTGGGTATCGATTCTGCTCCGGCTTGGAAGCGGATTGAGACATTAAGGGAAAAGGGCTTACTGCGTTTTTGGATTTCTGCCGTAACTGTTCCACCCTTACAGCTTTGGCTGCAACAGGTTTCTTCTAATTTGGACGCTGCTGCGAAAGCACCGTGTTTGGGAGTATGGGAGAAGGTGCGGATCTTTACCGTAGAAGCCCAATCCGTTTTGGAAGCGTTGGCGGGTGGAGATGGGATTCTCGAAGCGCGCATCGCCCTCGCGAACTTTAATCGAATTGCTCCAATGGGCATGTTTATAAGTCGTTTAACGGATTTGGCTGTGGGCTCGATTCAGGTGAGAACGCCGGAAGCGGCCATTGAAAATCTGGAAAATGAAATGTTCGTCGGCCCTAATCGGATACCGATGCTGGATCTTCAAGCCGAGTACCGAAACCTATTGCCGGAAATCGACGCAACCCTTTTGCGGACGGCAGCGGACGCCCAATATATTTCTGGACCACTGGTTACACGCTTCGAACACGCGCTGGGCGCATACTTAGGCACCCAGCATGTCATCGGTGTGTCCTCAGGTACGGAATCCCTAGTGCTGGGTTTACGCGCTCTGGCCTTGACTCGATTCGGCAAGGAACGCTTTGACGCATCCGATAGGATAATCACCACGCCCTTTACCTTCGTGGCCACCGGGGACGCGATCCTCCGCTCTGGGGCAACGCCGGTATTTGTGGACATCGATCCCGTCACTTTAAACCTGGATACCAATGCCGTCCGCCGTTATCTCGAGGACAGTAACGGCCAGGATGGATTCCGAAATGTGGGCATTGTTCCCGTGCACCTTTTTGGACAGTCCTGCCCGATGGAAGGTCTTTTGAACTTGGCATCCGATTATAATTTGTTTGTTTTCGAGGATGTCGCTCAGGCCATGGGGGCATCCTGGCAGGGGCGAATGCTGGGAACACTGGGAGACATCGGGTCCTTCAGCTTCTTTCCTTCCAAGAATCTTGGGAGTTTTGGAGATGCAGGTGCTGTAGTTACGGATAAGAGCGACCTGGCAGAAGCCGTGCGCTGGTTGGTCAAGCATGGTTCCAAGGAGAAAAACCGCTTTGACATTCTTGGGTACAATGCCAGGCTCGACAGCTTGCAGGCGGGAGTGTTATTGGCCAAGCTACCCCATTTGGATGAGAACAACCGGTTGCGGATGACCATTGCCAAACGCTATATTAATGCTTTTGAAAAAATACCAGGATTAGTGGTTCCAATGTTAGAGGCTACGGATGGATCGCGATCCGTTTTCCATCAATTTACCATTCGAACTCAAAGACGAGGTGAGCTCCAAAAACATCTGGAGGCCAAGGGGATATCCAGCATGCTTTATTATCCGAGTCCTTTGCACCGCATGCCGTTGTTTCAAGGTCGCCAAATTGTGGCGCCAGCAGTAGCAGCAGGGGCAGGATTTGAAGGGGAGTTGAAATCTGGAACACGCGTCGGATTGCCGCAAGCTGAAAAAGCGGCGAACGAAGTTTTAAGCCTACCCATGGGTCCGTCCATGAGCGATAAGGATGTGGATGCAGTTATCGCAGCCGTGTGCGGGTATTTATGTTAGGGCAGGCTCAATCCGTTTTGATTCCGCATCCTGCGACTTTTCTCCGTTCGTCAAAAACCAAGCTCCCAGCAGGATAATTTCTAAATCGATAATGGTTCTTTGGTATTCAATATATGCGAAAAGGGCATATACGAGGATTTGCCCCAAGACAAATAAGAGGAGCAGGCCAGCTGGTGAAAACAGGAAGGCTAAATGCAATCCCCGTTTTCTGAAAAAAAGGTAGGCTGATGGAATGGTTAACAGCCAAAAAAACATCAGGAAAACCGCATTCGAAATCTGTGGCCAGAACGGCATTTTGAAATCCCTAACATCAGGTTTTTTTAACGTTTTATAAATCAGCGATTTTACCTGCGAGGGTAACACTAAGGATACCATACGCTTTATGCATAGTCCTACATATTCAAATGGGTGCTGGAGAATATATTTTTTGGCCCGGCTTCGCAGATAATCAAATCGTTCAATTTCCGTTGGAAACTTTGGGAAGGCCTGAGTCCATTCCTCCTCGCTGCCAACTTCTCCACGTGTAAAAGCTTGGAAATACTCGTTTTCGTAAACAAGGCCCCAACCGGGTCGGGTGGTAAACACCAGCCTATCCGCAACTTGGTAGTTGCGATAGAGCCAAGCGCCCATCCAAATTGAAAATGAAAGGACAAGAACTCAGGACGATTAAGGCTTTGCAATGCTGTAAGTGTGCCGAGCAGTACCAGTTTTGACCTGGATTTTCAAGTGACGAGTGACAATAAGGTGGGATAAACAGGTGTCCAAAACAGCGTTTTCTCACCGGCTCCGGCGGTTGCAAATACGGAATTGGAAACAAATAGACCGCCTTTATTGGCCAAGTTGGTGGCTAAATCCCAATATATGATCTCGTCCATACGAAAATAATTCCACTGTGGCATGGGGCTGGCCAAGTAGATAAAATGAAGCAAAAAGGAAATTCCAACCAGAAATAAAAGTCGAGCTTTGGTCGAGTGGAAAATCGTGACAGATTGGAATTTAGCCGAAACCGACGCTTTTTACCACACGGATCACCCAGCTGCTATTTCTGGCACGACAATTGATTATTTGCCTACTTGAGGTACCGATATGCAGAAAACTGCCCCATTATCCTGGCGCAACCTAGCTGCGAGAATGTTTTTGACCATTGGTGCGGTCAAAATCTGCTTGTGGTGTCAAACTTCAACTTGGCAGGATTTGCGATTGCCGAGCAATGGCACTGTCACTGCCTTGGAGCATTCTGGAAACAGCCTTTTCGTTGGCATGAGTTCTGGCCGTATCTTCAGGTCGTCCGACGATGGCATTACTTGGCAAATGGTCAATGGAGTGGGATCCGCTCCGATTCGTAAATTTTTATTCCACGATTCCGTATACCTCGCTGCTTCAGGAACCATGTTAGGCAGGCCTTATAAGTTCGAAGGTTGCCCGCTCGGCCCCACTCTATGTAGTGATCCTGCTTCCTATGGTGGATTATACCGCTCCATCGACTCAGGAAAATCATGGATCAACAGAGGGCCTACTGGCATTACTGCGTTGACTTCAAACGGCAACAATTTATTTGCTGCCGGTAGGGAGTTTTACCTCTCTTTGAATTATGGCCAAAATTGGAATCCTCTTAAAATATCTCATGGGAAAGTGGGTTCGATTTCAATTGATGAAATTCCTGTTAACACATTGGAGATGTCTTGGTTGGGCGGCAAGTTGTACGTGTCCACAAAGATGGGATTATTTCAAGGAACCCTTCAAGGCGATAGCCTTCATTTTGTTACTTCCCTTGAGCCCGCCTTGAGTATGGTTACAATGCCACCATTTATATTCGCTTCCACTCAAGGAAAGGTACAACGGAGCACAGATGGCATTCACTGGGATATACTCACTACACAAGAATTTCAATTCCTCTACGCATCGGGACGGAAGTTATTCGGAATAACAGGAGGGACAAGAGGGGCTCTGGAAAGCGATGATTCCGGAAAAACTTGGAGGGCTTATTCAACACCAATTCGAAATGCGACTTCCTTCTGCGTCAATGGGCAAAGCCTCTTCGAGGGCAATGAAGGGTATGCGGTAACAGTTTTACGAAACCGTACAGGAACCTGGGTAGCCGGCGGCCCAGGGTTATACGATTTTGGAGTTACGGGATGTATACTGAGAAAGGGCGCGCCAATAGTTTCGAATTGGACAGGTATACTCCAAGGAAGTGATGCTAAAGCTCCGATTTGGACAGACGCTGGTGGAAATGGCAATGTGCATGTTAGTGGCAGGTTGGCTTATGTTGATGGGGAGGTCTATTGTTTAGGCAATCAATACCTTTGGATTTTACGTGCGGGTAAACCAGAAATCTGGGATTCTTTGGGGAATTGTATAAATTGCCAGGGTTGGATAGTTGGAAGTGGATTTCAAATTGCATTCAAATCCGACAATTCAATTCTGCTGTGCCAGGTAAGCGATTCCTGCGTTACCCTCCCAAGAAATGATTTTCCCCTTCCCCAGATAAAGTTACCCGGCCATCCAGAATTTGGTTTCTCGAATATGTATAGAAGCGGAGCAACCCATGGCGACACTTTAATTGTGGCTTTAGATAGTTTATATAGATCTACCAATAGGGGCCATACCTGGACAAAATTGGGTCCGTTACCCGGCATCACCATCAGGCTTGCTTATGGTTCGGGAGCCTGGCACATGTTAGCCCTAAAGCGCGGCAACCTCGATAATTTTACCAGTCTTTTTACTTCGCAAGATGGTGGCCAATCCTGGCTTCAAGATCATCCTGAAGGAATTTACCCGACTGTGAATGCAATGTGTTTCCGAGATGGAGAAACGTACCTAGGCACTACAGAGGGAGTTTACTTGTTCCGTAACGGTGCAAATGCATGGCTGAAGCTGGGTACCGGGCCATCTGAATTCAATGTGACTTCACTGGCTGTGGAAGACAATCAGCTACTGGCAGGCTTGGCTTCCGGTCAGGTATATGGGTGGCAATTAGCGCCCGTTAGTATTAGGAATTCAGGACGTGGTGACGTAATCAAAACACGGAAAAAAGCAGAACCTTGGCCAAGCCTGGTTGAATCCAGAGCCGGTTGGCACAGTTTGGACGGCCGCAAAGTGAAGCTGCATCGGTAACCAGCTTAACTATCCTTATTGTGCTGGCAGTAATTAATTCATAACTGGGAAAGAACGAAACATGCGCCCATACCTTCACTTTCGATTGGCTCTTGAAATGCTAGTTTGTTTTTTAGCATTTGCCCAAACGGCCAAGGCAGGAACGGCGGCGGCGGCAACTTTAAGTACCGGGGTTTTGAGTCCAAATCGGGACACGGTATTTGGCGTGTATGATACATTCAAGATTGAAGTCTCCGCGGTATGGCAACCAAAAGAGACACTGGTCGTCCGCAATAATTCCGGAAAAGAAGTCGTCTTGGATTCCTTTTCACTACGTCCAGACTCAAGTTGGTCTGGACGATTGTGCTTTGCATTCACATTACAGTCATCAAGGGGCACTTATCTGGGTGAGTATCAGTATAGGTCCTGGGATTTCAATGATGGAAAGACCAATGCCTTGAGATCAGTTATTCGCCTTCCCGCCCATGATTCAATACTATTGGGCCAATTCGGCATTTTACTGAATTATGCAATTCAGAAAGTCACCGCGTCTTCAAATCAATACAAGGCAGGGGATTCCATTGCCACTCCTTTGGCTTTCTTCTCTGGTAAGGATTCCGTCAAATTCCAGTTGCGTGCCAAGGTAATGCCAGGCGTATTTTATCATCCTGTTACCATCAAAAGAGGTGAAACGAATATCAAACGTATTTCGATCAGCAATGGGTTTCTCGCAAATGGTAGGATTCAAAAAGGCAGCCATGTGTGGTTGAACGCCCCTACCGTATACTAGGATTACCTTTTGGCCGTCAATAATTGACCGGGACATCCAAGTTTGATAAAACAGGGTGTAGCGTCGCCGGCGAATACGCAACTATCAGGTGAAACAAGCAGTCCTATATGTTACACATAAAATCACATTTGTAGTTTCACTTTTCCACACTTCCATTAGTCCCGCTGGTAAACGGGATCAGAAGCTGGATGTTTCAACCGGCTTTGATCTCAATGGACGCAATATTGGAATATCAAGCCATTCCGGATGGGAGCTGTAATTTCCTAGGTAACTTTAACTTCAAATAGACCTACATTGCCAGGTGCTGGTTGAGGCTTGCCTCAAAGTTCAAAGGCAGTATTCTCAATTACTTTTGTATGTTAAATCTGTATGCAATCAATTCGGAAAGTTTTGCGGGCAGTCAAGCACTGGCCCCTGCTTGCCCATTTCAATCGCTACCGCTTGCGCAGGATTTACCAAGCCAAACCCTCGGTCATCAATCTTGAATTGACGACTAAATGCAATGCCCGCTGCCGGATGTGTCCGCATCCAGATCTTGACTTTGACAAGAAGATCATGTCGGACCCGACCTTGGACAAAGTTCTGGAAGGATTGAAAGGTGCGGTTCCCCCGGGTTCCATTCTTTATCCCGTAGGTTTGGGCGAACCGCTGCTTATTCCCAACTTGCACGAAATGAATCGGCGGATTGCAGAACGATTTCCTGAGGCGCGCATTCATTACAATACCAATGGGATTCTGCTCGGGCATGCCAGATCCGAAGCCTTTCTGGATTTTGCCCATCGCATTGTAATTTCACTTAATTCACCGGACAAGGAAACCTATGCTACGCTTATGCGCGTCGATAAATTCGATGAAGTGGTGAAGGGTGCAAAGGATTTTCTCGCCAGACGCAAAGTAAATTCCCGTTTTCGGCAGCAAGGATTTCCACAAGTTGAAATTCAGATGATGGGATTGGACGCCTATGCAGACAATTTCAAAAAATTTAAAGAAGAGTGGCAGCCGCTTCTGGAACCTAAGGATGAAGTCTATTTCAATCCTATGGACAATTGGGGCGGAAAAATCCCAGACAAGAATTTGTACAGTCGCAAGGAGGCCAAACGGTATCCGTGTGGTTCCATCTGGCGCATGGTTTCCGTGGACGTGGAAGGGGACGTCTTCCCCTGCTGTGTTCCATTCGGTACCCGAAAGGGCGACAGCATCCGGTTGGGCAATGTGCTTGAGAACCCCTTAACCGATATTCTCAAGAATGGAAAGTTGGATCGGATCAAACAACTCCACCTGGAGGGCAAAGATCAGACTTTGGAAGCATGCCGAGGCTGCGATGTGTATCGGGTTGATCCGAATATCCGCTTCAAGAATCCAATTACGGGGAAATGGCATTGATTAAAGGAATATTTTTCTGCAATACCAAGCCAGGCCAATCGGGTATTGAAAATTCCTCTGAAATTTCAAAATCGACAACCCGGATTTTGTCTTGCATACGTTGAGGTTCAGAATGGAAATTCCCGAGAATTCATGAAACTCAATAAGGATACTTTGAAAGCGCATCAAGCTTTCGGTATCCGCGCTCAATTACCATTCGATCTCAGCGCCTTCACAATCCATTTTAAGGATATCGATTTCCTTAGGGGGATCCATTTCTTCGAGCAGATCTTTTAGGCTCAAAGTTTGGATGGTTTCGGTGTCATCCCCAACTTTTTGAAACATGGTGGCTTAGGGACTCGAGTCACCCATGGAAACGGTTCGGATTCCCGAAACCCCGGTCAAACCTTTTTGCAAAACTTCCACCTTGCCTTCAAGCTGATTGGTCGCGAGATTTTCCCTTTAACGCTGGAATGTTCCGTCTACAGGTTCCAAGGCGAGAATGCGTGCTTCAGGATTTCGAAAAGCCGCGAAGAGAGAGAAGGATCCGATATTGGCGGCCACACCAACGATGTATTTTTCCAGGTTCGAGTCAGCCTGACGAAAAAAGTGGCAATCGTCCACTATTGAATCCATGCCAGAATAAATGAAGCGAAAATGCAGGCGCTGATAAAGAGCACGCCCTTCCTCGCTTCCACCCAGGCCCCAGAATACCTTGAAAACCTTCCCAGTAAACTCATGGAGAGTAGCTGGACTGCCAAGGCCCCATATGCCGTGCCGAAGAGAATGTTCCAGTTTGATGTCACGCAAAATCGGATTGCCAAGGGAATAAGGATGAGGCTTGCTGCAGCTGCAAGTGTGATCGCCTGCATAAGTGCGCGAGTGTGGTAATTAAATTCAAGAACCATGCCAAAAAACCTTCCCCAGTAATAGACGTATAGGGTCGCAACCATGATGGGAAAGGCCGCCAACCCGGTTAAGTAAACTGCCGGAAAAATCGGATGAAAGCGCGACATCAACAGGAATAGTGCAGGCAAAAGTATGGAATATGCCAGCATCATCCATCCAGCTCGAAACAAGTATTGGGAAAGATTGGAATGGATAAATTGCAAGCCCTCATCGCCATGCATCCGGTAGAGACGAGCATGCAGATCCATCAGGCTTCCAGTAAAAAGAATGCCCAAAGGCATTGCGAATTTATAGAGAAACCCATACACACCCACTAGACTCATGTCGCCTTGTTGCCCTAACCAAAACCGGTCGGAACTGGACACGATCCATTCGCCGATGCCCACCGGCACAAACCATAATCCAAAGGTGAAAAGGGTTTTGAAGGTTTTTGAGGAAAAGGCAAAGCCCCAATCCTGCCTGCCCTTAAAGGCGATAAATGCAAGCATGACGGCCTGTTTCAGGCATTCCAACAATAAGAGGTTAAAGATGGTCAGCCTGCCTGTCAAAAGCAAGGTGAGCGAAAGACCAAAATCAACAACAGCGCCAATGGCGCTGGCCATTAAAAAAGCCCAGGCTTTCTGTTCGGCGCGGAAATAAATGATAAATGTTGAAGTGAGGTTCCCGATTATGGAGGCTGCTAGTAGTGCTGCAAAGACATTATAGTCGATGGCTTGAAAGAAATGAATATGCATCCGGACTGCGGTCCAAGCAAAGCACACCCAAGTCAATAAACCTAAAACCAAACCTCCGCCCAAAATTCCTGACAACGCGATGGTTAGGATTTCACGTCGATGGGATGGCTCCGATGCCATCGGGAAATAACGCCCCAAGGCGGCTTTAAGTCCAAAGCCCGCCATGGTTTGGAAAAGTTCGATAAAAATCCATGAGCTAGCCAACTTACCCATGTCCGCCAAGCTAAGCGCGGTGGCAATTGCGGGAAGTAAGATAAAAGCTGGCAACCTAGGTAATATTACCGCAGCGGAATAAATAAAATTGTCCCACCTTCTCGCTGTCATTGGCTGATTGTTTGGCCTGCGGGTGAATCGGCGATAATTTTGGCGAACTCGGCTTCATAAGCATCCCAAACCCAGCGTGTTCGCGCTGCGCGGCAGCTTTCCTGAAAGGTAGAGTAATGGGTGCGAAGGGTCGCTAGAGCGCCCAAAATTTCAATGGGTGAACGGGAATTGGGTATCACACCAATCGGTTCGTCTTTAATTAAGGCATGGTGCGCGGCTGTGCTTCCCAAAAGGACAGGGGTCAGCCTGTGGATATAATCGAAAATCTTATTTGACAGGGTGAAATCGTAACTGAGAAACGAAGGTTCAAGCAAGTGCAGACCGATATGGGATACTCCAATGGGCTCGCCCAAATTCTCGAAGGGAATAGTACCGTGAAAGGTCACTCTATCTGTGAGTCCCAGTGACTCCGAAAGTTTTCTCAATAGTACTTCCTCTGTTCCAGAACCATAAATGGACAATTCATATTCTGAGGCCATCGCCATGGCATTTAAAACTTCCTGAAGCCCCGATCCCGCACGCAACGCTCCTTGGTAGATTAGGCGTACCTTGTATGTTACTGAGGGCTTTTCGAAATCTTGTTGCAAAGAACAGGTGGGAACATTCGGTAGAAGGAGAAACTTTTTTTTAGGATATCGGGTCCGATAATATTGAAGAAAAAGTGGGCTGACTGTTATCACTCGTCCAATCAGGTTCATTCCGGCGCCTAGCCACAAGGCCCATAGTAAGCGCCGCGAAGGGCGACTGCGGATCATGGGGGTTTCCAAAAGGATTTCCCTGGCATCGTAAATAACCCTTTTCCCGCGCAGTTTTCCAATCGTGGCAGCCCATAACAGGGGCGCGCCATCCTCTACTATCCATACAGGACTCTTTGTTTTGATCAAAATTGGAGTGATGCGCATCAAGTAGGTTAGCCAGACGGTAATAAAGCTCAGGTAGTGCGAATGCCTAGTAAGAACACGGATGTGGACGTCTTTCCATCCAGATCCGAGGGAGTGAAGTGGTTGGTCACACAACACCGTGGGGCTATAGCCTAGCTTCTGAAGGGTCATGGCAACCTTAAAACAGCGATAGTCTTGACTCAAATCAGCCAGGATTAGGATTAAGATTTCTTCGCATGGTTTCAAAGAATACAATCCTATGGGTTGGAGCACATGAAAAATAGCAATCCGTAAAGGACTTGGCCTGGTGCTCGCCCCTAAGTACCTTATGGATCGATGTCTCAGTTTAATCCTTTACCGTTTGCCGCACTTATGCTTTTTGCAAGTACCAAAAAATATATTTGGCTAAATAAAACGCTGCCATGAAAGCGATGGATGGACGGAATTTGAGTAGCCGCCGGCGTTTGGTACCTAGCATAGTTCTAATTATCGCCTACCCAGTGATTCGAATAGTGTTATGGGCACTTAAAAATCTAGTAGGAGGGAGCAAGAAAAAAGTCAATTCTGGCCAGCTTCCAAATCTTGCAGTATATCAATCTTATCAAGTGGGTGATGCCTTTATGGCTCTGCCAGCGATCCTTCTGCTAAAACCCCATTTTACAGTCACCATTATATGCCGTCCGGATTGCCAAGGCATATTCCAAAACGAAGGATTTCAGGTGGTACCTCATTTCAATCCTTTTTTCGCCAAACCCTCCCCGACAACTCTGTGGCATAGCCTGCAAGGGGCGTGGAAAATGCGCGGTCAAATTCCATTTCTCGCTTTGGATTTCGATGCGGATCCTAGGACCGCATTTTTCCTCAAAGTTGCTGGTGCCGGAACTACGTATTCTTTTGCCCGTTCCTTTGACTGGTTGTTCGACAAAACCTTTCCATTAGTTTCCAAGCCTCAACACCAGTTAGATAAGCAGCTGGCGGTGGCGGAAGCTTTCCTGAGGCACAAGAATCTTGCTTTCCCAAAAATCAATGGAACTGTGAATGAAATCACAAAGTCTCACGTTCATCCGCTGCGAATCTTACTATCCTGCTGGACTTGGAAAAACGAAAAAAATTGGCCCTTGAATTATTGGGATCAAATCATCATTTCCCTGATTGATTCAGGTTGCAGCATAGAAATCATTGTACCTCCTGAAGGGATCACGGTCTTTCAAAGTTTTCGCTTGCAATGGCAAAGTCAAGTGAATTTTCTGGAGGGGGATCTCGATAAAATCCATTTGGCTGCTAAAGCTGCTGATGGTATTGTTTGCACTGACAATTTTTTGGGACATATGGGAGCGTATTCGGGTAAGCCGGTTTTTTGGATCAACGGATCATCTGACCCGGCCCATGTGGCTCCCCGTGGCCCACGGACTCAAATCGTACAGGTCGATACCATGCCATGTCGTCCTTGTAGCCATCGCTGCAATAACCCAATTCACAAGCAATGCCTGATTGAACTTGTTCCAGAAAAAGTTAAAATGGACCTTGCCCAATGGCTTTCCCAATTCGAAAACTGCCGGGACATTTCCAATAGGCGGTCATTTTAGAGGTTTTTCCGAGTTTTTTGTTGTACCAATTGCCTGCTCTCTGAGTCATAGCAACCCCGGCAGGACCAATTCGATTAAATTTGAACGACTACTGAACATCTCAGGTAAAGCGGATGAAAATCAAAATTAGTCGTAAAAATAAAAGCGTTTTTATCCTTGTTGGGGCCATGGTACACGTGGGCTGCATCATGGAAACCCACAAATCGCCGCCAAAAATATTGTTTCTTGGCAACAGCATTACCCAATCTATTCGGAATGACACTGCTGGATGGAAGTTGGAAGCTGGGATGGCCGCTTCCAGTTCGGACAAGGACTATGTCCATCAGACTATTCGCATTCTAAAGGATAAAGGCTTTGAATTTGAAGCCATAATTGGATCCAGAGACTGTAATATTTGCGATGGCGTAATTGGCGAACACCTCGAGAATATTGGCGAGATACAAGAAATGCATCCGCGCTATGTTGTAGTTCAATTGGGTGAGAACAGCAACCAGTTGGAGGTGGACAGCGGTAGGCTGACCAAGGACTATTTAGCCTTAATTTCTGCAATTCACTATCAAAGTATACATGGCATTTTCTGTATCACAAATTGGAACGAAGCAAATCTGAGCGACGCCCACAACGATGCCATATTACGGGCCGTCAGCCATTTTCCTGATATTCATGTCGTAGATATCACTGCTCTTGCCAATCAACCAGAAAATTACGGCGATTCCACTCTATATCATAACCCTGCGATTCTATGGCATCCTGGGGACCTGGGCATGCTTAGAATTGCCGAAGCCCTTTCGCATTCTATATTGGCAGAGGAATGAGGAACATGCGCAAGTTTTTGCTTCTCGCTTTGCTGGTTGGATTTTTTGGGAGCGAATGTTTCGCTACCCCGGCGACATCTCCTTCCCAAGCCCAAGCCTTTTAGGGTGGGCGCACTGGAAAGGTCGCATATTTAAAAGGCTATGACACCAAAATCTATTTCATTGATTTCAGCGATACTGTTTTGGTCGAACATAAATTATCCGATGACACCTATTGCCTAAGCCCTATGATAAGTCCGGACGGCACCCGAATCCTTTATGAACAGGGGAGTGCGATTTGGATCCGCGATCTGGTCGCCGCCAGCCCATCACGGATCCAGGTTTTTTCGCGTGTTATCAAATACAATCAGACCATGGAACCCCATTGGTGGATAGATCCCAAGACTAAAGAAGAGTATATCCAATATACGCAGGGGCTCATTGAGGATCATGAGTGGCCGCCGCAAAGTGGTGGTACCTACGTAATTAAGCTCGATAAGGATAGCCACCCTTTGGGCGTTCCCATACTTCTCATGCCTTTTCATATGTCGGCGGCCCGTTCCAAGAATGGTGTCTGGGGTGCAACTTCCCACCATTCCACGGGGATGTATAAGTTCAATTCAAATAAGATTGAAGCAGCCTTTTTGAATGCCAATAACTGGTTGGACACCGGCGTGGTACTTGCCTGTAATGCTTCCATCGATCCATCCAATGATCCGGCTAGGCAGAACCGCATGATGCACTTGCACTCGGGAGGAAATGCAATGGGTGGAAAACCCTACGACAACCACAAAGCTGTGATCATTCGTTCGTGGACAGATGTCGATCCAGATCACCCTTTATGGTGGATGGGGCCGCTGGGCGATCGTTGTGAAAACGACAGCAGTGGGAATTTATTTTGGGGTGCGCCAGAATGGTCTACTGATGAGGAGTATTTCACCGTGACTGGGACAAAGGATGTTGAAGGGGTTGATACTGCCGACCTTTATATCGCACGCATCAACTATACAGGCGATTCGCGATTGCTTCGCGTTATAAAGGGAGAGGGAAAGAACGTGTTTTCCCACCTTTGGGTTAAAGACGGGGTTGCTCCAGCGAAAATCCGCTTGGACTCAACGACCTTGTCTTTCAACGCTTTTCGCAAGGACACCCTAGATCCAAACCCTAAGTTAGTTTTGGTTTCTAACTCCGGAGATGGTACCCTTCCGCTCCTCTCCCTGGGACCCCTTCCAAAATGGCTGAAAGTCACAATAAGTGGTAATGGGACAAACTCCGTTAAGCTATTCAATCAAGTCTTCCGTGATAGCACGGTTCCAGGCGTATACTCGGTAAAAGTAATGATTGGCTACGGTAGAGGTGCAGATAGCGCCAACTACACAATCAACTTCAATTACTCGGATCCAGTGTTGACAGCGTTGAAGCCGGTGTCTGCCCACGCTGTACTTGCTGTCGGCGACTCTATACTTTTAACAGCAGTAGGATTGGATCAAGCAGGAAATCCACTTCCAGATCCCGTGGCAGTCACCTGGTCCGGCGTAGGTACCTTGTCTCCTAAAACTGACGGTTGGTTTTATGCAGATTCTTCGGCTTGGCGAACTTATCAAGTAATTGGGAAATCCGGCACGATAACCTGTACCACTACAGTTACCGTAACGCATAGACTGCTTCGTATCGACGTTGGGGCGATAGCCGGCCAGGCGACTCCGGGATGGTCAGAGGATGGAGACTATGCTTTGGACGGAGTTGTCGGAAACCTTCTGGATACCATCAAGCTACCTACCCTAAAAGATACTGCTCCCAAATCCCTTTACCATTCTTGGCGCAGGGACTTCACGGGGTTTCGGTTCCCAAACCTTCCCAATGCACGATATCGGGTTCGTATGCATCTGGTAGGGCCCAGCATTGTAGCCACTGGAAGCCTCACGGTGCGGTTTGAAGGACAAAAAGTTTTGGATGCCTACCATTTGCCAATCCCAGTCGATTCCGGTTTTCGAGCAGTGGATATTCAAGAAGCTTCCGTTACGGTTTCGGATGGCAATGGATTGACCTTGGACGCATCCACAACAGGGACTGCTCCCGCATTGGCTGGATTAGAGATTTATGACCAAGGTCTTCCACCAGTAAACCTAGTTACTCCGAATGGAGGGGAGACCTATTCTGTTGGCGACACCCTATCCATCCGATGGAGTGCGGATTCTGCCATCGCTTCCTGCGGAATACAGATTTCTGTCGATAGTGGGGTTAAATGGATTCCACTGACTCGTAAGCGATCTGTTTCTCTCATCGACCCAGACTGGCAGAATTTCCACTGGGTGATACCCGACAGCCTGGACGGATTCGCAATGTCAACCGGGAGAGCCATGGTTTCCGTCTATGATTATTTCGGTACCGACCGGGATCGATCAGACCGAGTTTTTAGAATACTGGAGAAGGTTAGCTCTATTCATGCTTCCTCGCCTTCCTTATCGCAGGGGCTTAAAGGAGTCCATTGGGAAGGCAATTATTTGCATTTAGAATTGGTGGGACGGGGTAACTGGAAAATTTTTCTTACGGATATACATGGGAGAAAGGTAAGGAATTTTTCATTCCTGGGTTCTGGCAGACTTGAATTGGATGTAGGGTCCCTTGCTGGAGGAGTTTACAGAATCCAGGCAGTAACCGAGGGGCAAATGCAATCCCGACTGCTACCCTATTTTCCTTAATGCATCCGCTTCGAATTCAACTTTTTTCGTCTGTCATAGTCTTGTTTGCATTATTCATAGTTGTCACGACTTATGCGCAAGCAGGTTTGTCACCCAGTTCGAGCGCAGGTTATGTTGAGAATGACGGCGACGATCGTAAAATCCTACTTACCAGTATCCTTCCCGATCTTAAAGTGTTTGTCGACGTGGATCCCAATCAATTGCCCTATAATTCCAATGGACAGCCACTTACAGAAGGTGAAGTGCGCCAAGCCGTTTATCTTGGCATAGGGAATTGGGCGAGTGTATTACCTGACATGCATTTCCACATTGTACTTTCCCCCGATTCAGCCAATCTTGTTTTCCGATTTAGAAATTATGAGGGCTATATTCCAGGACGCTCTACGGCCGTAGCATTTCTTCCGCAGCAGTGGCGGCCGAAACGACCGGCAGCCGGAGCTTTTAATTTTTCCTGTGGCGCACAAGTTTGGGGCAAGCTGCCCTCAGGCCTGCCGTGTAGTGAAACTGCCAACAACATCATTTTGTTCCAAATCCGAGGATTAGCGTTTCATGGCATCGACTACCTTGACGCCAAAATGCATTATGAATATCTAGCATCCATGACAGACAGAAAGGACCCCCGCAAACGCTTTTTTCGTTTCCTGCCCGATGCACATTATCAGCGCTGGCCCCCTGACAGGACTACTTGCGTATCGGGTGTTGCCAGTAATGACAGTATTCCTGCATGGGATGTCCAGTGCTTAGCAGATTCCGATTGGGCTGCTCTAAAGCACTATCGCGAATTTGGACGGGAGCAGGGACCATACGACATTTCTCAAATGGTACAGCACGAGATGGGGCACACTTTACTCGGCTCGCATACTTGTGAATCCGGGCGATGCCTATTATTGACTGGAGGCGCTTATGTTGACTTGGCTAGGGATCCTGTTTTCAAATCAGAGGATGCAATAAGAAAAGCCCATTGGAATCAGTCTACCTCCGGCCTGGACTCTTCCAGCTTTTCCATACTATTTAATGGCAACGGGCTCGATGCTTCATGGAACTGCCGTGGGGTCTTTGAAATCGATGCTAGGTGGCTTGCATCGGGATCCTTGGACTGGAATTGTGCACCCACAGGAAATTGGCACGGGTATCACACAAGTTATCCTAAAGTGAACGGCTGGATCGTCCTATGCAATCGGGCTGGGGAGACAAAATACCTCGATGATTGGCATTATGCGCACCGCCTTATGACTTGGCCCCTAAGCAGTGGAAAACCGGTAAAAGTTGAATGGTTCCAGACCGGAATTATTCTGAAATAAGCGCTTGTAGCCACGTAGGGCGGAGCCAGCGCAGGTGAGTAAATCCCGCCTTAAGATTTTAACAAGACAACTCCCAGATGCTTCTGTGACTCCACGCTCACCAAGCTCAACATCTGCCCCAGCGTGTCCACATCCACATCATACATGTACGCACACATGCTGGCGCCCAGCAGCATGATATACGCCAGGCGTTTGTTGCGATGCAGTGCTTCCCGCCCAGGATAGGCTCGCCGCAAACCATTTCTCGGTACCACAATCATCGACTGTGGCAATCGTCGAATGCTTCGCCCCCTGGAGCGATTGTGCGCAAGCTTATGTGCCATGCGCTTGGCCAAGCGAATTCGATGCTGTTCTTCTTCATCGTACATGGACAAACCTCCGCATCCCTTTAGTCGGCCCTTGGGAGCGCCCATTCATTCTACCCGGTCTGCCCTGGCAATTCAAACTCCATCGTCATGTAGCATTGTGGGTTTGTGGACTTGTTTGCTGTTTGCGCGGAGATTGCTCCAAAGTCGCAAATCTCCAGCTTGGAAAGACGGGGTGAGGTAGACCTATAACATACTGTAATAGTATGGTATATCAGATTAAAATATTGGCTAAAAATCAATAAATATGGCGCTTTTAGTATGAGTTACTCGGATTTGGATGGCTTTTGGCTGATAAACCTTCTTAAACACTAGGAATAAGCAAAGGCATTATTATATTTAGTCGTACTATGCAAAACGCACACCCATCTCCAGCTCCAGTAGGGGACCTCGTGACGTCCGAGGCCGCCCAAATTTGGAAAGCCAAACTTTCCGATAAACTCGATCCAAAATGGCGCGAGGACATCGACAACTTTGAAACCGAT
Organism: Fibrobacteria bacterium; assembly: GCA_043732185.1. Lineage (GTDB taxonomy): Bacteria > Fibrobacterota > Fibrobacteria > UBA11236 > UBA11236 > Chersky-265. The sequence continues at coordinate 22,073 of JAYTHY010000138.1, forward strand.
ATCCTTTTGAAAAAACGCGGCAAGATAGAAGACCGTGTGTTTGCGGAAACCCGTTTGCGCATGGGCGCCTATGGTCAGCGCTATGACAATGGCAATCGCCATGACGGAACGGTCAGTCGCAAAATTCCTTTTCCTACCGACTTGAACAAGGGTCCGGAAACGGCCTGGGATGCTCCCGGCATGGAACGTATTAAGTTGCCGTGGGGCGGCATGAATCCGGCCCAGATGGACGTGTTCGCGGATTTGGCGGAAGAGTATTCCGATAGCATTTGCCATATCACCACACGCCAGGACATCCAGCTCCATTACATCCATATCGAGAACTGCCCTTCCATGTTCCGGCGCTTGGCGGCAGTGGACATCACCACCCGTGAGGCTTGCGGAAACTCCGTCCGCAATGTTACCGCTTGCCCCATCGCTGGTGTTTGCCGCGACGAGGCTTTCGACGTAACCGGTTATGCCAATGCGGTTTTCAAATATTTGCTCGGCCATCCTGATGTGCAGGACTTCGGCCGCAAATTCAAAATCGCCTTGTCCGGTTGCAAGCACAATCCATGCGGCCTCACCAACATCCACGACTTAGGCTTAACAGCCGTGGTACGCCCTCAAGCGGATGGAACGGTCAAACGCGGGTTCGAATATGTGGTAGGCGGGGGCCTGGGCGCCGTCACCTATGACGCCAAATTGTTTTCCGATTTTGTACCAGAAGAAGAGGTGCTGGGCTTGACCCAAGCCGTCTGCCGCGTGTACGCGCGCCTGGGCGAAAAGAAAAAGCGCCATCGCGCCCGCATCAAATTCCTGGTCGCGGATTTGGGTATCGACAAATTCCGTGAGGAAGTGCTTGAAGAAAGAGCCAAGTTGCCGCACGACCCACGCTGGACGGAGTTTTTAGCCACGCTTCCCAAGTTCGAGGAAAAGCCCCTGCGTCCCGCCGGTAAAGGCATTCCCAAAACCTCGGATGCGGCTTTCGACTTCTGGTGTCTTACAAACGTCTATCCGCAGAAGCAGGACGGTTATGTTACCGTAACAGTTACGTTACCGATGGGCGACATCACCTCCAACCAGATGCGGGCCCTGGCCGATATCGCGCGCAAGTATCTCAAGGACACGCTGCGCACCACTGTCGAACAGAATATCGTGATGCGCTGGGTCAGCGAAACCGATACATACAACCTTTACCAAGACCTCAAAGCCGTTGACCTCGCCGAAGCCGGGGCGGCCTCCATCGTAGACATCACCGCCTGCCCGGGCACGGACACTTGCAAACTGGGCGTATCGTCTTCCCGCGGACTGGCGGCCGAACTTCGCACCCGCTTGGCCTCCAAGGCCTATGAGAGAGATGAAGCGGTCCGTAACCTGCGCATCAAAATCAGTGGCTGCTTCAATTCCTGCGCACAGCAGCATATCGCCGACATCGGTTTCTTCGGCATCAGCCGCAATGTGGCCGGTTATATCGTGCCGCATTTCCAGATGGTGCTGGGCGGACAATTCATCAACAATGGCGGCAGTTACGGCTTGCCGGTGGGTGGCATCGCCTCCAAGGCCATTCCCGCGGTAGTTGAGCGATTGACGGACATGTTTCTTACCGGCAAGTTGAAGTCGGAAGGCTTTAGGGCCTGGGTGGAGCGCACCGGTAAGGGTGCCATCATGCAAGGTGTTGCCGATGTCGCTGTGGTGCCCGCCTACGAAACGGACAAGTCCTTTTATGTGGACTGGGGCAGTGTGCGCGAATACAATGTCAAAGACAAGGGCATGGGTGAATGCGCCGGTGAAGTGGTCTCGTTGACCGAATTCGGACTTAAGGCTGCGGACCGGGAAGTTTTCGAGGCCCAACTTCGCTATGATACCGGCGATATCGAAGGGGGTGCCAAGCGTGCTTTCACGGCCATGGTGCTGGCCGCCCAGGGTTTGATCAAAGCCTACAATATCGACATTTCCCAGGATCCGGAATTGGTAATGGCTGAATTCAAGGAACGTTTTTACGATACACAGCTATTTCACGATCCCTTTGCCGGACCACGCTTCGCGCAACTTTATTTCCAAGCCCACGAAGCGCGTAATAGCCAATTGGACAAGGAAAAGGTGCAGCGGCTTTTGCAAGAAGCGACGCTCTTTATCGAGGCGTCCCATAGCTGTTACCTGCGCATGAGCATCAGCAATAGCAATAACCAGACACAAACCGGACTGCTAAAAAAAACGACGGCCAAACCCGCTTAAGCAGCTGGACCGCGCAAGGAAAATCATGAATCTGCAATACATCAATTGGAAGCTGCATCTCGACAATCCCGCCGAGGCCGAGCCGGACGAATTTTTTAAGGTATTCAGCTCCTGGATACCGGAATCTTCGGAAGTCTTCATCGACGTGGCGGACTATCAGCACGTGCAGGACGGCCCGGTAACGTTGTTGGTGGGCCATTATGTGAACTATTCGCTGGACCAAACGGGTCGCCGACTAGGATTACTGGCCGATTACAAGCAGCCTTTGGAGGGTGACAACGGAGACAAGCTCGCGTCGACCTTGCTAGGGCTACTGCGGGTTGCCAAACGGCTGGAGGATGAGCCAGGCTTTAGCCATAAGCCCCGGTTCCATTCCGGAGATTTAATGTTCATCGTCAATAGCCGGGCCTTGGCTCCCAATACGGCCGAAACGTTTGCGGCCGTAAAACAGGATGTGATGCAGGTGCTGGAAAAAGCCTATGGTCAAGGCCAGGTCACCCTAGAGCATCGCATCGACCCTCGCCAGCGGTTCATGGTGCAGGTTGTCGTGAAGGGTTCTCCCAGCCTGAATGAGGTATTGGCCCGCCTTTTACCCTGAAATAGGCGATAAAGGCCCGATTTTTCCTGCTGTGGAATAAAATTCATAACCCCGGTTCCAGCTTCCCATAGTATATTTAGCCACAATCAGTTACCTGGACATTCGCTTTGAATGGGCCGGGAGCCTGCTCGTAACGCGGAGCCCAGCTTGTTTTGCAGGGTAACGGATGTGTTCAAAAGAAGGAAATTCAGATGAATATTTATGTCAGCAATATACCCTACCAAACTACCGAAGAAGAAATGCGCGATGCATTTGCAGCCTTTGGGACTGTGAGTTCTGCCCGCATCATCAAGGACAAGATGTCGGGAAAGTCACGGGGATTTGGATTTGTGGAAATGGGCAATGACGAGGAAGCCCGCAAAGCCCTTGAGGGGATGAACGGAGCGGAATTGTCCGGTCGCAAGATCAATGCCCGTGAAGCGCGGCCTAGAGAAGAGGGGCCTGGTGGGGGCAATGGCGGTGGAAATAGTGGTGGAAATAGTGGTGGATATCGTGGTCAGGACAATCGGCCTAACACCAGTCCCATAACCAATCGCGGCACATACTGAGCTTAAGCCCCCTTTAACGCATTCATATTTTTATGTTTCCCCTATGCCTACTGGTGATCCACTGTCCGTATTAGAGGAAACTGAACTTGAGTCGGGAGTTAAAGCCCCGGCTCGCCATAGCTTTTTTCTCAGCACTCCGCGCAATTTGGAGCCTCTCCTGGAGGCCGAGTTGCGGGAGCTTGGCATTGCCGATGTCAAGGCCACCTATCTTGGTGTAGAAGCCCGCCTATCCCGTGAAGAGGTTTACCGCGTCGTGTATTGCTCGCGGCTTGCTTCGCGTGTGCTACGGCCACTGGCAAGTTTTCCATGCCATGACCCAGATGAGCTCTACGATCATGCCGTCAAGTTCAACTGGGGCCGAATCCTCAAGGAAGGTCAGACTCTGAAGGTCTCGGCTTCGGTATCGGATTCCGCCATCACCCATAGCCAATACGCGGCCCTTAAACTCAAAGACGCCGTTGTGGACAATATGCGGGAACGCACCGGAGCGCGCCCTTCCATCGACAAGGAAACACCGGACGTGCGCCTCAATCTTTTCCTGCGGAAGGATTTGGCCACCATCAGTCTTTATTATTCCGATGGCATCATGCATCGCCGTGGTTATCGCATCCAAACCGTTGAGGCACCGCTCAAGGAAAATCTGGCGGCGGCCGTACTCCTGTTTGCTGGGTGGAAAGGTGAAACGCCACTAACGGATCTGTTTTGCGGAAGCGGTACGTTTTTAATCGAAGCCGCCATGATCGCCACCCATACTCCGGGCGGTTATTTCCGCGAGATCCAAGGTTTTGAAACCTTGCCCGATTTCTCCGAAGAGATTTGGGCAAAAGTCAAAAGCGAAACCGACAAACGGATCCGGCCCTTACCCAAAGGCCTCATCACGGGCGTGGACATCAGCGCGCGAGCCATGGCGGCCACGCGTGCCAATCTTGCCAAAACGCGTTATGCCGAAGCGATCAAATTGGTGCAAAAAGATTTCGTCAAACTGGAAGGCCCTCTGTCGGGCCGAACTCTGGTAGCCAATCCACCATACGGTGTTCGATTGGAAGACACTAAAGAGCATCTAGTCGAGTTGTACAAGTCCTTGGGTCAATTTCTCAAGACCAAATGCCCGGATTCCAAAGCCTATGTCATGGTTCCGGATGCGGAATTGGAAAACCAGATTTGGTTCAAGCCGGAGCGCCGATTGGTCATCGACAATGGCGCGCTGGAAGTTGCCGTGGCGGAATACGCCATACTTGCAGCGACTGAAAAGGGCGATGCCTGACAAGGGAATTCCAGGAATTTATTTTACCCCAAGAGGCCGAAGATAGAATCGGCATGGAGCTCAAAGGTTACCCAGCAGTTACCTTACCCCTTTCGGAATGCGCAGGACGAATACTGCGGGAGCCTATCGCCGCGGACAGGTCCCAGCCTCCTTTCGATAGGGTGGCCATGGACGGCATTGCCATTGCATCAGCAGCCTATGTAAAGGGCCAGAGGCGATTCTGGATTGAGGGGATGCAAAAAGCCGGTGAGCCGCAGCGCCAACTGGCTTCGCAGGAAGGCTGTTTGGAAGTCATGACCGGCGCCGTGTTGCCGCATGGAGTGGACTGCGTGGTTCCGGTGGAAGAGATTTCTGTTTCGGAAGGATATGCCACCTTACTAGAAACAGCCAAAGGCGGGCGGGCCGTGTCACCTCCCAAACCCAACAAGCATGTGCATCTGGCCGGATCCGATTGTGCCGCTGGAGATATCATTGTTCCAGCCGGCCTCAATTTAACCGCCCCTCACTTGGGTGCGGCCGCGGCCTTTGGATGCTCGACTTTACAAGTTGCCTATGCACCATCTGTGACGATTGTAGCCACTGGAGATGAGCTCGTCGATCCTTCCGCAGAGCCTCTGGGCCATCAGATTCGCAAAAGCAATCCCTACGCGATTGCAGCCGCACTCCAGCGATGTGGTGTAGATAGAATCACCCATTTGCATGCCCCGGATGAGCGCGACTTACTCAGGAAATGTATTGAGAGCCAGCTGGGGAATTGCGACATGCTGATTTTGACCGGCGGCGTGTCCATGGGCAAACTCGATTTTGTCCCGGGAGTGTTGGCAGACTTGGGTATTCGTGCCAGTTTCCATAAGATAAGACATAAGCCCGGCAAGCCATTCTGGTTTGGCGTGGGACCCAATGGACTTCCGGTATTCGCCTTGCCGGGAAACCCCGCTTCCGTGCTCGTTTGCTTATGTCGATATGTTTTGCCTGCTTTACGAAAAGCTATGGGAGGAAAGACGCCCGAACCCTTGATGGCGGCGTTGGATCACGATCTTCCCGCTCCCGGGAACTTGACGCATTTTCGGCCGGTTACGCTTTTGCCCTCCTTAGCAGGTAGGCTACAGGTTACCCCTGTTTCCCATCAAGGATCCGGAGATTTTTCAGGCTGGGCCAAGGCGGACGGTTTTATTGAACTGCCTCCAGGAGATGCGCTTTTGACGGCGGGAAGCTTGGTCAGGTTTTGGTCTTGGCCAGCTTGATATCGCGGAAGGAATCGTCCACCGGGTCGAGATGAATATTTAAAACCCACTGGCTCTTTTCCAATTTCCGGATGCGCATTTCAATTTCATCAGCGATATGGTGGGCTTCGCGCAAAGTGATGTCTTCATCGAACACCAGATGGAATTCTACGAAATTGGTGCTTCCGGCCCGCCTGGTTTTAAGCTCATGCACCCCATTCACCTGATCATTATGCGTGGCGGCGATCTGGCGGATTTTTTCGACTAGACTTTCTTCCAAGGCATGGTCCAGCAGCATATCCAACCCTTGTCGCAACAGCGGGAGGGACGCTTTGGCGACAAAGAGGGAAACCCCCACGGCGATTAAGGGGTCGACCCAATTCCAATGGGTATACCGGATGACAAGAAGCGCGACAAGAATGCCGCCGTTGGAAAGCAAGTCCACTTGATAATGAGCGGTATCGGCTTTGACGATCAAGTTTCCGGATTGGGCGGACATTTTTTTTAAAAATGCAACCAGGACAAAAGTCACAACCAGCGAGAAAGCCATGGCCATCAGAGCATAATTCAAATGCTGTAAGCTTATGTCTATGGAGGGAGAGAAAAATTTTAGAACCGCAGCTCGCAGGATATACAGGGCCGAGGCTAGGATAAATAGGCCTTCCAAAAGGGAAGCCACGCCATCGATTTTTCCACGGCCGTAATTATAAACTTCATCGCTGGGTTTTTCCGAAGTGCGCACGGCATAGGCATTAAAAGCCGAGACCATAAAGTCCAGCAAAGAATCCACGGCTGACGCCAAGACCATGACCGTGCCCGTAGAGAGGCCTACTGCTGTTTTGACCAGAATGAGCAGAAGCGCTGCAGAGGAAGCTGCTAGCGTAGCCTTGCGCGGGGCGCTCCAGGATGGGTTTGAATTCGTCATGGCTTAGTTGTTTTCGCCTCCAGAAGAATAGCTTTATATTGTCCTAGCTCTTCAAGCAAGGCTCTATCTTTGGGCCGGAGGGGTAAAGCGCGCTCCAATACCTGGACGGCGCGGTCGTTTCTACTCTGTTGATGAAATTCATAAGCTAAATTCCGAATCCCTTCCAGCCCCTCTTTATTTCCACCAGTCAAGGCATCCATATACGCGGCTTCTGCTCTATCCCACCACTTGGCATCGAAGGCCAGATTCCCCAGAAAGACCGAAGCGTCGGTGTAATCGGGTTTGATAAGCAAGGCTTTGCGTAGAAATTCTATGGCCAAAAAGGGCTTCTTATCCTGTGCCAGCACATCCGCCAGCTTGTACATGTTTTCATAATCCTTGTCGTGCAGGGCTAAGCCTTCCCGGTACGCGGCGGCCGCTTGTTCAAGATCTCCGGAGGCGCGGTACAAGTCGCCGATATAGAACAAGAAATCGATTTCAGAAGGTTTGCGCGCATAGGCCTCTCTAACCAAGGCGATGGCTGCGGGAAACTCCTTGAGCGCGGCATGTGTTTCCGCCATCTGGTATACGATGGACAGATCAGCCGGATCCAGCGTCTGTGCTTTGCTCAAAGCCTGTAAGGTGCCCACATAATCCTTGGTGCGTGTATAAGCGTCCGCCAGGTACAACCACGCGCTGGTATTTTCTGGATCGCCCACCAATGCACGGCGATAGGCGGCAATCGATTCCCCATACTGCTCCAATCGAAAAAGTACAGCCGCCAAATTAAACAATGCTGGGAGATACTTACCATCGGTCAATCGCTCTGTTTTTCGATACGCTGCAGCCGCCTCAGGCAATTTATTCAATCGATACAGACAGTTTCCGATATTGAAGGAAATGGTTCCCAGGTCCGCGCCCCGCGCTTCCGCCTTGCGATACAATATCAACGCTTTGGCAAATTCGCTGCGGGCGTAAAGGCCGTTGGCACGACTAACCAAATCAACCGCGCTTTGCGGCGACACCGGCGATACCGATGACACTGGCGACACCGATGCCGCTTCAGCCGTCCCGATTCCACTCAAACCGACTAGGGCCAGCGTCACCCACAAGACCATGCACATCGACGCCCATTTTTTAAGCAGTAACATACCTGTTTCCCTAATTCCCGAATTTCACTTCAAAAGGTTGTTCGAGGCCACAAAACGCCACCGGCAAGCCTCCTTTTCTCGCCGGCGTAAAGGAGGTTTGCCGCAAGGCTTCCCGTCCCGCTTGCGCCATCCCCAACCCCGCCGGTTTTTCGTCCACTACCCGCACATCATACGCTCTTCCGCTTGGGTCCACACAAAACGAAAGCACCAAGTACGCATCCTTTTCCGCCGCTTTCACTTCGGAAGGCGCGCGAAACGGTGGTGGCATATTTGGAGCAGGCTTTTCATCCACGTCCCCAGACTCACCTTGCGCCTCACCCCCACCCCCGCTGGGCCGATTCACAATATCCACCGGCACGGACGCCCCTTCTAATCCCCCCACCGCCAAATCCATGGCAAACCTAGGCCCAGCCTTAACCGAGGCTTGCACTGGCTTGGCTCGTGTCGGCTCCTTCAACTTCCGCCGCGGCGTCTCCGTCTGCCGAGTGGACTCCAAAGTCTTCATACTCACCTGAGCCACAATCCGCGGCTTCCCCTTACCCAGGCCCTCCCCACGAATCAAATGGTTCAGCAAAGGTATCGCCACCGTTACCGCCAGGCTCAACAGCAAAGCCACCACCCCAATAAAAAAATTCCGCACCAAAACTTTCAAAAATTCACTCCCAACCCTTCCCGTTCCAACTCATTCCCCGCAATCCCCGATATCCTCTGCCATCTCCGCATCCTCCCCCATTCCCATTCCCATTCCCTCCGAATCGACGCGCCGTTCCCAAAAGGCGCAAACAACAAACAGAGATAATCTTCTCCCCCTCTTCGTCCGTCCCTTCGCCCACGCAGACCCGTCCATCGGGGGGGCGCCCTGGGAAGAGGGGCTCTGGGGAGCTTGCACCCGCCGACCAGGCGACTTTGAGCGCGTCCATAGAAATTCACACAGGGGATACTCTAAGCGCGATTTCCGGAGCGGCGGGTGCGAGCTCCCCAGACCCCATCTATTTAGAGCCCCCGCGGAGAAAGTCATTGCGACATCGCCGCCACGGAAATTTTCTTCGCCCCCGCCAGATTGCTGGCATCCATCACCGAAACTAAAAGTCCGGTATTCGATTCGCGATCTGCAACCAATACAATTTCGCCCAAGGCGTTTTCGGCCAGCATTCGGCGCAGCACATCCTGCAGGCTTTCCAAATCCACTTGACGGTTGTTCACGTGAATGGTTCCGTCTCGCGTAATGCCCACTAGAATGCTTTGCCGATTGAGCTCGCCCGCCGACTGCGCTTGGGGCTTGTCCACGGTGACACCTGTTTCCTTGGTCAAGGAGGAGGTCATGATGGTAAAAATCAATAGAACAAAGACAACGTCGATGAGCGGCACCACATTGAGTTCAAAGCCACCACGTTTTTTGGTCTGAATCAGGAACGGCTCCATACTAGGTGCCTCCTTCTTTGGGATTGTAGATCTGATTGATAAGCATAGTGATGCCGTATTCCACTTGGCTTTGCATCCAGTGTACACGGCCTTCCAAGCGATGTCCCAACAATATGAGAATAATGGCCAGCAGCAATCCGCTTTGCGTGGCTATCAGCGCTTCGGAAATTCCCTGGGCCAATAGCACCGCATTGCCGTTTCCGTACTCGGTCATAACTTGAAAGGTATGGATGAGCCCGCTTACCGTGCCGAGCAGTCCAAGCAGCGGGGCGGCCCCTGCCATGACCCGAACTAAAGGAAGATGTCGTTCCAATTTGAACAGCACCATGGCCAATCGTTCGGAAAGCAAATGCCTGAGTGCGGATTCCGGTAAGTCGCGGTGTTCCAGAGTTAAGGAAAGCCCATACCGGACCAGTTCTGGCGTAGACTTGGCCATGCGCTGCGCGCCCGCCACGTCACCTGTTTTTAAAAGATCACGGACGTTTTCGAAAACCGGATTCAAATTTTTTCTCCACAGTCCGGCGCCGAGTTCAAAATAGGTTGCTAGAATCAGGCAAAACCCCCAGAACCCCACCAAGGCGATGGGGATAAGGACGAATCCTCCCTGCTTCCATGTTTCGTATATAATCGTGAACATTCGGTTTCAGTTCTCTTTCAGTACTCTTTCAGTTTTCTTATAGCTCAGCGTCCAATGGACTCAACTAGCCTTTGGGCCAAAGCTTGTTAAGCACTTCCATGCTGCAGCTGCTTAATGTCGCATTGATGGTGTCGAGTTTTTCATTTAAGAAGCCGTGTATGAGCAAAACAGGGATGGCAATGGCCAATCCGGTTTCTGTATTGATTAAGGCTTCCGAGATGCCACCCGCTAACACCTTTGGGTCATTGGCGCCTAGTTGATTCAGCACTTCGAATAAAGTTACGAGACCACTAACGGTTCCGAGCAGTCCCAACAGCGGGGCAGCGGCTCCCATGGCGGCTATCAAGGGCAATCGTTTTTCCAAGGCCGGAACTTCGCGCAGCATGGCCTCGCGTACAGCCTTTTCGGCGACATCGCGATTCTGATCCGCATGCGCCGCTAGCGCACCAAGCGTCCGTGCCAAGGCACTGCCAGAGCGCGCACAGAATTCCGCAGCCTCGCGCCATTTGCGCTGATCGGCGAATTCAAGGAAGCGACTCATGAATACTCGTGAATTGGTATTCTTGCGAGCAAAGTAAATGAGGCGTTCCAGTATCATGAGCAGAGAAAGAATACCCACGGCGAAAAGGGGATAAAGGGTGACACCGCCGGATTTGAACCAGGCTGCGAATCGAGTTGTCCATTTTTGTTCCTGTCCTTTAACGAATCCGGAACCGATGCTTTTGTATTGCAGCACATCCACGGGTAGGACCAATTCGGATTTCCCCTGCGCCGCAGTAGAAATTGCGGCAGCCAAGGAAGCATTATAGCCTTCGGCCAAATCGGCGCGCCAGACAAAGGTTCGGCCTTGTAGGTTCCCGGTACGCAAAAGGATTTGCGATTCTCCAGAATGGCCATCGCCGCCTTTTTCAAGTTCACCGACAAATACAGTTCCCAGTTGGAGATGCCAGGCTTCGGCTGGACGACCGTTGGAGAATATCGCCTGTTTGGAATCGATGGACTGATTTAAAGTCAAATCGATGCGCAACATTCCCACGCTGAGAAAATCTCGCAAGGCTCCATCCGTAGCGGAAAAATCATCGGACCTGGAACTCATTCCACCCATACCCTTTGCGCCCGAAGCTTTTCCTGCCAAAAGTTCACTGGCATGGGAAAGTTTTAAGTTGCGGTCTTCCACAGCCAGGGGAATATCCACGGAAAGATTTTCCGCTGCCATATCCACGGATCGTTTGAGAGCGGCGTTGAATCCGTCCCAGCCGGATTTTACTGCATTGGCCTCGTCTTCCTTATCCTTAGTTTCATTCCGGGCTTTGATGAGGTCTTCTTCCGCGCGTGTGAGATCACCGGCGAAGCGCCCGTACTTTTCTTCCAATGCACGGGCTTTTTCATCGCTTTCCTTGGCATGAGCTGCTTGCCGATATCGCGCGTCCCAGCGTTCGGCTTCTTTTTTTTCCAAAGCCTCCAGCTTTTCCGCGCGGAGATTTTCCAAGGATGTCAATTCACGGCGAATGTCTTCCAACGCCTTCCGCTTTATTGCGTCCGGATCGTCCTTGGAGAATAAAGGCGACGCCACAATCGCGGTTGCGAAAAATAATTTCCATAAAGACTGCATCACTTGGCTCCTTTCGCGGCCTTGGATTCACCTAAGACAATGCCCAGGTTAAGCGACACCAACTGGGGTGGGCGCTTGGCGGATTTTACCTCCAAGGCGGTGCGGATTAAATTCTTTTCCATAAAACTTGGATCTTCACGCCATTCCCAAGTCCAGGCGGGCGTACCATTGGCTGCGCTCGTGGTTGGCTTACGCTCAAGGACACCGAATTTTTTGCCTTCGTCATCCATGTATAAGAGCCACTGGTTTCCGATTTTAAGCACTTGAGCGTTTACGACGTCCCCATTTTTACGGGTGATGGGCTTGTTGAATACGGCTATTTCATCGCCCGATTTCACTTCCTCTTTTACCATGGCATTGAGGCGAGCAAAGCCCTCGTCTACCGAGGCGCTGCCGCTTTCTAAATCCTTTTTCAAAGACTTGGCTCGATCCAATCGCGATTCGCGATCCCATGGCAAACTGTTTCCGATGCGTAACGTCAAGGAGTCACAAAAGCCTGCTACAGTGAGGGACAAGTTCTTTTGCCGGGCTTTGGTTTCCTCCGCGGAATTGACATGCCGACTTTGTATGGATCGCTCTGCATTGACCTTGGCCTGAGCATCGTGCAGGCGGTTGAGCAAATCCTGATTTTCTTTTTCGCGCCGTTCTCGATCTTTCGTCAATCGATCTTCGCTTTGGGAGGCACGCGCAGCCTCTTCCCTAAGCAATGAATCTGTCTTAGCAATTTCGGCATCTGCCTTGGCGATATCTTTTTTGGATTGAGCCATATCGGACTTCGCCTTTTGAATATCACTTTGCAATCGAATGGCGGCATCGCTTTCCTGAGCCCATGGTGTCAACGGCAAACAAAATGCCGCTGCGGCCACTATGGCGACAAATGCCAGGCCACTACGGGCGCGCAGGGCGCTGGCTTTTGGACGTGTTGGTATTCCCATTATGGTTTCCTTCTTTCTCTCATTATTTGCACAGAGCCTCGCCGGGATTTGCCCGGCAATAGGCGTCCGCATTGCGACACAGCACTTCAGAAAGCCTGGGCTTATCTTTACAGTAACTGACTAACCCCAGCTTGCATGGATTCGGTTCCCAATTGTTGTCCAAGCAGTAGGTCCAAAGGTTTTGCTTGCAAGAATTTGAACCCATGGTTTCCAGGCACTGCGTTTTATATTCCGCACAAGTTGGATTGGCGCTGGTGAAATCATGCGCGATGCAGAACTGGGTTGAGGCTTGACGAAATAGCGTAGTGTCTTTCTTTGCGCTATCTGCCACGGGCGAGCAAGCCAATTTAAGTGGTATGTTGGTGTTCAAATCCGCCTCCAGGCACGCTTCCACCGCATTCTGTCGGCATTCCGAGGGAGCCCATGTTTTCGATTCGCAGTAACCGCGGTAATACTCCCGGCAATCTTTGTTGGATGACCAGCCTACGGTGTCGCAGTAGGAGGCGTGTGCGGCCGGCAGGGGGTAGGATTTGGTGAGGGGGTCGGTTACGATATTGACATCGAAAGAATCCGGTATGGCGCCGGCAAAGACCCCTTCGCCACCGGTGACATTGAATTTGGGTTTGACTCTGGCGTCTGGGCCGTTTCCATCCAATCCATTGCTGGCCAGATACTGCGTATACGTCTGCTCGAATCCATAGAAGTAAAGTCGATTGCGTATAGTTTGAAACCAAGTGTTGACGACGCCCATGCTGTCCAACAGATTCCACCCCTGCCGACTCTTGGCATCCGGGTAGACTATCAAACGGCGAATGTCGCCGGGAAAATAATAGTCCCCGGGCTTGGGTGGAATTCCAATTATCGCGTCAAAACGGGTTTCCGGTCTCGTGCCTTGCGGATCAAAGCGTTGGGTAATGAGTACGGAATTCACATCGGATGAACGATCGCTGGTGTAGTAATGCGATAAGGTATTCAGCGCGCCATTCAAGTAGAAGAGCGTATCTCCTTCATGATAAGTGAATTTGTCTTTTTCCAGTAGGCCCAACAATCGCGCTTGGATTTTTGTCCCATTGACTTTGAAGTATCGCGCCAGCGCAGCGGTATCTGATTGGAGCTTTTGCAGGGTGTCCCCGTATTCCTTTATCATAACCGTCTGCACATTCGGTGGCAATTGAGCGAAGAATTCCAAAGTAAATACGTTGCTGGGGACTCCTCCGGTTTTTGCCAAGCTGGGCGCAACCGCAGTACGGCTTATCGAGAAACGGACGGGGACATGGGCGGTACTGGTTAACCGGGAGGTTACCTTGCGACCAGCGCTATCCCAAACTATCCTGGCCTCCAGCGTATAGGCTTGGCCCTTTTCCACCAAGGCTAAGGAATCGCCAATGAAACAATTGGGCGCGTGCTTTTGCGGCAACAGTTTCATAGTCCTGACCGCACCATTAAAGCTTCCCGTAACCTGGACATCCGCGCTGTCATAGAAAGCAAAGGCCTGAGTGGCCTCTTCGGCTAAATCAAGCATGTGTTCAAAGCAAATCTGATTCAGCGGTTTGCCAGAAAGCGCATAACCGGAAAGATAAATGCCATGGAAGGTCGGAGGATTGGAGGGATAGAAGTCCCAGGGCCCTTGAATACAGGCGCTCAACAGGATCAAACCCAGGGTTGCCGCAATCCTGCCTACTCTAAGGCTTCGCGGGGCTTGACGCAATAACGATCCTTTAGAAGTAGTATTCATAGTTTACCAGAAATGGGAAAAACGGGAATTGGGTGATTTCAATGCGCGTGGGAGGATTTTCCTGCCGGTCATAGGAATAGAAAAAAATATTCTTGTGTCCGGTCAAATTGAGAATGGTAAAAGCAAAATTCCATTTGCCTTCCCGTCCCCAGTCGATGGCTTTGGCATCCCATCTAAAATAAGCGGGAACAAACGCTGCATTCCGATTGCCGCGGATTAGATTGAGATTGCCATCAAATTCCGGATTGGGTCCACCCGCCTGTTTGCCCTGATTTTGGTTCAGTAAATGTGCAGGCGTGTACCCGACGTATTCCGAAAAAGGCAATCCGGTGGCGTATTTGGCTTGCATGGAACTGCGGAGGTATTTCTTCTTTCCGCTTGTGCCCCACAATCCATCCTTGCCTCGCCAATTGATGGCCATGTCCGCCTTAAGGCTATGCGGTTGGTGCCAAGAAGGGAAATAGGAGTTCGGATTGAAATCTTCCCGGATGACGGAGGTACCGTTGGAGTAACTGATGCCGCCGAAGATCAAGCCTTCCGGCCTCCGTAAAGAAACCTCCGCGCCGTAACTATAACCCTTAGCTTCCTTGAACAAATCTCCCAGGGTAACATCCGCGTTATAGGTAATAGAGTCCGGTAAGTTGTTTGGAGCAAATATGAGCAAATGATTGAGGGTCTTATAATAGCCCTCCAGAGTGAAGTCCCATTGGCCCAGCACCTTGTCTGCGCCGTAGCCGGCGGAAAAGAGTACAGAGGAAGTGGGATTTACAGTGCGATAGGTCACTTTTTTAGCCGGGTAATAGAATTCATTCAAGTTTTCCTGATCGGCGAATTGGATGGAGTTGATATACTGCTGATAATAACCCGTGTGAAAGTCCACGCTCTGATTATGGGGCAGCTTATACTTGAGTGAAAATCGCGGTTCGATTCCAGGCTCATCCAAGGTGGAAGAATGCGTTAAACGCAAGCCAATAGTGGCTTCGGCATTTCCCAAAGTCCATTTGTCCTGGAAGAAAAGGCTGTTGAGCCAAAACTCGGTGTAATCGCGCAAGGTAATTTTTCCGATGAGTTGATCGTTGCGGAAAATGGTTTCCATTAAATTGAGATCCACGCCAACCGTGAGCCGGTGGTTATCAATATTGGAATATTCTACCGATTGCTTGTAGGCTTTGGTCACAATGCGGTTATAGAACTGAAAAATATTTTCCAGTCCAAACTTTTGGCTGAAATGGCTGTAAGACGCCGTGGCCTGAGTAGTGAGGTTTTTTCCCAAGGTGCCTGAATAGTTCAGAGGCAAAATGGTATTGCCCCACTCCACCTTGAAGGGTGTGAAATCCAATAAGTCGCGACCATTATATCCTGAAAACAGGAAGCCTTTATCCTTGGCGAGGTCGTAACCCATATTTCCTTGAACGTCATAGAAGAAATAATTCAAATCCAAATCTGTGAGCCCATTATTCCGGAGCACTCCCAAAACTTGATCGATATACGTTCGCCTGCCCGCTATGAGCCAGCTCACTGGACCCTGCCGTCCTTCAGTGTGTAGCTGACTGGCAAAAGTGCTGACCTTTATGGATGAACCTTTTAGCCAGGTATCCAAAGTATCCTTTCCACCTTTGCGGGATTTGATATCCAATACCGATGACAATCGGTTTCCGTATTCAGCCGGGAAACCACCTTTGTAGAAATTCACTTCATCGATGCCTTCCACTAGGAAAGTAGAGAATAGGCCAAAGAAATGAACCGGTGAATAGACGACGGCCTTATCGAATAGAATGAGGTTTTGATCGGACCCGCCGCCGCGCACATAGATTTTGGTCGAGAAATCGGAGCTGGAAACCACGCCGGGAAGCCCTTGAATGGATCGGATGACATCAGCTTCAGCCAAGCCAGGCATGCGTTTGATGAGTTTGGCGGAAACGGTCGATTTACCAAGCGAGCGTTTGGGCGCGCGCTGGGCTCGCACCATGACTTTTTTAAGCTGCACGGTTTGGTCCGTGCGCAAGGCTGCCGAAGCGGAGTCCGAGTCCGCACTGTCGGCGGAAATGGTTGCCGTAGCTGATGCATTGGAATCCGGCAGCTGCGCTAGCACAGCCATGCTTTCGCCCAAGTTGGCTGAGAAAACGGAATCACTTCCTGCATACCTTAGTTCGTAGCACTTTTCCATCCGACCCGTAACGGGTAGGCTACTGGAGAGCGTATTTCCGGTAGACGCTGGTGTGCTGAAACAAAGGTTCCAAATGGTGTCAACGGGAAGTGAAATGCGGAAAGGTGAGGAAGGAAAAACAGTTAGCGTGTCGCCGCTTTCCAGAACTTCCAAGCGCACGGGTTTGGAGGGTAGGAAAGCCGTGTCCTGCAAAGTGCCGACTAATTTAAAGCCGGTACTCGCTGCTTTATTGGCAAAGGGCGAGGTCACGGCTAAAAGACCAGCGAGGACCATCCATTTGCAACTCAAAAACATTTTCGAACCTGTTCAGAAAGCGGTTTCATGTGAAAATGCGTCAACATAGCAATGGATTAGGAACTGTGAGTTTTAATTGGCACGCCGATCCCCAACAAAATTTGGGCATACGAATTCCAATAGAGGTTTCTGAATGCGGCTTCATCCATGGGACATTTTTTGGCAAGATAAATGGATACCAGACCATGGCTGTAGGCCCAAATGGTCATGGCCACGGAAAACGGATCGTTTTTGCGAAAGTGACCGGATTCCATGCATTCCTGCACCCGGTCTATCAGAAACTGGAAGGTAGCCATGCCCTTTTGCCGCAATTCTTCCGGCTGGCACTCGGGGCCAATTTGATCCGGGGCCAGAAAAAGAACTTCGTAGTACTTGGATTGTTCCAGGGCAAAATTAAGATAGGCTTCGCCCCCCAAATGAAAACGCTCTTCGGGCGTTTGGCCCGCCAAGGCTGGGAACAGGTAGCTGCCAAAAACCTTGACAGCTTCGGCGATGACACTGTGGACGAGGTCTTCCTTATTGCGGTAGTGTCGGTACAGGGCTGTAGGGCTAACTCCCAGTTTTCCAGCGATAAGGCGCATGGAAAGGCCTTTGAGCCCCTTTTCCAGGTAGACGTCCACGGCGCAAACCAGGATCCGTTCTCGCAAGTCCGACATGTTAACAGTGTAAACAATTAGCGGAAATCTGTCAAAGTCCCCGCTCCCTAATTTACAGGCGGGTGACAACCACGGTGATGGAATCTGCGGTTGTGGATGTGGAATAGGTTTGGGTTAAACTGAAAAATGTCGGCGATAAAACCAGGGGTGCGGTTTTTGAGGCCAGGGTCAGGCCAGTCAAGGCAGTAAAATTACTGGGTCGTTTCAGCACGGAAACCAGGTACCGTTTGGTTGTAAGCTTGTCTTCGGCAGTAACCTGGACCTCAAAAAAGTTTGATCCCGAGAGCAGTTGCTTGCCTTTGAGGCTGATTTTTGGATACCGAAGCGTATCCTTGGAAACCGTGTCATTGGCCGCCACAGTAATGCCGCCGGCGGGATGCATGTGACGGACAATGACCCATCCCAAAGAGTCTTTGGCTCGAACGTTTAAATTGATCAAACTCGTTACGGCATCCACCGAGTCCTGATAGTCGAGAATTTTAGGTGAAAATGCCGGCGTCAGACGACCGCCTTCCAGATAAAGAGAATCCAATTCCGCAATTGCGCCGAGCTTACGCAATATATCAACACTGTACAGATTTTTACTGAGCCCGTTCAGGGCCGTGACCTCAATACCGATGGAGTTCATTCCCACGGAAATGGGTATCGTAAGTATGGTCGTACCCGGGACCGAGGTAACATTGGTGATAACGCCATTGATGCTGCCGCCTTTGAGCGTTACCGTACTACCGGCGGTTCGACTCGAAGCAATGATTATAATGGAGCTGGAAGCTACAGTGGCCGTATATTTTTCAATATCGGGATTAAAAGCCGGATACAAATACACTTCAGATACCAAGGAGGTTTTCACATTGATGCTGGAGCAGGCTGCGTCCGCACTGGCGGCAAACTTGACATTGAGCACATAGGTTTTAATCGATGACGAGTCCAGCGACGTTACCTTGATGGTAATGGTATTGGTCACGCCGGCTTTTAAGCGTACCAACTCACCCTTAAGGGAATCCGGTTTATGTCCGTTCACGGTAATTTGCGCCTGACGTTCTTTGGCAAAAGGGCGTACTACAAAGGAATCCGCATTCGCTCCTACGAGCACGGTATAGCTGGCAGAGTCCGGATTGAAGAGTGGTGTAAGTTGTCCTTCAGAACCGAGAATGCTGTCCAAGCGGGCTTCTGCACCGGAATTGCGATTCACATTGATGGAGTAGACTATGGGATCCCCCGTGCTCTTCGAATGCACATTCACACGCAAGGGATTTGTGCCGACTTTAAGCTTTCCCGATCCTATTGTTACGCCGGACTCCATAGGTATTCCATTCAAATCGAGTGTTGCCTGCGTATCCCCCACAACGGCATTGAGGGTGACGATATCCAGGGCAAATGGAACTGTTACCGAATAGACAAAAATACCTGGTGCAAAAGGAGGGACGAGCACACCGCTGGAAAGCACAAAGGATTTTAATCGGGTTAAAGTATTGGTAGGCTGAAAAGCGGGAAGCATTTTCGACGGAGTTTTTTGCGCCGTACTCGGAACTCCAGCATCAACTTTTATATCCGATTGTAACGCCAGCAATCCAAGGGAATCGAAACCCTGCATGCGAATCTGAAAATCGGCGCCGATGGAGTCCGGAAGCCGATACTTGGCCGTGTTTTACTCTTTGACTAGAATGAGGGTATTGATGGGCTTGGGTGTATCATTGATTTTGTAAATGAACACGCCTGTGGCAACCGTCAACGCGGCGCCACCGGCCGCCCAAAATACGGCTGGCGAAATGCCGAGGGTGTTGTTTTTTGTGGAGGAGCCAGCGACAGAAGATGCGAGGCCGGAATGTTTGGATTTGTAATCCTCTTGTACATTTCGAAAAATCAAAAAAATGTTTTCGCTGGCATACATATCCAGAATATTGGCGTTCGGATTCGCACTCACAAATTGATAGAGAAAATAACGGCCCTTTTCCCGAGTGGACGACGCAGCCGAATATATGACCCCTAAATGTTTATATGTAAAAAGGCTTTCCGCATGGGACAAAGTCCGTTTAGATTTGAGAGCCGCTTCCAGTGGAGCGGTGGCCTGATCAAAATCGCCGTTGATGAATGCGGAATGTATGTCTGTTGTATCAATCGGATCCGCCTTTCGCGCCGAACTATGGCTGAAAAGACCAAAAATCAGAAAAAAAAGGACGCTTTGCCAAGGAAATCGGTAACTTCGCATCGAAAAAAAACAGTAAAACTTGCCGACCAAGGAATCGATTGCGCAGTTGAGATGGCGAGCTTTTCAAATCGTGTGCATAAGTGCGGGCAATTAATTATGCGCGACAGGTATAGCGTGCTTGCGTTTTTCTTCCACCAACCAGGAGTCAAAATCGAATAAATGCTCGGCACGGCTGGCGTCCAAAACAGCTTCCAACCAGCCTTGTACGCAAGCGATGCCTGCGTTGTTTTCTTGACCCGTGCAATTTCCGATTCGGCATTCGGGGCAGTTCATACTCCGTTCCAAAATTTCCATTTCCGCAGGCGTGTACGACTCGCCTTCTTGAATGCGCCCGAAAAATCCGGAATCGAAGCGGCCTTTAATCACCTTAAGAAATGGATTTGGAGATTGGCGAATGCCGATGGGTGCGCCGAGTCCAGATACGTGCATTCTTTCCAAAATATTCTTGGGTTCCATCACGCTGGCCCAGGCAAACCTTTTAAAATCAACGTGCATATCGGATGTGCGAATCGGTTCGTGAATCAAAGTGAAGAGATAGGTGTTGACTGCGCTCAAGAAAGCCTTGGGTTTGGACGGTTCTTCCAAGGCCTGAATGTGGACTTCCAGGAATTTTGCCACGGCGTCATAATAGGCATACAGTGTGTGCCGGGTTACTGGATAGGCCTGCGTTGTCAACGCCAGTTTACCGGATCGGGCGAAGGCCTCAAGGGTATCCCATAGCTGAGGGCTAGGAGTAGTCGTGGTGGCGGTTGTATAGGGATCCACTCCCACAATGTGAAAATTATCATGATTGAAGAATTGGAAGGGAGTCATGTAGACTCTGTCCGCTATTAAATATTTGAAATCGATCAAGGCGGCTACAAAAAGGGGAACGGAACGCGTCCGCCGGAAAAATGTGGTGTTCAAAGGGTTATACGAGGGGAATACAATCACTTCCGATTTTTTCATCACCTCGGGAATGTGGTATTCGGGAATTTCTTTGAGCCCCAGTTCAAATGTTTCCATCAAGGTAGCTTGTCGTTTCGGCCGGGTGGCCTGTAGCTTACCTGTGCTTTCCACTTCAGTACGCCAAATTTCCGCCCGGGTTCGACCCTTGCGCAGCAAATCATATTCTGCACTAACTGTATCGTTATAGCCTTCCGAAAAGTGCGCCACTTCACCATCAACTTTGGTGACGCCAATAATATGTTCGACAACCATCACAAATCTGCCGATGAACTCTATGCACGGGCCGTAGGGATATTTTCGAAAAACCAAATCAAAAATCCTTTTCCGCATAGCATCCAGCACGGCGGGAATTTGAACCTTGAGGTCGGCTATGGCGCTGCCAGGCTCGGGCTGGCTCGATGTTCCACAGCAAAATTGTTGCTCAAGCCGATTCATGTGGCGGGAAATATTTTCGAATGTCCCCCTCAATTCCGGTATGGACCAATATCCCGCCTGGCACGTTATCGGGGCCTGGCAATTGCGACCCTCCTCGCAGGCGAGCGTGCACGCCTGGCTTTTTTTCAGCGCCGCTCTTTGCTGGAAATCGGAATAGGTCCTAAAGGCATCCCTTTCTATTTGATTGGAGACAAAAGGATCGAAGAGAATAATCTCGTTGGCCTCCAAAAACCGCCTATTGTGTTTTCGACAATTCCTACCCATGAGATGAAGTTCGCCCATATCCCCGGGTGGTTTCAGGGTTTCGGTGGTAATCACGGTTTTTCCAGGAGCGGTATGGTACACGCCATGTGTATCAGGAAGGAATGCGTCGGCTTCACCGCTCAAATAAATTTCAATTCGATAAGGCGCAAACGTGCGATTGAATGCACCCGGTTTCCTGAGGCGGGGATAGGGCCCGGAAAGTTCATTGCTTTTCTGGTTCATCAAAAAAGCCTTATGGGGATGATGCGTGATAAGGTTCTGATCCTGAGGCTTCATCAATGGGACAAGACTCAATGCCTGCGCATCGAAAACCTCTTGATATACCAAGACATCGTTTTCGGTGGATATTTTGAGAAGCAGCGAGTTTACATTTTGGAGGTCGCATAATTCCACCTCAATGCCGGCTGATTCATTTAAAGGCGTAAAATGATCCGGTCTGCTTCGTAGCCTATACCCAATCCCCCCCTGAATGGAAAACGAATTGGCGCCGGATCCCAATGGGTCCAAGGCATCGTCTAATGTTTCCAGCGCGGCCTTGGCTTGCCCGGCCAATAGGTTTTGAATAGCCTGTGCCATCCCAGCCGCAGCCGGTGGAATGTTTAGCTGAAAATCTACGGCCCCAAAAACTTCTTGGGTCGGAATATTCAGAAACGCCAAAACTTCTTTAAGCGCCATCCAGACGCATTTGTTTTTCGCATCTGCGGTCAAGTTATCAGGGAAGTCATATCCCAAATGTTTCAGCCTAAGCATGAGATTGGGATCGTCGGCGCCGAGTGTCGGATCAATTGGTGCGGTGACATGATTGCATGTGCCGTGCAAATCCTCAATGCCATCCCATTTAAACCATCGGATTTGCGTTCCGAAAAGGTTGTGCACCTGCCCCGTGGACAAGTGTATCCTCTTGTCTTTACGCATGGTTTCCCTATTTTCCTGTTTTGTCCGCAGGCGGTTCTACGGATTTAACGGTGATGCTTCCTGCCAGTGGTTTTTTCAATTTGAGAACCCCATCATCGGGAATTTGCTCGACCAGCTCACTGCCATCCGGTAATAATAAAGTTGCCTTCCCACGTAAATCCCGAAAGCGAATCTCAACCCAACTGACATACTTTGTTTCCGTGGATGTGGCAGACGCTCCCAGGCAGGACAATTCAAAGTGGTAGATCGGCGTTTCATACTTTTCGCCCAGCTTATCCAAGTCCGGTTGAATTTGAAGCCGAGGTTCCTGCTGCGGCGGCTTGCGTTTCCATTGGCAACTCACTTGTCCCGCGGTTAGAACGCCTTTGCCATTAAACACAGGCTGCGGCGCTTGATCTTTTATCTGGCAGAACAACACAAAATCACAGTGGGTGCCGTCCGGCGGGCCTTCTACTTTGGCGAGCATTTTAAGAATGGGCTCCTGGGCAATTTCCTGCAAGTCCTTGCCATCGCCATCCTGCAGTTTAAGCTCCGTGATTTTAATCGGAGGCAGCACTTTGATCCAACCCGCTTTTCCTTTCGCTCCGTGGTCAGGCAGTTCGGCCTCGAAGGTCATGGCTCCAGTTTTATTGGGCTTAGATACTGTATAGTATCCCCGGTACAGGTTGGCGTAAATTTTTCCCACCACGGTGTCTACGGCCGCGCCCTCTTTATCCTTGAGAGTGATTTTAAGCGTTGCGCCATCTGCTACAAAGGCAGTGGTGACTTCAATTTGCACTCGGCCGCCCTGGGCCACTTGGGATGTGCCCCAACGCGCTTCGACGATTTCGGACTTGAGTTTGATTTGCAAAGGCGAATCTGTTTGACCGTTGAATTTTGGCATAGTTTCCTATTGGATAAGGCGGTGGGCATTAACCAAAATAACCAGGCATTCGCACACATCCAATGGTTTTCCACTATATTTCAAGGGATAGAACTGCCAAATAGCGTTCGCAACCCAGGACATAAATGACAACGGACGAATTGAAGAAGCTGGAAGCCACTCTCTGGCAAACCGCCGACACCCTGCGCGCCAATTCCGACCTCAAATCCTCCGAATATTCCACCCCGGTTTTAGGCCTTATTTTCCTCCGCTTCGCCGACAATAAATACAGCGCCCAAGAAGCCGCTATCAATGCCGAGTTCGAAAAACTGAAAGGCAAGCGCAACGAACGCCCCATCCACGAAATCGCCATTGAGAAATGTGGCTTCTACTTGCCCAAGGAAGCCCGCTACGAATACCTGCTCAACCTGCCCGAAAAGGATGACATCGCCAAAGCCTTGAAGAAGGCCATGCAACTCATCGAACAATACAAGCCGGAATTGAAAGAAACACTCCCTCTAGAGGAATACTTCCGCCTGGTTCGAAAGCCGGAATACAAAATCATCCCCAAACAATTGCTCAAGAACTTCGCCGACATTCCCCGCAACGCTACGGGAGACATGTTCGGACAGATCTACGAATACTTCCTGGGTAAATTCGCCTTGGCCGATGGACAAGGGGGCGGTGAGTTTTTCACACCTCGTTCTGTGGTGCGCGTGATGGTGGAAATCATCGAACCCCATCAAGGCACCGTTTTCGATCCCGCCTGCGGATCGGGCGGCATGTTTGTCCAGTCCTCGGCATTCGTGGAAGCGCGCACGTCCGGTTCCAAACAAAAGGCCAAGGACACGAGCCTGTATGTTTATGGCCAAGAAAAGACTTTGGAAACCGTGAAGTTGGCCAAGATGAATATCGCCGTGAACGGCCTGCGCGGCGAGGTCAAACAGGCGAATACCTACTATGAAGATGCTTTCGGTAGCTTTGGAAAATTCGACTATGTGCTGGCTAATCCTCCTTTTAATATGGACGATGTGAACCTGGCCAAGGTGGAGGGCGACCGCCGTTTCAACACTTACGGCATCCCGCGCAATAAAACCAAGCTCAAATCCAAGGACGGATCCGAAACTGTACCCAACGGCAATTATCTGTGGATCAATTTATTCGCCACCTCGCTCAAGCCCAAAGGCCGCGCCGCCTTGGTCATGGCCAATTCCGCGTCCGATGCACGCAATAGCGAAGCCGACATCCGCAAGACCTTGATCGAAAAGAACTTGATCTACGCCATGCTCACCTTGCCGTCGAATATGTTCTACACCGTGACCCTGCCCGCCACGCTATGGTTTTTCGACAAGGGCAAACAGGACGATAAAATCCTGTTCATCGACGCACGCAATATCTTCACACAAATCGATCGCGCCCATCGAGAATTCACGGAAGAGCAAATCCAGAACATCGCCGTGATCAGCCGCCTGCATCGGGGAGACCGGGAAGCCTTTACGGGCTTGGTGCATGGTTATTTCACGGAAGGATTTACCCGCCTGGCTGAACATCGGCCCAAGCTGGCCGAGGTGGCTGGTAAGGTGAGCGCGTTTCTCAAAGCCAATAAGGTGAAAAATTCTCCGGATATTGCCAAATCGTTGGCCGGGTCGGATGGACTGGAAAAAGCGTATCAGGCTTATCGTAAGGACGGAGATATTTCCGAGGTGGTGGCGGCGAATAAAATGCAGCGCAAGCTATATGGGATCATTCAGCCTTTCTTCACGGCCTTGCATGAGGTGATGAAGGATGTGGATAAGCAGGTGCGGCAGGTGGAGAAGGAGTTGGGCGGTAGCAAGGATATCAAATTGCTGAAGACGGAATTGGAATTGCTGCATAAGGAAGCCAAGGAGACGGAGTATTTCTTTGGGCATATCGGGTGGTTGCAGGAGCGGTTTCCGGATGCGAAGTACGAAGATGTGACGGGCCTGTGCAAGCTGGCAAGCTTGAAGGATGTCGAGGAGCAGGAGTATTCGCTGAACCCGGGGCGGTATGTGGGGGTGGTGATTGAGGAGGATGGGAAGACGGAGGAAGAGTTCATCGAAGAGATGTTGGGGATGAATGAGGAGTTGTCGAAGCTGAATGCGCAGGCCCGGGAGTTGGAGGATGTGATTGGGAATAATATTCGGATGATTGCGGGTGAAGGATGAGATTTATTGAGTCGCATCGGATGGAATATAGGGTCAGGGAATTTGCAGTCAATGCCATCGTGCATAATGGTTACTCGTACAAAGCACCCCCCAAGTCACCCCCCATGTCACCCCCCCATGTCACCCCCCCATGTCACAAAATTGATGATAATTATTAAGGACGAAATGAGTCGAGACGAATTGCAGGATATCTTGAAATTAGAGGATCGAAAGCCCTACAGTGATTTGTATCTAAAACCGGCAATAGTCAATGGTTTATGTGAAATGACGGAATCTGATAAACCAAGGCGGCACTTGCAGAAATACCGGCTGACTGCGACAGGAAAAAACGTTTGGATGAATGCAGGCGAAGAATGAAGTCCTGGCCGCAGGTCAAACTTAAGGATCTCTGCGACGTCAAAGGCGGGAAAAGACTTCCACTTGGGGAGGATTTCTCACTTCATGGCCATCCATATATCCGCGCCCGAGACATCAAAAACGGAAAAATAAAAATTGAATCCCCAGTCTTTATTTCTGATTCCGTAAGGGAAAAAATCAAGCGGTACATTACGAATACAAATGACATTTTAATTACGATTGTAGGCGCAAACATTGGAGATGTCGGCATTGTACCAAGGGAATTTGACAACGCCAGCTTGACGGAAAATGCTGTTAAGTTAACCAACTACAGGGGCGTTGATTCCAAATATCTTGTAAATTCCTTAACCAGTTCGCACAGCAAGGAAAGGATGCAACAAGCCTCGGCTGGAGCTGCACAAGGCAAACTTGGGATTTACAAAATCAACGAAATCCCAATTCTACTCCCCCCTCTCCCCATCCAACGCAAAATCGCCGCCGTCCTTTCCGCCTACGATGACCTGATCGAAAACAACACCCGCCGCATCGCCATTCTGGAAAAGATGGCCGAAGAGCTTTACCGCGAATGGTTTGTGCGCCTGCGTTTCCCGGGGCATGAGAAGACGAAGATTGTCAAAGGGGTGCCGGAGGGGTGGGAAGTTAATAACGCTCTTTCAATTCTAAATGTTCTCGGCGGTGGAACTCCCAAAACAGAAAACCCCTCCTATTGGGATGGTGAAATACCTTTTTTCACGCCCAAAGATGCCGATGACAATTATTTCACTAATAACTCAAGAGTCGGGAGTTCTCGGGCTGATTTCATGTCATTTCGGAAATTTTTTCAAGCCCGCTTTTGATCAGGGATAGCTGCAGCTCCAGGTCCACCC
>JAYTHY010000139.1:0-47602 GCA_043732185.1 Fibrobacteria bacterium
CAATATTTCGGTGATTTCCAGTTCAGTAAATTCCATATTGACCAATGATTATAGTCTAAATTATATGGACGAGGTTGTCAAATACCCTGAGTAGTTACCTTTATTCTTAAATAGACTTAGCCTCGACCAGCATGCAAAGTGTCTGCAGCCTAGAGGTCATCCGCCTTTCAAAGGCCATTCTTTTCGCTTTTGCCCTTCATAATCCGGTACTTGACGCACGTATTCTCCATCCATAAAGGGCGAGGAAAACATAAAATCTGCCGAGGCGATATTGCTGACTACGGGAATGTTCCAAACCACGGCAATGCGGAGCAATGCGCGTACATCCGGGTCATGAGGCTGTGCCGCTAAAGGGTCCCAGAAAAACACCAGGCAATCAATTTTCCCTTCCGAGATCATTGCGCCGATTTCCAAATCACCTCCCAATGGGCCACTGCGTAATTTTTCCACAGGAAGCTTGGTTTCCTTTTCGATTAATCCGCCCGTGGTTCCGGTTGCGAAAAGAGTATGTCTGGAGAGGCTGTCACGGTGTCGTTTGGCCCACTCAACTATTTCTGCTTTTTTATGATCATGGGCGACTAGGGCGATTTGCTTTCGCTTTGGCATGGGTATTTTTTGGTATTCCACTTTTTTCTCCTGGCTCGGTCCGGTAAGAATCGGGCTACTTTACATAAAGATACCAAGGGATGGCGTACCATACCGTACGGTCCATACCAGTAGTGGGAAATTAATTCCCGAAAACCTACGGTAGTTGCCTGTGTGGATGAATTGAGGGACCTTCTCTTGGGCAATATCTTTTCATCATGACTTAAGGGTCTTGGCCAGGCAGGGGAAACCTGGACTTGACCCTGGATATTGCGACACCATTAAATTATTAGGGGGCTATTATGAATTTTATGCATAGGACGATTTTAACCGGAACTGCGCTTGTCTTTCTGGCGGCCATGGGGGCTGGAGCGGCCATTATAACCGGTGTAGTCACCACAGGTGGTGGCGCTGGAACACCCGTGGCAGGTGCTAAAGTTGTACTGACGTCCGGATTCGGGGGAGGTGGTGGAGGCACCCGGCTTGATTCTGCGGTGACCGGTGCTACGGGAGTCTATGCTTTTACTACAGATTCACTGGGATTCAAACAAGTTTTAGTCACCAAAACCGGTTACCAAAACGCTCAGGGCTTTACCAATGTGCAAAGCCGAACGGGTACCTATACAGTGAATGTTCAGTTAACTGCTACTGGCGGTGGAGGTAGAATTGGAACTGTGTCGGGCACCGTCCGTGCTGGTTCAGCAACAGGCACTCCAATTGCCAATGCCTTGGTGATCATTATCGGAGCTGGCGGTGGTGGAACCGGGGCCTCTCTGGACAGTACTCGGACTAATGCCAAAGGAGTGTATACTTTTGACAGCGTTGCAGCCGTGAATAACTTTACCGTAAGGGTTACGGCAACTGGCTACAATCCCGCCATGAACAACAATGTTGACGTAACCACTGGCGTTACAACAACTGCAAACTTTACCCTAACTGCCGTGGTGGGTCCGGGTTTGCCAGGTTCCGTTTCGGGCACCATTCGCAACAGTGCTGGTGCGGCTGCGCTCGCCGGCGCAAAAGTTGTTCTCATTCGTACCTCTGGGGGAACGGCCCGGATCGATAGCATGGTGACTGCGGCAGATGGCCATTATGCTTTTGATAGCGTAGCGGCATTAACCAATTACACCGTTACGGTTACTGCTACAGGATTCCAGACGGCTTCCACTACAAATATCGCCGTCGCCTCTAATATCACATCGACCGTTGACTTTAGCCTAATCGCCAGTACTGTTACCATCACAACTGGCAGCATCATCGGTCATGTCACTAATGTTGGGAAGGCCGTCATTGCCGGGGCGAAGGTCGTTCTATCCCGCACGGGAAATGGTGGCGGCAACGGTAAAATTGATTCAACGGTGACCAATTCAGCTGGCCAGTACACTTTTGATAGCATTCCTGCCTTGCAGAACTATACGGTTACAGTAAGTGCTGCAGGTTACCAGGGTGCGGTCAATAATAATGTTGACTTAATCGCCGGTCAGGCAGAGCTGGCTGATTTCATCTTGGTTTCCAACAGCACAGCGGTGCGGTTTGCCGGAAGCGCAGGATCTGCATTCCGAATTTCAAACATCTCAGCCGCTCTCTCTGTGGATTTCGCTCCCTCCTCTACTGCCGGTAGCCTCAGTGCTTTCAGTGTGGTCGGCGCGCAGACTCTTTCTGTGGCAATTCCGGCCGGCGCAAGGCATTTAACGATGTCGAGCCGCCGCGGGGTTAGCTACTTGGTGTTAAATCGTGGGGGCCGGATGGAAAGGCTTGCCGTACCCGCCGAATTCTGATTTGGCTGCTGAATCCAACCTTTGAAACGTTGCCCCACCTGTCCACTCTGGCAGGTGGGTTTTATTTTTTATCCACCCTTCCGGCTAATGCTCATGGTAGAAGGGGATTTCTATATTCCGAAATAATTCCTATGACCGGCCCTGGTTTTAATCGCATTTTTAGCACCCTCTTTCAGTTGGCCGTTATTTCCGTTTGGTCAAATGAAATTCAACAAAAGGAAACCCATTTTCCTGATGGAAAAATTAAAGAGCATTACAGCTACTACTTAGATGAGAAAAAACATGAAGTCCGAGATGGCCTAGCCGAGGAATTTTTTCCTGGTGGTAACAAAAAAGGTGAAATCCAATGGCAGGCCGGTAAGGAAAACGGCTTCGTGGTGTATTATCATCCAAATGGCCGAAAATCTTATGAAGCGAATTATTTGCTGGGTAAAAAAACGGGCTTCGCAACCGTATGGTATGAAAATGGACAAAAACAATGGCAAACTGTATTTCGTGCCGGGCTGACCCACGGGGTTTGGCGAGAATGGTACCTGGATGGGAAAAAAAAATTCGAGGCAAATTATAACGATGGAAAGTTGCAGGGCTTGGCCACTTGGTGGCATGACAATGGGCATATTTGGCAGGAGCGCACTTTTTTGGCAGGCCAGTTGGTGACTGGGTCCGTGAGAGAGTGGGACAAGGTCGGTAAGCAGTTGTACCCTCCGTTGGACAATCAGGGCACCGATAGCCAGATACCTTTAGAGCCCGGTAAACGGGATCCATCCGGCAGTAAAACCGATTCAGTATCAGTTAAGTAGGAAAGGATCGGGAGTATGGTAAAAGTGTCTAAGAGTAATAAGAGCAAGAAAACCAAGGGTCCGGCAGCTTCTCAGCCAAAAGATAAGCCTCCGATAGTGGGCATTATAATGGGTAGCATTTCAGACTGGGAGACGATGAAGGAGGCCGCCAAAATTTTACAGGAGCTTTCCATTCCCCATGAACGCAAAGTGGTTTCTGCCCACCGAACTCCCAACTTAATGGTCGAGTACGCCCAATCAGCCCGCCAACGGGGCTTGCAAGTCATTATCGCTGGAGCCGGGGGCGCAGCGCACTTACCTGGAATGACTGCTTCACTGACCTCCTTGCCGGTTATCGGAGTGCCGGTCACTTCCAAACATTTGAACGGGATGGACTCACTGCTATCCATCGCCCAAATGCCGGCCGGTATCCCCGTTGCTACCATGGCTATCGGCAATGCCAAAAACGCAGGTTTAATGGCTGCCCGCATTCTGGCGATTAAATATCCGGAAATCGCCAAGGCAGTGGACAATCATCGGCTTTCCTTGGATAAAGACGTCAGAGCCATGAAGTTCCCGGAGGAATAAATTGAAGTTCATACTTCCGGGATCGACTCTGGGTATTTTGGGCGGAGGCCAGTTAGGCCGGATGTTCGCCCTGGAAGCCAAGCGCATGGGTTACCGCGTTGTTACCCTGGAGCCGGCTGTGGATTCACCTTGCGGACAGGTGGCTGATGAGCAGATTCTTGCCGAGTATACCGATCAGGATGCCTTGCGCCGGCTGTCGGCCGTTTCGGATGTTGTCACCTACGAGTTTGAAAATATCGATGCGCGTGCCGTGGAGTTCCTGGAAGCATTAGGCAAGCCCGTGCATCCGAGTAGCCGTGTCTTGCGCATCAGCCAGGATCGGCTTTTGGAAAAAAAATTCCTGCGGGAATCGGGCTTGGCGGTTACTGAATTCATGCCGGTGGGTTCACCAGAGGAGATTGCCGAAGCGGCGATTAAAATTGGACTTCCGGCAGTTATCAAGACGGTAACCGGCGGATACGATGGCAAAGGCCAGGCTGTGGTTGCCGACCTTGCCTCCGCCTTAGCGGCCTTCCAGCGGCTTTACAATGGGCAGCCTTTGATCTGGGAAAGCAAGGTCCCATTTCTTATGGAACTGAGTGTCATTGCTTGCAGGGGGATCGATGGTAAGGCCAAAGCTTATCCCGTTTCCGAAAACATCCATGTCGAAAATATTTTGGATATGTCACTGGTTCCTGCGCGCATTTCGACGACAGCGATGGCTAAGGCTCAGGCCATGGCAGAGAAGGTGGGTGAAGCGTTGGGAATCATCGGCACTTATTGTGTCGAACTTTTCTTGACAAAGGATGAAGGCCTTCTCGTAAATGAAATCGCACCTCGGCCGCACAATTCCGGTCACTATACTTTGGATGCCTGTAACTGTTCGCAATTTGAACAACAAGTACGCGCTATTTGTGGGCTTCCCCTTGGGTCCACTCAAGCCCGAGAACCATCCGTGATGGTGAACCTCATCGGCGATGGACAAGGGAACACTTTGCAGGGCGTCGATGCAGCGCTGCAACTGGACAATCTCACCTTACATCTTTATGGAAAAACTCAGGCATTAGCTAAGCGGAAAATGGGTCACTTTACCGTGACGGGGGATACATTAGAAGCAGCGCTGTCCACCGCACAAATCGGTCGAAGTTTGCTGCATTGGCGTTGATGGAAACGGCTTAGCCTTCGACATGTTTTTTTATTCTGTCGCTAAAGTTTTCTTTCCTTCGGTAAAGTATTTTGAGTTTTCCAACCACATAAAATTAAAGAACCCCAAATGACTTAAGGCTTGCTCCGTCATCCTTAATGCTTTTCAGGGTATTCGTGGATGAACTTTGCAATTACATCCCTGCCAACAGATTTTATTTATCTTAACTTCATTATGACTTGAGGGCATTCTTACACACCACGGGAATTGATTTACGAGTGAGGTAATTGATGGATGTAAATACTTACGATCAGACGCATGAACTGGCCGACATGTTATACACCGAGTTGCAAACCCTTTACCGGGATCAGAAGCTCAACCAGTTTGAGGAGAAGCTGAAAGAAATTTCCGCAAATCTTCCCAAAGGGTATTCCCTCACCGTAAATTTCTCCGTGGAAGTCTTCGACGAGAATCGCGAAAAATCTTTGAAGACTACCGATACGGGTATCACTTGCATGGATGGCTCGCGTCCCTATCTCAGCTCCAATGAATCATCGCCCGCCAAGTATATTGTGGATGGGGTGATGATGAAAGTTCCCCATGACCATTGTCCCAATTGCTGGTCATTGTGGAGTTTTAAATCCCGGGTCAGGGAGTGTCGTGAATGCGGCTATCGTATGGGCAAGGAAATTAAATTGCTTTTGGACACAAATGTCTGTCCGCACTGCGAAAACAGCCCAATTTCACTGCATAACCCTCAATGCGAGAAGTGCGGTTACGTAGCCGATCAGAATATAGTTAGCTGGGGTTAAGTCCCATGCTGGGCCGGCTTGGCCCAACGGAGGCGATTGCATCGACCAAGCCCAAGTTGGTATACTCCATAACATGACTGAATTGCCCTCAAACCAGGATATTGAGGAGCTCGTCCGCCGCTTGGAGTCCTCGCCATACCCGATTGCGGATATTCGCGAAGCTGGCCAGATTCTGGTTGGCGTGCAGCCGCATGACCTCAGTTATAAAATGGCTATTAAATTTTCCGACTCTACTCATGCGCAGGTACGGCAACTTGGTATGGCCATGATGGAGGCCGTTGCTCCGCATTCAGAAGCTGCTCAGGGATTTCTTTCCGGAGCCCGGGAAGCTGCAAGATTGATGCAAAATGGATCATTGGGCTCGGAGGAGATCAAGCCAGCCGCGCCGGATTATTCCGCTCTTGGGCAAGTCATTAAAATGATGCTGCGCCAAGGGCGTGAAAATCGGGGAAAAGGTGCCAAACGATAATCCGAATTTGAATTACTACTTTCTCCGATATTCACGGAGGTAGGTATGCGGTTTCCACCTGGATTATTGGTCTTTAGTACGGTTTTATCCAGTACATTGCTGTTAAGTTCCTTTTTTGGATGCGCCAAACATGGAACCCGAACCGCTACTTTCGGTACCTCAGAAGAATTGCTCTCTCCCGGCGTTTACAGTGCGCAAAGCCAGGATTCTAAGGGGATGGCCACCAAACTCAGTTTGAACCAGAACAAAACCTTTTCGCGAAAGAAATTTCAAGGTCCGTGCCTGTTATTGGAGAATCGTGGAGAATGGAAATCCGATCACGATGCCATTGAATTTCACCTGACGGAAGTCCGGAAGCGCAACGATTGCAATACCGAAGATTGGCAGGTGGAAAAAGTGGACAGCCTCACTTCGCGAATGCTTCGCAACATCACTCCCAACGCCTTTGACGTTCTTGATCAGGAAGAAGACGTATCGGCCCAGTGGGTGCGATTCCTCAAACGTTGATCGAATTTTAAAAACGATATCAAAAATTTTTTGGGTCAAGCAGTAAGGTTGGAATTGCCCTTAGGACGATATATTAGTTCAACGTCCTCCATTTGAGGCACGTTCATCAATTGTTTGAGCACCGTGGGCAAGTCAAAGCCCTCGAAAAGCAAGGCATGAAGTCCTTCCAGAATATGCATACGGATCTGTAGTTGTTGGGCTTTTTGTTTGACGATGCGGATGGTATTCACGCCTTCGGCGACTTCGCCAATTTGGGCCACGGCGGATTCTAAAGACAAGCCCTCTCCAAGCATGCGGCCAATTCGGAAATTGCGGCTTAATGGTGAGGTGCAAGTGGTTACAAGGTCGCCTACGCCGGATAGGCCTAAAAAAGTTAAGGGATTCGCGCCCATTTTGGCGGCAAACCGGCTCATCTCCGCCAAGGCGCGGGTGATGAGCATGCCCATCGTATTGTCTCCCATATTGAGAGCCGTTATCAGTCCAGTGGCAATGGCATACACGTTTTTGAGCACGCCTCCGAGTTCAACGCCATAGACATCGTGATTGCTATAGACCCGGAAATAGGGACCGGAAAGCACGGACTGGACCTTGAGAATTACTTCGTCGTATCGGCTGGCAATAACAGTACCACTTGGTTTTTGGGCTGCGATTTCTTTGGCCAAGTTTGGGCCGGATAAAGCGCCAATCTTGAGGCAGCAGGTTTCTTCGCGTAGAATTTCAGTCATCAGTTTAAAGGAATTGGCTTCGATTCCTTTAGTGGTGGAAACCAGGATATGCGCACCATTAACCCAATCGCCCAATTGATGCGACACTTCCCGGAAGTAGAGGCTGGGTATGGAAATAATAAGCAGCTGGGCGGACCGAGCTACAATTCCCAGATCGTGCGTGGCGGTAATATTGGCATGCAAAGTTCGGCCAGGCAGGTACTTCAGGTTCTGGTGTGTTGCATTGAACGCTTCGGCTGATTCTTGGGTACGATGCCAATGCAAGACTTTATGGCCTTTAACGCCGACCATGTCCGCGAGTGCGCTTCCAAAACTGCCGGCACCCAGTACGCCTATGGTTTCCATTCCATCCCTTTCATGGGCTGGCGTCCAGGCCATAATGATCCAGTCGGTTGCGGTAATAATACAGCAACTTCATATTCATTGTATAGATGCCATCCCGATTCTCCCGTAGAGCTTCTCCATCGTGAAAGCTTCGAAAGTGTTGCATGGCTTTGGCAAAGATTTCTCCAGCGCCTTCTGCCTGCAGCTCCTGGGCCAGC
The DNA here is from genome assembly GCA_043732185.1 of Fibrobacteria bacterium. Classification (GTDB taxonomy): domain Bacteria; phylum Fibrobacterota; class Fibrobacteria; order UBA11236; family UBA11236; genus Chersky-265. Next base: position 7,909 of record JAYTHY010000139.1, read on the forward strand.
ACGATTTCGCCACGACTTTCCATGGTGCGTAATTTTTCCAGAAAGAGCCGCATCTGTTCCACCACTTCACTCCTGGAAACAGGATGGTCCGGACCTTCCGTACGGAGCAGCCGGTAGAGATCATACTGCACATGCTGTCTTTGCATTAGAGTGAAAACGGTAAAGGCAGTGATGTGAGTGCTGAGAACCACATTGTTGCGACGATACGAGGCAAGTAGATTGCGGCCCAGTTCACGCGTGTATTCCTGATCGCGCTGCGCATTGTGAGCGGCGACACCAGCCGCCTCCACGTATTTACTGCGGTCAACCTTGCGGCCATGAGCATCGCGGCTGACTCCATTCTCATCAACCTTGTTGCCAAAGAGGTCCAGCGGTTCGCCGAAATGCATGTGAATTTTAGACTCCATGCTTTGCAGGTTTCGCCAAAAATTGAGAACCCGCATGGGGCGATTGAAATCATTGCGAATGCGTATGTATCGACTTTTACCTGTTTCCTTCAAGTGGTCGTCCACTAAAGAACGTGCCTCTAGAACCAAGCCGTAAGACAACGTGCAGGGAATGACAAAAAGATCCGGATTTGGTTTTCCTGCCAAAAGGTTGGACGTGTACACTTTGATGCCGCAGCCCAAGAGTCCCAGTTTAAGGTGCTGTTCTATTTCTCCACTGCGACTGCGTGTTCCTCCCGGGAAAAAAAGATTGTGCTGTCCCATTTCCATGGACAAGGTTGCATATTCTTTCAACGCGGATTTATAAATGCCGTTCTTTTTTCGACGGTCTACCTTGTAGGCGCCGAGGTTGTTCATGAAGAAGGCTAAGATAGGGTTGCTGAATAGATTGAGTCCTGCGCCATACGTGAAGGGCGGCAGACGGAGCATATATAATCCAAGCCCAATGGCGATGCTGTCGAGGTTGCTTACGTGCGTGGGCGCCATGATAAGAGTGGCTTTAGTCCCGAGTTTCCTTATTTGGTCTACCGGACCTGTAATAGTGAGGTTTTCCTCCAAGCTGAGTTTGGTTCCCAGGAATTTGAGTAAGGAAGCCGGCGAGAAACTGCTTAACAGCGCTTTGAGTCCCCACGGAATGATGCGGGCCACTATGCCGTGGATGACCGGGTTGAAATACCCCATGATCTCGTCCACATAACTTTCGACTATTCGGCCAAGAATGGCCTCTCGTTCCGTTTCGGTGACTTGATGGAATTCATGCCCGACCTTATTCCAGAAACGAGCCTGTTCACGGTTTGCCTTTCCAGTCTTTTCGCCCCGTAGCCGTTCCAGTTCCTGGTAAACCGCATCATTGATGATTATCTCCAAGGAAAGATTTGGGGTTTTGAGGCACAGGTCCTTTTGTTCTGCAATCGTTCGCCGAACGACTTCCCGTTTTACGTGTTCGCGTTGCTCAACGCTGAGCTGCAGTCCAATATTTGCCACAGTTTAAATTTCTGGTCTAGGCGAACAGGCCTTCCAACCTGTCGATATCCATTTCATCCAGCCGTCGAACCACTAGATGGGCCTTGGCCAATATGCTCTTGGGATGGGTCGAAGTGATGCCAATCGCTTTCATTCCACCGGCTAGAGCCGCCTCAATACCCATGGGAGCATCCTCAAACACGACGCAGCGATTGGAATTCAATTCCAAAGCCTTGGCAGCGAGCAAAAAAACCTCCGGGTTCGGCTTGCCCTGTTGGACGTCTTCGGCAGTAATAAGCGTTCGAAAATATTTTTCAATTCCCAGAATTTCCAAGGACATGGTGATATTTTTACGATGCGTCGAAGATCCAATGGCGCAAGGAATGCCTTCATTGTAAAGCGTATCTAGCAGGGATCGCGCTCCAGTTAAGAGTTCTAATCCCCATTCTTGAATGATTTCTCTATAGAGCAATTCCTTGCGGAGGGAAATTCGGTGCATTTCCGCCAGGTCACGGGTCCACCCGAGAATGCCTGGGATAATGGCTTCGTTTTTCATTCCAAAGCCCTGGAGGAAGTGGCCCACCGGCAAAATGCGATTTTCTTCCTGTGCCAGCCGATTCCAGCTTTCTTCATGATGCATTGAAGAATCGATGAGGACTCCGTCCCAGTCGAAAATGGCGCCCCACTGAGGCAAGGGCGAACCCGATGTTAGACGATTGGAAATCATATCCGACAATCTGTTAATCCCCGATCACGGAAGCGTAAATTCTATTAAAAAACAGTTGTTTCCGCAATCGATTCCCAAAAATATAGATGTGGTCGTTCTGGTCATCGCTTATGTGGTTAATGTAAAATGTAGTGAAGATGCTGCTGTTTCTAAACGACTATTGGAATCCTGCATGAATATGATGGTCCACCCTATCAAACGAACAGGTTTTTCACTTGGAAGACCTTAAAAAGTGGTATCGGGCCGGATTGGTGACCAGAATAGAAGCACTTAAAGCCGCACGCCGTGAATTGAATGGGAGCCCCGAGCCAATCGAATCGGTGCGTCGCATCGCCCACACTTTGCGGGGCTCTGGCACTACCTATGGATTTCCAGAAATTACCGCAGCCGCTGCTGATTTGGAGGACTCCACCGCATTGGAATTCACGCTTCATTTAGAAAAGCTTCTGGATACAATTCAGGATGTGTGTAAGGTAACGGAAATGGAGGACAAAACGGGGATCCTCCTAATTGATGACGATCCTTACATCACCGACCTTTTGGTGACGGTTTTGGAAAGTTCCAGCAGAGAAATTTTGACTGCCTCAACCGCAAAAGAAGCCGAAGCGGTTTTAGAGGAAAAAAAAGTTTCGCTCATTCTTTTAGATCTCATTCTTCCCGACACGGATGGGAGAAATTTTCTGGTGCGCCTAAAAGAACGGCCCGCCACCGCGAATGTTCCCGTTATCGTTCTTTCCGCCAAGCTTGGGGCCCAACCTAAAACCGAATGTTTTGCCCTTGGAGCCGACGCGTACTATGAAAAACCCTTTGAGGTGGAGACTATTTGCGCAGCCGTGTCCGCCTGGCTTTATCGCAGTGAAGGCAACTTGCGGGAATCTCGTCGGGACCATTTAACGGGTCTGCCCAACCGTGCCGCATTTCGGGAAGCGTATCTTCGTGGAGTCAGTTTAGCTGTGCGGCGCGGTGAGTCGACGACGGTGGCCATTCTTGATTTGGACCGCTTCAAGAACATCAATGATACCTTTGGTCATGCCGCCGGTGATGAAGTGCTGCGCCGAACCGGTGCGATATTGACAGGCGCATTGCGAAAATCCGACCTTCTGGCGCGCTGGGGAGGTGAAGAATTTGTGGTGTTATTTCCCAGCACAGCTTTGGAAGGGGCAGGTAATGCTGTTCGTAAGGCGTTAGAGGCCCTTTCTGCGCAGAAATTCCAAGGACCCGGAGAGCGTAACTTTCATGTGACCTTTTCCGCCGGCGTTGCGGAAGTGGCCGCTAACCTTACCTTGGATGAGGCAATCGCCGAAGCAGATCGCTTCCTTTATATCGCCAAAGCGCAAGGGAGAAATTGCGTCGTTTCCTCCAAAGACAATTCCACGCCTCATGCACGGGTAATCCTTTTAGCTGAAGGTGAAGAAACGGTTGCCGCCATCATAAAAAGTCGGCTGGGTAGGGAAGGATTCAGCATCAAACATTTCTCGGATGGTCCCAGTGCATTGGAAGCGGCGATGTCTGGAGGATATTCCTTGTGCATATTGGATGCCAAACTTCCGGGTTTTGATGGCATGCAACTTTTGTCCAAGCTTAGGGCCACGCCAGCTTGTTCTAACCTTCCTGTTCTATTGTTAACGTCTCTCGGAAAAGAGAAGGATATTGCACGCGGGTTTCAACTCGGCGCCGACGACTATTTGGTCATGCCCTTCTCGCCTCTAGATATGCTGGCGCGGGTTCGTAACATTCTACGAAAATCATGAATACCTTTAGAGGAAGGAGTCGTCCGTGACGCCCTGGGTACAACAATATGGGCCGTGGGTCCTATCAATTTTGGCGCTTGCGCAATTCTGGATTTGGATGTGGACTCGCCATATGGGTCGCGGGAAACAACTGGAAATCTATGAATCCGGTACCGTGGAAATCGGATTTGATGCCAATGGCCCTATCCTAGCACTAGCTGGTGTTCTGCGCTCCTTTAACCGCGAAATCTTCGTTCAGTCCATGGAGTTGACCTTAACTTCCGATCGGGATAAAACCAAACATGCGTATCGATGGACGGCTTTCAAACCAAATTTTTTAGTGTCTCTGGCAGGCACGCGCTCTTGGGAAATGCCTCGGCCTTTTTTGGTTTCTCCGGGAGAACCTTGCAAGTACAACGTGGTATTTCATGACGTCGAAGTATTCCCGCAAGTGAAAAAAATTTTGCAAGGCTATTATCACAACTGGCGTACAGTCGAGCGCCAGATCATGGAACGGCGTGACCAGAAAATTCCGGGCAAGGATATAACAGAACATGAAGATCTAATCAGTGAATTCAAGCGTCAGGATTCCTGTGTGAATTCCTACACCGAACTGAATCATAAATGTTACTGGGAACAGGGGAGCTATTCTGCAACTTTAAAAGTGATAACCGAAGGTGGTTTTGCGAACCAAATTCAAAATTTCCATTTTAATGTCGGTAAACAGGACTCCAAACTGCTCAAGACCAATTGTGTGACGATGCTCGACGAACCTATTGCGGCTCTATTGGGAAAATCGCCTATTCTATGTGAGGCCGTACAGGCCGAATATCTTAAGTCCAAGGCGATTCCGTGAATTAATTGGTTCATTTCGTAAAATTTTAGGATTCACCCCGTTTAGATGATCAAATGAGCAGCTATTGCAGTATTTTCGTTTGGCGAAAAGGTGGGGCTTGGTGTATATTGGCTGCAACCGTAGCATTGAACATTTGCTACTCCAATGCTTGACGGGTGGGTATAAAACCCGGAACAGGCCGCCTTTTAGCAAAGACCTAGATTTTAATGGGAGAGGTCCACATGCGGCGGAACAATACTGGTATGTCCCATTGGCCATTTTTCAACCACGGAATCCAAGCCATTCAAGTAGCCGGTTGGTTGTGCCTGGTTTTATTGATGGGCTGCTGGGACAAGGGCGATGGCGGGCGCTCCCAATTTCCGGAAAAACACGTTTTAATCATCCATTATGACACCTTGACCGCCAAAGTCAAAGTTGGGGAAAGCTTTCTTTCCATCGCCCGGGGACTGCAACTTCCTCCCCAGGAGTCCTCCCAGCTTCTAAATAGCATTAAGGAAAATTTCCGGTTTAAACTTTTTGCCGGGCAAACCTATCGTGTGATTTACAAATCCGTTGATTCTACCCGCGATATTGAAGCTTTCATTCTCGATGATCGGTATGAAGACAAAAAGCATATTCTTGTGAAGACGAATACTGCGATATTGGATTCGACATTCTCAAAGTCCGAAAATTTGGCTTCCAATTTATCTGGAAGGACGCCTGCTACATTTATTTATCAGATGCTGAATATTCCCGTTCGTACTGACACCGTGTCTGTATCCGGTAACCTCAGTTCCAATTTATATGACGCCTTCTTGTCCAAAGGCGAATCGCCGGCTCTAATTCAATTGGTGACAAAAATTTTTGCCTGGGACATTGATTTTTTTAAAGATCCTCGCGTTGGCGATGCCTTTAATTTACTGGTCGAAAAACGTTTCGGAGAAGACGGTGGTTTCCGCGGATACGGTAAAGTACTATCCGCAAAATACGTGAATCGGAGCAAGGATTTTTATGGCATTCTCTATAATGGTTCCTATTTTGATAAGAGTGGTGGAAGTCTCGAGAAAATGTTGCTGAAAGCACCATTGAATTTCGCGCATATTTCTTCCGGGTTTACCTCCTCTCGCCTTCATCCCATTCTTGGCGTGAACCGGCCGCATTGGGGAATTGACTATGCCGCGCCGAAAGGGACCAAAATCTTTGCAGCCGGTGACGGAACGGTCGAATATGCAAAATGGGTAAATGGCTATGGCAAAACGTTGAAGATCAGACATAATGGCGTTTACAATACCTACTATGCGCATTTGAACGGCTTTGCTACAGGAATGTGCGCCGGTCGACGGGTCCACCAAGGGGAAACAGTTGCTTTTTTGGGCATGACTGGATTGGCCACTGGACCCCATCTGGATTATAGAGTCGAATGCCATGGAAAGTATATCAACCCTGCGGAACTCAAGATGGAGGCCAAAGGAGGCGTGGCCAAAGACGAGTGGAAGTCCTTCTGTGATCAGCGCGATCTTTTATTGGCGCGTATGGTTTCCTCAGAAGCCAATCATTTCGCCAGCAACTAAATTGCCTTAACGCAAAACAATTTTTTCAATCCAAACCGGAGTATGAATGGCCGCTGTAAAAAAGCAAATCGAAAAAGTAGAGTCAGGACCACAGCCCGGTCAGAAAGCACCAGAATTTTCCCTCCAGGATGCTCAGGATAAGACAGTAAACCTTTCTGACTTCAAGGGCAAACAAGTGGTTCTTTATTTTTATCCAAAAGACAATACTCCAGGTTGTACCACGGAGGCTTGTGACTTTCGAGACAACCTGTCCCGAATTGCCAAGTCAAAGGCTGTGGTTTTAGGCATAAGCGCGGATTCGTTAGCCTCCCACCAGAAATTCATTGCCAAGCAAAGCTTGAATTTCCCCCTGCTAAGCGATCCGGAGCTCAAGGTCTTGAAAGCCTATGGGGTATGGCAAGAAAAATCTCTCTACGGCCGAAAATTCATGGGCATTGTGCGTTCTACTTTCATTATCGACAAAAGTGGAAAAATCACCAAAGTATTTTCAAAAGTTAAGGTATCGGGCCATGTAGAAGAGGTCTTGGCGGCACTTTAGTTAAAAAACGGGCACCTTTTTTTGGTGAGACGACCTATTATTGAGTCGTACATATTCTGGAATGAAAGTTGGGAGAGTCTTATGTTGAAGTATTTGCGTTCAATTTTATGCTTTGCAGCGGTTTTGATGCTTGCAACGGGCAAAAATTCCCATGCTCAAGCGGATTACGTACCTCCCCTTTCAGGCTCGCCATTAGCGCAGTGGCAAATTCAGGGTGAGTATTTCGGAGCGGTTACAGGCGGAGGTAATTTAGGCGCATGGCTAATTGCCAATGGCAATAACTCCTATACCGTTGTGTTTTTACCAGGCGGATTGTTGACAATTCCTGGTGATAATCTGTATAGCGGCTGGGTGCGCACGGGTTGGAATAGGAGTACCTTTAGTGGTACTGCTACTTTGACAGGGACAGCCTTCACCGTTAATACGCCAAGCCTCTATAAAGCAGCTACCATCACAGGTGCTGGAGAAGTGCATGTCATGACAGGCACAACGCCGACAGGTGCAACCTTTGCATTAAACCATGTAATGCGAAACAGTCCAACCCGCCTACTAAAACCAAAACCGGAATGGGGCGCTGTAAATCGGCTTTTTGATTCGGCAACCGGGACAGCCGATTTGGCGAAATGGATTGACCTGGGATCAAAGATAGGATACCCCAACTTAAGTCGTGGGCAACTTAATTGTGGTGTACGGACAAGTGCTGGACAGATGGGCGGTTTTCTCCATATTGAATTTCAGGGCTGTTTTAACCCCTTGGCTTCTGGACAAGGGCGTTCTAATAGTGGCGTTTACCTCCAGGGCCATTATGAGGTACAGGTACTGGATTCCTTTGGGAATGGTGGCGCGTTAGATGAATACGGCGCCATATATACTGTTAGCGCACCACTTGTAAATGCGGCACTTCCTCCTTTAACATGGCATACCTATGATGTTTACTTTACTCCTCGTACCTCTGGGGCGCAAGGGGATCAATTGGGCGCGGCAGCAATGACTGTTTATGCAAATGGTGTTCTGGTTCAGGATTCAGTTCCTGTAAAGTCCGTCACGACAGCAGGCCAGGGCGGAAGTCTGCTAATTCCAGCTGGACTATATCTCCAGAATCATGGAAATGATGTGGTATTTAACAATATCTGGTTCCTTCCAAATGCAACTGTAAAGACGCTACCCTATCAGACAATCTTAGCTGCGGTTACAGTAAATACTAATTATACCCAGAAGCCCAATTTTGTGAATGAAAATGGGGCGACAAATAAAGCTGGGAGTCAATTCGATCTATCGGGTAGAAAAATTGAAAAGGTAAAAGTGAAAGCCGTGCCAAAAATTCTGTTTATTAAATGAAATTTTTTGGTTTAGTCCGTGGAGTGGCTTGGGCCTAACCTTTGGAGCCTTTGTAAAATTAAACGACCAGGTTGATTACATTCCGACCTTACCTGGTTCACCACTGGCTCAACGGCAAGTTCAAGGTGAGTACTTTTGGATTGCATCGGGTGGTGGGCTTGGCGCTCCCGAATCAAATGTACGGTGGCTGGGAACCTACCGCTTGGAATAGAAATAGCTATAGCGGTACAACTACACTGACCGGGACGGCCTTTGGTGTTACTACTGTAAGCTTATATAAAACGACTACTCTTGCTGGAACCGGCGAAGCGCGCAAATCTACTTCACTCCCCTGACTTCTGCCTTCCCTGGAGAAGAAATAAGGGCAGCCACCATCACTGTATATGCGAATGGAGTTTTAGTTCAGAAAAACCTTCACATCAAAAACATAACTCCAGAGCACCTCCCGGGTAACTTGTTGCTTGCGGACGGTCTGTATCTCGAAAACAATGGAAATGAATTAGTTTATGACAATATTTGATTTGTATCAAATGCAACTGAGACCTCCCTTCCTATTTTCACGATTGTGACTACGAATGTTACAGAAAAAAATATCGAAATTCACGCTTCGGCGAACGAAACAATTCGTTAGGTAAAGCCAGAGCGGCCGTTCGGTCTATTGGCAAGAAGAATCGAGAAGTTCAAAACAAATTTCACTCTGCAAATTCTTTACATTAGGTAAAATTAGGATTCACATGCTCTTGGTGAGTTCTGGATGTCTTTTGAAAGTGAAATTCTACTACTTCAAAGTAAGGCGCTAGACTTGAATCTATGTTAAAAAAATAAAATTGCCCATGATTCACTGCAAATAACTTTTACTATTATTCATTAGAAGCCATGATTGGAATGGGATTTTCGGGAATTTTTTTTAGGAGATGTATGTCAATGACAAGAAGATTTATTGTTCCAGCTATACTTGGTATTCTGACAATGCATTTTGGATTCGCTGAAGAGGCTACCTCAAAACTTTCGCCATTGAAAATTTTTGCAAACTGGGAAACTTCCGAAGTTGAAAGTTTCAAGCCGGATCCAGGGGCCACTCCTTCCGGCTATCCGCGGGCGCTTTCCACTGCCAGTTCAATTTGGCTTTTGGAGGAAGCTAAACTTTCCGATAACGCCAAAGTTTTTGTAGGTGTGGGAGGATTGTATTTCTTCATTCTTCCCTCTGATGGAAACCAGTACAGTATCGGCCAGCGTTCCGGATTCGGATTCACGGATTTGCACGCGGAATTTGAATTTTTTAGAAAAGATGAAAACAATCATGGGCTCATGTTGAAAGTGGGCGTTTTCCCATTTAAGTACAATGAGAATGCCAAGAACCTGGGCGAATACATGTTCCGCACATATACCTACCCTACCGTTATATTCACTGGAGGTTTGACCAAGGTAAATAGTGCAGGTGTGCAACTAAATGGAATTGACTTGAACACCAAACTCGGAGGATTTAATAACGATTTGCTGTTAACGCTTAAAACCGATCAAATGCCATCCGCGGCATTAAGTTTGACTGAAATGGCTTCCTATACTGTCGGCGGATTCCTTACTTTGGGCGCGGGATTGATGTTCGACAATATTTATGACCCAACCAAAATTACTACCGGTGATTATAATGACCTCAATTTGTATTACACACTCAAAAATGGCACAATGAAGCTGAAGCAGCCATTCCCAAATTCAGGTGACGTTAAATTTGACCCCGCAGTGGATACAGCTGTTGATTCAACTCGCCTAACTTTCAAAGGTCAGAAATTTTTGTTCCGCGGGTCGTTGGATTTCGGCAAGTTGATTTCGAGCCCTGTACTTTCAGACAAAGATCTCATTTTCTACTTTGAAAGTGTTCTCTTAGGTACAGAAAATCGTCCTTTCTATTATAAAAAACGGGCTGATCGCACCGTTTATACACTGGGTTTCAATTTTCCGACTTTTCACATTTTGGACTTGCTTTCTTTTGAAGGAGAATACTGTAGCAACCCTTACGCAAATGATGTTTCGAACGCACTAAGGTTGCTGGCTCCTGTTCCCAATCCTACTGGTAAAGCGTTTAATGGCGATAATGTCAAATGGACAGTCTATGCTCAAAAAATGATTTATCCAGGATTCTCAATTACTGGTCAGATCGCGAACGACCATATGCGATTGGTGGATTATTTCGGGCATACCAATGATGTCGCTGTTATGCCATACCGGAAAAACTGGTACTGGGCTGTGCAGTTGGGCTACGCACTTTAATCCCTGATTTTTCTGGAAAAGGAGTTGGAAACCCTGGAGGCTCCTGATTTTGTTATTCGAACAATAAGTTTGCCCATCTGTGATATGTCACCGCGAAAAATCTAGTGTATCTGGGGCTATTCTTTTTGGTGCACTACTTTTTAGTACGGCTGTAGTGTTTTCCAAAATAAAATAAAGGTTTTCATTCTCGCATAGCCGGCTCCACGGTTTTTTCATGAAAACGAACTACGCCAATCCCTTCCATGATTTGGAAGATCCAGCGCAGCGTTGGGTTCTGCACTTCTTTGTTCAACTGGTCTGGATGTGTGGCCTTTGTATCCTTTAGTTGTATCCTTTAGTTGTATCCTTTAGTTGTCGCCGCAAGCGATACTGAGCGACATTGTAGATCAAAAGACATAGCGTCATTACCATTATCAATGTCTTGATGCGGCAGGGGGATTTCAAGAATACCGAGTCGACCGTGAGACATGGGTCCTTTAGAAAACGGAATCCCCTGTCCACTTTTTACTTCGATTCCCTCACTCGTACTATCCAGAACAAGTTCCAATCGATAACTCTTTACCACCTGCTAGGCTAAAGGTCCGGGTTTTCCCTTGCCGGCGTATTTCAAAATCGGCACTGCGTGCCCATCGATATGGTAAAGCAGATACGGCTTCTTCAATTTCACGATTTCAGAATCCGGATCGGCCGCGCAGCCGAACACCTTCGGCAGGCCACCCTCGATCCGACTATTCGGGAGTTTATGCTCTTTCGCCATTTTCGGGATCTTCTGCGCGGCCAAAATACTGGATTTCATAAAGACCATATTTATTGATCACCATTTATTTTGGTCACCAATTTTATTTTCCCATTGAAAACATTTTATTTATATTAGCATCGCTCCAATATGTCACAATACCATATATTGGTTCATGTAGGAGTTGGGGCAATAAACCAAAAAAAGGAGTATCATATGCATTATGGGAATATCATTAAGGTGGTCGGATTGGCGACCTTGGCTATGGGGTTCGCGACATCCGCGCATGCCCAAAATAGTCCGTACCAGTTTTACCAAGAAGAAACGGCCGTCGCTTGGCAGTCCGAATCTCTGTACTGGACTTTTGATGTGGATTTCACGAAAACCTCCGCCAATCCCCTCTACAATTTCACGACATTTACAAATCCGAGAACGGGGGGCACCGTAAATTCTTATCCGTTAAAAATCGTCTCCCTCGGCGGCTGCTATGAAATCCGCACGACCGGAGCTACGGGTTCTGATGTCCTCCTTTCCGTCCAAAACTATAACAATGTCTGGACTTGGTTGGCTGATGATAATGGAGGAAACGGCCAGTTTTTTGCCCGGGTATATATCAAGCCACCCGCCCAATATGATCTGCGCATTTCGGAATACACCAATGGAAACGCAAACGATCAGATTACGGTGATCATGAGGAAAGTCAAAGCTAACCCTGGCTCGACCATCAATTCCTCGAGCTGCCGTTTGCTTAACCAGCCCTACTGGCAAATGGATTTGAACTCCGGGAATCCCTACAATCCCCAGTGAGTAGGAAACGAGAAGTATGCGGCTTAATCAACTTCTTCTTGCCATTCTAGGGTTCCTGCAATTGGCCGTTGCCGATCCGAAGGATCCGAGATTGGTGGATGAGGCTGTTCTCCGCGAGCATTTCCAACGGTCCCTGGCGCAAGCTCGGGAAGTACTTCGGATACGCGATGCGAAGCGGCAGGAGTTTCTGGATCGCGCCCAAGTCGGCCGAGCGGGAGATTCCTGCTTGGCCTATGAAATCGAATCAGGCAACTGCTCCATTTCTGCGGCGCAATTCGATAGGTACTTGCCCTCATACTTTCCTGATTCCTTGGAGTCCAAGTCCGATGAGAGCCTTGCCTTAAACGCCTCGAAAGCGCGGCGAGCGGTTTTCGACCAATTGCTCGACCGCGCTTTCTTGAATGCTTACCAATCGGATTCCATGGAGCCTCCCGATCCCCATGCGCAAAAAACACGTACTGAATCCCGTGCGTTATTGCAAGCGATCCATTTACCAATACTGCTTAAGGCTTTCCCCAACCTCAGGGTCCAGGTATTCGCGGCTTCCGATTCCGCTTGGCTCGCGACCAGGCTCGAAGATTCCAAAAGCCGGATTCTTCCCATGACCATGGCAGCATCTAAGTTGCCTGATACCGTCCTTGCTTCATTGGCCAATTCGGAATACAGCGAATGGACTCCTATCCAAAGGGTACCCTTCGGATACCTTACTTGTAGTTGGCTCGATCGGTTGCCCTCCTACGAAGCGCTCGGGAAAATTCTCCTGGTTATTAACCGGATTGAATCTCAAGTCAAAATGGGGAGCCGAACCGATGCGATACAGGCACTAAGGAATCAGAAGGTATCCTGCCAGGAAGAAGATACCCTCGACCTATCTCTGCAATTGGCGCCTCCTCTCCGGCGAAATGGCGGTGACCCGGGACCATCCTGGAAACAAATCTCATCGTCCGATTTGCCTGCGTCCATAAAAAGTATGGTATGGACAAAAATCGCCCGGGGAAAAAAGGACACAGTGGGGCCGGTTCGTAGCGACTACGGATTTTGGATCGTTTCCAAGCAATCCTCGGAACTCAAGGCTGGCAGTCCCATCGATTCGGCTACTTGCATGGCCCGGATAGAGGTGAAAATGCGCGTCGAGCAGGTGGCAAAACTTCTTCAATCCGAATGGGAACGCATAACTTCGAAAATAGCAGCTCCTGAGAAAAACAATTTGCGAACGGCCCTTCTCGAGCAGCTTTCCCGGCAAGGGACCCAGCCTGAATCGTCATACTATAGGATGCGGGAGCAATGGGCATCCAGATCCCTGCGATTTACACAGGACATCAAGTCTCTAAGCGGCATGGATGATTCTCCGAAAAAAAGCCCCGGGAATAACGAGTAGGATTTTACTCGCGCAGGTACTTAAAGCGTCGCGACGGGATATCCAGGCTGGCCGGTTCTATTTCCACCGTTTGCTCGCCTTCAGGGAGCGGGCTTCATCTTCCGTAAGCGGCAAGCGGATGTGGTTGGCGTTATCCGCCGTGGCGGCGGCCGACCGAGGCCCGCCCCAGGCCCCGTATTCCCGCCTTCCAAGCCTCTTTTTGAGGCATTTTCTACTATAGAATAATCGAATTGTTTACGGTGAAACCCGTTATCCTCTGAATTCAAAAGGAAATATTAATAGCGAGTGAAAGCGATATTGAGCAAACCTTAATTTCCAAATTGAGTGAATTCAGGCAAAAGTCAATCGGATATGACAATACATTGTCCGCTTACTGCACTATTTTGAAAAAAGGGGCGTCATTTAGATGTGACCTTAGTGAATGGAGTCAAAAATGAGCTACAAATATCATTCGAATGTATTCGGAGTCATCCTATTGGGAGCCTTGCTTTGCAATCCGAGCGTTCCGTTTTCCCAGACCAAAATAAAAGTTTTCATTCTGGCAGGCCAATCCAATATGGAAGGCCAGGGAGAAATGACGTCCGGCGCCAAGGGAAATTTAAAATACCTGTGGACCAATAATAAACCCGTATACGGCCACCTTGCAGATGCCTCAGGCGCTTGGGTGGTTCGAAATGATGTGTGGATTTACTTTGCTGGCGGTGGACAGGGAACCAAAAAAGGAAATCTGACCACTGGATATGGTGGGGCTGCGACTACTATCGGGCCTGAATTGCAATTTGGACACCTAATGGGCAATTATTTTAATGAGCAGGTGTTGATTATCAAAACCGCCTGGGGAGGAAAAAGTTTAGCTGTGGATTTTAGACCTCCGAGTTCCGGTGGGACTGTCGGACCTTATTATACCCAGATGGTGAGCATCGTAAAAGATGTGCTCGCTAATATCAAAACAAATTTTCCGTCCTATGCTGGGCAAGGATACGAAATCGCTGGATTCGGTTGGCATCAGGGCTGGAATGATGGTGGCAGTACGGCAATGGCCAACGAGTATGAAAAGAATATGGTCAATTTCATTAAGGATGTGCGTACGGCATTTAATGTTCCTGCCATGCCTTTCATAATCGCCAACAGTGGCTTCAACGGTTATACAACGACATCCGATACCTGGCAGAAAAACATTCAGACTATTATTCTACCCGGTCAGAATGCGGTTCCCGGTCATACCGAGTTAAATGGAAAGGTTTTCACCGTGGAAACCCGGCCTTTTTGGCGCGTGATCGCAGACTCGCCTTCGGACCAAGTCTACCACTGGAATCGAAATGCTGAGAGCTATTTTCTGATCGGTGATGGATTGGCTAAAGAAATGATCAAATTTATACCGAATACCGTGGGACATCGGATGACTCCTGTGAAAAATCGTAGACCATTAGACTTTTTTTCCGAAATTTCCGGTTCCTATTCCATTTTAGGAAGGCGCAGTCAGATTCCCCTGCGATTTTAATTTTACCTTCTGAGGCTATGTCTACGCCCAACCGACTTGCCGGTGAAACCAGTCCTTATCTGCTACAACATGCCCACAACCCAGTAAATTGGTATCCCTGGGGTGACGAAGCCTTACAGCGGGCTCAAAGTGAAAATAAATTATTGCTGATCAGTATTGGGTATTCCGCCTGCCATTGGTGTCATGTGATGGAGCGTGAATCCTTTGAAGATGACGCCACTGCAGCGATAATGAATGAACGCTTTGTGTGCATCAAAGTGGATCGCGAGGAGCGGCCCGATATTGATCAGGTGTATATGAATGCCGTTCAGCTGATAACGGGTCAAGGTGGTTGGCCGCTGAACTGCTTTACTCTGCCCGATGGCAGACCCGTTTATGGCGGCACCTATTTTCGTACTCCGCAATGGAAGAATGTACTCGAAAGCCTTTCGGACATGTACCGCAATGACCCGGAAAAGGTCATCAAGTATGCTGAGCAGCTTACCAAAGGCGTTAAGCAAAGCGAAGGGATGGCGACTGCGCCCCAGCCTTATTCCTTCACTCTGGAGGACCTAGAAGCCGTATGCGAACCATGGCAAGCCCACTTTGATCGCGTCGAAGGCGGCATGAATAGAGCACCCAAGTTTCCCTTGCCCAATAATTGGCAATTCCTTTTACGATACAGCCATCTGACTGGGAATGCCATCCTTCTTGCGCAGGTTAAACTGACTTTGAATAAAATCGCCTATGGTGGAATTTATGACCATCTGGGAGGAGGCTTTGCGCGTTATTCTACCGATGGACTGTGGAAAGTTCCCCACTTTGAGAAAATGTTGTATGACAATGCCCAGCTTATGGAACTCTACGCAGAGGCCTTTCAAGCCACGGGAAACCGCTTGTATCGCAAAGTGGTTGAAGAGACGGCAGAATTTGTTGCTAGGGAGTTGACGTCGCCTGAAGGGGTGTTCTATTCAGCCTTGGATGCAGATAGCGAAGGTGTAGAAGGCAAATTTTATGTTTGGAGCAAAGAGGAATTGGAAAGCGTATTAGGGGATCAATTTCCGCTCGTCCGTGATGCATTTGCGGTGAATACAAAAGGTTATTGGGAGGAGGGAAACTATATACTGCTTAAACAGCTGGCCGATGAAGACTTGGCTCAAGCAGCTGGGATAAGCATTGAGGATTGGACAGATAAAATCACCGCTGCTAAAGAAAAGCTTTTAAAAGTGCGCTCCCGACGCATCCGTCCAGGTTTGGATGACAAGACTTTGTTTTCTTGGAATGCCCTGATGGTCAAAGGATACATCGCCGCATATTTGGCCTGCGAAAATGAAAGCTATTTGCAAGCAGCGAAAACCAATCTTGAATTTTTACTTGGCTCGGGTCGACGCCCGGACGGCGGTCTTTTCCGAAGTTACAAAGCCGGCCGATTCACCATCAACGGCTTTTTGGAAGATTACGCTTACATGGCCGAAGCCTTGGTCTCACTGTATCAGGCCACTTTAGAGGAGAAGTGGCTTCTCACGGCCAAAGAGTTGGTTGACTACGCCATCACACACTTTAGAGATTCCGTTTCTGGCCTTTTCTTTTTCACTTCCGATCTTGATAAGCCACTGGTTGCTCGTAAAATGGAAATTCAGGACAATGTCACTCCGGCCTCCAATTCGAGTATGGCCAAAGCGCTGCTTGCGCTAGGTTCGTTGTTCGGTGACAGCAAATATTCCACCATGGCTGCTGAGATGCTGGGTCAGGTACGCGATGACATGCCCGGATATGGCTCGGGCTATTCCAATTGGGCCATGCTGGCATTGAATTTTGCCGCCCCGTTTCATGAAGTCGTTATAGCCGGACCAGAGGCTGCGGTCCGCAGGCAAGCCTTGGCAAAGCATTACCTGCCTAATATTCTGGTGGCGGGATCGCGAACACCCAGCTCTCTGCCGATTCTGAAAAATCGCTTCCAGCCCCAGCAAACTGCTTTCTATGTCTGCCGCAATCAGGTTTGCCAACTTCCTGTGGAGACGCTTGCTGAGGCTCTAGAGCAGATGAAAGTTGTCTGATAGCAGGAGATGTGCGGAGAGTTATTTCGAGTTTAATCAATGGTTTAGCCTTGATGGACGCTGAGCCCCACAAGCCCCGTTGTATCGGCATCGCGGGGTATGTTACCGGGAAGTCCCGTCCTATTTGAGCTGCAGGGTGGACCTTCTCCAGGCCCGATGTTTACTGGGTTCCCGCGTGACGGTCGAAAAAAAAATCAATCACCGCTTTTCTTTTGTTGTTTTCCGAAGTATATAATGGAAGCACGGATCGAAAATCGTCCGGCTAAAAAATCATTGAAAGGATGTAGCATGAATAAACAAGAATTAGTGCAAGCCATGATGAATGATTCTAAAAGTGGTCTGGAGACCAAGGCCTCGGCGGAGCGGGCTGTCAACGCCATGATTGATGCGATTGAAACGGGCATTAAAAAGGACGGCGTCGTACAATTGATTGGTTTTGGGACCTTTACGGTCAAGAATCGCGCAGCCCGAAAAGGCCGCAATCCTTCCACTGGCGCTGAAATTAAAATCAAAGCTTCCCGCACGGTTGGCTTTAAGGCCGGCCTAGCCCTCAAGGAAACCGCCAAAAAAGCAAAGATGAAATCTAAATAACCGATTTCACATTCTGCGTGTAGGGGTGACTTCGTTGAGTCGCCCCTATTTTGTTTTATCTACAAGCCTGCTTTACTAGTTTGCGTAGTATGACTCTGTCTGAACCTTTGCTTGTTGGACGGCTGCCCTTTCTGGTCTGCGCGCCATTTTTCCATTCGACACTTGGTGGATTGGAAGGCTTCCGTTTCTTGGACGGTGTGCCCAGTTATCTCAATGCAGAATTGCAAGCGGGCCGAATCGATTGCGCACCTTCTTCCAGTTTTGAGTATGCTTTGCATTTCCAGGATTATCAATTATTCCCTGGAATTTCAACTTCCAGTCGCATGGAAATGAAGTCGGTACTGTTCCTGTCTCAAGTCCGTTGGGAAGATTTGGATTCCTGTCCAATTGGACTTTCCTCGGACTCGGCGACCTCAAATGTGCTTTTTCAGATTCTGTGCTCGCGATATTATAAAGTTTCACCCAAGATTGATTCCACATCAGAAGAACCATTGGGTCGAGTTTTTATCGGGGACCGAGCATTGCAGGAATCTGTTTCCGGTCACTGGAAATATCGATATGATTTGGCAGATGTCTGGTCTAAATGGCATGGCTTGCCCTTTTCTTTTGGGCTTTGGATAGTCAGGCGAGAGGCATCGGCACAAAAGGCGCAATTAGTCAAAGTTTTCCAGCAGGTTCTCGAGTCCTCCCTTGCGGCATTTCGTGCTGATACAGTGCGTGCCTTAACGGCTTGGACTTCCTTTTATCCTTCCGCATTACCTCAATCACTTATACTGGAATTTTATCAAACCGCCGATTATGGATTTTCACCTGAACATGCCCAGTCGTTGGAAATTTTTTATCGCTTAGCCCATGCAGAGGGCTATTTGCCTAGTCTTCCCAAGCTCCACTTTGTTTAAGTCCGGGAGTCGTTGAGAAATTCTTGCACGGTTTCTAATAAAAAGGACCGGACTTCATTCGGATGGGAAACGGTGATGAGATGATTCTTTCCCGGGATGATTTTGAGGCTTGACGGTGGACCACCCATATCAATTAGCCAATCGTGTTCAGCATGGATATGTCGAAATCGAACTGGAGGCTGGCATCCAGACCAGTGAAGGATCATCGGGGGGAGGCTTTTGAGCAGCGAGGGAGGGAATTTTCCCATAATATCGGCTAGCAGAGCTTGCCCCTTGGGCGAGAGCATGTTTTGCCATTTGAGAATACTGGGAATTAAAACAAAAATTTTCCGGACTAGGAAGTCCGGCAGGTAGGGCGCCAAAGGGGCAAAGATCAAAAAGCGTTTTTTAATAAAGCGGGGATGCATACAGGAAGCGATTTGAATGACCCCGAGTACGGGAATGATTTTGGCTATTTCCAGGGCTAACATGCCTCCTAAGGAGACTCCGCCTACAATATCTCCCGCTGCAACGTCCATTATTTTAGAAAGCCTGCGCGCATAGCTGGGAAGGCGCTCGCCTTTTTGTACAGGAATCAAGTCCACCAAGACAAAAGGCTCGGCGGGCAGCTGTAATAGTTCAAAGGCACGCTTGTCTAAACCGAAACCGGTAATTAGGAATACCCGCATGCATCCAATTATAGCCTTAATTCTGAAAAAGCCTTTTCTTTTTTGAACCTACCGAAGTCCGGTTCCATAGGCTATTGTTTATTTAAATTAAAGGGAGTGGGGGACGCGCTAACGACGATTGGCGGGGAGCCCATTTTAGGGGAGAGTACGAATGCAATGCAGTGAATGCGGGTCCTCCTTGACCTTGAATGCAACTATCTGTCCGGATTGCGGTGCGAGCCAATTGAATACGCCACCCATTCGGACCCGAAAACCCACCGACGTTTCAAAAAAACTAGTCGCTGAAATCGGAAACGCATCTGCCAAAAATACCCTGCCAAAAACGGGTGATATTTTTGCTGGTCGATATAGGATTGAAAAATACCTGGGATTAGGCAGCCTTTGTAATGCTTACCTATGCCGAGATTCCGCCGAGGACAACCGTGAGGTTGTTTTGAAAACCATGCATGCCCGCAAGGCCTTAGAATCTGGAATGGCGGACAGCTTTAAATTCCTGGCGGAATCGGTTGCCAGGTACAAGCATCCGGGAATCGCTAAAATTTTTACCGCTGACATTTTTGAGGGCGTTCCATATTATACCATGGAATGGATTCCTGGTACTCCGTTGCGCCTTTGGCTGATGGAAAGGCTTAACTTTGAAAATCGCGTCTTGCCGGGTGTGGGAATTATCCGCAGTCTACTCGAAATCTTCGAAACTATTCACGAATACGGCTGCTATGGTTGCTTAAAACCCGAAAATATTTTCATTACTCTCAACGGTCCGGTACTTACCGATTTTGGAGTAGTGGGTTTCTTAACGCCGCAGGAATTCGAATTCAATGCCTACGCGCGCAGATATATTTCCTATATGGCCCCGGAGCTGCGCCAGGATTGGAGCAACCTCCTTCCGCAAAGCGATATTTATTCACTCGGGGCGCTGCTTTATGAGATTTTAGTAGGTCGCACACCTGCGCCGCAATTAAGGCTGCCCAGTGAACTGAGCCCTATTTTTGGAATTGACGCGGATGAAATCATCCTCAAGTCCATGGCAGCCAATGCTACCGATCGGTTTGGAACAGTGGAAGCGTTTAAATTAGCTGTTGAATCGCTGCTCGCTAGTCTTCTCACTGCACAACCGCCCACCGGCTTGACGGGTTTACCCACTGTAGCGAAAAGGGTCAAACCGGATCATAGCCATTTGGATGTGGTTAGTGATGTTCAAGCGGTGCATAATCCCGACCTCACTTTTTCGGTTCCTTTGGCTGCTCCGATTCAAACGCCAGAGGGCCGAAGCGGGAAGCGAGAAAATATTGAGTTCGAAGCGGGAGACCGGACTTTATTCTATCCCAATCCAGCGATTTCAGAAAATCAAAAATTGTTGGCTGACTTGGATGCTATGGGGGATAAAATCATCGAAGAGGCACATGCCAATCGAAGTTTTGCTCACAAAGCACTAACACCATTACCCTCGCCGAGTCCGGAAGATGTCACTTTCCCGAACCAAGTGGAATCGGAAGCTGTACAAGCTCTGCAATCCTTGGAAAGGTTGCCGGACACCTCCCCTTTGGATACTGATTTTGAAGAATCGGAAGCCAGGTCGTTACCGGCCTCGCTTTGGTTGGCCATCGCCCTAGCCGGCTTAGTGCTGGTGACTCTTTCCGCCTATTTTGGCATAACTTTGGGCAGATAAAGAACGCAGCATGGAAATCCGCATGGAAGGCGTTGTCACAATGGTCCATGGTGAAACACGTACTTTCACTTTTATGCGTAAGGGCTATGAGGTGCAAGGCTTTCTGATACGGTACCACCAAGGTTACCATGCCTATTTGAATATGTGTTGCCATTGGCCCGTTCCCATGGATCTCGGGGATGGCGATTTTTTCCATGCGGAAGCCGATAGGATCAGGTGCAAGACCCACGGCGCCGGCTACC
Organism: Fibrobacteria bacterium; assembly: GCA_043732185.1. GTDB lineage: Bacteria > Fibrobacterota > Fibrobacteria > UBA11236 > UBA11236 > Chersky-265. The sequence goes on from JAYTHY010000139.1 coordinate 28,852, forward strand.
TGCCGGATACAGGTGTTTGTGACATGGGTCCGTGTATCAACGCCCAATTGGAAACGTATCCGGTGTCCCTGCATGGCGACGATATATACGTGACGGTACCTGATTGACCACATCGCATGTAATGCCTCTTTTCAATTTCATTCCATATCCAACCCAGAGGTCCTCTTATGTTTAATCCAGCGTTTTCCAGCGAAGCCATGTTTCTCCGAAAAAACAACATGCCGGTTATCAATCCGGATAAAGCCGGAAATCCCTTAAGACATCCGGCCGCCAAGGCCCCACGCATATTTGCGGATACGGCGACAAGGGCAGACATCGAGCCTTTGTTGCGAGCAGGGATCATCAATGGCGTGACCACCAACCCCAGTTTGCTCAAAAAAGCTGGCGCTAAATCTTGGGATCATGCCAAGGAAATCATGAAGGAGTTGTGCACGCTGTTGCATCCCTTTCCGGTCTCCTTGGAATTGACTGAGTTGGAAGAAGAAAAAATGGTTATCCAGGCGGCGGAACTGGCCGCACTTGGCGACAATTCCGTGATCAAAGTTCCGATTGGTGGGTACCGAGCCGTATCTGCTTCTGCCGATCCGTTTACGGGACTTAAAGTTATACGCCGTCTATGGGAAAAAGGCATTAAAGTCAACACCACCTTGATCTTTAATACCACACAGGCGTTTTGGGCTGCCAATGCCGGCGCGGCCTATGTCAGTCCATTTTTAGGTCGGTTGGCGGATTATGCTTACAAACAGGATAAACCCGAAAGATCCCCAGGAAATTCCTTATACTGGGTCGAAGACCACAAGAATTCCAAAGGGGATCAGGTGCTGCATAACAGTGAGTATGTGGCATCAGGGGGACAGCTCAAAGACGCAGGCGCAAGGCTTATTTTTGAAATCGCTACCGTTTTCGCCAACTACCAAATTACCACGGAAATATTAGCCGCCAGCTTTCGCAATCAGGTGCAACTCACGGAATGCCTTTTAGCGGGTGCCGATATTCTCACTGTTCCGGCTCAAATATTATCGACCGTAGCCGATCATCCTTTAAGCGATGAAGGCATGAAGGCCTTTGTGGAGGACTCGAAAGCTTTCGGAAAGTGAGGAAATGTTCTCGGAAGTGCTCTTGAAAGTGCTCTGGGAATTGCCAAAACGTCAACTTGATCCTTGTCCCGCTTTGGGATACAATCAGGATGGAGCTGGCCATTGCCAATGCATGCGCCAATAGAATTGGATTCATTTCCTAACAAGCAGGTTTGACAATGAAATTAGATAGAATAGATGGTCCCGACGCCATTACCTTTACGGTGAAAGGATCGTTGACTGGCCTGGCGGAATCCGCGATTAAACTTTTCGAACAAATCAGCAAAGATATCGAGCAAGGAGGGAAACCCATTCTTATCGATATGAAGAGTGCACTGTTCATTGACAGCATTGCCATTGGACTGGTCATCGGTGTGATGCTCAAGGCCAGTGGCATGAGTCAAAGCGTGCGTATGCTCCATGTGCCGGATCATGTCGCTTCGGTATTCGACACGATTAATCTCAAAAAAGCCTTTCCCAACGCCTACTGATTTGTGTGGGAAGTTAGCTTAACGGCTATCCATCCCCATCCGAGCAGAAAGAAAATACCACCCACGGGTGTGATTGTGCCTAGTACGCGCAGGCCGGAAAGGCTGAGGGCGTATAGGCTCCCGGAAAACAGAAGGATGCCCATTAAAAAGAACCAGGCTCCCCACTGGATGTTGGTTGTAGAGACCTTTGCAAACAAGGCAAGCGCCAGGAGTGCAATCGCATGCAGCAGGTGGTACAGCACAGCGGTATTCCAAACATGTAACATTTCCGGTGATATCCTGGCTTTTAAAGCATGTGCACCGAAAGCGCCAAGCGCCACGCCCAGAAATGACAAAATTGCAGCTGATCTTATCCAGTCCATAGGTTAATAAAGTAGTTTACCCGGTCTTTCCTTTCTAGGCGTCCCTAGGTAGGCTCGGCATTCCCTATTATATTTTCCACGCCCTCACCGATTTGACGGTGGGCCAAAAAACTAGAGGTCGTCCATGTCGGTCAATATTGAAAGCTCTCTCAACGAATCCCGAAAATTTTTCCCTCCGGACGCCTTTACCAAGAATGCGGCCATTTCCTCACAGGCCCAGTATGCGGCCATGTACAAGGAATCGATTGAAGAGCCGGAAAAGTTTTGGGGTGGTATCGGCGACCAATTGCATTGGTTTAAAAAATGGGACCGGGTGCGCAACTGGGACAATAAACCCTTCGCCAAATGGTTCGAAGGGGGGAAAACCAATCTCTCCTACAATTGTCTGGACAGGCATTTGCACACGTGGCGCCGAAACAAGGCTGCAATCCTCTGGGAAGGGGAGCCCGGCGGCGATCGCAGGATTTTAACATATCTGGAATTGCATCGGCAGGTCTGTAAATTTGCAAATGTGCTCAAGTCCCGAGGCATCCAGTCAGGGGATTCCATCGCACTCTACATGCCCATGATTCCGGAATTGGCTATCGCCATGTTGGCATGTGCCCGTATTGGAGCCGTGCATTCCATTATCTTCGGAGGCTTTTCGGCACCGGCACTGGTTGATCGTATTCATGATGCGGCGACTAAGCTCGTCATCACAGCGGATGGAGGATTTAGACGCGGCGGTCTCGTCCAACTTAAGGACGTGGTGGATGAAGCTTTGAAAAGTTGCCCAACTGTCCAAACCTGCATTACTGTCCGCCGGAGCAAGCAAGAAGTGGGCATGGTGGCAGGTCGGGATTTCTGGTGGGCAGATTTGATGCAAGGCGCGAGCGGCGAATGCCCAGCGGTGGAGTTGGATGCCGAACATCCCTTGTACATACTTTATACCTCCGGAAGCACGGGTAAGCCAAAGGGCATATTGCATACTACCGGAGGCTATATGGTGGGCGCATACCTCACCACCAAATATATTTTTGATATCAAAGAAGAAGATACCTATTGGTGCACGGCCGATATTGGCTGGGTGACTGGACACAGTTATGTGGTCTATGGCCCGTTGCTCAATGGAGCAACCACGCTCATGTATGAGGGCGCGCCGAATTTTCCCGCCAATGATCGCTTTTGGCAAATAGTGGAGCGCTATAAAGTGACCATCTTTTATACGGCACCCACCGCCATCCGTTCCTTTATGAAATGGGGCGATGAGCACCCCAAGAAATACGATCTGTCCAGTCTGCGCCTGCTCGGTTCCGTTGGGGAACCCATCAACCCAGAAGCATGGATGTGGTATCACACTGTTATTGGAGGCGGCCGTTGCCCAATAGTGGACACGTGGTGGCAAACGGAAACGGGCTCCATTATGATCACACCCCTGCCGGGGATCACACCTACCAAACCGGGCTCTGCCACTTTCCCATTCTTTGGAATTGAACCGGCGATTGTCAATGACAAGGGGGAAGAGCTGCCAAATGGACAGGGTGGATTTCTGGTTATCAAACAGCCTTGGCCTTCAATGTTACGCACCCTGTACGGTGCCGATGAACGGTACAAGGATGTTTACTGGAGCCGATTCCAAAAACAAGGCTGGTACTTGGCCGGAGATGGTGCGGTTCGGGATCAGGAAGGTTATATCTGGATCTTGGGTCGCATTGACGATGTCCTAAATGTTTCCGGACACAGGCTATCAACCATGGAAGTGGAAAGTGCCTTGGTGGCTCATGAACTTGTAGTTGAAGCAGCGGTGGTTGGCTTTAAACATGATGTGAAAGGCGAAGGTGTCGCCGCATTTGTAACATTGGCTACTGGTAAGGAAAAAAGCGATAAAACCACTCAACTGCTCAAAGCCCATGTGCGCGGAATGATAGGGCCTATTGCGGTGCCGGATCAGATCCATTTCTCTGATGCGTTGCCAAAAACACGGTCCGGAAAGATCATGCGCCGTTTGCTGCGCGACGTGGCCAACGGGGTTGAGACTAAAGGGGATATGAGTACTTTGGAAGACCTTTCGATAATGGCTAAATTGCGGCAAGATGAGGAGTAAAAATTTTATGTCGACCTATTTTAATGGTATCCGCGTGATGGCTTCCGTCTTAATCGGGAGCGGTCTGGTAATCGGTCAAACGGCATCTCCGGTTTCGGATGCTTCCGTCTTTGGATGGAAAAGACAATTCAACGGCATCTTGAATATCAGTCAAGCCTATCAGGACAACTGGGTTAAAGGTGGAACAGACGCACTTTCCTGGGAATTGAATTTGAACACCTCTGCGGTTTTGAATAAGCCGGATTACCTTTGGGAATCCCGTGGCAAGGCCAATTATGGCCGCACCAAAATACAGGACATGCCTTCGCGTAAATCTTCTGATGAGTGGAGTTTTGAGTCGATATATACGCGCAAGTTCGGATATTGGGTAAACCCCTTTGTTTCAGGAACGGCGCAAAGTCAGTTTACGCTTGGTTATAGCTATGATGATAAAGCCGTTAAACCTACGCGCTCAGCGATTTCGGACTTTTTTGACCCGGCCTATTTCACCCAAACGCTAGGGCTTGGAATGACTCCAATCAAGGACTTGACAGAAAGACTTGGTGCGACCATGAAGCAAACGGTATCGGATACTTATGGCTATGCGGATGACAAGGCGACTTCGACCAAGGTGGAGACTTTCAAACAGGAGTATGGACTCACCTCTGCAACGGAATACAAGTTTGCCTTGATGCAGAATATTCTGGCGGCCACCCGACTTGACATTTTCGCCAACTTTAAAGGCTGGGATGAGGTAGACGGACGTTGGGACAATCGGCTGACGGCCAAGGTTAATAAATGGGTAAATGTCAATTTTGCCCTGGAATACCTCTATGACAAGGATCTTTCCGAGGACACGCAAATGCGGGAATCGCTGTCCGTGGGTCTTTCTTTCTTGTCCCTGTAAGGTATTTTGTTATCCTTTCTGACATGACATTCGAGGAAATGTGCGAGCTCGCCAGAAGCCGCAAAAAAGACATGCCCGAGGGCAAATCAACCACCGATCTGTTTTCCAAAGGTGCTCATGGCATTGGCAAGAAACTGGTGGAGGAAGCGGCGGAAAGCTGGATGGCCGCTCGATTTGAGAGCCAGGAAGCCTTGGCCGGAGAACTGTCCCAGGTCCTATATTATGTCGCCTGTATGATGGCGGAAAAAGATGTAAAACTGGACGACGTGTACCGGCAATTATGAAAAGAGAAATATGTTAAAGGTGGCGTTACCGAACAAAGGTCAGCTTTTTGAGCCGACCATGGATATTCTGGTATCCTGCGGATACAAGGTCAGCAAAAGTTTGCGCAGCCTGAGCACTTTGGATACGGAAAACCAAGTGGAGTTTTACTTCCTTCGCCCCAGTGACATCCCACTTTATGTGGCCAATGGGAAACTTGATGCGGGTATTACCGGCAAAGATTTTGTCGCTGAGAAAATGGTTGCCCCTACCTGTCTTATCGATTTGAACTATGGCCGGTCAAAATTATGCGTGGCCGTTCCCGATGCTGGGTCCTTCCATGCTCTGTCCGATTTAAAAAACGCCAAGATTGCAACCTCCTTTCCCAACATTATCCGCACTCATTTTCCCGGCCAAGATCAGCTGGTTGAATTGGAAGGTGCCGTGGAAATTTCCATAAAGCTGGGCATTGCCGACGCTATTGTGGATATCGTTGAAACGGGTACGACGTTGAAGCAAGCAGGCTTACGTATCCTTGGGGCGCCACTTTTCGAATCCTGTGCGGCGCTTTATGGACACCCAGGCCGGGAGCATCAGGAAGAATTGCTGGTGCTTAAAAGCCGCATTGAAGGCAAGTTACTGGCTCAGGAATACATGATGGTAGAGTACGACGCCCCCGAAGCTTTGCTGAAGGCCGCTTGTGCCATTACCCCAGGCATTGAATCGCCTACCGTGATGTCCTTGGAAAAGTCGGGCTGGTTTTCGGTGAAGGCTATGATCAAGCGCAAACAATCCCAAAAAATTCTGGATGCCCTTTCCAAATTGGGCTGCAAGGGCATTATCCTGACTGCATTTGACAGCGTAAGAATCTAAAACCGCGCTTATGCCAGTACAGGCTTGGGCGCATTGAATTTTGGGCCAATTGGCCGACTTCTCTGCCGGATTAAATTTTACCTCCCCCCGCCGGACGCAAATCAGGTTAAATTCTACCCATCGTGAGGGGAAATAGATCCATTTTCCCGGAACAATGATTTTGGAGTTTGACATGATCGCTATTCGCATCCCGATTCTAGTTCGTCATTTTTCACTATTAACCATTTGTTTTGGGATTTTTTTAAGCGGAACACATGCCAATGCGGAAATGACGCTGCGTTTCGATAAACATGCCATTGATACGGCCTTTGGCGAAGCCTGCGCCTTCGGAGATTTCAACAAGGATGGGGTTGATGATATCGCTTGTGGTACAACATGGTATGCGGCTCCAACATGGTCCAAACATGTCTTCCGCGCCAGCGCTCCCGATGATGATTACATGGATGCAATGGATGTCGATGGCGATGGCTGGGTGGATGTGATCTTCGGAAAATTCAGCGATGGGTTTTGGTTGAAGAACCCTGGAAATGTCGCTGGACTATGGCAAACTATGGGCAGCCTTAATATTGGTTCATGCCATAGTGGTAGCCTTTGGGACATTGACGGAGATGGAAAAAAAAGGGAAGTGCTTGGTGCTGGTGCGGATGCATCAACCATTTGGTCTGAGTTTGTGGGCGGAGCCTGGGTACCGCATGTTATATCCACAACAAAAACAAATTGGGGGAGTGGCGTGGGAGATATCAATGGCGATGGCCATCCTGATATTGTGCGACCAGATGGTTGGTTTGAGGGACCGGTGGACCCGCGTTCCGCCAATTGGGTTTTCCATCCTATAGCTATTGGAGCCATCGAGGAACAACCGAATAGCATCATCCAAGCGCAGTACTTTGATCACCCACTTTGGGAAAGAAATAATGCAATCGGCATTTGTGGCCACACCGTGCAGATTTACGTGATTGATGTGGACGGGGATGGCTTGAACGATTTGATTTCCAGCTCCGGCCATCGAATGGGGATCATGTGGAATAGACAAATAAGAAGCGCGGCAGGCGTCATTACGTTCCAACCAGAAGTCATAGATGGCAGCATTTCCGAAGTGCACACGCTGGAAATGGTGGACATGGACAAAGATGGCGATTTGGATTTGGTCGCTGGTAAACGGTGGCGCGGGCACGGCGCCTATGAGGATCCCTTATCCGAAGCGCCATTATATGTTTTCTGGTATGAAAAAATAAAGACTAGACCTTACTTTAAAAGGCACACTTTGAGCTACGGTGAAAATATTGGTGCCGGAACAAAAATCGGAATTGGCGATTACGATCATGATGGTGACATCGATGTAGTTGTAAGTGCCAAAAGACAGGAAGGCAAAGGGGGTGGGCCGTTCCTTTTCGAAAACAAATACCCGCTTACTATAGCAGATTCTACGCCTGGTCCGGGTGCTCAGATAACTTGGGTAAAGCATAAAATCGATGTGCAGACCGCAATAACTTGTGCATTCGCCGATGTAGATAAGGACGGGAAGTTGGACCTGGTATCCGGGGACAATTGGTATAAAGCGCCACTATGGACCAAACATCCGTTTCGAACCCTGGCTGCTGGTGCGGACGGGCTAGGAGAAATGCTTGACGTGGATGGGGACACTTGGCCGGATGTCCTAACCGGAGGATATGGCAAAGGATTAACGTGGTATAAAAACCCAGGAACGACCGTGGGTACTCAAAGTGCGAATTGGACAAGCGAAGTCGTAGATTCTGCAGGAAATTATGAGAACGGTGATTTGTGGGATGTGGATGGCGACGGCAAAGCCCAAGAAATCGTTTCTGCATCCTATTTGCCGGGAGTAAAGTGGTGGGAAGTGGTTTCTGGAAAATGGGTATCGCATACGATTTCCACCCTCTCCTGTGACTTTGGGGTTGGCGTAGGCGATGTCAACAAGGACGGTCGACCGGATATCATCCGGCCCAATGCCTGGTTTGAAGCCCCGGTCGATCCCCGTAACGGGGTCTGGATCGTGCATGAGATAGCCTTGGGAGCAATAGACGATCGGTCCATGCTTTTGGGAACCGGCTCCATGAAATCTCCCAAGTGGATGAGCAGCAATACCAAAGGCATGTATGGACACACGGCTCAGATTCGGGTTTATGATGTGAACAAGGATGGCAAAAACGATATTATTTGTTCATCCGCCCATCGCGTTGGAATTTTCTGGTATGAGCAAAAAACTCCTGACCTCTTTGAAAGACATAACATTGATGCGACATGGTCCCAAGCGCACGCATTAGAATTTAAGGATATGGACGGAGACGGGGATCCTGATTTGGTTACCGGGAAAGCCTTCCATGCCCAAGTAGGGGACCCTCAGCCGGAAAATGCATTGCAAGTGGTCTGGTATGAGCTGATCCCTGGGGCATCAGAACCCTGGATAAGGCATGAGATAAGCTATAACGAAGGCATCGGGGCAGGATACAATATTGCCATTGCCGACTATGATGCCGATGGAGACATGGATATCGCAGTTGCGGGTGCCAGCGGCGGCCCCTGGATTTTTGAAAACATGACAAAGTCGGTGGGTATTCGAAATATTGAAAATGGCTTTGGGCCGAATCGGGCCGAGCGGCCAGGTTTGTATCAAAAAGAAGGCGGTAGCGGTATTCTCGTGGACGGACTGCCAAGCGGTAAGCCCAGTGACATTCGAGGACGCGTGCAAAAATTGAAGCCAAATTGAACCTTGGAGTGAATTGTAAGTGAATAAGAGCACGGTACTGGAAAATAATGCTCCTCTTGAAAATGGGAGCGAACTGCACTTTGATTTTATGGATAAATTTATCCTCGTCCTATGTTTATTGATCCCCGGAATGTCCTGTATGTCTTGGGCGACCTCGGTTGAAGTTTCAGCCAGGATCGGTTCGACAGCCGTCCGCACAGTGCTCTTTAACGGCAAGGATTTGAAAGGCTGGCATACTCAGGGCAAGGGCATATGGCAAGTGGCCGATAGCTCCATTGTTGGTCATAACCCCATAATGGACTGGACCCATCTCGTCACGGACAGTTCATATGGCGATTGCTTCATGCGGCTTAAGTTCAAAAATATCGTTGGAAATAGCGGATTGTATTTTCACACCGATACCGGAGGTGTCTACGGTGTCCACGGCATGCAAATTGAAATAGACACATCCGATAATGGATCGGTGATGTGGGTGACCACCACTGCTTATGGTTGGGTTGGTATGACCACCAAGGTGCAGCGCGACTCTTTGGTTAAAATTAATGCCTGGACAGACTTGGCGGTTTGGATGCAGGGCAAAAATTTTACCGTTTACCTGAATAACAAAAAAGTTTTGCAGAGGACAAATGTTCCCGAAATGGCATTGAACGGGAAATTCGCTTTGCAAATGCACAATGGCTATTACAATGAAGTGTACTTCAAGGATTTGGAGGTGTCGGTGCCGACACTGTCTAAGAATTGTTCCGATCCACTGTACTTGGAGTATCAAAAAGATTTGCCGACATCTGATCCGGGTGTATGTGGAACAGTTTCCGTGACAGGGGGAAATGGACAGGTACCTTTCAAAGTTGATTTGACTCAACCCAATCGGTATCTATTCGGCCCTAAGGGGTATAGAGATCTCGCGGGAAAACACCGATATCCAAGGAATAAACAGTAAATAACATTTTCTGTAGCGAAAATATGGCGAAAGAACTCGATCGGCGAGCCTAAAATTATGGCAAGACTAAATGTATTATTTCAGCAGGTTCAGGTATAAAATAGGCGCTTAAAATTCATCGCGCCTAATGGAATTTTACCTGTCAATGGCAATGTTTTACTGTTTCCTTAACCGCCATCGCCCTGTGTCGGTTACTATATCTAAATAGCTCAAAGATCTGAATACCGTCCTATGGAGGTTTATGTGAGAATCAGTTCGACAATCATGGTATGTGTGCTAGCTGCCGGTGGCTTATCCGCGTCATGGTCCGTTGATTTAGGCACGTACAAAGCCTGTGCGGCTACGGACTTAGATTTCAAGTCCACGCAGCTTTTTGTGGGTCCAGCCATAAGCAATGCGAACAATAGCAATGGTGTTCTAAAAATGGCCCTAGATGGCCAGGACGGTCAACCTGCAGATGTTTATTTCATTCAGAAAATGGGCGCGGTCAAGCGGTATAACGGCAAAACCAAGACGGTGGATTCATTAGGTGTTCTTCCAGTAGATCATTCCTTCGAGATGGGGCTTGTTGGTATTGTCCTCGACCCGGATTTCAAAACCAACCGTGTCCTTTATTTGGATTACACTTTTGTGGAAACGCCGCTGAGTTATTCGGTAAGGGTCTCACGATTTAAACTCGGAGTAGACAATAAGCTCGACATGGCATCAGAAAAAGTGCTGCTTAAAATTCCCAGGACCGGAAATAAAACCGACGAAATCCATTCCGGTGGTGCCATGCAATTTGACTCTTATGGGGATTTGTGGATTGCCATGGGAGATATTATGACGCTTGAATTGGGCCCAGGCAATACGGCTGACCTCAAAGGCGGCATACTGCGCATTCACCCTGATGACAAGGTGCCTAAGGGGTACACCATTCCCAAAGGCAACTTTGGCGAACATTTTGCCGCCAAATTTCAGGCCGCAGGGAACGCAGCATTAGCGAAGGATTATTCAGATACATCCAAGGTCAAGCCAGAAATTTATGTCAAGGGAACACGGAATGCATTCACCTTGAGCCTCGATCCAGTTCGCCGCTGGGTAACCTGGGGTGATATTGGACCGGATCAGGGTGTTAAATCCGAAGAGTACAATTTGGTGAAAGAACCCTTCTATACCGGATGGCCTTATTTTGCAGGAGTGGAAGACATGGGAGGTATTGCTTCCTATGGACATGCGGGAGTCCCTGCCGTTCCTTCCGGAACTTCTCGGCTGACTCCCATAAACAATAACCCAGCAATATTGGGTGTCCGTCAGTTGCCGGCCAACCATGATCCCATTTTCGGAAAGCCGGAAGCCTGCGCCATGTCCGGCCCCATTTTCCGCTACGATGGATCGAATACATCTACCACGCAATTCCCCCCCCAATTCGATCGCAAGTGGTTGGTGTCGGATTGCAATGGGGGATATGGGGTGCATATTTTCACCTTAGACAGCGTAGGGGAAAAGGTTTCTGCTGAATTGAAAATTTTTGCCCAGATGCCCATTGAAACAATCGTTGATTTGAAACAAGGTCCGGATGGGTCCTTATATTTTGTGAATTGGAACAAGGGCGTTTACCGAATCGATTATACCGGATCCTGCAAAGATCCCAGCTTGCTTCCGGAAAAAACCGGTTGTGCGGATCCAACCGCTTCGAATTATAATCCTGGTTTACCCAAGGCTTTTAATGATCAAAGATTGTGCATCGGCGGAGTGGGCATTTTGGACGCGAGTGGAAAATTCGCCCAGGACGTATTTATTCAGTCGCAAGCCCTTTTGATTGAAGCTGCGGGACCGCATCAAGTTGAAGTGTTCGACCTTGGAGGGAGAAAGATCAAATCCTGGCAAGGACTGGGGCGCAAAAGCTACCCACTGGCACTTGTGGGCGCCAGGGGTTTCTATCATCTTCGGGTAAAAACCCCTCTTGGGGAGATGACCCGAAGAATATTCTGGATGGGACTTTAAAAAAGATTACTTGCTTTTGAAATAATCCCGAACGCCGTCGTTCGAACCTTTCATAGCCTTCTTGCCCTTGGTCCAACCGGCGGGGCAGACCTCTCCATGCGCTTCATTGTACTGCACGGCGTCCAAAAGGCGTAACGCTTCTTCAACACTACGGCCAATGGGGCGGTGGCTGACGTTTTGCGCCATGACCTTGCCTTCTTTATTGATGATAAAAGTGGCTCGGTAGGTGATGCCCACATCTTCATCGAGCACGTCATAGGCGCGGGAAATGGACTTGGTCAAATCGGCCACGATGGGGTAGGTCACGCCTTGAATACCACCGTCATTTTTGGGGGAGCGCAACCATGCTTGGTGGCTATTTACCGAGTCAACGGATACGCCAATTACCTGTGCATTGCGGGATTCGAATTCACCCAAGGCATCTTGAAACGCATGGATTTCCGTGGGGCAGACAAAAGTAAAGTCCAAAGGATAAAAGAATAGAATGACGTATTTCTTGTCCTTGAACTGGGACAGGGAGAAATCCTTGACGGACTGATTGGGGCCGGTGGCGGCTTCGGCTTTGAAATCTGGGGCTTGTTTATTGACTAGAACGGCCATAGTTATACTTTCGGTTAAAGGAGTGGAAAATGATGGAGAATAATGAACCCTTAAACTAAGAAAGCCCATTCAGGCAATCAAGCGAAATTAAAAGTCGCCTTTTTAACGCACGGGCGGTTTTCGGCCGCGCTTCAAGTTAACTGCCGGTTAGGTGAGCCGAAGTTCAAGATAGGCTGGGGCCGATAAAACCTTGCCTGTACTCACTTTCCATCCTTCAGATTGAAGGAGTTTCGTCAGGGCATTCCATGCCCTTTGATGCTTGAAAGGCTCCCAAAACAATACCCGGCCACTCGGAGCCAGGTAGGGCTTCCAAGAGTGCAATTTTAGGGCAATCCCATAACGCTCTTCCAAAAGCAGGGGGAAATCTGCATCTTTAACAGGGCTGTTTTCGTAAAGCAAGTCGTCTTCGTCCGAATTTACTTCGCCCAAACTATCGACGCAAAGAATCAGATCAAACGGTTCGACAGGCGGCCTTGCAGGGGTTGGATGTTCCAAGACAGGCAAGCCTTTTCGTTCCAAAAAACCTTGTACTTCTTTGCACTGATCCTGTACCATATAGGTAACCGAAGCATTCTGCTTCTTGATTAGGTCTGCGAGTATTCCTGCTCCGGCACCCACCTCCAATATGGACTGTGCAGGATTTACCTCTAGAGATAGCACCTGTAAAATTTGGGACAGCCTTCTGAAACGATGGCGATTGATTTCCATGTGGAGATCGTGAGAAAAAACGAAACCATAGAATTTATCCGAAGTGCTGATGCTGCGATAACCGACAAAATTGCGGTGCAAACGATTGAAAGTGTCCCAATCAGTGGGTGATAAAACGCCTTTAATAACCCTCTCGGCATCCTTCCACGTTCCCGGATTCAGGCCATAAAAAACCAACTCTTTTTCCGTGTCCACGCGTGTGCTCCCACTTAGAGTATCAGCTTTCGGTCTTTCCATCATGGACGAAAAGTATTCCTGATGGGCAATCCAATCGAGGCATAATTTACAAATGCGGACGATGGGGGAGGGCTGCTGGATTCAGTCTTATGCACTCCGACAAATTACCAAGCCTTTTGCTCTTGCCAAATGGTAAAATTCCTCCCAGAACCCTAATATTGTTCTAAATTTGCCTCAATCAGGACTGGAAGAAAATGTTAAAAACGAAGCCAAAAGTCCAAAATAAAATCCACTCTGCACCTAGTTCGGGATCCACTGTAACGAAACAGGATTACGACGCAACTTCGCCGGAGGCGAAGCAAGCGAAAGAACTCTTTCAGGCCGCATTTTTCCGCCATCTTCAATTGTCTTTGGGTAAGGATAAATATTCGGCTACCGCCTATGATCGCTATCTGGCCGTATCCTACGCGGTTCGTGATAGGCTCATTGAAAGATGGATTCAAACCCAGCATACGTATTATCGGCAAGATGTAAAGCGCATCTATTACTTGTCGATGGAATTTCTCATGGGCCGAACCTTGGGAAATGCCATTCTCAATTTGGATATGGAAGACACGGTTACCGAGGCCATGTACGATCTCAGTCTAAATTTGGAAGATGTGAGCAATATGGAGCTTGAGGCTGGTCTTGGAAATGGGGGGCTTGGCCGGCTGGCCGCGTGTTTCCTGGACTCCATGGCCACATTGCAGCTCCCCGCTTACGGATATGGCATTCGCTACGATTACGGCATGTTCCATCAGACGATTAAAAATGGATTCCAACAGGAACACCCTGACAACTGGCTGCGCATGACCAATCCCTGGGAAATTCCCAGGCCGGAATACACGGCAGTGATACAATTTAAAGGACGGGTCATTACTCGGAAGTTGGCCCACGGCAATGTTGTATTTGAGTGGGTTGATACCGAAAATGTGCTGGCCTGTCCCTTCGACTCGCCCATTCCCGGTTACGGTAACATGACTGTTAACACGCTGAGGCTCTGGTCGGCTAAATCGGCCGATGAATTCGGACTCCATTATTTCAACAGCGGTGATTATCTGGAAGCCAGCAAGGATATCGCTCTTGCTGAAAGTATCTCCAAGGTTCTGTATCCCAATGACACATCCATGAATGGGAAAGAACTCCGACTCAAGCAACAGTATTTCCTATGCGCGGCCACCCTGAATGATATCATTCGTCGGCATAAAAAATACCATAAGGATTGCAGCCGCTTGGCGGAAAAGGTCAGCTTGCAATTGAATGATACCCACCCGACCATTGCCATACCTGAAATGATGCGCATCTTGGTCGATTTGGAGAACTTCTCTTGGGAACAGGCCTGGGAGATCACGACGCAAGTCTTTGCCTATACCAATCATACGCTGTTGCCGGAAGCCTTGGAGAAATGGTCCGTGGACTTGCTCGGCCGCCTTTTGCCGCGACACCTCCAGATTATTTTTGAAATCAATTATCGGTTCCTGAAACAAGTGTCTTGGAAATATCCCGGTGACGTGGAACGATTGAAACGCATGTCACTGATCGAAGAAGGCGGCAGTCGAGCCGTGCGCATGGCCTATCTAGCTATGGTTGGATCGCATTCCGTCAATGGTGTCGCGCAGCTACACACCGATTTGCTGGAAGCCCTGGTGGTGAAGGATTTCTATGATCTTACCCCGTCCAAATTCAACAACAAGACCAACGGCATCACTCCCAGACGCTGGCTGAAAAAAGCCAATCCCGGGCTTTCTGCTCTGATCACCGAATCCATCGGGGATGGCTGGGTTAAGGATTTTTCCCAAATTCGAAAATTGGAACCCTTTGCGGAAGACGCCTCCTTTGTAAAAAGGTGGCAGGAGATCAAACTCGAAAACAAACGCCAATTGGCTGAGTTCATTCGAAACAGCAAGGGCATTGAACTCAATCCGCACACCCTCTTTGACGTGCAGATCAAGCGCATTCATGAATACAAACGGCAGACGCTCAACGTCCTGCACATTATCCATTTGTATAATGAAATCAAAGCCGGGCGCAATAAAAACTCCGTACCCCGGACCTTTATTTTTGCTGGGAAGGCGGCTCCAGGATATTTTGTGGCTAAGCTTTGCATCAAGCTGATAAATTCCGTGGCGGATGTAGTGAATGCCGATCCGGATACTCGGGATTTGCTCAATGTGGTATTTCTTGAGGACTACCGTGTTTCTTTGGCGGAAAGAATTTTCCCAGCCAGCGATCTTTCCGAACAAATTTCCACGGCTGGAAAAGAGGCCAGCGGCACCGGAAATATGAAATTCTCCATCAATGGTGCATTAACAATCGGAACCTTGGATGGTGCCAATATTGAAATTCGCGAAGAGGTGGGCGCGGACAACTTCTTCCTATTTGGACTGACTGCGGACCAAGTTATGGCCAAGCGGGCTTCTGGATACAATCCACTCGAGTATATCGACAAGGATCCCTGGTTACAAGCCGTCATGGATTTATTCCGCACCAGTTATTTCTGCCCAGAGGAGCCAAACCTTTTTAACCCGCTGCTGGATGGGCTCATTCTCAAGGATGAGTACATGCTCATGGCAGACTTCGGTGACTATGTAGCCTGCCAGGAAAAAGTTTCTGAAGTGTATCGAAATCCGGATAAGTGGACGCATCAAGCCATTCTCAATGTGGCGCGGATGGGCAAGTTCTCATCTGACCGGACAATATTTGAGTACAACCGGGACATTTGGCATGCCAAACCCGTGCCTATTGAATTTGACGTGGGAGACGCCAGAAATGGCGGCTAGACGATTTACCAAAGGGAGCTAAGTTAGGACTCGTGAACGACTTTATAATTATCAGCAATGTTTCCGACGATCCGTTTGCCATTGATATCGGCCATATGTGCGGCCAGCCGGAGGAAATTTCGGATATCATTTCCCTTAAAGTATATGCCAACAGTGAGTTCTGCCCCCGTTTTATCAGCGACGAAAATGATACGGCGCATATCGGGACGCAGCTAACGGGCAAAACGGTTGTCATCTGTTCAGCGGCAACCAATCACACACGCGGCTCTTTGGCTATGCGCAATCTCATCCTCGCGCGCGCGGCCAAGGACAATGGCGCCAAGCGCGTTATTTTGGTCGAACCGGATTTGTATTTCAGCGCGCAAGATCGCGGTCCGCAACTGCATGCGGATGAAAAAGATCGAAGCCTGGCGGATCAAAAGAAATTCGATGGCCAACCGTTTACGGCCAGTTTATACGCCACTTTGCTCAAAACCGCCGGTGTGGACGTTGTCATCACTGTCCATAACCATTCCTCCAAGGTTCAAAAACTTTTCTCGGAACTTTTTGCCGGGGAATTCCACAACTTATCTCCAGCGGAACTGTATGCTGACTATATCCGTTATTCGGATATGGTGGTTACAGGTAAGTATGGTGACAACCTGGTGCTGTGCTCGCCGGATCATGGCGCAGTTCCCTTTATGAACGCCGTTTTTGAAGCCTTGGGACTTAGCAAGTGTCGACGCATTGTAATGGAAAAAGTGCGCGATGGGGAACGCAAAGTTTCCATGACGTTAAGCTCCGATTCCGAACTGACTTTGGAAGGAATCAGGGGCAAGGATGTGATTGTGCTGGATGATATGGTTCGGACCGGGTCCACCATTGTTGAATGTTGTCGGATGCTTCGCCAGGGCAATCCCAATCGCGTTTGCTTTGGCGTCACTCATTTTCTGACTAGCGCAGAAGCCAGAGAGAATCTCAATTCGAAATTCATCGATGAAATCTTAACCTTGAATACTATTCCCGCCGTTCTCAATCGCGATTCTCAAGGCCGGTTACGAAAAAAAATCGTGGTATTGAAAATCGAAAAATGGATCGCTCGCTTTCTCTTGCATTATATGGGCCAAGATTCGCAGAAGTTCGAAAAAGATTTTTATTCCGCCGACATGTCTTCTAAAAACCCCCGGTGGCGCCTGCCTTCACGCTACTGAAAGCGAAACCATGACCCAAAATCCCACGGAGACATTTCTTTTTTCCCATCGTGGAGCCCTGGGCGATTTCATAATGACCTGGCCTACTTTGGTCGCTTTACGTTGGAAATTTTCCGATCACCGATTCGTCGGTGTGGGCCGACCGGATTATCTGGCACTTGCCAAGGAAATGGGTTTGCTTGATGAAGCAATCGACTGCGAGTCCAAGGATTTACTGCCTTTCTTCAATGGGGAAAAACTTCCAGCCCAGCTTTCCGGATTGTCTTCTGCGCTTATGTGGACGGAAGAAGACGCAAGTTTGCGGGCGTTGCTCCAACAAAAATGTACCGGCGCGTACCATATTCAGCCGGCCTTTCCTGTCAAAGGGGATGAGCATGCCATGGATTACCATTTACAGTGTTTGCCCTATTTTTCCATGCCTGCCGTTTCTGAGGAAGATCTTTATTTTCCCATTTCCAGTCAGCGACAAAATTATGCCCTCATCCATCCTGGCTCCGGAAGTAAAGACAAAAATTACGATCCCGAGTTCTACGCCTTTCTGGCCAATGAACTTAGCAGTCGCCGCTATCCCGATACCCGCATTTTGATCGGACCTGCGGAGCAAGAACTAAAGTCGGTTTTTGAAGGTCGATTCACCATTCAAGAACCTGCAACCTGTATTGACCTAGCCAATTTGTTATCCGGAGCCGGCATTTTCATCGGCAATGACAGTGGTGTGAGCCATCTCTCCGCAATATTGGGGACCAAAACTTTGGCCTTGTTTAAAACGTCCAATGCTTCGCAATGGGGCATTCGTGGACGGGATGCGCACTGTCTTGAAGCCGCCAACGAAGCACAAGCCATGACCAGAATTCAAAAGGCCATGCAGAACTAGTCTTTCAAGCCAATTTCCTCTGGACTTAATCGTTTCACTCCCAAATTATCCAAGGAAAATGCAAGACTGCCTAGGCGGTCGGTACGAAGAATATGCGTACTGTCTCCCATAATCAATGCCAAATCAGCAATGGCTTCTGGATGTGGGTGTCCATACACGCTACTATCGCACGAAATGACTGCCCAGAGTGGGGAAACAGCCGATAAAAAAGGCAATCCATTCGCGGTTCGTGAACCGTGATGGGCCACTTTCAAAATGTCACTATTCAAGAAACCGCCTGCGGCCAACATTCCCATTTCACCTTCGTCACCCACATCGCCAGTTAGAAGAATGGAGTGAGAAGCATATTCCACCCGTAAAACCGAAGACAAATTGTTGCCCTGGTAGGCGGCGCGGGAATAGGGCCAAAGCGCTCGTATATGTACCTCGCCGTCCCAAATAAGCGTGTCACCGGCAAGTAGAGTTACCTTGGGCCCGGTAAAGGCGTCTAAATCGCCAAGTAATTGCAGCCAAGTGGGGTTTGAGCTTGTTCCAGCCGGTAGATACACCTTTTTAATCGGAAACTCCTTTATTGTCGCCGATAATGCACCATAATGATCCATATCTGGATGGGAAATGAAAACCGCCGACAGCGTATCCACTTTTAATTTTCTCAGGAAATTCGAAAGCACTTCCGGGTCCTTTCCAGTATCCACCA